>CAVXCB010000001.1:0-473915 GCA_963760085.1 uncultured Planctomycetaceae bacterium
TGACGACATAACCCCCATCAGCCAATTGACCTGGGCTCTTGGAGGCCGTAAAGTGGTTGGGCTTGGAATTGGCGAAATATGCTGCTTTGAGATTCCCGCTGCGTTGAGGTCAGTTCGCCATGAGTGCTCACGACCGCCGGCCACCTTTCTACCTGGGTATCGACCTTGGTGGAACCAACATCAAGAGTGGCGTGGTCGACGATGTGGGACAGCCGCTGTCGGCGGTGAGCCTGGAGACCGAGGCCGACCGCGGACCAGAAGTGGGCATCGCCAATTTGGCCGAATCAGGCCGCCGCGCGGTCTCGGCGAGTGGGTTGTCCTGGGACCAGATCACCGGCGTCGGGCTTGGTTCACCGGGCACGATGGACCTCCCCAGCGGGATGCTGCTCGAACCACCCAACCTGCCGGGGTGGAATCAACTGCCGATCCGCGATCTCCTGGCGAAGAAGCTTGACAAGCAGACCGTCCTACAGAACGACGCCAATGCGGCGGCGTATGGCGAATACTGGGCCGGCACGGGCGGAACACGCGCAGCCTCGTCCTCTTCACTCTGGGCACGGGAATCGGCTGCGGAATCGTCGAAGAGGGCCGAATCATCGAGGGCCGTCACAGCCACGGCGGCGAGTGCGGCCACATCATCATTCAGATGGACGACGCCCGGCAATGCTCCTGCGGCGCCTACGGCCACCTGGAAGGCTATGCCTCGGCTACCGCCTTGGTGAAGCGGGCTGTCGAGGCTCTTGAACTTGACGCGTCTCCCAGCCTTTTAAGAAAGATTCCCGCCACTGAGCTCACCAGTCGAGCAATCGATCAGGCCGCAGTCGCCGGCGACGCGCTGGCCGGCCGCCTGATGCGCGAGACCGCTCGCTACCTGGCAGTGGGGGCGGTTTGCTTGATGCACACGATCGATCCGGACATCGTGCTCTTCAGCGGTGGCATGATCGCCGCCGGCCTTGCCTTCCTTGAAGACATCCGCACCGATATCCGGGCGATGGCTTTCCCCACGCTGGCTCACAAGGTGCGTGTCGAGTACGCCGCCCTGGGCGCCGATGCGGGATTCATCGGCGCTGCCGGCTGCGCGCGGATGGCCTTCGCTCGCTAGGTCGTACCCGCCCCAAGATCACAACTTGGGCTTTTTCGGCTGGGCCTTGCCGGTGGTTGCATTCGGCTTCAGCCAGGGGACCTCGTCGCGACTCAAATACCCGTCGCCATTGCGATCGAGCTGGCTGAATCGTGCCGGCCGACCTTGAAATTCCTGGCGATCGAGCTTGCCGTCCTTATTCCTGTCCAGATTCTTGAATCGGTTCTCGAGCTGCTCTGGCGAGGCTGCCCGGCTCCAATCCACTGATTGGAGCAAGTCCCTGAACTCCTCGGCCTCGAGCTTGCCATTGTGGTTGGCGTCTCCATGGTTCAAAAGCCGCTCGAACGCCTGGCGTCCTGACTCGGGAACTTCGGCAGATTCGATCATTCTGTCATTGTTCGCATCTAGATCCAGGAAGAGGTCGCGAAAGGGGGTGGGGCTTGACTGTCGGTTCGGAGTCTGGCTTGCACCAAACGCCGCGACGCAATGAGCCACGAAGATAACCAGGAGAATAGACAGTCTCTGTGTCGCTTGCATTGCCTCGATCCGCGGGTCGCTGGTATGGGTTATCACTGGGGGAGATTGTGCCGGCTGCGGTCAGCTTGCGATCGTATCTCCCCCAGTCATTGAACACCACTGGCGACGTGGAGTTCCGCCTGGCCGGAAACCAGCCGGCGAGGCGGTCAGTAGCTGTCGGCAGAAATGACCTCGCCGCCGTTGCGACTGCCCAGAGCCTGCCAGGTTGCTACGTCGATGGATTCCTTGACGAACCGGACCGATCCATCAGCCAGTAGCGAGTTGACGCCGCCCGGGTGCTTGCTCCGCGCCGCGATGTTCAGCGACAGCCAACTCCAGAGTGGGTCGGACCGGGTGCTGTGAGGCAGTCCTCCCCGGCAGTCGGGCATCTTGCTGTTGGGCGGGCGCAGATGGTTGTACAGGCTGTGTCCCGGTGCTCCGTAATGCCAGCGGACCCCGCGCGTGGCCTGAAACTGGCTCGTCGTGGTTGGCAAGCTCAGGCAAAGCGACTGGTAGTCGGCGTCGGAGCTGATCGGCGGACCGGTCGTGCTATTGTTGCCGGTGATTAGAAAAACCCCCAGGGGATCATTGGCATACGTGGACGTCGAGGTCGAACGCACGGTCTCGGTAATGGCGACCGTGTTCGACAAACCATCGGTAAAAGACGCCGGCCCAGTTCGCGAGTTCTCGTAAAACGGCCCGTTGGGCGATCCGAAGAGGGGGGGCAAGGGATTCTGCACTACCGGGTAAGTGGACCCGGTGTTCAAATCGTAGTTATGCGTCGCGAACTGCCCGCCGCCTACGGTGATCAGCACGGCATCCGAGTCGGACGGGCAAATCAGCGTGCTCAAGAAGGTCTCGAATCCGGTGGAGTTGGATGCCGACAAGGTGTCAGTATCTGGTGGCAGGTTGAAGTTGAACGCGTTGAATATGGCGCTCTGGTCCATCTCCGGCAGGAGCTGCGAATAGGTCCCCCAGCAGTTTCCGCGGCTGGCGATATGGCTGTTGAACCGCCCCGGCGGCAGGACCCCGACCGCGGAAATGTAGTTATGCAGCGCCAGTCCAACCTGCTTGAGATTATTGACGCACTGGATCCGCCGGGCGGCCTCTCTTGCCGACTGCACGGCTGGCAAGAGCAGGGCGATCAGTACGGATATGATGGCGATGACGACCAAGAGCTCAATCAAGGTGAAGGCTCGATAGCGGCGGGGAATTCTCATGGTGCTGTATCCACTCGCGGAATAGAAGGTCTCGCGGCGTTCTGCTAGAATACTGGAGTCCGTTGTCATAATCGTGGCGCTCAACACGATAGCCAATGTAGCCCGGCGGCACAATCCTGGAGAAAGTTGATACGATCATGGCGCAACGCTCTCGATGGAGAACCATCTCCGTGAGCACCGCGCCCGCCGCGGCTGGTCGCAGGAGGAGATGGCTCGTCGCGCGGGGCTCTCTCGAGCAGGCATCAGCGCGATCGAGACCGACCGCCTGGTTCCCTCTGCGGCGGCCGCGCTGGCGTTGGCCGCAGCGCTGGAATGCCGCGTGGAGGACCTGTTCCGACTTCGCCGCCAGGCTTCGAGCCTGCCCGAGTGGGCGTGGCCATCGGGGCGAGAACCATGGCGTTACTGGGCCGCCGAGTTACACGGAGTGGTTCGGCTTTATCCGACCGAGCCCACGGCGATTGGAATGATTCCCCATGACGGAATCTCTGGCCTGGATGCGTCTGGTGAGAACACCGCGAGGGATCCGCGGCGGACGCTGGTGATGGCCTGCTGCGACCCGGCCGTCGGCCTTCTGGCGGCGGCGCTGGCCGCCCCGGCCGGTATCCGGCTGCTGCCGCTTCAGAGGCCCAGCCGGGAAGCTCTCGAGCTACTGGGGACAGGGCTAGTGCACGTCGCAGGCGTTCACCTCAGCCGTGCCAGTGAGCCGGGGGGCAACGCCAGGGTCGTGCACGAGAAGCTCGGTGCGGGCTACAGCTTGCTTCGCGCCGCGCGCTGGGAAGAAGGAATCGCCTTGTCGCCCGCCTGCCGGGTTCACTCGATACGGTCAGCGGTACGCTCGAGGCTGCGGTGGATTGGCCGGGAAGAGGGGTCCGGAGCGAGGCAATGCCTTGACGAGCTGCTGGGTAGCCGGCTACCCGCCCCGCGCTGCCTTGCCTCCCATCACCGTGCGGTCGCCGAAGCCGTAAGAAGCGGCTGGGCCGACGCCGGCGTCTGCCTGCGCCTGGTCAGCGAAGAGGCCGGGCTGAACTTTTTCGGCGTTCGTGAAGAGGCGTACGACCTCTGCTTCCCCAGCCGGCTTGCCGATGACCCTAGAATCCTGGCCCTCCAGGAGATTGTTCGCTCGCCTCTCTACCGCAAAGCGCTCGGCGAACTGCCTGGCTATGACAGCACCGAGACCGGCGAATTGGATCTGATCACCTGATCTCAGAGATGAGGTTGCAGGCCGAGCGTCGTCGGAAGCCCGCCGTCCCTCATGGATTCGCCGTCGCCAGGGAAGCCGCCTGGTCGCTCTCGATCATCAGGTCTTTGAGCTCGAGCTGCACGTCGCGGCGGCCGTTCCATTCGTTGACGGAGGGATGGAACACGATCGAGCAGGAACAGTTCGGGGTGAGCTCGTTGGCTTTCTCGGCCATGTTCCAGCCGACCGCCTTGATCTGAGTACTGCCTTGGACGAGGCGAAGCTGGAGGTGGTTCTTGAACTCGCCGACGACTCGTGGTTCGCCCATGATCCGCACCTGGCTGGCGAGCAAGAGTGGGCGGGGATTGCCCATACCGTGAGGCTCGAGCCGCTCGATTTCTTTGACCACCGGTAGAGACAGCACGCCAAGCGGCACCTCGGCGTCGATGACCAGCGACTTCTCGAGGTTCTCGGCAGTCAGCGAACTTCGGCATCGCTCCTCAAATTGCCGGGCGAACGTTGGAAAATGGCCCTCGCTCAGCTTCAATCCGGCCGCCGCGGCGTGTCCGCCGAAACCGATGAGGCCGTCGGAGCAATCGCGGATCGCCTCGTAGAGATTGAAGCCAGCGATCGACCGCGCTGAGCCCTGGGCAAAATCGTCGCCGAAGGCCACGATCACGGTGGGGCGATGGTAATAATCGACCAGCCGGCTGGCGACGATGCCGATCACGCCCGGGTGCCAGCCCTTACGGCCCAGCACGATGGCACCGCGTTCCTTCAGACCCCCCTCGGCCCTGATCATCTCCTGCGCTTCCGATACGATCTCGCGCTCGAGCTCCTGGCGGCGGACGTTGATCAAATCCAGTTCCTCGGCGATTACACGAGCTTGCTCTGGGTCTTCGGTCGTCAACATCTCGACGGCCCTCATGGCGCGTTCTAGCCGACCGGCCGCATTGATCCGCGGCGCCAGACCGAAGCCGACCATGCCGGTCGTCAGCCGCGACTTGTCCAGACACCCCGCGACCTTCATGAGTGCACGCAACCCCACTGTGGGTGAGGCGGCAACGCTCGCCAGACCATGACGGACAAGAATTCGGTTCTCCCCTTGCAGTGGCACCACGTCAGCGACGGTCGCCAGCGCCACCAACCCGAGCGCGCGAACAAGGTAATCGCGCAAATGAGGCGACGCTTTCTTGCCGTCGCCGAAGCTCTTGCAGACCTGCCAGGCAAGCTTGAATGCTACCCCGGCGCCGCAGAGGTCACCGCACGGATAGCTGCTGCCCGGCAAACGGGGATGCACCAGTACATCGGCCGCGGGCAGCTCCGCGCCGATGGTGTGGTGATCGGTCACGATCAGCTCAACACCAAGCGCGCACCAGTTCTGCCTCTGCCACCGCCGAGATGCCGCAATCGACGGTGACAATCAGAGGCTTCGAATGCTCATTCGCCAGCCGCCGCAAAACCTCGCCATTGACCCCGTAACCTTCCTCGACCCTGTGCGGAATGTAATAAATCACCCGCGCGCGCCGGCCAAGTGCAGACAAGCCCACAAGATGCTGGTGCCGCACACCCCGTCCACGTCATAGTCGCCGTAGATAATGATCGGCCGGTCTGCACGGATAGCCTCGACGATACGTTCGGCCGCCGCCACAACCCCTGGCAGCGACTCGGGATCATTGAGCTGGCCAAGCTTGGCCTCGAGAAAAGCCAGGGCCGGATCTGGCGCTTCGATCCCTCGGTTGATCAACAACTGGGCAGTCAGCGGCGCGATTCCGGCGGCCCGAGAGAGCCACGCAATCCGGTCGGAATCAAACGGCTTCAGCCGCCACCGCATCGACATCCTGGTTGGATCTCCCGCTCGCTACCTGCTTCGGTAGCCCAGCGCGGATGCGTGCGGGGCGAAATCCCGATGCAGTCTCAGATTGCACACCTCCGCGATCCTCCCATGGTCATCCAAACTCGAGGGAACAGCAAGGTCCCCGGCGAGATCCTCCAGGGCCTTTTTACGGGATCTGGACTTGTGGTGTTCGGGTTCGTGGTGCTGGCTTCGGCGGTCGGATTGCCGTTCGGCCTGGTCGTATCGAGCTTGGCCCGAAGCCCCAAGATTGTCGCGGCAGCACTGCTGATCAGCTTCTCGACGAGTGTGACTCCGAGAACGTCGATCGCCGAAATGCGGTGGCGAGTGTCAGTTGTGGGCAGAGAAATCGGTGCGCTATAATCGCGGTCGTGCGTGGCAGCCGCGACCCCGAGCCAGAATGCCCTTGGGAATGAGCTGTGAACGACCCCATCCATCCCGCGTCACCCCGCTGCGTTCCCCTCCGTCGGGCTGCTGTCGTGGTCGTGGCATTGCTCGTGATCGGAATCGCGTGGGCCCTCTGGACCTCGCCGCGGAAGAACGGCGCTTCAAGCGCGAAGTCCTCTAGCAGCTCTACCGGCGCTCGGGACGTATATGCCGACACGCCGTTTGAGAACGCGCGCCTCGGGGTCGCGTATGTCGGGGACGCGGCTTGCATACGCTGCCACCAAGAGATCGCCCTTCTCTACCGGTCACATCCTATGGGTCGATCGCTCGCGCCGGTCCGGGGTACAGGGGAAGGCCCGCCGACCACTGCCGCTACGGGACTCCCGTTCGAGTATCGGGGGTTGCAATACACGGTCGAGCGCCGCGAAGGGCGCGAGTTCCAAAAAGCGACGCGACGCGACGCGGCAGGAAACGTGCTCGCCGAGACCGCAGCCGAGGTTCGCTTCGCTCTCGGGTCGGGGAGACGCGGTACCGTCTTCCTGATCGAGCGCGATGGTTTCCTCTTCCAGTCGCCGATCGCCTGGTTCGCCCAGAAGGGTCGCTGGGACATCGCTCCGGGCTACGGTGAGGGCAACCCTTACTCGAGCTTCGAACGTCCGATCCAGACCGAATGCCTGTTCTGCCACACCAACCAATTGCACCACGTGGCCCAGACGTTGAACCGGTACGAGTTGCCGATCTTCGAGGGCCACGCCATCGGGTGCGAGCGCTGCCACGGGCCCGGGCGCTGCACGTGAAGCGGGGTGGGCTCTCAACCGAGCCCGACTTGACCATCGTCAATCCAGCCAAACTAGCCCCCGCGCTGAGGGACTCGGTCTGCCAGCAATGCCATCTGCAAGGCATGTTCCGCTTCCCCCGGGCAGGCCGTGACTTCTTTGACTTCCGTCCAGGCCTACCCTTGCACCGTTTCTTGGCAGTTTTCGTCCAGAAGAACGGCAACCAGGACAAGCTCGAGGTGGCCGGGCAAGTCGAGCAGTTGGAATCGAGCCGCTGCTTCCGCGCGAGTCAAGGCCAACTCGGCTGCACGTTCTGCCACGACCCGCACCGGCTGCCCGAACCGTCCATCAAGGCTGCCTACTACCGCAAGCGCTGTCTCGAATGCCACGAAAACAAGGGTTGCGCCCTGCCACTGTCCGAGCGGCAAGCCCGGGGGCGTGGCGAGGACTGCGTCGCGTGCCACATGCCGCGCTCGAATACCACGATCGTCCACGTTGCGGCGACCGACCATCGGATCCAGCGTGGAGCTTCCGGCGCCGGTGCGCTGCGTGAGAACCGGCGGGACGCGCCCGGGATGCCGGGAGAGGTCGTTCCGCGGGAGTATCACTGGGCGCTGATGACAGAGGTGGAACGGCGGGACGCCGCGCGCGATCTTGGCGTGGCCCTGGAAACGGTGGCCCGTCGCTACCGCACGGACCCCCAATTGACGAGACTCTCCGCGACCCAAGCGCTGCCCTTGCTCGAGGCGGCCGTCCGCGACCATCCCGACGACCTGGCCGCCGGCGAATCACTTGGGTACGTTCTGGGGGTCCTCGGCCGTCCGGCGGACGCCCTCCGCGCTTTCGAACGGATCCTCCGCATCCAACCGGGTCGCGAGTGGACCCTCTCTTACTCCGCTCTCGCGCTGACGGGCCTCCAGCGATTCGATCTGGCGCGCGCGGCGTTGCAAAAGACGATCGCAGTCAGCCCTTGGCGCTCGGATTATCGCGTGGGGTTGGCCAGGGTCTGCTCCCAAGCCGGGGACTGGGCCGGGGCGGTCGCGGCTTGCCGCGAGGCGATCCGGCTCAACCCCGAGTCGTTTGAGGCACGGTCGCTCTTGGTCCAGTGCTACCTGCGGTCCCACGAGCCCGACAGGGCCGACGCCGAGCTACAGGACCTGCTCCGCTTCTACCCCGCCAGCCGCGAGGCTTGGCAGCAGTGGTACAAGCAGCAGAAACAGGCGGGGCCAGGGGCGCCGGCTCAGCGTCGGGTGGCGAACCCTGAATTGAGAGTCAGCGGTTGAAGGTGTCCTGGGGAGTGGCCGACGGCAATTTGACGGGGTCCCGACGGTTCTTCGCGCAGGTAAGGGTCGTGTTGGCGGTACACGCGGTGTTCGCCACTCACTCCGTGGAAGCAGACAAACGAGCGTTCGGCGTGGTGGTGCTAACGCCAGGGATCGATGGGGACGGCGCTGCCGGCATTCGCAGCCGATAGAGGGCCCTTTGGGCCTCTTCGTCGAGTGGATTGGTCTGGACCGCCAGGTTGTACCAGGCGCGGGCCTCGAGCAGGCGGTGGACCGACTCGCACGCCGCCCCGAGGGCACGCATGAGGCCCGCGTCGTTATGGCTGGCGGGGTTGGCGGCGCGGGTCAAGAGCGCACCGAGAGTGTCGTAGGCTTTCGAGTCCCGGAGGAAGGGGGCGGCGGCGGCGTGGTCGCCGACGAAGGCCAACGCGGTGCCCAGGCCGAAAACGATGTAGCGGTCGTCGGGCAGGGCGGCGTAAGCGGCGCGGAAGTGCCGCACGGCGGCCGGTCCATCGCCATGCGCCAGGGCGAACTGGCCGCGGAGGCGGGCTAGCTCGGCATGATCGGCCGGCCCCTCCGCGAGGATCGTCTCGGCCGCACGGTCGTCGCCCCGGTCGAGGGCGATGCGGGCGCGGCACGGCGCGGGCGTCGGGGTCCGACGCGGGGAGGACGGATAGCACCTGGGCCGCCTCTTCTCGCCGGCCGATCTGGCGCAGGGCATCGGCCAGGGCCGCGCGCGACCAGCGGTCGTCCGGGTCCGCGGCAACGAACCTCTTCAGGTCTTGGACGCGCTCGTGCGGCTGCCAGACGGTGTTGCGTGTCAGGCACCAGGAGAACACTTCGTCGAAGGTCATCGGGGCCAGCCGCGCCAGGGCTTGGAAGTGCTCGTTGAGCTCGCGGCGGCGCAGCAGTATTCCGTCGATATAGACAAGCTGCCGATGCGCCTGGACGAGTGTCGGGTCCAACGCGATCGCAGCCAGCAGCGCCGCCGCCGCCCGTTGGAGCCGGTCCCTCCGCAACTCGATCTTCCCGGCCAGCAGGCGCGCCGTAGGGGCGGCCGGGTCGTTGTCCGGGATCCTGGCGAGCTCAGCGAGCGCTTGGTCGGGGTGGCGCAGCTCCTCGCCACCACGGCCTTCAGAAAGTAGTCTCGCGGGGTGAGGTCGCGGAGCCTCGCCAGCCCGGCCGCGGCCTGCTCGTACCGCCCGGCCTTGAGGTCGGCTTCGGTCTGCTGGCGAATCCGCGCCGGGTTCGCTCCACTCCGTGACCGGGCCCCCCACGCCCCGAGCCGCCTGTGCCCACGATAAGGGCGGCGGCAACCCAGCGCCAAGGTCGCGAACGAGTCGTCTCCTGGTTCGACCTGGCCATGGCCCTGACCCCACACACCCTATCGGTCCTGTTTGATAGGACTGCAGACTCGCTTCGCGGTTCCCTGCGTCGGCTCCACAATCTTGTACGACCGATCGGTCTTGAGGTGTTCGAGCGTGCTCTGCGTACCCGAAGGCCAGCGCAGGGTGACCTTATCCACCTCGGCGTTCGGGCCGACGCCGATCAGGAGGCGGGGGTCGTTGGATGACTCGAGGCTGTAACCGCCTTTGCGCTGACGGAAGATCGTCCGGCCGCCCACTTCGATCTCGACGCGGGTCCCGATGGCGTCGTGGTTGCTCTTGGTCCCCCGGAGCTCGAGGCGGATCCAGTGGTTGTCAGACTTCGTGTCGTTGCGTAGCAGGGCGGGGGCGGCGTCCATGTGGTTGACGACGATGTCGATGTCGCCGTCATTGTCGATGTCGCCGAATGCCGCGCCGCGGCCGACGTGCTTGGTTTCAAAGTACGGTCCGGCGCCCTTGGTTGCCAGGCGGAAGCCCTTCCCCTTCAGGTTGAGGAAGAGCAAGGGCGGCTCCGCGTACTCGTAATGCTGCCCGAACTGCAGGCGATTGTCGTCGACGTGGCCGTTGGCGACGAAGTTGTCGGGCCAGCCGTCGTTGTCGAAGTCGGCCAGGGCGGTCCCCCAGCCGACGAATGGAACGGTATCGGCGGCGAGCCCGTAGAAGGAGGTCGCGTCCATGAACAGGCCGTTGACCAGGTTGAGGTGGAGGGTGTTGTACTCGTTGGCGAAGTTGGTCACGAACAGGTCGGGCCGGCCATCGCCGTTTACGTCCTCGGCGTCGACACCCATGCCCGACTGCGCCTGGCCCTTGTCGTCGAAGGCCGCGCCGGAGGACTCGGTGGCGTCCTCGAAGGTGCCGTCGCCCCGGTTCAGGAAGAGGAAATTCGGGCTCACGTCGTTGGTGACGTAGATGTCGATCAGGCCGTCGCCGTTCAAGTCGGCGGTGACGGCCGCAAACCCACGGCCATCCGATCTGGGCTTGGGCTTCTTGGTCTCGGGGTCGATGCTGAGGATGGCCTGGTCGTAGACGTCGGTGAAGGTGAGGTCGCCGTTGTTGCGGTAGAGCTGGTGCTTGGCCGGACGGATGCTGGTCGGCGAGCAGTAGCGCCGGACCCTCTTGGGCTCGAGCCGGCCACAGAACTGGTCGTCATCGGGGAGCTTCCAGATGCCGTAGTTAGCGACGTAGAGGTCGAGGTCGCCGTCGTTGTCGTAGTCGAGGAACGCCGCGCCCGAGGACCAGTTGGGTCGGTCGATCCCGGCCGACTTGCTGATGTCCTTGAACGTCCCGTCGCCGTTGTTCAGGTAGAGCACGTTGGGGCCATAGTTGCACAAAAACACGTCCTGGTCCCCGTCATTGTCGATGTCGCCAACGATGATCCCGTAGCAGAACCCCCGGAAGCCTAGTCCGGATGCGTCGGTGACGTCACGAAACTTGCCGTTGCCCAGGTTCTTGTAGAGCCGGTTTGGCCCCTTGACGGCGGTACCCAAGGGCAGCAGAGTGGCAGTGGCGAAGTAGACGTCCATGAGGCCGTCGTTGTCGTAGTCGAAGACCGCAACGCCCGACCCGTTGGCGGTGGGGGAATACTTCTCCGCCGTCATGCCCGAGAAGTGGACGAAGTCGATGCCGGCGTCGCCGGCGATCTCGGCGAAGCGGAACGGGCTCGGCTCCGTTTGCTCCGACAGCAGGTCGGGCTCCTCTACGTCTACGTCGTCGACCATACGGTTGCCCACGATCCTGGGCATGGCGGCGGAGGGCGCAGCGCCCGACTTCGGGCCGCTCTCAGCCAAAGGAGAGCCGGCTGTCGGGGCCCAACGCTTGTCCTTGCCAGAGCGGTCGGTCGCGGCCGAGTCGCAGCCCGAGACGACCGCAACTACGCCGGCGATCGTACAGCAGTAGGCTGCGGACCACTGGCTCGTCTTCCTCACGAGGCCGTCCTCCGAAGCCGTGGAGCCACCCCGAGCTTGAGTCTCTCGTGATCAGGCCGCATTGTCTCGCTTCGAGGTCCGCAGGGCTCGCGTTCAAAAGCGTGGCTGGGCGTCATGAGTCAGCGATACCGATCAGGTAGTAATGGCTCGGGGCTCGATTGCTCCCTTCACCGGGCTGAGGGCGCCAATCGCCGCGCCTGCGGAAGCTAAGATCGTCACCGCGAGCCGCGCGAACAGGCGGGTGCCCCATGTCGCGGACAACGGATCGGAAGTCCCATCGAGCGGAAACGCGACGGCGCCGACCATCTCATAGACCAACACTCCAGCGATGGCGCCCAGCAGGCCGCCGAGAAGGGCGCGGAGGGCGCGGCCCCGATCCCCAAGCCCGATACCGAATGCCGCACCCGCCGCGGCACCAATGACAGACCAACTACCACCATGGATCAGGATCGCCAGGGTCAGGTCATCGCGATCCGGATTGTGCATCCTGAAATAGATCGGCAGGATGACGCGGGGCATGACGGCACCGGCGGCGCCCCGAGAATCGATCCGGCAATCGCCGCGATCAAGGCTGCCCGGGCGGACCGCCGCGCGCACCCACCGGCCAAACCGAGGGCCAATCCCAAGACCGCGCCCAGCGATCCGAAGGCGATGGTCGCCTCGAACGATCCGGCGGCATTCCTAGCGTTCCTTAGCGATTTGATCTGAGTGGGTGTGAGGCGAACACCCGTTCTACCGTCCGGCGGCGTGAATCGTCCGTGGAAGGTCTCGCCGATCAGCCACGAGGCGAATCCCGCGATCAACCCGGCGGTGAGGGCCAGGGCCCAAACGCTCGCCCGAGGCAACTGCCGGCTGGTGGCCAGCCCCCCGGCGAGCGACCCGCCGGGCGGCAGATCAGCTGCGATTTGTGACATGGGTTTAAGCCGTCCTCTCATAACGCCGGACGCCCGGCTCTTGCCAAAGAGGCGTGGGACCGGCGTCCTACGGCATCATCCACCCCGCCCGCCTCCTGCCGCTTCCTTCCACGGGACGGGGCCGAAATCAATAGGAGTCGGAACTGACGACCTCACCGTTGGCCCTGGTCCCCAACGCCCACCACGTGTTCATGGCGATACTGCTCTTAATGAACCTGCCGCTGCCGTCGGCCATCGCCACGTTGACGCCGCCGGGGTGGTTGCTCGAGGCATTGGTGTATTGGCCGTAGTCGGCGCCGCAGCCTACGCAACCGAACCGGCAGGCTGACCATTTCCACTTATCTGAGTTCGGGGGCACGACGGTGTTGAACATCGCGATTCCCGGTCCGCCTGATGACCAGGTATAGCCTTTGTCTTGATCGGAGTTTACGGCAGAGTTGCCCGCCACGAAATTCATGCTGCAAGTCTGGAGATCCGAGAGCACATTGGCGGGATTGGTATTGGCGTCTAAATACCCGCTGTTCGCGCCCAAGGTGGGATCGCTGCCGACCATGGTTGAGCTTGGAGTGAGGCTGGCGCGGTAAGGGATGGGGACATTGGGCTGGCTCTCGTCGCCGACCAGCCCCTCGGCGAAGGCGATCGTGTTGGACGTCCCGTCGGTGACGTTGGCGATCCCATACGTTCTTGTGTGTGAGAAGATCCCGGTCGAACTGGACCAAGTGACGGTCGTTGTGCCCAGAGAGCCGAAATAGTTGTTGTTGCAGATGTTCTGGGCCCACAAGCCATCGGAGGGGCACATGAACGTGCTCAAGTTGGTGCGGAACACCGTGGAATTTGGCGGAGTACCGTCCCAGCTATTGGTATATGACTGCCACCACGGGTCCCAATTGAAGTTGGACGCGTTAAAAATCGTCGACTGCTCGAGGAACGGGAGCATCATCGCCTGGGCAGCTCCATGTGCCCCAGTCCGTTTCATAGCCCGAGGTTGCGCTTGTAGCAACATAGTTTACCCCGTTGCCCATGGGGAACGACCCGATCGCCTGGTGGTAATTGTGCATGGCCAGCGCGATCTGCTTGAGGTTGTTCAGGCACTGCGCCCGCCGCGCCGCCTCGCGCGCGGACTGGACGGCCGGCAACAGCAGGGAGATCAGCACCGCGATGATGGCGATGACGACCAAGAGCTCGATCAGTGTGAAGCCGTGACGTCTGAACTTGTTCATGAGAAGACCTCCCAGAAGAAAAATCAGAATGACGCAATCACGACGAACGCCCCCGCGGCCGTGCCCTGGGTCCTCGGCACGGCCCGCTGACTTATTTCGGCGCAGACCCCTTCTTGGCCCACTGATTCGCCTTCTTGGTCTGCATATACTCCTTCATCTTTTCGCCGTGGGCAGCAGAGCGTGCTTTGGCTTCCCCCTCTATCTCGCCCCGCGTACCGGTCGTCGGCGACCCGCCGCAGCCGCCCGAGACGATAAGCGCTCCGAGACCAAGGCCGCACACCAAACCCGCCGCCCACAAAGCCCGCCGCATTCGCATCGCTCTCTCCCCAGAAAAAGAGATGCCGCATGACCACGGCACAACCATGAGCCGTCCCTGCGAGACGGCGTTCGCCTCAAATGAGGTCGGGGACCTTCCGAGTAGGAGTGGGAAAACTTGTACGATGGATCCATTTGTCGCTAAGACTTCCCGATATCTGCCGCGACGGCCTTATTGGCCCCCCTGTCCTGGGCGGTCGGGCCCTGCGTGGCCCCCGCGCCGCAGCCAACTTCGAAGGCACCGAGGCCGAGAGCTAGGACGTGCTCTCCTTGTTGGGACGAACCGCACTTCAGCCCGATCCCGGGGACCAGCAGGCGATCTCAGCACTTTGCTTCCTCCCTTCTCAGGCCGACTCAGGGACGTTAACCATGCGGAGTAGAAGCGGACATTTAGAATTGAGACTTGGATGGTATTCCCCGAAGCGTCGGGCCGCAACTGTTGGCTGCTATTAGTTCTTTGTTAAGCTGGTGTAGATCACGACTACATCACGGCTAGCTCTTCGGCAGCGTTCGTCGCCGGTGGCCGAGGGGCAGACAGTTCGGGGAGACGAAACTCGCGCTTTGCTCCGAGGCGCGTCTAGTCCGAATGCCCTCTTCTGGTCCGACCGTACGCCGGTTTGTGCACCCCCATTGTGCACCCTACACGGTTCCGGTAACGGTCGTGCAACCGACTTGCTCGGCGATCGACGCGATGGTATCCCCGGCGTCGGACATCAGGATGATCAGACAATTCCGAAAGACGTCGGCCGAACTGGTCCAGAACCGAAGGTGGTCGAGCTGATGGAATTCGAGGTCGCTGAGCTGGATCCCACGTCCCATGGTAGCCTCCTTGCAACTGGATCGCTGAGAGGGTAACCCAAGGCCCCGACCGGGAGAATAGAATCATTATGATCGCTCGGACCGCCGACCCCAGCGACACCGGAACGGTCGACGCGTCGCCCCCGGATCCGGCCGCGAACCGGCTGGGGCTCGTCTCGCTTTTGTGCCTGTCGGCCTGGTGCGGGCTGGTTGCAGGCCTCTTCGAGGTGGGCACGATTGTGCTCCGCAAGCAGGTGTTCGATCCCAATCAACTTTATGCGATGAGCCGCTACTTCGTATGGCTGATCCCGGTCACGAACCTGTGCCTGTTCCTGGCGCTGGGATGCTTCGGTTGTATCGCGAGTTTGGCGTGGCCGCGCCGCGGTCGCTGGGTGGTGGCGCGCCTTTTGTGCGCACTCACGTTCCTGCCCGTCCTCTTGGTCGCGTTTCCCCGGATCTACTGGCTCGCATGGTTCGTGCTGGCGCTGGGGGCCGCGGCACGGCTAGTTTGGCTCTGCGAGGGGAACGCCCGTGCTTTCCGACGGTTCGTCCAGTTCAGTTTCCCGGTGGTGCTCGGGATGGTGCTGATCCTGGGGGCCTCACCCTGGATTCGCGACCGATGGAAGCAAGCGCGCGCCGCGCGCGACGCTTGCCCCCGCCGGGGTCTGCCAATGTCCTCTTGATCGTGCTCGACACGGTCGCGGCGGGCCACCTGAGTCTTTATGGCTATGACCGTCCTACCAGTACGACCTTGGAGGAGCTTGCCCAGCGGGGGATTCGCTTCGACTCCGCGATGGCGCCGTCGTCATGGACGTTGCCGTCACATGCGACGATGTTTACAGGACGATGGCACCACGAGCTTTCGGTCGGTTGGCTCACTCCACTTGACGAGACAAGACCGACGCTGGCTGAGTTCCTCGGGGCCCGGGGGTACGCGACGGCCGGCTTCATCGCCAACTCCAGGTACTGTGGCAGCGATTCAGGCCTGGGGCGCGGCTTTACCTTTTACGAGGACTACATCTTTCCTGGGCTCACTGCCTCGAAGACGGCCGTCCTGGTCGAGCGGGCGTTGCTGGGTATCGACTTGTTCGTGAATTTGCTGCAGGATTGGCTGAAAGACGCTCCGTTGCAACCCGCTGTACTACACCTCCGGCGGTTGTTCGTCAACGATCGCAAGGGAGCCGGGGTGGTCAATCGCGAGTTCCTCGACTGGCTCTCGCAGCGGTCGCAGCCGGAGCGGCCGTTTTTCGCCTTCTTGAATTATGTCGACGCGCATGCCCCCTATCGGCTTCCGCCGGGAGGGCTACACCGTTTCGGGGTCGATCCGACTGGCACCCACCGAGACGTACTGATCGAGTATTGGCGGAGTGTGGACAAGACTCGTGTCCCGCGGGAGGACCTGGCATTTGCCGCCGATGCTTATGACGATTGCATCGGCGACCTCGACGAGCGACTTGGACGCTTGTACGACGAACTCAATGAGCGTGGTGTGCTCGAGCGAACCTGGCTGGTGATCACGTCGGACCACGGCGAAAGCTTCGGCGAGCATGCGGGGGTTTTCTGCCACGGTTCCAGCCTCTATCAAACCGAGCTGCACGTTCCACTTCTCATCATTCCCCCGGGGGGCAGCGCGCCGAAGCAAGTTGTAAGGGAAACGGTGAGTCTGCGCGACGTAGCTGCAACGATCGTCGACATGCTCGGCCTCGAGGCCGGCTCTCCGTTTCCCGGGTCCTCGCTGGCGCGGTTTTGGAACGCGAAGGGGCCGGCGGCCAAGAGCGCACGTGCATCCTCCGATCCCGCACTTGCCGAAGTGCTCCCCAACGACGGGAGCAATCGCGATTCCGCCGGTCTGCCCAAGAAGCGCTGGCCGCTTGGTGCCGTGATCGAAGAGGGCTGGTCCTATATCCGCCATGAGGAGGAGCACCGCGAGGAGCTGTTTCAGTTGCGCGGACGCAAAAGAACAGCGTAACCTCGCGGGCGATCCGGCCGCAGTGCCGACGCTCGAGCGGATGCGCACCGCGCTGGACAGCCTCACGGCCGGTCCGCTCGTGCCACAACGCTTCAATCGCTAAATGTGCCCAGGAGCCAGCGGCGTCAATGGCGGAGGCGAAAAGAGGTCGCGAACCATCCTGCCGCGCAGCGGCTTACTTGAAGTCGCGCTTGACTCCGAGGCCCGTCGAGCCCGAATGCCCCCCCTTCTGGTCCGACCGTGCCGCCGCTCTTCCTCGGACTCGGGCATGAGGGGTGGGTATCGGCAGCCGGGCGGCCTAGCAGGGCCTTCACGGTCTGGGCGAACTCGTGCGCAGGTCCCGACAACAGGGCACCCCTCTTCCAAACCAGGTAGACCGTAGACCGGCCGAAAACGTCGCTCATGGACCGCACGTGCAGGCCGGGGTGCGACGGTTGCCCGGGGACGCGATTGATCAGGCCGATCCCGAACCCCAACTGCACGTAGCGGCAAATGACGGCGTCATGATAAGCCTCCACGCGACTCGGCTGAATGCGGAGGGCCTGGAGCTCCTGCAAGGCCGCCGTCATCACGGGATTCTGGCCGGGGTCGAGCGCATTGACCAGGGGATAGGCGCGAAGGTCATTGGCATGCACACGGCGACGCCGGGCGAGGGGGTGATCCGGGGGCGTGACCAGCACGATCTCGAGCTCGTAGCACGGCTCGCATTCCAGCCAGGGGTCGTCGGTGGCAGGAAGGCAACTGGCGGTGATGCCGAGGTCGGCCCGCCCTGAGGAAACGGCCGCGGTAACGTCCTCGACCGCGACCTGCTTGAGGGTGAGCTGGACCCGCGGGCAGACGCGTAGGTACTCGACGAGGCAGTCCGTCAGGTCCTCAACCAGCACCCGCGGCGGCGCGGCGACGACCACGCGAGCCGCCATCTCGGCACGGGACGTCTGGAACACCCGCTCCAGGGAGCCAACGCCCGTCACCAGCGGGCTGGCCAGCCGTGCGAGGAGGCGCCCGGCCTCAGTGGGCCGGCAGCCGCGCCCATGGGGCTCGACCAGGGTCGCGCCGAGGTGGTCCTCAAGGGCATGGACCTGTTTCCAGACTGTGGGGTGGGCCAAGTCGAGGGCGGCGGCGGCGGCGGTGAAGCTGCCGCGGAGGACGGTCTCGCAGAAGCTGCGGAGCTGCTGGAGCGTGACCTCCTTGTAGGGACAGTTCGTCGGGGGGCGCGGAGGCATGGGCAGGTCCTGCGATAAGGTCGATGGCGATTCAATGGCCGGCGGCGACTCGCCCCAGGGAGCTGTCCGGGATGAGGGCTCTGAGTGTCTGCTTGTAAGCCTCCAGGTAGGCCTTCTCCACCTCGATCGAACCTGGGTTATCGGTCAGCGCCTCGAGGAGCATTTTCCGAAAGACTCCCAGAGCTTGGTTGTCATATGAAGAGCCCACCAGGTTGACCCGCTCAAACGGATCTCTGCTCAGATCGTAGAGCGCTTCGGTCCCCATGGCATCCCGAAGGTAATGATGGCCCCGGGCCACCAGGGACATTCGGAACCGGATCTGCCCGCGGCCGCTCCCACGCTCAGGTTGGAACTCGGTCGCGTCGATCTCCTCTGAGAGGGCTGGGGTGGTGATCCCCTGTGGCACTTTGCCGGGCGCCGATTGCCAGTAGGCCGCCAATGAGTGGCCTGGGAACGGCGAGCCCGCCGAAAGCGCCAGCAAGTCGACTACGGTTGCAGGCAGGTCGCGCAGGCTGACAGGACTCTCCACCACTCGGCCCGCCGGGGCGCCCGGGGCGAGGATCACCAGCGGGACGCCGACCTCCTCGAGGTAGACGCCGGGGCCGTGGCCGAAGTGGCCATGATCGCCGAAGGCTTCTCCGTGGTCCGACGTGATGATCACCACTGTGTTGTCTAGGAGTCCCCCTCGCTGTAGCTGGTCGAGCAACCGCCCAAGTTGTTCATCGAGGAAAGCGATGCAATCGTCGTAGCAGTCGCGGGCCAGCAGGATGTCCCGTTTCCGCATCGAGCTACTCTCCATACCCATTATACTGAACAGAAACTCATAATCCCGTGGAGGCTTGGGCCGGATCCCGAAGCGTCCCTCATATCCCGGCGGGGGTACGTAGGGGCCGTGGGCGTCGAAATAGTTCAGAAAGGCGAAGAAGGGACGATCGGGCTGCCGGTGGCGTAGCCAGCCGAGGAAGGCTTCGGTGGTCCCGTGCGCACCGCGGGATTGGAGGCCGATCCACTTCATGTGATGATAGCGGCCGCGAAAAAGGATGCTCATCAGGATCCGCGTCCCAGGTACTGTGCGACCGAGGAGGGACCGCAAAGTCAGGGGGAAGTCCTCGTAATGGGCGAAGCCGCGGTCCAATCCGGTCTCGTAACTGCAGTAGGTGGTATTCGCCGCGAATCCCGCTGTCTGATAGCCCCTTCCGGCCAGGAACTCCGCCAGGGTCGGATCTGGAGCATCAAGCGGAAACCTCCACTGGGAATTGAGCTTGAAAGGCCACTGGCCAGTGAAGAAGCAGCTATGCGAGGGGTAGGTCCACGGGGCTGGCGCTAGGGCGAGGTTATACAAGACGCCCTCGCGCGCAGCCTCGCCAGGTTGGGAGTGGTGTTCCGCGCATAGCCGTAGGGGCTCAGGTTGTAAGCGCGGCACCGTGTCCCAGACGATCAGCACGACGTTACGGGCACCCGGCGGAGGTGGCGGCAATCCAGCCACCGCGAGGTGTTCGCGGATCGCCTGCCGGCCTGATGAGAGAGCCGCCAGGACAACCAGCAGGCCGAGTAGCCCCGCAATCACATAGCGAACCGTCCGCGGGTGCCAGCGACGGCTCGCGACCGCGTGGCTGATCGGCCGACCAAGCCCGGCGGCAAGGAGCAGGGTGCAGGCCCCGTAGAGCGGCAGCCGGAGCAGGGCCGCCCAGATGGCGAGCACCCCCAACACCCACGACGCCGCGCGCATCGAGACGAAACTTGGCCGAAGCCGGCTTACGGCGGCGATGGCCGCGCCCGGAATCAGCAACAGAACCGCGTGGGCGACCGGGACGGTCCACGGGAAATCCCTTCCGCTTCGAACAAACCCCTCTTGGTCCCAACAGAATTTCCTGAAGAGCATGAATGACAAATCGAGATAGCCGCCGCAGAGACCGAACGCGATGGCCAGCAGAACCGCGGCCCTGGGGGAGAGGAGGACCCGGCTTGGCAGACCCGGAGCTGCGTGTTGGGGCGACGGAGTGTCAATGGGAACTTGCCCCACGGGCGCAGCCCTGAGGACCATAAAGATCGGAACACTCATCCGGGTGAACCTGCCGCATGCCCAGTGATGGGATCGGGGCGCACAGACTCCTACCCGACGCGAGCCCGAGCGGGGAGCACGAAATACGGAGTTCTTGATTGTAAGGTTCGTTCTCGAGAATTACGAGTTCAAGCAGGCGTCTCTTTTTTTCAGAGGGATTTGATATTCGGTGGCGATCTATCACACAATAAAAGAAAAAGGAGTTTCACCCTCATGGTCCCGCTCTATCGCGACGAGCCTCGAATTCTGGGCCCCTTGCCGGGACCTCGGAGCGCTGCCTGGCTGGAACGAGATCACCGCGTGATGTCGCCCTCGTACACGAGGGTTTACCCGCTCGTGGTTCGCCGCGCGCGGGGCGATGATCGAGGATATGGACCGCAACCGGTTCCTCGACTTCACCGCCGGAATTGCGGTCACCAACGTGGGGCACTCTCATCCCCGGGTGGTGGCGGCCATCGAGCGGCAAAGCCGGCGGCTGATCCACATGTCCGGGACCGATTTTTACTATGCTCCCCAGGTTCGACTTGCCGAGCAACTGTCGAAGCTGGCACCGGGGCCGGACCCGAAGCGCGTCTTCTTCACCAACAGCGGGGCAGAAGCGATCGAGGCCGCCCTGAAGCTGGCGCGGCGGCACACCGGTAGGAATCGTGCCTTAGCCTTTCTGGGTGCGTTTCATGGGCGGACCTACGGGGCAATGTCGCTTTCCGGTTCCAAGACAATGCAGCGGCGAGGCTTTTCGCCTTTGGTTCCGGAGATCCACCACGCCCGCTATGGCGATCTCGACAGCGTGCACGCCTTGCTGCGCACGGTGTGTCCTGCGGATGAGCTAGCGGCGATTTTCGTTGAACCGATCCAAGGTGAAGGTGGCTACATTGTGCCGCCTGACGATTTCCTGCCCGGCCTGCGGCAGATCTGCAACGAGCACGGAGTGCTGCTGGTGCTCGACGAGGTGCAGAGCGGATTTGGCCGGACTGGCAAGAACTTTGCGTGCGAGCATTGGGGTGTGGAAGGCGACATCATGTGTCTGGCCAAGGGTATTGCCAACGGACTGCCCCTGGGTGCGATCGTGGCGCGGGCCTCAGTGATGGACTGGCCCAGCGGCAGTCATGCGTCGACTTTCGGTGGAAACCCTGTGGCCTGCATGGCGGCGCTGGAGACCTTGCGCTTGATCGCACGGCGATACCGGGCCAATGCCGAGGTCCGCGGGGCCCAGCTTCACGCCGGGCTGCTAGACGTGGGACGTCGCTTTTCATGCGTTCGCGAGGTTCGGGGTAAAGGGCTGATGATCGGCTTGGAGGTGCAGGACAATTCGGAGAACCCGGCGCCCTTGCTGCGCGATCGGATCGTCGACCTGGCCTTTCACCGCGGTCTCCTGTTGCTTCCCTGCGGCCCGAGCACGGTTCGGTTCTGTCCTCCGCTCTGCCTGACCGGCCGCCAGGTCGAGATTGGTCTGGAACTCTTCGCCGCCGCCCTGGCCGCTGCCACGTCCGAGTCGCAGTCGTGTCGCCCCGAGGTTGTAGCCGAGTCGGACGTCGAGACTTCTTTGACCGTGCAGCAGGACGATATTGCCGAGCCGGACGACATCGCGCAGGCGATCGTCTGATGGCGGGATGGCAAAACCAGGGAGCATCTTGCAAAGGAGAGCATCCATGTCTGTTGCGGTGGCTCCGCCTGATTCGACGCGATTTGACTGGAAGCGCTGGCCGCGGACCGAAATGTTCCTCGATCGGTTGATCGACCGGGGGCTCGAGGGGAACCAGTTCGCCGCCGATCTCGCCGGTCGGATGATCCGAGAGACCGGCACGCCCTTAAAGGTCTGGGTCGATCACATGGTTGTCTCGGGTTCAGGCGAACTGACGAGGACGATGGCGGATATAGGGTACCAGCGGCAGCCGACAGGATACGCGGTCGGGGTCCCGGTCCATGCCCATCCGGGAGGAATTTTTCCGCGCCTGGCGCTGGTTCCGTCCTCGGGCGGCTGCGACGAGAACGGGGTTGAGAGCGTTCTTGCCCTGGCCATCAAGGTGGAATCGATCGCCGCGTTTTCTCGGGCTCACGACCTGGGACTGGAGATTCTGGGCTACCCTCAGGGTCCGTATCGGACCGCTCGGGTGAGCGGCAACGGGACCGATCTGATGGTGGTCGAGCGCCGGGGCTACCTCGGGTTCGAGCCGTTTCCCGGTGAGCTTGCGCGTGAGGGCCGGATGCGTCCGCACGCCGCCCGTGACGCCCTGGCCGCGCGCGATGTCTGGTTGGCGAGACGCCGTCGGTTCGACGACGACGCAGAAGGATTCGACGTGGCCGAGTCCACACTGCACAGGGTGATCGACCTGGCGGGTTCGCGTGATCTGGCCTGCCACTTGGTCTTCGAGGTCGAGCGTGAGTTCTGGCAGTCGCGAACCGCGCGGCCCAAGTTCAGAAATCCCGCCAGGATCGACTGGGATTGGGCTGGGCCAATCACGACCACCATACTTTCCGCTGCTCCCGCCGGTACTTTCCCCGGGTGATCGGGATGTTCACCACCCTCGGGTTTCAGCTTCGCGAACGGTTTCACGCGGGGGCCCAGGCCGGATGGGGAGCCCAGGTGCTTGAGCATCCAACGACCGGAATCGTGATCTTTGCTGACCTGGACCTGGCCGCCGATGAGGCCGCTCAGGATTTCGCTCATCAGGCCCTCGCCGACCTACCCCGGCCAGGAACAGTCGGGCTCTGGGTCGCGCTGCACGGCGAGTCCATTCTCGATGCCGGAATGCATCATCTCGAGGCCCAGTTCGACTTCGACGCACTTCGTGCGGGCCTGAAGACCGAGGCCGGCATCGACACGATGGCTCCATTCTCCGATTTCCCATTCTTGCGTCAGGCATTCACAGCGGGCGAACGGTGGCCCGTCGCTCGGCATCGAGCCGACAGGGCACTCGAACTGGGGTGGATCGACGCGACGCAACATGCACGCTTTCTGTCCGAGGGTGCCATCGGCAGCCATCTCGAAAACCTGGAGCGCCGCGAGGGGTACAAGGGCTTCAACCAGCAAGCCGTCAGTGCCATCATCGCGGCGACCGACCCCCGGCTGCACTGAGCGGAATGCGTACGGTGCGTAAAACCCACCGCTATTTTTACCAATAGATATGTAAGATGGTGGGTTTCACCCACCCTACCTTTCGTCGAGTCCTCCCGTGACCCGCACCGAAATGTCGCCCGAGCTCAAGAATCAGGAACCGCCGCTCTTGCTCGCGCAGGCGTCGGAGACGCTCGCGCAGGAAGCTGATACTGCGTCTCGGCGGCGGGCACGACGCCATCGCGCGCCAGCACGAGAAGGGTCGCAAAACGGCCCGCGAGCGAATCGCGGTTTTGCTTGACCAAGACGCTCCGACGCTCGAGCTTGGCCTTTGGGCCGGTTACGAGATGTACGCCGAGTGGGGTGGGGTGCCGGCGGCGGGCGTGCTGACCGTGATTGGTTCAGTCCACGGCAGGCGGGTCATGGTGGTTGCCAACGATGCGACCGTGAAGGCCGGTGCATGCTTTCCGCTTACCATAAAAAAGATACTGCGGGCGCAGGCGATCGCCGCGACCAGTCACTTGCCGCTAATTTACTTGGTTGACTCATCGGGCGTTTTCCTGCCGATGCAGGACGAGGTCTTTCCTGATGACGACGATTTCGGCCGGATCTTTCGCAACAATGCCGTCCTCTCGGCGAGGGGATTCCCCAGTATGCCGCGATCATGGGCAACTGCGTTGCCGGCGGCGCCTATCTGCCGGTGCTGTGCGATACCGTGCTGATGACCGAAGGTTCCGGCCTTTATCTCGCGGGCCCGTCGCTGGTCAAGGCCGCCATCGGCCAGAGCATCTCGCACGAGGAGCTCGGCGGCGCGCATGTGCACGCCGCTTTCAGCGGCACGATTGACTATCGCGAACCTGATGACGACTCCTGCCTGGCCCGCCTGAGACGCCTGCTTGCCATGCTGCCCGCCGACCCCGAGTCCCCAGTTGCCGCCGGCTCGCCCGTGCCACCCTTGCGGTCTCAACAGGATCTTTACCACGTTGTGCGCACGGAGACCTCCGCCCAGTACGACGTTCGCGACCTGCTGGCCTGCGTGCTCGATGGCGGCCCATTCGAAGAATTCCGCGCTGAGTATGGCAAGACGATTGTCTGCGGCCTGGGCCACCTCGGCGGCATGCCGCTGGGCGTGGTCGCCAATCAGCGGCTGCGGTTCCGCGTCGAGGGTGGCCCTTGGCAGTTCGGCGGCGTGATCTACGCCGACAGCGCGGACAAGGCCGCGCGGTTCGTGCTTGAGTGCAACCAGAGTCGTCTGCCCATTCTTTTCATCCAGGACGTTAATGGCTTTGATGTCGGCCGGGACGCCGAGCGCAGCGGCATCATTCGCCGCGGCGCCAAGCTCGTCAGCGCCGTCAGCAACAGCACCGTGCCCAAGATCACTCTCATCGTGGGACACTCGTTTGGCGCGGGACATTATGCCCTTTGCGGCAAGGCCTTCGACCCCCGATTCCTGTTCGCCTGGCCCGGCGCTCGCTACGCCGTCATGGGCGCTCGAGCAAGCGGCCCGGACCATGCTGGACGTGAACGCGGCGACCTTGAAGCGTCAGGGCAAAGACGATCGACCAGGTCGAGCTCGACCGACTCACCGACGAGCTGCGACAGCGGTACGACCGCGAAACCGACATCCGTCACGCCGCCGCCCGGCTCTGGATCGACGCGATCATCGAGCCAGCGCGAACCCGCGAGGTATTGATCCAGGCCTTCGATGTCGCCACTCGCTGCCGCGACGTCCAACCCATTACAACGGGCGTATTCCAGGTCTGAGAGGGTTGCCAGCAACTCACTCTCCATAAGCAAATCACGGAGCAACCCCATGGCAGCGCCGAATCGAGCACCGATCAGGATCGGCAACGGTGCGGGCTTCTGGGGCGACAACCAGGACGCTCCTCATCTGCTGGCCAGGGACGGCAAACTCGACGTGCTGACGCTTGAGTATCTTGCCGAGCTGACCCTGGCGATTCTCAGTTACCAGCGGGCCAAAGACCAGACAGCGGGATTCGTCTCGGACTTTCCCAATGTGCTGGCCGGGTTGATTCCCATTCTTCAGCAGCAAGAGTCGTTACGGATTGTCACCAACGCGGGGGGGCTTAACCCGCGATCGTGCGCCGTCGCTTGCGGCAAGCTGCTCGATCGAGCCGGGTTGGAGGAATTCGTGATCAGCATCGTCACCGGCGATGACGTGCTGGAGCGGATTCCTGAATGGCTCAATTCGGGCGTTGCGCTGGATCACTTGGAGACAGGCGAGTCACTGTCCCTGGTCGCGGATCGACTTCAGAGCGCCAATGTGTATCTCGGGGCGCGGCCGATCGCCGACGCCTTGGACGACGGCGCCCGGATCGTACTGACCGGTAGAGTCGCTGACGCCGCGCTGACACTTGGTCCCGCGGCGGCCTATCATGACTGGGAGTGGGACGATTGGGACCGCCTGGCCGGAGCCAGCGCGGCCGGGCACCTCATCGAATGCGGGGCTCAGGTAACCGGCGGCCTCTGGCACGAGTGGGACCGGCTTCCCGACCTTGCGGGCATCGGCTATCCCATCGCCGAGGTCGCGGCCGACGGCTCGTCGGTGATCACCAAGCCCGCGGGAACCGGGGGACTGGTCAGCGTGGGGACAGTCACCGAGCAACTGCTCTACGAGATCGATGACCCGGCGCGCTATCGCACGCCCGATGTGGACGTCGATTTCACCACGGTGCGGTTAACCGAGACCGGGCAGGACCGTGTTGCCGTCCGGGATGCGACCGGCAGGCCTCCTTCGGACCGTCTCAAGCTTGCCATCATCTACCGCGATGGCTGGACTTCCAGCGGCATGCTTGCCGTTGTCGGCCGCGATGCCGAGAAAAAGCGCGCGCGGCCGGGGCCATGCTGCTTGAACGCCTTCGCCGCTCGGGCTTCACGTTCGCCGACTCGCTCGTGGAGTGCTTCGGCGCAGGCGATGTGGTACCGGGCGTCTGCCCGCCACGCGAGAGTCCCTGGGAGGTGATCCTCCGCGTCACGGTGCGTGATGCGAATCGTGCCGCGGTCGAGCGGTTTTGCCGCGAGCTAGCACCGCTGGTCACCTCCGGCCCTCCCGGGATCGCCGGCTACGCCTCTGGCCGCCCCTCGCCTCGTCCGGCATTCGGTTACTGGCCGACTCTGGTCCCCAGGTCGATGATCGAACCGGCCGTCAAGCTGGGCACCGCTGCGGAATGGAGCTCGGACTTGATCAAAGGGTAATCGGATCTTTGATAATAAAGGTGTGAATTGTCTACAATGGATGAGCAAAAGCGAATGGTCAGGCTGGGCGATCTCGCGCACGCCCGCAGCGGCGACAAGGGAAACAGCGCGAACATAGGCGTGGTCGCCAACGATGAGGCGAGCTTTCATTGGTTGCGCACTCATCTCACCGAGACGGTGGTCGCTGCTTATCTTCGTCCTCTTCAGATCGGCAAAGTCCGTCAGTACGAAGTGCCCCATTTGCGGGCGTTTAACTTCGTGATCGAGAAAGCCCTCGCCGGCGGCGCCAGCCGATCGCTACGGCTGGACACCCAGGGCAAGGCGCTCGGCGTGGCCCTTTTGGAATTACGTCTGCCGGCACCTGAAAGCGAGCCATGCGGCCAAACCGAGGAGACAATGCAATGAAGGATTCTCTGGTGAAGCGAATGGACGACGGTCCTATCGCCATTCTCACGCTTGACCGTCCCGATCGCCGCAACGCCCTTTCCCGGGCTCTAATGAACGAGCTTGCAGATCAGCTTGACCAGTCCGGTCACGATCCCAGGGTGCGTGCGGTCGTATTGACAGGATCGGGCTCGGTCTTCTGCTCGGGCATGGACCTGAAAGAAGCCGCCCTGCAGCGCAACGGCTCCGAAGCGGAACAAAACGCCGTGGCCACTCTCCAGGAATATGCCGACCTGGTTCAGAAGCTGCACACGCTACCCAAGCCGACAATCGCGGCGCTCAACGGCGATGCCCTGGCGGGCGGAGCCGGGCTGATGGCCGCCTGCGACTTTGCTGTCGCCTCCGAGGCCGCGCGGATTGGCTATCCCGAGGTGATTCGGGGACTCGTTCCAGCGGTGGTCATGTACGACCTGACCCGGCTGATCGGCGACCGCCGCGCGCGGCAATTGCTCTTGACCGGTAAGCTGATCATGTCTACACAGGCGTATCACTGGGGCTTGATCAACCAGGTTACCACGGCGGATCGCTGCCTTGCCGAGGCCGTCGGCGTGGGCAAGGACATGATTCCATCCGCACCCCAGGCGGTCGCCGCCATCAAGCGGTTGCTCGACGAGACTCAGGGTCGGCCCAGAAGCCTGCGCGGGGCTGCCGCCGTGAGCGCAGCGATTCGTGTCTCCGAGGAGGCTCAGGAGGGTATTCACGCATTCATCGAAAAGCGGCCGCCGCGATGGGTGGAGACGCATCCGTGAGGACGATATGATGTCCGCGGCCGGACAGGTGCGCACAGAAAGACCCACGCCTGGAGGTGAGCAATGCCCATCCCCAACCATGCACCGCTTCCCTGGGTGGCCGGCCTGACGATCGGCGATATTCTCGACCATACGGTATCGGCCCATCCGGATCGCGATGCCCTGGTTTTTCCCCGACTGAAGCTGCGGTGGTCATGGAGCGAGCTGGGACGACGAGTCGAGCGAGTCGCCCGGGCACTGTTGGCGCTGGGAGTTGCGCGGGGCGAGCACGTGGGAATCTGGTCAATGAACGCGCCGGAGTGGGTTGTGACGCAGTTCGCGGCCGCACGCCTGGGTGCAGTCTTGGTCAACGTCAACCCGGCCTACCGGCTCTTCGAGCTGGAGGACGCCCTGCGGATGGCCGACGTGACGACACTGGTGGTGGGGAATGCCTTCAAGAGCTCTGATTTCGTCGGCATGGTTCATTCCGTCTGTCCCGCTGCTGCCGAGGCGAGCGATCGTGCACTGGTCTTCGGAACGGCTTCCCCGCCTCAGACGACTGGTGGCCCTGGGCGACCGACCTGGACCGGGCTGGTTGACCTGGGACGATCTGGAAACAGGGCCGACCTGCCCCGTCCAAGAACTGGGCTGCCGGCAGAAGCAACTGGCCGCCGGCGATGTCGTCAACCTGCAGTTTACCTCCGGCACGACAGGGTTGCCCAAGGGGGCGATGCTCACCCATGCGAACCTGCTGATGAACGCCTTTTACGTGGGCCAGCGGCTGCGGTATACGGCGGCAGACCGGGTCTGTGTTCCCGTGCCATTCTATCACTGCTTCGGCTGTGTGCTGGGCAACCTGGTCTGCGCGGTCTACGGCGCGGCGATCGTCGTTCCCGCTCCGGCGTTCGACCCGGGCGCCACCCTCGCTGCAATTCAGGACGAGCAATGCACATCGATTTACGGCGTGCCTACAATGTTCGTGCGGATGCTCGAGCATGCCGACTTCGCCGCACGCAATCTGTCCAGCTTACGAACCGGTATCATGTCGGGGGCGCCTTGTCCGGTGCCGCTGATGGAGAAGGTAGTCAACGTGATGGGAGCGCGTGAGATCTGCATCGGCTACGGCCAGACCGAGGCCTCGCCGATCATCACCTTCACCTCGGCGGACGACCCCATCGACGTTCGCTGCGGGACTGTCGGCCGGCCAATACCCGGAGTCGAGGTAAAATTAGTAGACTCGGTAACCCGAATCGAATCTCCGCCGGACGAGCCCGGTGAGCTAGCCGCACGCGGGCACGACGTGATGGCCGGATATTACCAGAACCCCGCGGCCACGGAGCGTGCCATCGATCGCGAAGGCTGGCTCTACACCGGCGACCTGGCCCGCCGCCGCGACGACGGCAACTACCGCATAGTCGGCCGCTGCAAAGAACAGATCAACCGCGGCGGCGAGAAGATCCATCCCGCCGAGGTTGAGGAGTTCCTGCATCATCATCCCGACGTCGCGGAAATCGCCGTGGTCGGCTTGCCCGATGCGAAATTCGGCGAGATCGTGGCCGCCTGGATCGTCCCTCGCGCCGGGGCGGCGGTGTCGCCCGAGTCCATTCTGAACTACTGCAAAGGCCGGATCACTCACTTCAAGATTCCTCAGCACATCGCCATCGTGGAATCGCTTCCCCGCACCGTCACGGGGAAGGTGCGCAAACACGTCCTGAAGGCAGAGGCTATAGACGAGCTGGGTCTGGGCGAGGTGGCCGCCATCCCGACGGCGTGAGCAGAAGAGCACCGATGCGTGTGTACTCCCCGATCACGCAGCGGCGCGTTCTAGTCCGCCAAGAACCCGTCCTTGGCTTGGACTTGAGCTTCCCTCACTTCGATCTGGTTTTCAGATCGTCGAGAATGCCCAGAGTGGTCCTGCCGCCAGCGATCGGACCAATGGGTCCAGCGGAAAACTCCTCCATTGCCAGCAAGGGGCGAAGCGTGGTTTCGATGGGACCGTCGCTGAAGGCATGCTGCATGGCGTCGTCAGCCAGCTCGTTGGCGATCGCAGCCATGATCATGCCTTGATCAATCGCCAGGATGCATCCGGCGACGACACCTCCCGATACATCCACGGAATCATGGAATCCGAGCTGGCTGTAGATGGGGAACCGCGTCGTGAGGGCACGTAGATTGGCAAGCGCCTCGCGTGGAGCGAAGTCGCAGCGCAAGGAATGACGCGTGCGGCGTGACGATGCCGTGTTTGTTATTACCGCCGGGGTTCTTGGGCAATTCGTGATTGATCGGGCCGCCGAGCTCGTACGAAAAATAACCCATGGGATTGGTCCCCAGGGCCTTCACTCCGTAGACCTCATAGCCCCCAAAGGGGCTGGCCGCCGGAGAGAACCCCCAGAAGCCGTAACGTGCCTCCTCCAGCCCGTGTTCGATCTGAGACTTGACATAGAGAGGATGATTGACTGCCCAGCTTCGCGGCGCCCGAGACGCCCTCAGGTACGAACAGCGTGACCATGAGCGCCTCGAACATGCTGCCGCCCCAGGACGGTGCGATCGCGCATTCCCCGATAGGAGTAGGAACCCTCGTAGACCTTGACTCCCATGTATTCGCGGATCTGGCCGTGCGGTTTCTGTTCCTGAGGTCCCAGCGATTCGGGGAGTGTTCGGTAAAGCTGGTAATAGTGCTCGGGCGGAAGTTGGCGACGGGCGATACCCAGATAACTGGCGATCCGTGCTTCTGAATTGAGCATTCCGTAATGACCATAGAAGGTATGGTCATCGATCCAGTAGCCGACATGGAGATGGCCGGGGTGATTGATCGGGTCGACCGAATTATAGGGGTCGAAAAAGAAGCGGAAGTCCATATGATCCAAGAGCTTGGCGACTTCGGACCGGAGTGCGGGCTGGAGATTGTTAATCATCACCAAGGCGGTCGCAAGCCAGGCATTGTCGACGGACGAAACCAGCCGCCGGCGGGGGCTGGCGTCGAAGGGCGAGATCTTCAAGGTGGCGCCGGTTCGGGGGTCGAGGTCGTTAAGATAAAAGCCGTTGTGTCGCTCCATGCTCGCCAGTGTCGACAAGGTGCGCAGCAACCGCGACCGACATTCCTCGGGGCTGATCAGCTTCAATCGTTCCGCGGCCAGCACGCTCCAGAGGTACGCGGCGATGTCGGTCGGGGTCGTCAAACTCGACGGATTGCCCCACCCCACGCCGTCGCGCGGCAAACTGTCGGCTGGCAGGCCACTAGGTAGCGTGAGCCGCTCGAACGAACGCCAGGTGTCGTTCGCATAACGCAGCAGTTCGGCCCGGTCATCCTGGCTCAATCGAGACACGTGCGTCCCCGGAGATCCCCATGCGTATGTCCGCGTCTCTAACGAAACTCCTACAAGTGTAAGACCGAGAACGATGATCTTGAAATAGCAAGCTCGGTTCATTGCTTGGCCTCCGGAGAGAGGATGGAGGAGGGAGTCCGCACTGATCTCCCTGATTATCTTTTCGACCCCGACGCGAAGTGAGATCTGTCTAAATTATAAGCGGAAAGGCTTCAAGATAAAGCGTGCACTCTTGCAATTTCCTCTTTCGATGTTCTTTTCCAACAGTTGTCAGCCTGCCTGTCATACTAGTGTGCGCACGGGTGCCATTAGATTCGAGCAAGTGAGCTATCCGCAAAACCGCCCAAGGAGCCCTGCAATGACGAATCCCCCGCTTGCGGCCACGATCATTGGAAGCTGGTCATTTCCGGGCTGGTATGATAAATTCATCGGCGATGTGGGCACGCATCCCGAACTTTTCGGCCCGGTCGATCGGGAAGAAGCGGTTCGCGATGCCGTCCGCCTGGCCGTTGACGACCAGTTGCGGGCGGGGCTTGATCGCATCTCCGATGGCGAGATGCAGCGAGTCGATTTCAATCTCGGCTTTTACGAGTACCTGGGTGGCCTCAAGCTGGTCCGCCGCGCCCGCCACTGGGGTGCCCCCGCGCACGACCAGCGTGAGAAGTACCGCTGCGTCGAGCCGCTCTCCGCCCCCGAAGGACTGGGAACCGTCAACGAATACCACCGGCTAAGGGAATACGCCCTTGGGCCGGTCAAGATGCCCGTTCCCGGGCCCTTCACGCTGGCCGGCCGAATCGACGGAGGCGAAGTTTACCCTGATCGCAACGCCGTGACCGAAGCCCTGATTCCCATCGTCCATGCCGAGCTCAAGGCCCTCGTGGCGGCGGGCGTCGATTTCATTCAGCTTGACGAGCCCAGCTTCTCCTGCCATCCCGACGAGCCAGACCATTTTCTCGACGTGGTCGCGCGCACCGTTGCCGGCGTCGACGCTTACATTAGCATGCACATGTGCTTTGGGAATTACCGAGGTCGCGCGGTGGGGCACCGCTCGTACCGACCACTCTTTCCCCACATCGGCCGGGTCGCCGTGAATCAGCTCGCCCTCGAGTTCGCCAGCCGCGAGCTGGCCGAGATCAAGTTGCTGGCCGAGCTGCCCGACACAATGGACGTCGCCGTGGGTCTTGTCGATGTCAAGAACACTTGGATCGAACCGGCGGAGCTGGTGGCCTCGCGGATCAGGGTCGTTCTGGAGCATGTACCGCCCGAGCGCGTTTCCGTCACGCCTGATTGCGGCTTTTCGCAGACCGCCCGCCATATCGCGGTGGCGAAGTCCAAGGCCTTGGTGGAGGGAGCACGTATCGTTCGGAGGGAGTTGGAGCGATGAACCAACAAAGGATCGTTCCGCCGATATTCCTCGAGCTTGCTTCTCCCTACGGAGTTGTTACGGAACAGTAACGGTTTCCAGAGCATATCCTGAAACGCTCAGCGGGATGGTGAAGATCGACTTGCCCGCCGTCACGTAGAGTATGTTGCGTCGCGGGCCTCCAAACGCCAGGTTTGTGATGACATCCTCCGGGATGGGTATGCGGCCCACGAGCTTGCCTTCGGGTGTGATGATGTAGACTCCGGGCGGTACACTAGTGTCTTCACCTTTATTGCGAGGGATCGCAATGCCGGCGGCGACCCAGAGGTTGCCTCGAGTGTCGAGCCGCATGCCGTCGCCTCCGCGGCCCTTCCCGAAGTCGAAGACCAGGCGCTGTCGGCCAACCGAGCCGTCTTCCGCCACGTCGAACGCCCAGATCTTTCGGTTCCCTCCCAAACGGGAGTTGCTGTCGATCACGTATAAGGTGCGGTCGTCGGAAGTGACCGCCAGGCCGTTGGGTCGTTCGATTGCCGGCTGGCCCAGCACTCTTACAACCGCGCCGTCGGGGTCGATCCTGTAAACGGCTTCAGCATCCTGCTCAAGAGTCTGGCGGTCCTCACCATAGTAAGGGTCGGTGAACCAGATCCGGCCCCGGGTGTCGACGCACACGTCATTTGGGCTGTTGTATCGCTTGCCGTCGAACCGCTCGGTCAGAACCTCGATGACCCCAGTCTTCAAGTCGGTCCGTACGACCCGCCTTCGCCCCCCCGGTCCTTGCTCCGCCCCTTCGCAACTGACCAGCCGGCCCTGGGCGTCGAAGGTGTTCCCATTAGTTCGGCCGCTGTCCTCGCGAAAGACATGGATGCTGCCGCCGGGCGACAGCCGATAAATTCGGTTTCCAATCAGGTCGCTAAAGTAGAGCTCCCCACGGTGATCGACCGCAGGTCCTTCCAGAAAGCTGGTTCGAGCCGCGACAGAGAGGCTGGCCCCTGTCGCAAGTAAGTCGGACGGTAGTGGGACCTGTCGGAAATCGTTCGTTTGACTCTCTCCAGCAAGCGAATCGCCCAGGCAAATCAGCAGCAGGAAACTCAAGAAAAACAAAGGGATCCATGGGGCTTCGGGCATCGATATTACTCCTTCCTGACTGACCGAGAACTCTTGAGCCCGTTGTATTGGCGAGGCCAGCCGGAAATCTTGGCGTCGGGCTGTTGTACAGCGAGGATGGGCCCCCAACGATCGTCCTTGCGCGGTAGAATTCCTGTAAATCGTCCCACGATGTGCGGGCCATTCACGAGGAGGATGAGAATCTGTCGTTCCTTCCACCCCCCGGTGATTTTAGCCTTCAGGACCGCGAACTACCATGATCGAGCCTTTTCGCCAGGGTCCGGACTTGATTGCGGAGATTCTCGACACGCACCCGTTTCCGGGGTCTCTGGCGCTCTGGTGGCTGGGCCAGAGCGGGTTTCTCATCAAGACCGACGGCGGAATCCTCGTGATCGACCCCTACCTCTCCGAGCATCTTACCCGGAAGTACGAGGGCACTCCGCGCCCCCACATCCGAATGACCCGCGCTCCGCTGCGCGGAGCCGACCTGAAAGCAGTCGACCTCGTCCTGGTTTCGCACAAGCACTCCGATCACCTCGACCCGGAGACCGTCGGCGAGCTGCTGACGGCGTCGCCCAGCGCACGGCTTGTACTGCCGGAAAGCTTGCTCGACCATGCCGAGGGGATCGGTCTGACCTCGGATCGCTGCACGGGACTTGACTCGGGCGAATCGATCCAGCGTGCGGGGTTTCGTGTTCGTGCCGTTCCCGCGGCACATGAGCAGATCGATCTTGATGAAAACGGCCGCCATCTTTATCTGGGGTACGTCATCGAGACCCAGGGGTTCAGGCTGTATCATAGTGGTGATAGCCTGGCTTATGACGGGCTTGCCGAAGAGCTGGGACGAGATCCGTACGACGTGCTCTTTTTGCCGATCAACGGCAGGGACCCGGCGCGAGGCGTGCCGGGCAACATGACCGCGGCCGAGGCAGTGGATTTCGCCGCGAGGGTCCGGCCGCGCTACCTCGTGCCCCATCATTATGACATGTTTACGTTCAACACCGTTGCCGTGGAAGCGTTCGAGGCCGAGGCCCGCCGGCTTCCGGTGGAAGTGAAGCCTCGCGTCTTGCGCTGCGCAGAGCGCCGGGAGATCAAGAAGTGAGCGTGACTCTGGGCATCGATATCGGCACATCGGGAACCAAAACGCTCGCCATTGACGATCGCGGGACGATCCTGGCGTCGGCCCTGGCCGAGTATCCCTGCTCGCACCCCAGCCCCGGCTGGTCCGAGCAGGATCCCGAGCTCTGGTGGAATGCGACGGTTCAGACTCTGCGGTCGGTTCTGGCCGAGGGAACTTTTGCCCCGGCAGACGTTCAGGGGATTGGCCTGAGCGGGCAAATGCATGGCTCTGTCTTGCTTGACCAGGCCGGCCATGTGATCCGACCGGCGCTCTTGTGGAATGATCAGCGCACCGCGGCCGATTGCCGCGAGATCGAAGCCAAAGCCGGAGGCCGCGAGGCGCTGGTGAGGCTGGTGGCCAACCCGGCGCTCACGGGCTTCACCGCGCCCAAGCTGCTCTGGGTCCGCAGGGTCGAGCCGGCGAACTGGGATCGGGTGCGCCAGGTGCTGCTTCCCAAGGATTATATTCGTTACCGGCTCACCGGCACGTTCGCAACCGAGGTGAGCGACGCCTCCGGCACGTTGTTGCTGGATGTCGTCAACCGGCGCTGGAGTCACGAGCTGCTGGGCAAGCTCCAGATCGACCCTGGCTCTTGCCGCCCTGTTACGAAAGCCCCGAAGTCTCCAGCGTTGTGAGTGAGACCGGCTGCAATGCGACCGGGGTTCCCAAGGGGACACCCGTGGTCGGTGGAGGAGGGGATCAGCCGGCCGGAGCGGTGGGCAACGGAATCGTCCGCCAGGGGGTGGTCTCGGCGACGATGGGGACATCGGGCGTGGTTTTCGCGCACGCCGACAAGCCGGGATTCGACCCACTTGGCCGCCTACAGCGCGGCTGCCACGCGGTGCCGGGCGCCTGGCACGTGATGGGCGTTGTACTCTGCCGCCGGCGGCAGCTTTCAATGGTTCCGTAACGAGCTGGGCAAGGCCGAGGTCGCCAGGGCCAGGGAACAGGGAGTCGATCCTTACTACGTCCTGAGCGCGGAGGCGGCACTGGCGGGCCCGGGTGCCGAGGGCCTCTTTTTCCTCCCCTACTTGACCGGTGAACGAACCCCGCACTTCGATCCCGACGCCAAAGGGGGGTGGATCGGGCTGACCATTCGGCACGGCCGGCCGCACCTGATCCTGCGCGGTGCTCGAAGGCGCCACTTTCGCGATGCGCGACAGCCTCGAGCTGATCCGTGAGATGGGCGTTGCCATCAAGCAGATTCGTCTCTCGGGCGGCGGTGCCCGCAATCCGCTCTGGCGCCAGATCCAGGCCGACATTTATGGGGACGACGTGCATACTCTGAATTCCAGCGAAGGACCGGCCTTTGGTGCGGCGCTCCTGGCCCAGGTGGGCACCGGCGCCTTTCGCTCGGTACCGGAGGCCTGCGACGCCACGATCCGAACCGTCGAAAGGACCGTGGTCGACCCCAAGATCAAAGCCTTTTACGACAGGTCGTACCTGATCTACCAGAAACTCTATTTCGATCTCCGTGACTCGTTCCGATCAATCAGTGACTTGGTGGGTCATTCCGCTTGAGCGAGAGTCTGCAACACTCCCCTGTCAACCACGCTTCGGGGACCGCAGCTTGCCGAGAAAAAGACGCCCCGCAGTGACAAACTCGTTCCGAAAAAGCGAGATCCAAGGGACAGCAGATTCGCAGGAACCGGCCCGGTCCAGCGCAGTCTCCCGCTATGAACCGTCGTACCGCCGCGGGCGGGTGGGTACATTCTTGGCGGTCGCCGGGCTGCTGCTGATTCATCTGGCGCTCGCCGAGCAGAGCCTCGTTCTGGAGAACCCCACGGTTGATGAGGTGGTGCACCTGCCCGCCGGAGTGACGTACTGGCAGAAGGGCACGTTCCGCCTTTACCACCACAACCCCCCGCTCGTCAGGATGGTTGCCGCCTTACCGGTGATTTGCCTGGCCAACCCGGTGACCATGCCGGTTTATGAGCAAGAGAGCTGGAGGTCAATCGAGCCATCGCCGGCAACGTTTTCGCAGACTTTTGCGTATTACAACAGGCAGCATTACTTCGAGCTGTTCCGGCTGGCACGCATGGTCATGCCCTTGTTCTCGATACTCGGCGGGCTTGTCGTCTTTGACTGGTCTCGCCGGCTTCATGGCAGCCGGGGCGGGCTGCTGAGCCTCTGCCTCTGGGGCTTTTGCCCGAACATCCTGGCCCACTGCCGGCTGATCACGACCGACGTCGGCTCGACAGCCCTGGGAGTGGCTGCGACCTTCGTTTTCTGGCTCTACCTGCGCAGCCCGTCCTGGAGCAGGGCCGGGGCGGCCGGCGTCCTGCTCGGCCTGGCGCAGCTCACCAAGTTCAGTATGCTTTTGCTCTATGCGGTCTGGCCGTTCCTTTGGCTCGTCCGGCTGGTCCTGGTGACGCCGCGGACCGAGAGCCTGCGCCGCTTTCTGGCGGGCGCCGCGCATGGCCTTCTGGTCGTGGCGATAAGCATTCTGGTGATCGATGCCGGATATTGTTTCGAGGGCGTCGGCATACCTCTGGGAAGGTTCGAGTTCGCATCCGGAACACTGACGAAGCCCGTCGCCTCGGGCATTCGCAAGGCGCCGGCCACGCAGAACCAACTTTATGCCATCATCTGGCCGTTTCGGGCGAATCGGTTCCGCGGCACCCTTCTGGCCAAGTTTCCGGCGCCGTTGCCCGAACATTATCTGCTCGGCTTCGATGAGCAGAAAGTCGAGGCCGAGGGAATTCCCAACCGACTGAGTCGAGCCCATAAGGCCCTCCAGCAAGGCGATGTCGCGCTGGCCGAGCAGGAGGCTATCTCCAGCGATACGAGCGTCGGTGGATACTGGGTCTATCTCAACGGTATCCTGCGAAATACGGGCTGGTCGTATTACTACCTTGCCGCGTTGCTTTACAAAGTGCCCGAGGGGACCTGGTTACTTGTGCTGCTCTCACTGCTCCTGCTATTGATCCAGCACCGCACTCGGGAAGCGTGGACCGATCAGATCTGCATCTGGACAGTTCCGATCGTGGTGCTCTTTTCCATGAGTTTGCTCACCGACATCAATCTCGGCCTGCGGTACGTCCTGTCGATCGCTCCTTACGTTTTCATCGCGGCGGGTAACGTCGCCGCCTGGGTGGATGGGCTATCTGGGACGCGGAAGCGGTTAGGACAGGCGATCATCGTCATCTTGGTCTCGTTGACAATCGCCTCGACGCTGCGAATTCACCCCCACTATCTCGCCTACTTCAACTGGGTTTCGGGCGGGCCGGATCGTGTGCCCGTTCGCCTGGTCGACAGCAATCTCGATTGGGGCCAAGACCTGGTCGGCTTGCGCGCGTGGTGCCGCGAGTACGCGCCGGGGCAACGCCTTGGACTTGCGTACTTCGGTCAGATCAATCCATCGATATTCGGGCGTATCAATTCGGCAGACAAACTCGACTGGTTCTTGCCGCCGGTCAAGCCCGGCTTGATCACGGATCTACCCATGAGGCCCGGACTGCCACTCCCGCGGTTGGATGGACCGGCAAAACGCCTGGTTCCCGGCTACTACGCGGTCAGCGCGACCTTGGTTCACGGACTGCGCCGGCTGCTTTACGACCCTTCACCCGAGACATGGGCACCAGTCTGGAACGCCGACGTCCATGCCTTCAGCTATTTCCAGTATTTCAAGCCGATCGCGCGAATTGGACATTCGATCTATGTCTACAAGCTCAGTCAGGATGATGTCGATCGGGTTGCACCCCTGCTGGAAACTCGAAACCGAGTGAGTTTTTCATCGGCTCCAGGATAGGCCTCCGGCAAACATACACCTGCGCCAGGTCGTCATCGCTCGGCGGGCCGAAGTATGTTGTGACCTCGAAACCGGCCTTTCGCAGGATGTCAGGCAGGTCAGAGCCGAACTCAGTAAATACAGGGTATCCAACGTCTCCACCGGGATGGCAAATACGAGTGGCGCAGTGGTCGAGCGTGCCATCCAACCTAGACACAATTCGCGCGAACGTGCGGGCGACACCCGGCAACAGGGGGACGGTGAGAATGTGGCGTCCACCCGGAACCAGGACGCGTGCAATCTCCTTCAAGCCCGTCGCGAGATCGGCAACGTGCTCCAGCGTTTCCGACGTGAGCACAAGGTCGAAGCTGTCATCCGGGTAAGTGAGCCGCTCGAGGTCTTCCGACCGGGTCCCGGCAACGATCGCGCCCGGCCGGGCACCGGGATGGTACTCCGAGGCACAGAAGCCAGGCAGGTTGGAGAGGTGTTCGTGCAGACCCTCGATCCGATTGATCTCGGCAATTCTGAGGCGGGCGATCTGCGGGGAACGCGTCCACTCGTGGATCGAGCGAACCGGAGCCCCGGGTGTGCCGGCCTGGTAGGTCTCGAGAATCACTGCAGCCATGCGGTGCGCATGCAACTTGGCACCGCAACTCGCGCAATCGCTTGACTCTTTGCGTGCCAACGCTTCGGCCAAACGTGGCGAGAGGCCCCACAAATCCACGAGCCTGCGGGGGATCACTCGCCTGCGCAAAAGCATCGGCCGGAACTTCCCGCAGACAGTACAATTCTGCCACTGGCCGTATACGGACGCCGCGACATAGTCGCGTATCAGCCATCCCACCCGGTGGGCCTCGTTCCAGGTCGGCACCAGATATCGCTTCAAGCCGGCGTGAATAGGCAGTCGGCCCATGTGTAGAGATATCCTTGATAGCTTCAGGAGGGCAACTCAGGGCCGTTTCATTTTCGAAGCGGAATTGGAAGTGTCTCCTGAAAACCGCCTGGCGGAAGCGAAGGGCCATCGGGTTGCCGATGAACGGTGGGACGCGCCTGAATTTACCGCGCCGCCTCCCCGCGCAAATGGCCTCGACGTTGCCCGGGCAGGTGTCAAGGGTCCGCCACACGTACATGCGTTGGCACGGGTCTTCTCCGCCAGATCTTTGCCGACTGCAAAAAGGAACCACCAGAATCTGGCGGAGCGAGGCAAATCGTGATACATGGTGCCGTACTCCGGAGTGTTGATCCAGTCCATGGAGTACACACCTCAAGAAGCTTGATCTAGTGATCAGGCTCTTCGAGGAGAATTATCTCTGTTGCCTCAGCAATGCTGCCCAGGAGCCGCGGATTTCACTTCGCTTACCTTGACCACGCACACCCCCTGACTCTTTGCCGTGGAGGGAGCTTATGTCCATTCCGAAGATCTTGATTCGGTTTTCCCTTGGCGTGCTCTTTGCCTGGATAGCCTCTGCACCCCTCGGCGCTCAAACGAACACGTCTTCGCCTGCCCTTACCGATTCCTTGGGCTACAACTTGCCTCCGGACAATATCTTGTCCGTCATGCGCTCGCCCTCCCCGCCAGTCCCCCTCGTAAGTCCGACCTATGAGGACGTTCTCCTCGTCTCTATGCAGGACTACCCCTCCATCGCTCGCGTGGCTACGCCTTTCCTCCGCCTCGCTGGTGTTCGTGTCGAGCCCAAGAATCACAGCAAGCACGATACTCCCGGCGGCTACGGCATCACTCCCTGTGCCACAGGCTTTGAACTGGTTCGAGTCGCCGATGGCAAGCAAACTCCCGTCCCGCTTCCCAGAGGCATGTGCCCCGGGAATCCCGTCTGGGCCGCCGACGGGAAGCGCTTCGCCTTCGTCAACGTTGCTTCCGATTCCGTACAGCTCTGGATTGGCGACGCCAGTACCGGCAGCGTGAAACAGGTTCCCGGTGTGCATCTCAACCCCATGCTCAACGAAGAAATGCAATGGATGCCCGATCAGAAAACGCTTCTCGTCAAGCTTGTGCCTAAGTCCAACGATGGCGCACCGCAAGAGGTAAATGAGCTCTCCGGTCCGAGTATCCAGGAAACCAACGGGCAAAAAGGCCAGAGCAGTACCTACGAAGCTCGCGACACCCTTAGCAGTGCGCGACGAGAACCTTTTCGATTACTTCGCGCTCTCGCAACTCGCTTTCGTCGATTCCGTCACCCTCTCCGTCACGCCCTTCGGTAAGCCCGCCAATTACGAATCCCTCGATCCCGCCCCGGATGGACACCACATCCTGGTGACCACCATTCACAAGCCCTACTCCTATGTCGTAGCTTACGATCGCTTCCCCAAGGAAGTCGAAGTTTGGGACACCTCCGACCGCTCGAACGTTACCGTTCACACCATCGCTTCGCTGCCGATGGCCGATCGCGTTCCCATTCGCGGCGTTCCCACAGGTCCACGCGATTTTTCCTGGCGCTCCACCGAGCCCGCGACACTTATCTGGGCCGAAGCCCTCGACGGCGGCGACTGGAACGTTAGCGTCCCCAATCGCGACAAGATTCTCCTTCAAAAAGCGCCCTTCACTTCTCCGGCTGCTGAAATCGGGCGCACCGAACAGCGTTACGCCGATTTCGAGTGGAGCGAGCAACCGAGCATTGCTCTATTGGGTGAATACGACGCAAACCGCCAGTGGACCCGCACCTTTATCATGGATGTCGACAATCCCCAAACGAAGCCCCGGCTGCTCTGGGAGTTATCCACGCATGAGCATTACAAGAACCCCGGCTATCCGGTTTACCGCCGACTCTCTAACGGTGCGCGGGTCATCCGCCAGGACGCCGATTCGATCTTCCTCTCCGGGATCGGCTCCTCGCCTGACGGTGATCGCCCCTTCCTCGATCAACTCAATCTCAAAACCCTGAAAACAGAACGGCTCTTCCGCAGCGATAAGAATTGCTTGGAGCGTTTCCTTTCCTTCACCGGACCCGGTGCGAAAATCTTCCTCACCTGGCATCAATCCCCGACCGATCCGCCGAACGCCTTTACGCGCACCCTCGGCCCATCGCGCAATGCGCCCGACGGCGAAGCCGTCTTGTCTTCCACCGCCGTCGCCTTGACCCGCATCCCAGATCCCACTCCCGAAGTGCGCGCCATCAAGAGCGCCTCGTCACCTACAAGCGCGCCGACGGTTTGGACTTGTCCTTCACCCTTTACACTCCACCCGGCTACCAGGAGGGCATACGGCTCCCCGCCATTCTTTATGCCTATCCGCTCGATTACGCCCAGGCCTCGGTTGCCGGCCAGGTTGTCGGCTCCCAGGAAACCTTCACCGGTTTGCGCCAGTATCGCCTTCTCTTGCTCGCGGGTTATGCCATCATCGACCGTGCTTCGTTCCCGATCGTCGGTGATCCCAAGAAAGCCTACGACACTTACCTCGAGCAACTCGTCGCCGATGCCAAGGCCGCGGTCGATGAAGGCGTGCGCCTCGGTGTGGTCGACCCTAACCGCATTGGTGTCACCGGTCACAGCCACGGCGCCTTAATGACCGTGAATCTCGTCGCTCATTCCGATCTCTTCCGCGCCGGTGTCGCCACTAGCGGTTCCTACAACAAAACGCTCACGGCCTTCGGTTTCCAGAACGAGCGTCGCACCGTTTGGGAAGCCACCGACGTGTACCTGAAGGTCTCCCCGTTCTTCTCCGCCGACAAATTGAAGACGCCGATTCTCATCATGCACGGCACCGAGGACGCCAACCCCGGCACTACTCCGTTGCAGGCCACGAAGCTCTACGAAGCCGTTCGCGGCAACGGCGGCACCGCCCGCTTGGTAATGCTCCCCCACGAGCCGCACTGGTATACCGCCATGGAGTCAAATGAGCAGGAGGTCTACGAGATGCTCCGCTGGTTCGACAAATATGTGAAGAACGCTCAACCCGTCAACGCAACCCGCGAGACCTCCCAAAATTGAAGAACAGATGCGAACACGCGGACTTATCAGGCAATCATGGGGCTTTGCTGGGTCAGGCCCAGTTCGCGCCGTGGTAAGGTGTTGATCTTCAGTCTCCCGCTCACACTTCTTCGACCACCAGAACCCAATCGTTGGAGCCGTCTTTGTGGGCAGAAGGGTATGAAACCGAGCGGCTGGAGTTCTTTGGCTCAGAAGCCGAAATTACCGTATACGTTCCGTTCGTCGGATCATACCAGCGGAGTCGAACATTCCGCCCGCCGGTAATCGCCTTGGTATCAACCGTTATTCCGCGACGGGTTGGGAGATAGACGACCCCTGCCGATCTTGAGTATCCCGATGCAGCCTTGTCATCACCGCTGCCGATGCCGATTTTCAGGAATGTTCCGTTGTCACGCGTCCAGGAACTGTCTTGGACATAGGTATCGAGAAGTGCCCAGGCGTATTTGGCACATTGCTGCGGCGGTTCGGTGATGATGTTCAGCCACTCCGGCCCGCCATCAAACAGGCCGGTGACGCCAAACGGCCACCACTTTTCGTGGCCAAAGTTGATCCCGGCGCCACCGCGGATGAACGTCGCATAGTTGCGTTCGCGCAGCTCCTGGTTCTGCTGGTCTTTGTAGTGCGGGGCGTTGACATACGGCGGCTCAATATCGACGACCGGATAGGTCGAGGCGCCAGCTCGGTTGTAGACTTTATCAAACTGCTCGACAGAACTGCTGCCGTAGTCGTAAACGGTGTCGGCGCTCTGTTTGAACCATTGATAACCTTTGGCGCCTTCTTCCGATATGAATTGATCGAACGACGTCGAGCCATTAGCCGGCTCGGCAATAATCAGCCTATGGGTGGTCCCTTCCGTATCCTTGATGCCATGGAAAATGGCATCGAGTCCCCGGCCTGGACCTTGATTGTACGACCACCGGAAATCACCCATCACATGCCAGACGATGTTCGGAGAACCGGCATAGCGGGTTGCCACAGTTTTTCCAAAGTTGTAGGCATTCGTCGTCCCAGCGTTGGCCAAATCCGGAGCAGTGCCGGTATTGCGCCAGCTCATGAACAATGAAAACACCACGGTCATTTGGAGCCTGGTGGCTTCTGACATGATCCAGTCCATCGAAGACCACGCCGGGCCGAACGATGAAGCATACGGCGCATCGGTAAAGAAACGTTGCCCGGCCTTGTTCTTGTACCTGTCGCCGAAGCTGTCGTTCATGTGGACCCCGAACGGCGAGACGGTCACTGCATTGAAACCGAGCGCTTTCAAACCTTCGAGAGCCTTGGTGATTTCGGCATTGGTGCAGTTCTGTGCCATTGCCCACGAGGCCATGGTTTTGAGCAAATACACATTGCCTTTCTGATCGAGGAAGCGACGCTTGTCGGCACTGACGCTAACTGGCCAAGCAAAAGTTGGAGTCGTGCCCGCAGCAAGTTGTACGTATGAACGACCTGAGGCGGTTTCATCATTCGCCAAGATTTCACCTCCGGCTCGCGTTCCGTTTTTCGGTTGTGAGCCCGACGTGGGAGTTGCCGCAAACGCCAGTAGCAAAGTCGCCGCGACAATCAGCCAAGACCTGGAGACGTACAGCAGACCAAGAGATCGAGTGGTCATGGAGCCCTCCTTTTGGGGTACGAGGCGTCTTTGATCCGAGATCGTACCAATCGAGTGCGCAATTCTCGATCATTTGCGGTGGCGAAAAAAGAGACTCGATCCGTGTGCATCGATGTACCGTTATGAGTAACCACGTCAGGAGCGCTTAACTTGCGATATATGTGACCGCTGTATGTGATGACCACTGTAACATATAACCTCTGTAACGTACAGGGCCTGCGCCGCTACGCCCTCGATGCCGCGTTGCGGCAGCACGCCGGCGGCGGTGAAGTGGCTCCCGAGCTGGGCGGGGCAGGGGAGAAGCCTAACGTGCGATTCCGCGGCAGCCCGGTGCAGAGCGATCTTGCGGGATGGATTCGACGGCGATCCGCCGTGTGCGATCAATTACGGCTGCGAGTTTGTTTCTCGTCGAACACAAGTTGCCGCCGAAAGAACGGAAGAACTTCCATTGCGATGCCCCGCTCTCGCCCCAGTTTGACTCTTCTTCCCAAGCCCCGTTGTATTCCTCGGCCTCGTGCTCAATCCCATACTCATTGAGCTTGTGGGTGAAGGCCTGATTGGCAAAAACGTGATCGTGATTGGGATCGCTGCGTCCCCAGTCAAACTTCAAGCCCTTCAACGATTTGAGGTTATCCGCAAATTGGGGAATCATCGCTTCCAAAAAAAAGCTATTGCGCAACCGATCTGTGAGTTTCGCGTCAATGAACAGCCGGTCTCCGACCTTCCGCGCGGGAAGATCGATAAACAGGGGTGGCTTCTCCGGGTTCGGCAGATGCGCCTGGAAGATTGTTGTAAAGACCTGTGAATACCCGTGTTTTTTCACGTCATCCAGGGATTTGGCATTGGCCATTAGATCCCAGTTGGGCAGTGAATCCATGATTCGAACACCTGAGCCGGTTCCGACCGGATGCATGGCATAAACTGATCCAAAGACATCCGAATGGCGCATCCCGACCCGGATCGCCCCGTATCCGCCCATGAAGATTCCGGCGATTCCCCGCGAATCTCGGTTCTGGAGCGTCTTGAAACTCGCATCAATGTCGGGAACCAGCTCCTTGACCAAGAAGTCTTCCCAGTTGCCGGTCGCCGGCGAATTGACGTACCACGAACTTCCAAGTGGAGTGGTCATATCGACACTCACCAGGATGAACCGTTCGATCACGCCGGCCGAGATCGCGCGATCGAACAGGCCCTGGGCATCGCGTTTGTCGAACGCCGAACGATAGCTGCCATCGAACGGGTTGGGGAGAAAGTAGATCACCGGAAAACGCTTCGAGGTTTCGTCGTAGCCCGGCGGAAGATAGACGACCATCTTCCGAACTGGGCTGATGCCGACTCTGTTGTGGGCGAAATTCGTCGATTGCAGCTCGCGAAAGGCAATCCGGCTCTTCGCCGACTCGGCGAATGACCGCGCCGAGCTCGACGAAGCGAGTCCAATGGCGACGACCAGACCGAGCGCAACGCGTACTCGTGTTGAGATCATGAAGGTGGTTCCAAGCGGCGTGAAAAGGCGAGGCGGTGGTTTCCGCGGGAATCGATGTTATCGGCTCTCGGCCCTCTCGACAAGTGTCCGATGCAAGGCGACTCGGATGAAGGCACAAGGGGAGTCGCACAACCTTTTCGGATCATCACGGGGCGCCGCACGCGACCGTAACATCTCGAGGAGCCGGGCGTGCTTGGGACAAAGTGATCGATAGGGACGTGTGATCCGCCTTGCCTCGGGGCGCAAGACGCTTGGGCAGGTATCAGTTTAGTTCCCGGATCAGGGTTTGCCGCGGTCACGGGGAGGGGCAACCGGGACGGGAGGGGCAACCGGGACGCGATTAGTATTGACGGCAATCCACTTCCTGAGCTGCTGAGCAAACTAGTCGCGACCCCGTTTCCGCCCAAAGCGGTCTTTTCTTTCGTGACCCTTTCGCCAATACACCATGGCCTCTGCCCAATATCGGCCATTCCACCACGAATAACTCATGTTGCTCCGAGAAAACCCAGGCGCATTCCTTGGCGGAGACTCTCCATGCGAGGAGACCGGATCACTCTACCGCACCCCTAGATGCGGGCTTGGCCGTCCCGTTGCTCTATTACGGAGTGCAGGCCCTCGCCGCGCCGTCCTTCCCAGGGTTCAGCTTTGTGGGCACGACAGCAAGCGAGCTCGGGTCCGATCTCTCCAGGCATCCCGCCGTGTTCAACTACGGAACCTTATTGCAGGGGGTCGCCTGCCTCATCGCCTCAATCGGTTTCCTCCGCGCGTTCGGGCGTCTGGGAACGCATCCAATCTTGGGCTGGCTCACGTCCATCGCCGTCGCGATCAGTGGCCTCGGCAGCCTATGGGCTGGCTACTACCCTCTGCCCGACCCGAGGCACAGCGGACAACCGGCATTCCTCGTTGCTCTGCTGTTGTTGCCGGTCTTGTTCGCCATCGCCCTTTGGAAACGCGGGCATCCGGCTCTCAGGGCCTATCTTGTGGCCAACTTGGTGTTGCTCGCCGTCATGATCCCGATCATGAGCGGCATGACGGGTCTGGATACCCACACTTATCGCGGGCTGTTTCAGAAGCTCTTCGCGCTGACGGTGTTCCTGCCGATCGGAGTGGGGGCTATCGTGCTCGCACAACGGATCAAGTCGATGCCCGGGGAGGGGCAACCGGGACGCGATTAGTATTGGCGGCAATCCACTTCCTGAGCTGCTGAGCAAACTAGTCGCGACCTGCTCTGTAGAAAACCCCGAATCGTACAATCATTACGTTATGCGTTATGGCCTTCAGGATGATCTCGCGGCACTGGCTCCAGTATTGCGCGCTCGCAACGCAGATCCGAGCCGTCGCTTGATCATTGAATTGACGGTCTCTACTTGCCACCGTTGTCCGTATTTCGGCTTGTATCGAGCGAATCGCTGTTTCATCACGCGGCGCCAACGCCCTACCGGCGGCTTGTTCGTCGGCCGGCCCTGCGTTGGCGGAATGATCGTCCTGACACCGAAGGATCGTACAGCGACGTGGGCCCACTCAGCATCGAAGCCAGCGTCAGCCAACAATGTGCCAATCCGCGCTCGCAGGACTGCTTGACCCAGTGCCGAGGGGAACTGCACCAAGTCAGAGCACGGGCCGCGGCCGGGCACCGCAGCCAATATCATGTGGCTCTGGCAATCGACCACCAGCACGGCCTTGGGGTACTTGGCATAAGTGATTTCCTGGCTGCGATCACCGCTGCTCGAGCCCGCTTGACGTAATACCGACTCACGTGCCGCGACTCCAGCCCCGTGCCATCGACGGACGCCCGGGGGACGCGCCATTTGCGGATTTTATCCCGCAGCGCCTTATCCAACACGGCATCGAACATCTTCTGCCCTGGAACTCTCTTGAGGAGCCGGGCAGCCGCTTTGTGAAACGTGGTGAAGTGGGGAACGACCTTCAGCCCAATTAGACCAGTGAGGTCAGGATGGTCAGCCAGATGATCAGCCAGCCCCGATAGTCAACTCGGAGGAACTCCTTGAACACCAAGCAAGCCAACAGTTGCGGCTGTGTGAACTTCTTGGGGCTGTACTTATGGCGGTGAGGTGGCAGCGCTCGGCAGGCGGACTCGTACGCAACCTGCAGAACGCGGCGCGGAGATTTGCTAGTCGTCACATTTCATTCTACGTGGCAAGATCCAGCCAGGTTGCGCCTTTTCTACGGAGCAGTCGCGACCCCGTTTCCGCACCTCACATCCGGATACGCCAACTGGTGCGGCCGTCGGCGTCCGGGGCACACATTTCAGGGCCGGTTCAAGAGTGAACTGATCGAGGATGAGAGCTACTTCTGGGCCGTCAGCCGATACATCCACTTGAATCCCGTGCGGGGCAAACGCGCGCTGGCAGTTCACCCTCGAGATTTGCCCTGGTCGAGCTATCCGGGCTATGACCGCCGGCGCCGGCGCGTGAGTGGGTGGCCTACGATGCATTGTATTCGGCTTGGCGGGGCGAGTCGGGCGGAAACGATCCCGAGTTGGTCAAGACCGTTTTCAAGTGCGCCGAAGCGGGCAATTGGGCAGAGACGTGGCCGCTTGGATGGCCCGACGTCTATCCTCCGCCACACTATGAGAGCTGGCCCCGGCCTTCGGCTTGAGCCACCCTGACAGCCTGAACAATCTAGTTCGTCGCGTCGATCGTGCCTTGGCCGAGTCCAGTAGACTGAGACAGGACATCAAAATGATCCAGCGAATCCTCGAAAACCGACAACAGGGCTTGACACCGGTAACGTGCGGTTTTCGGTTTAGGTGACGGGCTTTCGCCAAGCCGCGAAAACCGTGCCGAGTAGGGAAAGGGTGCCCGGCGGGCTCAATCGAGCTTCGGGTTTCCCCTTCCCCCTCTAAAATTCCGTACGGCGGGTTTTCCCCAGTACGGCTTCAAATGGACCGTCAATGGCGACCTTCGACGACAGCCCAAGGCTTAAGTGCCGTCCACATGTGCCCCAGGATTGCGTCTTATACGCCATCGCAGTTCTTGCTCCCAGAAGTACGCGAGCCCCGAAGGGATATCCCCGTTCTAGAACCTTTCGGTTCAATGTGGCACGACTCCCAGCAACGCCAACATGTCCATCCAGAGGCCCTTGGCTCGCCAGCGGGTTATGTTGTCCCGCCGGGTCATCGCTTACTACGGCCTCATCCGAGCCTCTGAATTCCTCCCCGCCGCTTATGAATTCGCGGCGGAGGCTGCTGCACCCAAGGAAATCGGCTTCGGGTGGGAATCCAGAGGGTCCCCAATTTACTCCGCTGGACTGTGTTCACGTGCCGCCTCCCATACCCCGGTGGCCCCGAAGAGTGCAGATGACTGTTACTTCCTCCTCGGTATTAGCCTTAACCTTCCTGTAACAGGTTCGGCGATCACATTGGTCGTTTCGAGGCTGCAGAGTTCATTCTGAGCGCGATTTGTGCTCATATTACGGCCCGCGAGTTGGCTAGCCCTCCTTTCGAGGACGTTTACATTCGAGCTTGCGCTGGCCGGGTCACCCCGAACCAGCGTCGAATATGACTACGTGGGTAAACAGTCAATTCCCACGACCGGACTTTCACCGGCAAGTCCAACGGCATTATGGGCTGCAGTACAGGATCTGACCCCGCGAAGCCCCCCTCAAACGGATAAGAACCAGCGGTTGGGACTGAGCGTTGGGTCAGGTGTGCGCGACCTGCACAAGAAACCGCACTGCCTTCGAGGTAACGCCCATCGTAGAGAATGGCTTCGGTCGATGTGACGAATGGCACTAACATAAGCGAAAACCCATAGCCACTCTAAGCTTACGTCAAAGTTCATGGTCTTGACGTTGAACCTTGCACTGATGAGCAGATCCTCATAAGGCCGAAATCCTCGAGTTTCAGAGCCAAATTTAACGCGGCACATATCCGAATGGTTGTCGAATAATCTAACGAGCAGAAGTCGTAAATCATTTGGCATCGGACGCTTGCGTCTTAAGCTAGTGCCATTCGTCGATGTGACCAACGCCGGCAACAGGGCCGGAGTATCGTCACGAATTGGGGCATGGGGTTCAGAGGGTCACCACGTGATACTGCACCTTTGGGTTGTCATCCATCCAGTAGCTGGTCAAGTGGAGCTCTCCCGCCGTTCTCTCATTGATTGCCTTTTGCACATCCGAGCTGCTTGCGCTGGATCTATGCCCGCATACGTGTTCGCGCTATCGCCTGAAGCCAATAACACGCCGTCGAGCGTGTGAATACCTGTTGGCCCGCGAAACCGAAACGAGAAGCGGTTCTCGGCTGGGCTGCCGATCGCATTCGCATTTCGGGCGTGCTTCAGGCCAGGGCCGTACAGGAAGCACACTGGCTTAAGCACGACCTCACAGGTGCTCTTGTTGGTGATGTCAATTGATAGCTTGGAAGGAAATTGCCACACCACGGTTCGCTGCTCGGCCCCAACAGATGGCTTGGCTGAACGAGTAGATCTTTCACGTGATTGGGCATGCGATTAATCGCGTCCTTGATGTTTGTGCAGGCGGTGCCAAGCGTGGCCTGCGGGCTATCCGTCTTCAGGCGTTCGTGGTCGTAGTCAGCCGGGGTAATCCCGATCAGGTCAGACGGAATGTGAAAATCTTTTAATGCCGCGCGGTGTAACGAGGAATGACTTGTGTTTTCCGTATCTGCCAAGGAACATGCCCGCCTCAAAGATCACGTTGTCGCGGGCGGCCCGGTAGCGGTCTCCTCGTGAAGGAGGTCGTCCTCCGGCGACAAGACGAAGAGCCCGTAATCGTTCCTGCGGACGCCGTTAAGTCAGGGAATCGATACTGCTGGTACCCGCTACGAAAACCCCTTGAGACAAGACCGTACAGAAAAAATCGAAGTCGAGATTAGCCTGGATAGCCTCCGCAAGAGGCTTCCCCTCCACCGAGGAGCCGATAAACACCCTGGGCTCCATCGTCCATCTCTCCATCGCGGCTACTACTAGCCGATACTTGGTTGCCCGTGGCGGCCATGATGCCGGCCGAGTAGGCGTTCGCCCAGTCACGTAGGTCATCGATGCTGAACCTCCCAACCCACCGCACTGAAACGGCCTGGTTTTCCCGCTGCTGGTGAGCCGCACCTGGGGGATTTGCGCATGAACCCGCCCGGGCGTCTTGTCGCACAGGGGCCAAATCGTGGCCGATCAGGTTCCGCAGAATGTAGTCCGGCATAAGATCCGCATCGTCGGCGTTGAAGTAGATCGAATGCCCGAATGCCTGGCATTCAGCGGGGAGGTGCTGTTGTTGACCCGGTGGGGCATCAGCGATCCTGGCTGCCCTACGACCCCTTGGCCCCACCAGGCGATGGTGGCCTGCCGGTCGAACCGCCGGGATCGACAGCCACGCATCTCGGACATCAGCGAACCGCTGCCAATTCCACGGACCCGCGTTCGGAATTGACAGCCCGCTTCCTGCATCGCTGACGATCGGCATGCCGATTCCTCGGCCAGCCTCTCGACCGAAGCCTGCCTGATTCCGTCATTATATCGGCCGGCCAATCCAGCCAACGATCCTGCGTCACCCTTGAGACTCCCGACGTGCCGATCCGGCCGAGTTGGCAGGATATTGTTCACGGCTTAAGCCGACGAAGGTTGCAACGCACCGCACGTGGCGGGCGATCTGGCAAACCGTCCACAGGTACAGGCTGCCTCGCGTGCGTCGGTCCGATATCAGACGCGCGTTGGGGATGCGGGCGACCAAAGCCCCGAAAGTGAGTGTTCCGCTTAAGGATCACGCATCAGGTCAACGCATGCCGCTGAGTCCGTAAACAGAAAACGCCGGGAATTCCCGGCAAAAACGCCTTCGTCGAGACGCGGTAATGGCATCGGCATGTGTCGGATAACGCAGTGACTGCGTGTTCCATCCCCAGAGGTGCAGGAGCCGCACAATGGACCCTAGACAGATGGTCACGATCGAACGTTGGTTTTTCACAGTTTGCTATCCCAAAGCCAACTCCGGAGGTGTCTAAGCAGCAGAGACAACACGCTTCGCTCGTGTCCCCAAATTGATCACAATCTGCGAGGCGATTCCGCCACCGGGTATCAGCAAAGTTGCTGAACACTCGCCGAATCCGGATCGATTATCTAGACCGCTCACAATTATTTCAACCTACTCTTGCGAGCGATGCCGGCAGCGCGCCTGGTCGCTCGGCGTAGGTTTGCGTCACGTCGGCCCGTGTGTGGCCTAGCAGGACTTGTGCGGCCTCGAGTCCGAACCGTGCCCTGACTTCAGTAGCCATGGTGTGCCTGATTTGATTCGGGTGCCAAGTTCGGGACTTTGGCCCGCACGCAACCACGGCGGACTGTGCCTCGCAGATGGGAACGATTGATCCGGAAGTGCGACCGTCCGGACCTGCTTTCAAAATGAGAGGCAGGAGGATCTCTTGAGCCCCGGGTCCCGATCATGACCGCCCGGTCGCATCCCTTGTGCTCGGGGTCTTGTAGTGACCAGGATGATAGATCCAGGGATGGATCGGTCCGGTCGATCTCATCGGCCGTCATTGCCAACACTTCGCCCGGTCTGGCGCCGGTCGCCGCATGGTGCGGATGACGGAAGGCTTCACAGGGTCAGGAGGCTTCAAAGGGTCAAGCCCTGTTCCCGGTTTACAGTAGCCCCTCGCCTGTGGTAAGCTTGCTGCATGGCTAGACCTCTTCGCATTGAGTTTCCTGGCGCGATTTACCATGTGATGTCGCGGGGCAACGCCAGACAGACGGTCTTCCGGGACGAAGGTGACTACCAGAGGCTTCTGGACGGCCTGGCTGTCGTAGTCTCCAGGTTGGGGTGGGACCTGCTCAGCTTTGTCCTGATGCCCAATCACTTCCACTTACTGGTGCGGACGCCGCAGCCGAACCTCTCTCGGGGAATGCAGCACCTCACATCCGGATATGCCAACTGGTGCGGCCGGCGACGTCGGCGTCCGGGACACACGTTTCAGGGCCGGTTCAAGAGTGAATTGATCGAGGATGAGAGCTACTTCTGGACCGTCAGCCGATACATCCACTTGAATCCCGTGCGGGGCAAACGCCCGCTGGCAGCTCACCCTCGAGATTGGCCCTGGTCGAGCTATCCGGGCTATGACCGCCGGCGCCGGCGCGTCGAGTGGGTGGCCTACGATGCGTTGTATTCGGCTTGGCGGGGCGAGTCGGGCGGAAACAATCCCAGGCGGCCTACCGGCGGTTCGTCGAGCAGGGACTCGTGACTGCACCGGCAAACCCCTTCCAGTCCGCGGCGCATGGCTGGTTGTTGGGCAGCGAGAAGTTCATTGAGCGGATGCGAGCGCTGCTGAGCGAACCGAGAAACCGAGACGAGGTGCCCGCCGCGCGGCGATTGGCTAGCCTGGACGCGGCGACGGTCCTGGCAGCAGTGGCCCGGTACTACGGTGTTGGTCAAGACCGTTTTCAAGTGTGCCGAAGCGGGCAATTGGGCAGAGACGTAGCCGCTTGGCTGGCCCGACGTCTATCCTCCGCCACACTACGAGAGCTGGCCCCGGCCTTCGGCTTGAGCCACCCCGACAGCCTGAACAATCTGGTTCGTCGCGTCGATCGTGCCTTGGCCGAGTCCAGTAGACTGAGACGGGACATCGAAATGATCCAGCGAATCCTCGAAGTCTCGAAAAGCGAAAACAGGGCTTGACCTCGGCAAGGCCGGTGCAGCGCCGAGGTTATCTCGTCGGAGCATTGAGCGACGGCATCTGTTTGACTGACCGTCTGCACCGCACGACCCGCCCGCCCCGCCGACTCCGCCATTATTTTGGCTCGCCGCGTCGGCGATCGGCCGATCTTGATACTGACGGATGACGGGCGAACGCTGGATTACTGTTCGGATCGGGGCAGAGGGTCCTTACCGTCGGTCGCAGGAGCCGCACGAGCCGCATTCACCATCTTATGAATCGCATCGACAACCAAGTCCGGCTCATCGTGATGGATATAGTGGCCGCTATGCTCGGCGATAATGTGTTCCGATCGAGACGAGAGGCGTGCCAGGTCATCCTGAAGGTCGAGCCAGCCTTGGGCCTGCTGCGGTAATTCCTCCTTCGAGTATCGAACGCCCCGCCCTTCGCGTGCTGCAGTGAGGACCACCAGCGGCGTTGCTCCGAGGCGTTCTGGCGGCTGCGGTCGGGCGAGTTCCGATTCAGCAGCCTGGTCCTCATATAAGAGGCTACGTATAGCCCCTGTACGATACCAGGTGGCGAGCAGCGCCCTCTTCTGGTCGGCATCGAGCGGCATTGCGGCCACGTCCCCCGCCAGGGGCACGAGCAGCCGAACGACGCCGAAGGGCTCGAGCAATGCACCCAGCTCAAGATCCGCCCTCCTTTTCCTGATTTCCTGCTCTTGTGAGGCGGGGCGCGTCCGACGCAAAGAATCCTGCTCGTGGGAGGAATCGATCAGTACGATCCCCACCACTTCGTCGGGATAGAGGCCGGCGAAAGCCCTGACGTAGACACCGCCAAGCGAATGACCGACCAGCACGTATGGGCCTTGTATCGCGGATTCGGAGAGGAGGGAATGCAGGCGTCGGGCGACTTCCTCCCGCGTCTGAGGCCGGTCGGTGACGTCGCTCCATCCGAGCCCGAGGCGGTCATAGGAACAGACGGTCGTGAATTGTGCGATGCGACTCTGGATCGCATTCCAGTCGAGCCAGGTGCCTCCCATACCCGACTCGAGGATTACCGCGGGTCCGCCTTCGCCCAGGCGGTAGAAATGCAGGCTCTTGTCGCCGACCTTGACGGACTTGCCAGGCAGCGGGTTCGAGGCACGGTCGCGGGCGCAAGAAATGGCCTGGTAGACTGCCCCGGTGGTCGGCAGGCCGAGCCCGGCAGAGAGCAGCACGAGGAGCATTCTCTTCGCCCACTTCCTCAGGCGTGTCATCGATGGCGATCGAGACCTATCGGCCGTCGTCATGGAGTGTCTCACAGTCGATTTTCGGTTGGTGTGGGCGGCAACGGTTGGGACCAGCGTAGGGATTCTATCTCGGTTCGTTGGGTTAGCGACAGTCTTCGAGCGAGAGTCGATGGGCTTAAAGCCCTCCAGCTCGCGCCGTACCAGGATCTCACGCCTTTTCCCGCCTTTCTCCTGGGGAACGCCCCACGTATTGCCTCCGTCCGTACGGGAAGGCGCCCGGCCCGGGCCAGCGCGACACTTTAGGCGGTCTTGGCAATTTGGGGTGCTTGCGCCCTGATCGGTTTATTGGTATACCGTTCTCTGTGTTGCTATATTCACGGCGGCGCACAGAGAACAACCGATGGCAGACAGCCGGCATGTTTCCTTGGACGAGGTCGTAGTGCATTTTGCGGAGTTGGAGGATCCTCGCTCCACCGTCAATTTGCAACATCCGTTGGTCAGCGTGGTCGTCATTGCTTTGATGGCGGTGCTGGCCGGTGCAAGCGGGCCAACTGGGATTGGCAAGTGGGCTGCTTTGAAACAGGAATTTCTCTTGAACACTCTGGATTTGCCCAACGGTATTCCACGTAAGGATGTCTTTCGTCGCGTGCTGATGACGCTGCGACCGGGTGCCTTTCAAGCTTGTTTTGCGAACTGGTTGAATTCGTTGCGTGCGACAGCGGCCACGGCGACCGGCGTGGAGCAACCCGTTCTGGCGGTGGACGGCAAGACGGCACGGCGGAGCCACGATCGCAAGAACGGCCTGGGCGCCTTGCATTCGGTAAGCGTCTGGGCCAGCGAGTTTGGGCTGTCGCTCGGGCAGGTGGCGTGCGCTGAGAAATCGAACGAAATCACGGCAATTCCCGAGCTTCTGAGACTGGTGGACATCAAAGGGGCGATCATCACCATCGACGCGATGGGAACCCAAAAGGCGATCGCTGCGCAGATCATTGAGGGCAAGGCCGACTACGTGCTGGCGCTGAAGGGGAACCAGGAGACGCTGCATCAAGCGGTCATCGATTATATCGACGAACAGCTCGAGGGAGACTTGGCGAACGCTCGTGAGCACGTGACGACCGAGAAGGGGCATGGGCGTGAGGAGATGCGAACGTACCTCCAACTCCCGGCACCCAAGAGCTTGCCGGGGTTCACGCTGTGGGAGGGGCTGAGGACGATCGGGGTGGTGACGTCCCGGTGCCTTCGTGACGGCAAGGAGACCATCGAAGTCCGCTACTACATCAGCAGTCTGCCCATGGGAGTGAAGCAGTTTGCCCGAGCGGTCCGAGGTCATTGGGGTATCGAAAATACCTGCCACTGGGTTCTCGATGTGACGTATCGCGAGGACGAATCGCGGATCAGAGACGAGGCGCTGCGGGAGAATTTTGCATGGCTCAATCGGTTCACCTTGTCACTCCTGAAGCAGTATCCAGACCGCACGAGTCTCGTCATGAAACGTCGCAGTTGTGGTTGGAACGAGAACTACATGCTGAAAGTCCTTGCTGGAGCAGCGGTTTAGTGAGCGCTGGCCCTGGCGCCCGGCCGCGGTGCGCGTTCCGCAGGGAAGGACACAACGCGAGATTTGTGGTCTTACCGATACGGAGCGGCTTTCCAGCCAGCGAGCGATGGTCCGACGGTCGGCGCCGAAACGTTTGGAGAGCTCGCGGACTCGGCGTGGTGTCGGCCCGTGTCGCATGGCGCTGATGACGATGATGATGGCGCCGAGATAAACCTTTGGGCCGAGGAAGCGTACTGACGGCGGGGTCGCTCTCTTCCTGCAACCGTCGCGATCGCAGCAGAAGCTCAGTCTCTGGCGCTGTTGCTCGGGAGTGCGCTCTGTTGAACCATACCCCCCGCCCGCGGCCAAACCGGCACCCTGGTCCCGAGTGGCGCTCACCTGGCTGAGTCACTCTGGACGGGATCATGCACGCGAGCATCAGTCATGCTCGCTGCTCCCTGGGCTACCCCAGCCCGTAGTGGGCGTGGCCTGTCACCTCATTCCTCTGGCACTGGATCCGGACGCAATCTCCCGCGAGTGAGCCGGGGAGATAGCTCAGTTCGACGCCGCCCGCCGGCCCTCGTCGGACGTGAGCAGGTCAGTGACCCCGGTTCATACTCGCACACCGAGGCGTCTCGGACCCTGGGCCCCGGAACCAGCGCTGCCAGCGTCAGAGGCTCGGGCTCAGTTCCCTGGCCTTCTCCCGGCGGCAAGCACGGCGCCGACATCGCGCATTCGCGGCAGCTTCGGCCTCATCGCGACGGTACTGGAGGAAGTGCTCCGGGTGCGCCGCGATCCACACGTCGGGCAGGAGCGACTCCAGGTCCACCTGGTCCGACGACATGGCGATCAGCAAAGCACGCACGTACGCGAACGGTTCGATCTGATAGCGCTTGGCGTTGGCCAGGATGGTGAAACAGATCGCTGCCGTCTCGCCCCCTTGGTCGCTGCCGAGGAACAGCCAGTTCTTGCGGCTGATCGCGCACAGCCGCAACGTCCGCTCCGACGTGTTGTTATCGATCTCCAGCCGGCCGTCCTCCGTGTACCGCCGCATTTCGTCCGAGCGGTTCAGAACGTAGGCGATCGCTTGCGCCGTACTTGCTCTTGGGCAAGGCGCCGTCCTTCTGCTCGCGCAGGTACGCCTCGAGGCGATCCAGCACCGGCACGCTCTGCTCCTGGCGGACCGCTTTCCGCTCGTCCGGCCCCGAGAGCCGGATTGTCGTCCTCGATGTCGTACAACTGCCCGATCAGGCCCAGCACGTAATGCACCTCGCGCGGCTGACTCAGCCGGGCGTCGAAGAAATTACGGCGCGCATGGGCCCAACAACCCACCGGTATGATCCGGCCGGCCGATTCCAAGACCACGGATTCGTACGCCGAGTAGGCGTCGGTCTGCAAATAACCTCGGAAATCCTTGAGGAACTCGGCTGGGCCGTCGCGGCTGCGCGAATCGCGATAGTCGTAGATCGTGTAGCCATGATCGCCAGGGCTGATATAGGTCCAGAATTGGCCTTTCCGTGTCGTGTTCCGCGTGGGATCCAGCACCCGAACGGGGGTCTCATCGGCGTTGATCACATCCGACTGGACCACCCGCTCTCGCATCAGCTCAACCAGGAGGCGGAGTAGCTGAGCACACTGAGCCATCCAGCCGCAGAGCGTACTGCGTGCCAGGAAGATGCCGTGGCGGGCCAGCACATCCTGCTGACGATACAGCGGCAGGTGCTCGGAGAACTTGCTGACCGTGACATAGGCCAGCAATCCGGGCCCAGCCAGGCAGCGCTCGATCGGATTGGCCGCCGGCTCGGCCGACGTTACACCGTCTTTGCAGCAGGAGCAGGCATATTTCGGGTAGATGTATCGCAATACCCACAACTTGCCGGGCTCGTATTCGAGTTGCTCGGTCACGTCCTCGCCGATCCGGACCTTCTCGCGGCCGCAGTCACAGACCCGCTCCTCTGGGGAGACGTCATGGGGGACGTCCTTGCGGGGCAGATGGTCGGGAATTTGTCGGCGGCCGTGCCCCTTCTTTCGTTTGCGCGGGGGAAATTCCTCGGCCGGCGCGGGATCGGCCGATTCATCGAGCAGAGATGGCGGCGCATCGGCATCGAAGAGGCGTAGCTGCCCGGGTGCTTCCGGCAGCCGTTCACGCCGTGGGCCGAAGAACAGCCGCTTCAGCGCCAGGTATTCTTCCTTGAGGCACGCGTAGGAACGCTGCAGTTCCTCAGTCGTCGCGCACGTCTCGTCGAGCTGACGTTCCAGGTCATGGAGTTGACATTCCATGTGGTGGAGTCGCTCGAGCACGGCCCGCAGCCGCTCCTGGCAGGTGGGCAGGTCGTCAGGGATAGGGTCGAGGTGCTCCGTCATAATCATATATACGACTACAACTGAGCATGTGTTGGAGAAGTTCCAAAATCTTTTTTGCACGAGCTCAACTGGCGCGGGCGTAGCGTTTGCGGCGCCGCGCCGTGGTCACGTCGATGCCGGTGAGCAGCAAAGCCAGGTCCGTCGCGGTGAGCTCAAGGCCGGCTTGCCCCGATCTGCGATCGGCGCTGGCCGCGGGATCGAGTTTTTGAAAGGTGCCGGCCTCGAGTCGCTTGTACCAGATGACCAAACCGTCTCGCTCCCAGAAGAGGATCTTGACGCGATCGCGGCGGCGATTGAGAAACAGGAACAGGTGACCCGAGAGCGGATCTTGGCCGAGGTACTCGCGGGCCATTCCCAGGAGACCGTCGAAGCTCTTGCGCATGTCGGTGGGCTGCGTGCAGAGAAAGACTCGCACGGCGGCGGGGAGTTGAGGGAACATCAGTTGGCTCCTTCGCGGGAGCCGTCGAGTTGCCCGGCCGCCGTGATCGCGGCGTGAAGCAAGGGGGGATCAATCGATCCCCGGAGCCGAACCACGCAGGCGTTGGCCAACTCGATTGCCAGCTCAGTGCCTGCGCCGGGATCGAGGACCGATACGGGCACGAAGTTAGCGACCGTGCCGCCGGCCGACGTGATCGGATTAGGTGATCGTTGGCTCACGGAGACTCGCGAGGAGTCGGCCCCAGAGTCGGCCTCATGGACACGCCTCTTCCAGTAATAGTACGTGACGACGCTAACACCGAGTTGCCGACAGAATAGGGCGACGGAAAGGTTGGCCCTCTGGTGCCTTTGGAATTGTCCTCGCCACCAGTCGAGCCGCGACTGGTGGTTCGTTCGCGGTCCTGTTCCAGCCATGGTGATTCTCCCGGTACCGCGTCGCATTCGGTCCGGGGCCGGACGACATTGCCCGGAGATGCTTCTCCCGGACCCGCGTCACACGCAGTCCGGGGCTCAGCCTACCAGGCTCAGCAAGGATGGTTCGGCCGAGCGGATACGCTCGGGAAGCTGGGCGGGGGTGCCGCGTGGCTTTCGTGGGTAGTTGGCGGAGTGCAGGCACCACCGCACGGACATGCGTTCTTGCGAGTTGTTTCCGCAAGGTCCTGGTCGATCGCGAAAAGAACCGACCAGAATCTGGCGACGTGAGGCAAATCGTGATACATGCTCGAGTACTCCGCAGTTGTGGTAAACCACGGAGTACACCCCTCGGGAAACTTGATCAAGTGATCAGGCTCTTCGAGGGGAATTTGTTGCATCACCTCAGCGATGTTGCTCAGGAATCGCGGATTTCACATCGATTACCTTGGTCACGCACATCAGGTCCCACAAGCGGATCGTATTTTCCTTGTAGCCGACCGCCAGGCGCGTCCCGACGGGGCTGAAGGCCAGCGTGTAAACCGTGCTTCCGTTGTAAAGCGAGGCGAGCTCGCGAAGGGTTCTGGTCTCCGACACTTTCACTGTGTCATCCGTTGGGCCGCGAAACGGTGTCAGGCCACGAAACGGTGTCAGCAAACGAAACCATCTTTCTCCGACCAATGTGCTCGATATCGGATCCTGACACCTCATCCGGCTCTTAATCTCAGGATTTTGAACTCTTAAACTTCTTGAAGGCTTGAATCAAAGAATGGTGTATCCGATCAACTTTGTGGGCATTTGAAGGAACGCACAGATGCTCCCAGCCCCTTCGCCGTTCGGTCAGCAATTGCTCCGAAGACGAGGAAGACGTGTTGTAGACCATAAATGAGTCTTTCACCGCCAGGTCGTCTTGCAGTCCTAGAAAGCTTCTTGCGAGTATCAACGGAAGATCGGCAGCGTAGAACTTGCATTCAATAGCAATCAGAACCTTTGAGCATCTTGGGACTACTTGTTGTGATCGGCAAGCATCGGCCTCTGACTGGTAGAGTACAGCAACGTCGCACTCATGCAAGACCTTTGATTTCCCAGCCACCCGTACTCCGAGATGAGCCTCGAGGGGTGGTTTTCCAGCAAACGAAATCACGGCGTGGCAATAGTTCTGAACTGTCGAATAAAGATAGCCGGGGCTCGTCCTAAAGACGAATTCTGTCGGCAAGTTCCCGTGAATGTCACAATACTCGATCGTTGCATCCTCTGCTAACGCAGCTCTTAGGACAAGAGAGAATACATAAGCCTCATAAATATCCGAGGAATTTGATTCCGGTGTTAACGAAGGACTTACAGAGCTAGTCATCGTTGCTTGAATTTCAGCCAATAACAACGGGCGGATAGGCACCCTAGATCTCCCTTTCGAGTTCGGATAGAAGCTTCGCAAGGGCTTCCGAAGATCCCTTTCTTTCTTGAGATGGAATCAGTGCATGGACAGTGTCTCCCTCTTCTGAAGCAAACCGAATGTCTTGGGGATGTTTTATGCGAGCTAGTACACCTTGCTCATGGAAGAAATCTCTGACACTTTCGGAAACTTGCGATAATTCTACCACGACCTTTCTAATCGCATCGATCAGGATTCGCAGCCTTTCTGCTTCCGAATATGGTGCGATTTTCTGATATTTTGTCTTGGCCCTGCCCTCCGCGATATCAACCTCGACGATATTGCCAGAACGAATCTTCTCCTCTGCTTGCTGAACAACCCAGCCCAGATTCAGCCCTTCTAATGCCCCAGTCAAAAAGTTGTAAGCTTCCTTTATTTCTTCTCCGGCCAGCATGCGCAGTCTCCGTTCCGGATCAATATGGGAGGAGAGTTGTCTTGGCAGCTCAGAATCCTATCAAGGGTCGGCTTTCTGTGACAGTCTCTCGTAGTCAAGAGAATCGAGGATCTTGTACACTCGATTATGCTCAAGTGTCTCAGATCTGCAGACAAGCCAGGCGATTGGATCACCCGCTTTCTGACCGACTCGGTAATCTATTTGCTGCCATCACGCCAAGTCACTTTTCTCGATTCTCTGAAAGTCTCGAACCTATGCTACCCTCCGTTGTAACAGCAGAGGGGGAGCTTGGTAAGTTGAACGATCCGGGCAAACGGCCTCTCCGCAGACTGAGCATGTTGACGCACAAATTAAGACCATCCTCTCTGTTTTCGCAGTTGAGAGAATCGTGCCTTTGCCAAAGCGGCAGCAAGAGTAGCTGGTCCCTTCTCACCTGACACATCTCCGGCTCTAGCGATCAGGTATTCGAAGGCGTTCTCTGCAATGTGTGAACGTCACTCTTTCTCAAACCCTTGGTTCGTGAACTTCAGCGTCCGGCAGTTCTCGGTAACTGTACGGACGATGTGATCCTAAGCGCGGAGGGGATTTGGGCTTCGATCTCGAGCGTGACCGCCACGTTAGCCTAGGTTGCGCGACTGGTGGGGTGGACAATCCGATTTCCCTGGGAAATCCCCACCTGGCTGGTCTGAGTCTTCACTACATTTCCCGATCGGGGCTCAGCCGATCGGGGATGCTCAGCTTCAGGGCAGCCAGGATTCTTGCCTGCTCTGGCTTGGGTCGGGCGACCCGCCGCAGGGCCAGCGTCCTGCCATCTGTCGTCTCCAGAAGGATGTCGCCGATCTGAATATCTCCCAACTGCCGGAGGATGACCTCCGGCGTCATTGGCCGTGGTTTGGGGGAGGCATTTGGCCGGCGGCGATCGGGCTTGCGAATCTCCGTCTCGAGTCCTGCCTGCTTGGACAAGTGATCCAGGGTCTTCCAGAGCGCATAGGCCAGCACACAGACCAGCACGTGCGCCTGTGTCCGTCCGCTGTAGTGGTGCCACACCGGGCGTAACAGCAGCTCGCTCTTGAGCACCCGGAACGCGTGCTCCACAACCGTCAACTGCATGTACGTCTCCCAGAATCCCTGCACCGACCAGCCTCGTTGGTTGCTCTGGAGCAAGTAGGCCCCGTCACGAGCCAGCGCTGCTTTGAATTTCACGACGTTCCACGACCAGCTCAGCTCGGCCCGCTTGGCCTTGCTGACTGTGATCGTTACAAAAGGGCGGGCCTTGGGATGTCGGCCTGTGAGCCGTCCCACACGCTCCAGGATCTTGTCGCGGTTCTTCAGACGCCCTGTGCTGATGAGCTGCTGGAGGCGTTGCAGACCGCGAGCCAAGCCACGACGCTGGCGGCGACGAATCGCACGCTCCTTCTTACGACGCGGGCGACTGCGAGCCAGGAGATAATGCTCTCGCTTCCGGCGGATCAGCTTGACAGTGACCTCGGGATTCTCAGGCAGGTGGTGCCAGCCGCCGCTTTGCAATTGGCTCTGGAACTTGGTCAACTCGCCACGCCGAGCTGCGAGCACATATTTTCGGCCGGACTTCTTGAGGAAGGCCAATGATTCCTTGCTGACCATACCGCGGTCCATCACCCAGATCCGCTGGGTCTTGCCGAACCGTTGCTCAACCTCGGTCACTATGGTCTCGACCGTCTGCAGGTCCTGGGTGTTTCCCGCCAGCGTGCGATGCGCCAGGGGAAAGCCGTCTCGGGTCACGACCAGGGCCAGGACGACTTGCTTGCAGTCGCTGCGATGGTCCCGTGAATAGCCCCTCTGGGCCAAGTCGTTCTCCTCTGACAGGCCCTCGAAGTAGGTGCTCGTGAGGTCATAAAGCAAGAGGTCGTAATCGAGCTGGAAGAGCGTGCCGAGCCGGGTCTTCAGGTCCTGCTCGATCGCCTCCTGGGCGGCCAGCAAACGATCGAGAGTGTGGTATAGCCGGTCCTTGGTCACGGCGCTGTCTGGCACGCCGAGTAGGTCTTCCAGGCCGGTAGAGACATACCAGTGTTCGGCCAGGGCAAACTCGCTGCAGGGGCCGCAAAGACGATTGATCACCTCGATGGCCACGACATCGGCAGGCCGCACGGTTTCTTTGCCCTGGGGGATGTGACGCTCGACGATCTCGTCGAGGCCGAGGAGTTTCCAGAGCTGAAGTCCCAGCCAAACGTCGCCGAATCGGCGTCCGTTGGTCCAGCCGATCGAACCCAGCCGGACACGTACGACATCGGGATCATCTGGAATAGGGACCTGATCGTCATCGGGGAATAGGCGGAGTTGCTGCGAATCGCCTTGGCGATTGTAGATGACCACTGTGCGCTGCCAACGATGCTGCTCGTCGTGGTTCAGTTCGCCGAGGTAGGCGACGATGTGCTGCCGCGGCCCGGCCTCGGTGCGCGTGCTCTCGACCAGGGCGTAATACGTGTGGGACTTGCCGTCCTTGTTGCGAGTGTATCGGCGCAGGAACATGCCGGCCTCCCGAGCACCAGGATGTTCGGGAGTCGACATGGAATCAAGGTCTAAAGTCTCAAGTAGGTCTTCACTACAACGATCCGTGGCCGTTTTCACTACAAAAAACCATGGAAATAGGCCGCGCGGACGGCATTTTGGGACCCAAATCCGCCACTAACCGCGCAACCTAGGTTAGCACCGACGAGGCCGGTGAGGTGCGCGATGACCTCTTCGGCGACGCGGCTTGCATCGCGGCCCACCCGGGTCGCATCGAGTGTGACAGTCCCGTGGAACCGCTTTGGGGGAGAGTCCACGCGTTTTGGCGGACCTGCTTCGGTCGTTTGCTGAGTGGTAGTAGTAGTTACACCGTCTCCAGTCCCATGCGTGACGGTTCCCACGTCCGTCGTCACCTTTCCTCGATCGGCGTCGAGCTCGCCCGGGCGACGTCACCCTTCACGATCAAGGCGGTCGAGTCGGCATCAGCCAATGGGACATGCTGTCCACCGCGAATCCCCGGTAGCGGCCCGTGGTCTCGTCGAAGCTGTCGGCGAAGGCGAAGCTTTCCTCCTGCCAGGTCAAGAGGGCCACGCCATCGCGGATGGCACCGACCAGCACTGCGGAATCCTTGAGCCTGGGGAGATAGGGGTAGCGGGCGAAGTCCTCGGCGAGCTGCTTGACCGCGACGTGGTTGCCCCGCCAGAGCGGAACCTGGTCGAGCTCCATCCGCAGCAGCGTCCCGGCGAAGCTGGTGACAAGCGACTCGTCGCTCCGAAGCTTCTTGCTCACGCGCACGGCCAGTGCGTCGTGTCCCGAGCTCAGCCGGATGGCGTGCAACTCGATGGAACTCGCCTGCGGCGACTTCTGCGTGGGAACCAGCAGCCACTGGTAGACCTCGGGAATGCGCGCCGTCACGGTGCCGTCCGCGGCGGCGAGCTGGGTCTCGGCCTGCTTCACTTGCTGGGGCGTGAGGTTCAAGTGCCGATCGTCCTTCTCGGCCAGGATCGATTCCCAGGCAAGATACTTCCGCGTCGCCTCATCGAGATCCTGAAGTCGGGTCTTGTCGGCCGCGAGGAAGACGAGCGTGTTGCGATAAAGCCGGGGCGTGTTACCGCGCGACTCGAGGATCGCTTTGGCGGCGACCTCGGCTGCACTGCCCGGCTCCTTGCTGTAGGGATGATCGATCCGCAGCACCACCAGCCGTGCGTCGAGATCGTCCGGCACGTCCTGGCCCGACTGCGGCATGGGGTGGATGCGGCCGAAGTCGCCAGTATTGCGAAGGTCGGCGCGCAGACGCCGGTCGAGCTCGAGCACCACCTTATCGGGATCGCGCTTCAACTGTTCGGCGCGGTCCTCGGCCAGCTTGGTCACCGTTGGCTGCGTCGAGTACCAGTAGCGCGGGCCGTCCTGGTAGAGGTACGTCGCCGCCGCGGCCAGCCGGCGAAGTGCGTCGCCGAACATCGCCGGCGATTCGCCCGGCATCACGCATCCGAGCTTCACTCGCCGGTCCTCGAGGCCGCGATGGGCCGCTGTCGTCGTGGGGGCCGAGCCGAGGTAGATCGTCCGCGCCACACGGCGGCACGCCGAGAACTTGCCGAGGTTGGGGACTTCGCCATCCAGCCGCAGCGGGAGCGAGTTGGGGCCGTCCACGTCCTTCTCAATGATTGGCGCCCAGTTGTCGGAGAGATAGCGCGTCAGCTCGAACTGCACGCGTGGGTCATCGATCGGGATGTTCGCTGGCAGGATCAGCGGGGTCTGGTCGCCCTTCTCCCACAGGCTGTGGATCACCGCCGCCATCAGCCGCAGCACGCCGCGCGTGCGCTGAAATTTCACCAGCGTGGACCAGTCGCTATAGAGCCGGTCGAAGATTTCCGGATGGATCGGGTAGGCCGCCTTGATGCGTTTCTCGTAGTCGGCGTCGCGGCACTCGGGCGGGAACTCCTGGTGCTGCGTCCGATAGAGATCGGCGAAGGCGCGCGCCGTGACGTCGCGGTCGCTTGAACTGGGCGTCGGCCGGACAGCGGCTCGAACAGCCGCCGGCGGACGATCTCGAAGCCTTCCTCGGCGCGTCGCCGGGCGCCACGAGGACTCCACGCGGCCCACGACGTTGCGCAGCCGGTCCAGCGCCTCGCGGCCGCGCATGCCGCCGACCTCGACGTCGTCGGCCTGGGTGTGCGGCGAACCGTCGGTGTCGGAAGCCGGCAGGCTGATCACGAGCAGACAGTTCTTGGCCAGCTTGGCCGATTCGGTCAGCGCCTGGGCGAAAGTGAACTGCGTCTCGAAACCGCCGGCCGGCAGATCGCTCTGGTCGTGGAGCTGGCGCGCATAGGCCACCCACTCGTCGATCAGGATCAGGCAGGGCCCGTACTCGTTGAACAGCTCGCGCAGCACGTCGCCGGGACTGGTCGCCTTTTCGTCGTCGGCCTGGCATCCGCGCGAAGGCTTTCTTGCCGCCGAGCTGCCAGGCGAGCTCGCCCCAAAGCGTGCGCACCACCGTGCCGTCGGGCTTGGTGACGGGATTGCCCGGCGAAATCTTGTTGCCTACCAGCACCACGCGCCTGGCGGTCGGCAGGATTTCACGCCGGCCTCCGCCAGCACCGCGTCGATGCCCACCAGTTCGGTCGGGGCGACGCCCGAGAACAGGTGATAGAGCGCCAGCATCGAGTGGGTCTTGCCGCCGCCGAAGTTGGTCTGGAGCTGCACCACCGGGTCGCCGCCCTGGCCGAGCAATGCGCCGGACCGCGCCGACCAGCATCCTTTTCAGGCTCTCGGTCAGATAAGTGCGGCGGAAGAACTCGACGGGGTTCCTGTACTCGTCGGTCCCTTCGCCCAGATGCACTTGCCAGAGGTCGGCGGCGAACTCGGCCTGCTGATAGCGGCCGCTGGCGACGTCCTGCGTGCGGCGTCACCACCTCGCGCCAGGGCTTGAGACTGCCCGCCGCCGCGGCCTCGATCGCGGTGCCGGCGGTTTTGCGTTTTTCGCCGCGCACTTGCTCATCGAAGCGAAGGCGGCAGCAGCTCCATCTTCATCTTCTCGATCTCGTCTGCCTGCGGGGCCGAGACGGCGGTGAGCAGGCGGCCGGACGAGTCCAGCGCGCGGTCGGCGTCGTCGCTGGAGAACGGCTCCTGATGCGCCCACTTGTTGCGGTGGTCGCGAAGCTCCTGCACCAGGCTGCGCTCGGCGGGCCCAGTGTCAGGCGAAAGACGTCGTTCCAGGAGTCCCACATGATCTTCAGCAGCGCCGCCACGTCCCAGTGCGGCGATCTGCCTTCTTCGCGTTCAGGCGGTCATCGCCCATGAAGCGCTGCGAGTTCGGCGCGCGGCTCGGTCCTTGTAGATGTTCTTGAACTCGCGCTCGACAAAGGGGCCAGGCCCACCTTGCAGGAGCTCCATCGCCTTGCCGACGCGTTCGTGGTTGGTGATGGCCATGGGTCATTCCTCCGTCTTCTTCGAACATCGTCCTGTTGGGCTCGCGCGGCTTGCCGCCCTCGCGGGCCAGCCGCGTGATCTCCGGCCAGCTTTGAACCAGGCCGTTGTAGGACGAGCGCTTCGGCGGCGCGCTTCTTTCGCTCGCAGAGCGTGTAAAGGCGGTAGCAGAGCTCGCGGGCAGTCTCGGCCTTGCAGCCGAGCTTCGCGACCAGCGCGGCTGCTGCGCGTTCGCCGCCTTTCTCCAGCGCGCGGATCAGTTGGTGCACCGATCTCCCAGGCCGTGAGTCGCGGGTCTGTGGCCGGGTCCCAGTCCGCGGGCAGTTCCTCGGGTTTCAAGAGCCGAACCTTGCCACGCTTCGATTTCACGATGCCTGCCTCAGCCAGTCCGGCGACGCTGGTGTTCTTGGCCTTGGAGAGCGTCTCGGCGACGCCGTACTCGCCCTCGGTGAAGCCCGTATGCTCGAACCAGGCCAGCGCCCAGCGGCTGTCGGCGTCGAAGTCGCCCTCCTGCTGGGCCAGCGCCTCGTCGAGGGTCTGGTTGATGAGCGCCAGCGCCTCGCGCACGTTGAGCGGCTTGCCCTCGGCGTCGAGCACCTTGGCATAGCGGGTGTAGACGGCCATGCCCGGGCCGATGGCCGCCTGTGCCAGGTCCACCGGCGCGATGTTGCCGCGCTGCAGGTGGGCAAGCGCCACGGGCAGTTCGGCCTTGAGCGCAGTGACGAAATCGCGTCGCGTGGTGGTGGGTGCATCGGCTGCGCGCGGGCGGCAGACGAGGATGATGCTGGAGGCGAGGGCATTTGAGTCCTTGCCTCACGCATCCGGCCTGCACGCTCCGTCCGTATGGCCAAGTACCGCTGATCGCGAACCCTGCGCGGATCACGGCGTCTAGGAATGTCTCCCAACCAGTGCTCGCAGTCCCTTCGGCTCCGTCACTCTCCGCCTGCTTGAATGCGTAGTAGATGGTGACCGGAAAAGCTGGGTGGGCTTGCTCGGCAAGACGGTGCATCGCCTGCGTCATGCCGTCGAGGAAGAATGTCTCCGCCTTCTCCTTACCGCCATGACGGTAAGGCGTGGCGACCAGCTCCTCGGCCTTGGGCACCGTCAGCGTCGCGAAGAGGTCGGGGAAGACACGGCTTCAGCGAGCGGCGGAGCCAGACGTAGAAGAAGTCCGAAGGTCTGCGTAGCCGATGTTGTCGAAGTAGGGCGGATCGGTGGATACCACGCAATTGAGGCTCATTGACTGAGTGGCGGCGTCAGCCTGAAAGCGCGTGACCCGGCAGGCCCAGGGCCAGCATGCTGGCTCAAACCGCTGCTCCAGCAAGGACTTGCAGGCAGGAAGTTTTCGTCCCAGCCGCAGCCGCGGCGTCGCATGACGACGCTGTCCTTGCCCGGATGCTGCTTCAAAAGCGACAGAGGAAGCGGTTCAGCCAAGCGAAGTTGGCACGCAGGTTCTTCTCGCGAATGCGCGACTCGTCCTCGCGGAAGGTGAAATCGAGACTCCAATGGCAACTGTTCTCGATGCCCCAGTGACTGCGAACCGCGTTGGCAAAGCACTTCACGCCTACCGGCAAACTACTGATGTAATAGCGCGTCTCGATCGTCTCCTTGCCGTCGCGGAGGCACACCGACGTCACCACCCCGATCGTCTGGAGATCTTTCCACAGTTCCAAGTCCGCCAGATCCGGCGGCACCGGCATCTGGATGTAGCTGCGGATCTCCTCCCGGCCGTGCCCTTTGTCTTTGGTCAGTAGCGACGTGCCCTCGCGTCCGCGAAGTCGTTTTCCATTTGCTGATCGACGTAGTCGATGACGGCCTGATGCAAAGTTTCCTGATTCCCTTTCAGAGCCAAGACATAGTCGGCCTTGCTGTCGACGATCTGCGCGGCGATCGCCTTTTGCGTTCCCATGGCGTCGATGGTGATGATGGCTCCCTTGATGTCCACCAGCCGCAACAGTTCGGGAATTGCCGTGATTTCGTTGGATTTCTCGGCGCAGGCGACCTGGCCCAGCGACAGCCCGAAGTCGCTAGCCCACACGCTGACGGCATGCAACGCGCCCAAGCCGTGGGCACGATCGTGGCTGCGCCGCGCGGTCTTGCCGTCCACCGCGAACACCGGCTGCTCGACGTCACTGGCCGCGGCCGCCTTGGCCCGCAACCCGTGCAGCCATTGGAAGAAGCAGGCCTGAAAGGCCGCCGGCTTGAGCAGCATCAAGACGCGTCGAAAGACATCCTTGCGGGGAATGCCCGCCGGCAAGGGCAACAGGGGCAGCAGCCATTGCTTCTTGAGTTCGGCCCAGCGGGCAATCGCGGTCGGCCCGCCCGCGCCGGCCAGCACCGCCATCAAGGCGATCACGACCACGCTGACCAACGGGTGTTGCCGATTGATGGGCGAGCGGGGGTCTTCCAATTGGGTGAAATGCGCGACGACCTCGTCCAAGGAAACATGCCGGCTGTCTGCCATCGGTTGTTCTCCGTGCGCCGCCGTGAATATAGCAACACAGAGAATGGTATACAAATAAACCGATCGCGCGCAAGCACCCAAATTGCCAAGACCGCCTAAAGCGGCAAGGCTCTGTGGCCCTGAGGCAGGCCCCCACTGGCTGCTGAAATGACCTTGCAGACGTAGTCTATCTGCTTATCGATGTTCCCTCCGGAAGCACAGAAGGGGTTTGCCTCTGCATAGTCCCAGACCATTTGAATTGTCTGACGAGAGAAGGAATTCCCGACTATCTCGTTCTTGGGCTGGTTGAGCCACGGACACAGGCTGTTCCAGTAGACGGCACTTTTGTCCACCGCGAACGCCAAGTGCACGGCCACCGCATTGGCGTAGCCATTCGAACTCCCTCCCTTGACGTAGTCGCTTGGCGGGGTGTGAGGCAAGCCCGCCGCATCGGCATCTACCTTCACTCGCCGGTGCACTTCCTGAACCAATCCCGAGAATGTTGCCATCGCGACTAGCTGTCTACTGCTAAAGAGGTCAGTCCAATTCGTCATGCCGTAGTTACCCACACGGAAGCCGAGAGCATGTTGGAGAAACTCAACTTCCGGTTTCCAGTCCGGACTTGCGTGACGTGCCAGAGCCTCCATATCCGCCGTCGGAGACAGGTAGACCCGCTCGCGCTGGCCTTCGGTCACGACCGCCATCAATTTGACGCCAATTCGACCGGCCTTCCCCTCCGCCCTCACATAGTCTGGCAAGATCGCCGTTCCGGACATGAGGCAGCGGAAGTCTCCGCGAGCCCCCTTCGTCCCATAGAGCACGAGGTCAAGGTTCTTTGGTCTTCCGGTTCTAACTGTGAATTGATAACCACCATTTCGAATCAGTGGCTCAACATATGCCTCCTTCCCGGGTTTACTCGCAAGCATAAACGTTGACGCGAGTGGCACGACCACATGTGCGAAGGCCGGGTTCGGGCTCTTGACGGTGCGCGCCCAGACCCACGCGATCGCCGTGAGCTTCTGGCCTACGTACGGCTTCAGGTCCTTCCGCTCCTTCGCCATCTCGGCCGTGATCTCGATCTTGGGGTATAGGTCGCCAATGCGTTTCTTCGCCTGTTCCCGCATCCACTGGCCGTAATAGCGGACGTCCTCCGCCAGCCCCTGCGCTCCGGTCCACGACTGCTTCAAGAGTCGCCGATCCCGCCTCGCATCCGGGTTCACCGGCGGCTTGCCGGCGAACTTCGGCGGGATCTCGATCATCGTCTTGTTGATCAGCACCGCGACCGGGTTCAGGTCGCTGGCGAAGGCCTCCAACCCCAGCCGCTGCGCCTCCAGTGGGATTGACCCACCACCCGCGAAAGGGTCGTGGAAGGCAGGCAGCTTGTGGCGGTCGAACAGCTCTTTCGCACGGGGATGGTCCGCGTTCGCAGTGCAGGTGTAACGCCAGCTCTGCCAGATCTCGTCCCGGGCTTGCTGCAAGACCTTCTCATTGGTGGTGTTCTCCCACAGCACAAGTTCTTCGATGATCCGGAACAGCCGCTGACGTTCCTTTTCCTGCGCCTTCTCGGTCTGGAACAGGTCCGGATGCGCCGACGGGTCATCCACCATCTGCGCGAAGATCACCGCCCTCGCCGCCGCCAGCGGCCGCCGAGCCCACCACAAGTGCAGTGTGCTCGGTGCCCGTGCCGTATCGACTTTTCGCGGGCGGAAGCCTTGTTGATCGCGTCCAGCGGCAGCGCGACTTCGATGAGCTTCTTGCAGTAAGCAGGCATTGAGATGTCCTATTCCGACAGGATGCTCCGCAATCGTCGAACGGCGCGGTTCAGGCTATCGGAGCGCCGTAAGGCGATTTGCGGACGCCAGTGTTTATCCGCGAACTCAATAAGGCGCGAGGGGTAAGCCGGCCCGATGACACGGCGACTTCCCGGGCGGGGGACCATGTCCTCGCGAACGGCTCGCAACCGTGAACGCGACGGCAAGGGCCACCATCATCGCCTTGGGGTCAGCTACGGATTCGGGATCTCGTGGTATCAAATCTGGAGAGACGCTCAAGAAACCGGCGAGCTTTTCCGAGTCGGCAAGAAGCCAGGATTCGACCTCCCTGACTGCAATTCGCAAGCACATTCTTGGGGCAACGGTGAGTCGTAGAAGCCGGACACAAGCTGGAAGCGCAAACGGCGTCCTGATCAAGGTCAATCAGTACGAACCAGTTGTTGTACTCGGCCGCTTGATTGTAGCAGGAGAGGCGCCCGCGGAGGTGGGCCTTTCCTTTCTTCCCGTAAACGGCTTCTGGGTTTGCTCCGACCTCTCTCACGACGCGCCGCGCGACGGCTTCATCAACGATACCCTCCACCGCACACAGGATCATGGGATTGTTTGGATCCTGCATCTATTGTTCCCCAAACAACATCAACTGTCTGGCTTGTTGTGGTTGCGTTTTCGGTAGAACCACTTCCGCCATGCTCAATCCGCTCTCAAGTAAGTCCTTTACTTCCTGCATGTCACTTGCCGGGCTAACCTCGGTACCCTCGGGGCCTGGCCGCAGCAGGAACACCTCGTCCAGGCCCAACCCTTCGTCGCTCAGAAGGTCGGGCGAATGTGTGCTCACCAGGATCTGACGCCCGGATCGCCGTTGAATACGAGCAAACATCTGGGGTATGTACCTAACCACGCCGGGGTGTAACGACAGCTCCGGTTCCTCAAGCAGCATCGGCCCGGACCCGTCGAGGGTGGCCCAGAGCAGCCCCATCAACCTGAGCGTACCGTCAGAAAACTGCTCCTCTCCCTGCCAGGCGCCCTGAGGTCTCCAGTGCTCGTACTTTCCTCGGAGATGAGGAGTGCCACGCGCGTCTCGCTCCAAGCCGAGCTGCTTGAGCTGGGGAACTGCGAAGCGGAGCGCTTCCTCGATGCGTTTCAGGCGGGACTTCTGCGTCTTGGGGGGAGTCCGAGCGATTTGCTCCAGGAAGTCTCCCCCAAATGGATCATTCCGCTTCCCCACCGAGCGGTCAGGCTCGCGCACCAACTGGGGGATGATGTGAAGATAGCGCACCGTTGCAAAAAAGTCCCCAATGCCGCGGAAGTCCTGGTTTGCATTGACCTGTTCGAGGTAGGTCTGGGTGAGCCGTTCTTGATCTTTCTTGTCCGACTGGTCAGGGCGCTCCAGAATCAAGGTCCCGGACTTGAAAACCCTCTCTGCTCTGATTAGAGGCCGTTGGCGATTGTCCTGCGCAAACCGCAGCTCGTAATCCCATGCCGACGGATCTATGTCGTTGCCAACCTGCATTCGCACGACCACCTCTGGATTACGCCGTGCTGCAAGGCACCTGATCCGGGAAACGCCACCTCGCCTGCGAATCGCCTCTTGCAACCCTCCCCCAACCGCCACGATGTCATGAAAGAAACGGAAGACGTCAAGCAGGTTCGATTTTCCCGCTGCGTTTGGCCCGACGAGAAAAACGCGTCTAGGAAGATCGATCTCAACTCTCAGGAAGTTACGCCAGTTTTGCAGATTCAGGTGTGTCACTCGTGAGCGTTTGCTTGCGGTCCCGTTCATTCCCACCTCCGCCTACCTCGACCGTTCACTTCGATAAGCCGCCGCACAGGAAGCCGCAGGAATCTCAGAGTGTATATGGGCGACACGGGTCGGCTGGAAAGCTCCACTTGCAAGGCGGACCGCCGAGAGACGCCTTCTCCGCAGGATGCTCAAGAGTGCCACCGCGATGCACAGTCCTGGCAGTCTTACTCATGAAGGCTCACCCGCTCGAGCCAGCAGCTCGGCGAAATCGTAATTCACGCTCGTCACTCCAAAGTCCGGCTCGCGCTGGAAGGGCTGGCGGATGTAGTGGACGTGGTGCGAGTCGCCGTCGAGAAACTCGACGATCGCGAGGATGAAATCGTCGGGCTTGTTGAAGGAGTAGAGGATCTCGTTGCGGGTCACCGTGATCGTGTCCGCTCCTGCGACACGACCCTTCACCTCGATGAACCGCAGCTTGCCGGTGCCGGGGACGCGGCTTTCAACGTCGTAGCCGAGCTTCTCGAATTCGCGGTCGGTCGGCTCGAAGCCGAGACTGCGTTCGATCCCCATGACAATCGCTCGTGCCCGTGCTGCGCGGCTTGCGTGTCGACGGGGGCTGTCGGCGGCGCTGCGTGCGACCGGCGATGGCCGCTAGCAGACCCGCCGGCACCACGAGCAAGCCGCCGAGTACCACGGGCGGCAGCGGCGAGATCTGGGCCTCGAGCTTCAGGTCCTCCAGCCGCTTCTGGAGCCGACCCTGGAGGTTATCGGCTCGCTTGCGCGCCTCGGCCGAGTTGAGCTTGGCATTGGGCTTGCCTGCCCGCTCCTGGAGTTTGAGCTGCTCGGAGCGGTGGTCCCAGTAGGTGATCTCCTTGGTCAGCCGGTCCTTCACGGCGACTTCGGTCTTGGCGATGAGCTTCAGTTTGGCGTCCCTCACCTCCTTGAGATGTTCCGGCACGACCTGGGCGACCGCGTAGCCTTGCGCCTTCTGCTCGATCTCGCGATTGATCCACGCGCACTCGGGCCGGTCGAGGATCGCCTCAATGCCAGGTTCGCCCTTGACCAGCGGCCGGTAGTCGAGGTAGGGCGCGTAGTGGAGATGGCGGGTCGACCCGTCGGCGTCGAGCTCGACGTAGAGCATTCGCTTGGAGATGACGCGACGCTCGCCCGAGCGGGTCAGGCTCGCGTCCTGGATCGCATGCTCAATGTAGAACAACACTCTCGGCCGAGTCCCTGGGTCGCGTTCGTCAACGAGCACCGTGCCACGCTTGAGCAAGTCGCGATGACGTTCGAGAGTGAGGTCGATGACCGAGTCGAGTAGCGGGTGGCCTGGGCAGACGAAGGCGGCGAGCGGCTGGCCGTGCGGGGCTACCAGATCCTTCTCGAAGGCGATGCGCTCGTAGCGAGGGAGGACCGGCTCACCGATACCGATCAGACGGTCGCGATTGCGCACCGGGGACGGGACGTGCGTGATCTCGTAGCGGCGCGGTTCCCGCTGCTTGGCCGAGCCGCCCAGAAGCCGGAAACCCTCGTGGAAGAAGGCCTCGATGTAATGGGGCTGCAGGCGGCGAGCCTCGGCCCGCTCCATATCCTCTCGGATGCGCTGGACCCGGCTGGCGTCCATGGCGTCGTGGGCCAGCGCCCGTTCTTCAAGCAGGTCTCGCAGCCGGCCGCGGTCGAGCGCAAGATCGAGCACTGTCTTCAGGCGGGCTCGCACCTCGGGCCTATCGCCGTATCGGATCGCCTCGATAAGCAACTCGCGGAGGGATCGCCCCTCGAACTGAAGCTTACCGAGCACGTCGAACACTTGGCCGCCGAGCGCCTTGCGCGACTCCTCGAGCTTGTCCAGCAGCTTTAGATAGACATCGCCTTCTCGCGTCTCCTCTGCCACCAGGTTCCACAGGTGGCACACCTCGGTCTGGCCGATGCGGTGGATTCGGCCGAACCGTTGCTCGAGGCGGTTTGGATTCCACGGCAAGTCATAATTGACCATGAGGTGGGCCCGCTGCAGGTTGATTCCCTCGCCCGCGGCGTCCGTGGCGAGCAGCACCCGCACGTCAGGGTCGTGCTTGAACGACTCCTGTGCTTTCAACCGCTCCTCGCGGCCCAAGGCGCCATGGATGATCACCACGGCCTCCTTGCGGCCCAGCAGCGTGGTGATACGTGCTTCGAGGTAGTTCAGGGTATCTCGATGCTCGGTGAAGACGACCAGCTTCTGGTGCGGCGAGGGCGTCGGCGGGGGAACCTCGCCATCGCCTTTAGGCAGGGACGCCGTAGCTGTTCTAGTCTTGACGGTCGCCGTGGTGAAGATCGCACCGAGCAGGCTCGCCAACTCGCGCCACTTGGTGTCCGTGCCGCTGTGTCGGACAGCCAGTGCGAGCGCCTCCAGATTTTTCAATGTATCAATCTCGATTTTGAGCTCGGCCATGGACCGCGCGGCGGTCGCCTGATCGAGGATCTCCTCTTCAGCGGCCTCGACTTCATTATCCGGCGCGTCTTCAAGGTCCTCGACGTCCTCGGCGTCAAGAGCAGGGAAGGCGGGCGCCACCGCCGGCGCGGCCTGGCCCCCGCGCTGCAGTACCTCCAGCTCGCACAGCCGGCTCTCGAGCCGTTCGCGACGGCGCCGCAACGACTGGAAGATCGCCTCAGGCGAGGAGGCGAGCCGCCGTTGCAGGATCGTCAGTGCAAAGCCTACAGTTCCTGCCCGCTTGTCGTTCTCAAGAGCCTCGGCGCGGTTGAACTCCTCACGGACGTACTCTGTGACCGCCTTGTAGAGGTGGGCCTCGGCCTCCGAGAGCTTGTAGGGGACGGTGTAGGCAATCCGCTCGGGAAACAGCGGAGTGCCGTCGAACTTGAGCAGGTTCTCCTTAACCATCCGGCGCATCAGGTCCGAGACGTCGGCTACGTGGACCCCGTCGCGAAAGCGGCCCTCGAACCGGTCGCCATCAAGCAGCGCCATGAAGAGCTGAAAGTCCGCCTCCTTGCCGTTGTGCGGCGTCGCCGTCATCAGCAAGAAATGCCGCGTCAGAGTGGACAGTAATTGGCCAAGCCGGTAACGCTTGGTGTACTTGATCTCGCCGCCGAACACGGTGGCCGACATCTTGTGGGCCTCGTCGCATACCACGAGGTCCCAACGGGCATCGGGCGCCTGGAGCTTTTGCTGCACACTCTCGTTGCGTGAGAGCTTGTCAAGGCGGGCGATGACCAGGTTGGTTTCCAGAAACCAGTTGCCGGTGCGCGCGGCTTCGAGCTTGTCGTTCGTGAGGATCTCGAACGGGAGCTGGAAGCGACGGTACAGTTCGTCCTGCCACTGTTCGGCCAGACTGCCCGGGCAGACGATCAGGCACCGCTGCAGGTCGCCACGAACGATCAGCTCCTTGATGAACAGGCCTGCCATGATGGTCTTGCCGGCGCCTGGGTCGTCGGCGAGCAGGAACCGCAGAGGCTGCCGCGGCAGCATGGACTCGTAAACGGCCGTGATCTGATGCGGCAGCGGATCGACAACGGAGGTGTGGACCGCCAACACGGGGTCAAAGAGGTGCGCCAGACGTATGCGCTGTGCCTCGGAAACGAGTCGGAACAGGGCACCGTCGCCGTCAAAACCCCACGGCCGGCCTTGCTCCACGAGCTCGAGCCGGGGCTCATCGTGGCGATAAAGGAGTTCGTTCGCGACCTTCCCGGTTGGCGTCTTGTAAGTGAGCTCGACGGCTTCTGAGCCATACCACTGCACGCTGACGACGACAACCATCGCGTCAGGAATGATCCCCCGAAGCGCCGCACCTGGCTGAAGTTGTTCGAGCTTAATCATGTGGCAAGACACGCTGTTATAAGGGGATCATGAAGGGGAGGCCGGTGAGATGCCCAGAGCCTCTCCTGGAACCCGAGATTCGTCCCACTGCCCGAGCGGGACCACTCCGTACCCGACTGCTTCTTGCACCCCAGGGTCGCCCCTTCGCGAGCCGGTGATGGACCAACCTACACTCTACATGGCTCCATCGATCGATTCAATGAACATCGGACTAAGCCGTCAAATTCCACCCGAGTAGCCGAAAACGACGTTCCGGGGACGACCCGTGGCCCGCGCTGCCATGTGATTCACGACGTATTAAAGCTTGACTTTTGTGAGGAGATAGGACCACCGACGGTTCTTGGGTGCCTGAAACTGGCTGGCCTTCCGGGCTTCCGGGGTGTGGCGTCGGACTTGGTTTTTGGTTTCAAACAACAACCAAGGCTGGCCCTGCAGCCTTCGTGAGTGTCAGTCGAATGCCGCTGATCTACAGATCGAGCACGTCGCCCCTGCCCACTGCTGGCTGCTCCTGGCGTTGAGTTTCAACGTGACACTAATTGCGTGTCGGTTCAGGTTCTCGTAATAGTCGCGTCCCGCTTCCGGTTTTGCGTCTCGGTTCCGGTTTTAAGAGCTGGGCTTGATTCAACTGCAAGAGACAGTGAGAATGCCGGTATGGAAATCCGTGGTCGAGTTCACAATGGCATCATGGTGCTGGAAGGCAATCCGGAACTGCCGGAAGGGGCGGCGGTGACCGTGACCTATCCGGCTCCATTCGGAATGACGCCGGGCGTTTCCAGAACCAGGATTGAGGTGCCTCTGGTTCAAACCGGTCAGCCCGGCACCGTGAATCTGACCGGTGAACGGATCGCGGACTTATCATATGACGAAAATACTTATGTGAAGCGGTGATGCTGGTCGTTCGATTCATTGCAGCGACCTCGGCTCTCACCCCCCAGCCCCGCCTTTGTAAGAGGGGGAAGGAACAGCCCGTCTCATCCCTCTCGCCCCCAGTTTAGGGGGAAAAAGATAGCACTCTCACCCCCCCGGCCCCCCCCTTTGCAAGGGGGGGAAATAAAGGCCACCCTCCGCTTGACAACCTCGAATCGTGGTTCCGCTGACCTAATCACCCGATCGATGCGTAACCGCCCTGAGGTCTGACCTGCTTTCACCCCACCCTTTCCGGTTCGTCCTGTCCGATCCGCGTTCATCCGCGTCCATGCGCGGCTGGTTTGTTGATTCGTTCATATATCCTCCCGACCGCTTGCAGCTCAGAAAGGGCGCGGCAATCTAGGGATTGCCGGTTTGGTGTTTTTCTTTGCAAGGCGACGCACCATCAGGTGGACCATCGCCACATGGATCATCGCCTCCCCGGTCTCGTTCCAGAACTCGTAATGCTTACTCAGGCGGCGATAGTTCGACAGCCACGAAAACGTCCGTTCCACGACCCAGCGTTTCGGCAAGAGTTTGAATCCTTTTACGTCATCGTTTCGTTTGACGATCTCCAGGACCCACTGACAAAAGGCAGAGACCCATGCGATCAGTTTCCCCGCATAGCCTCCGTCGGCCCATACCCGTTGCATTCGCGTCCAGTCGGCGTTGATCTTGGCCTTCGTGAATACCAGTTTGGCCCCATCACGGTCCTGGATACTGGCCGAATGGACCACCACCACCCAGATCAAGCCGATCGTGTCAACCAACAAGTGCCGTTTGATCCCGTTGATTTTTTTTCCCCGCGTCGTACCCCCTTGCTCCGCTGGTACGGGTTGCCTTGACCGTCTGACTATCGATGCTGCCGGCACTGGGCTGCGGTTCCTTTCCCGCTTGTTGCCGAACCAAGCTGCGGAGCGTGCCGTGAATGTGCTCCCACAATCCGCTGCGACGCCACCTATGGAAGTAGTAGCGGACAGTGCCCTCGGGAGGGAAGTCATGAGGCAAGGCGGACCATGCACACCCCGTCGTCAGGAGATAGAAGATCGCGTCGAGGACGTCCCGGAAATCAGTCTTGCGCGGGGCCCCCGCCGGGATCGGAGGAGGCAACATCGGTTCCAAGAGAGCCCACTGGGCATCCGTCAGATCGCTGGGATAGGGCTTGCGTGGCGTGGCGTCCATGCCGAGGCTCCGAATTGAAGACGAGATCCATAGCTCTAGCTAGCCTAATCGCCGGCAATCTCTCCAGATAGACCACTTTGCCGCGCCCTTTCTCAGAAACCACCAGCGCAACCAGCTCCCGCGGCTCCAGCACCTCACACTCGGCTCCCCAGAACAAGACCCAGCGCGCGATCTCGCGGAGGTCATTGACGCGGAGGCGGAGTATTAACGTGCCGTCGTGCTGGGCCTCGAGTGTCTGGCTGGCGTGCCACTGCTTTTCGGCGATCCGGCCGGCGTAGGACGGGGTGAACCGGAGCACGACCTGGAAATCGCCGTCGCCGCGGATCGTGCCGAAGGACTCCGCCATATACCCCTTGGCATTGAAGCCGGCCGGGCGCAGGAAGCACTCGCCTGTCTCCACCGCCGAACGTACCCGCTGGACCTTGAACAGCCGGATATCGTTCCTCAAATGGCAATGGCCAATCAGGCACCAGTCGTCGTCGGGGGCAAGAACCAGGTCGTACGGATCGACCGTCCGCGGCTGGGTCTGGTTGCGAGCCGCGGTCCAGTAAACCATGTGCACTTGCCGCGAATGACAGACGCCCCGGACCAGAACTCGAAAGATGTCGGGGTCGTACCGCGTTTGCACGCGGGGCAGCACCGACAGATAGTTCGACAACTCGTCGAACGCCACCTCGATCTTGTCGGGAAGGCTGCCGGAGATCTTGGCCAGAGCCTTGCGTAAATCGGCCTCGAACGGTGTTCCCCGGTACTGGTCCATGACCTGGGCCGAGACCAAGAGAGCCACGAGCTCCCCCTCGGTCATGTGCAGACAAGAGAATCGGTAGGAGGGGTCGCTGTAGTAAAAGCCGTTGTGCACGGGGTTGAACCGCAAGGGCGCGTTCAGGCGACAGCGCATGAACTCGAGATCGCGCTGAATTGTGCGAGGAGCGACCTCGAGCTGACGCGCCAGCGTCCGAGCGTTGGGCCACTCCCCGCGGCGGACGGTTTGGTCAATTTCTTGTAGCCGCTGAATCGCTGGCCGGACAGGTACACGCATGTCTGCCCTTTCGCCGCGCGAGTGCCTAGAGGCGGGTCCAAGAGGCGCCGCCGTCATCTCAGCCATCCAAGCCTTGAGCCAAGACTGCTTTGATCATAACCGGGGGGTGCGACATCTACAGTCGTCCCGCCAAAAAAAGTCAAAATTTTTCGAACGGCGTGATTCCGCTTGAAACGACGCGCAGTCAGGCTCAGGGCAGCGCGGGTCGCTTGACTTACTTCCGAAGTTCGGGGGCCAGCTTCCAGCCATGGACCTCTTGCAGCAGGATCTCCCTGGCATGGTGGCCGCCGTCGTCGCCATTTCGTGCACGACCGCGGAGTCACAAGAGCCGCACCAACGCTGCGCAACTCTGGACTCATCGGCAGTCGGCCAAGTTGGTCGATGAAAGTGACCGGAGTGCGCGTGCACCGCACAACGAGGAGTAGCGATCGTCGAGCCCGATGAGGTGAAAACCAAGGCGAAGCGTCGACTTGCGAGGATTAGCTACGTGGGAATTTTCGGCGCAACTCCCGTTCCACGATACAGTTAAGTTGAGAGTTGAGTCGAGTGTCGCGACCTCACGAAACCAGAAATCGAGTGTCACTATCTGGCGCAAGTATATGTATAGTAATAACTTCCATCAAGAGGCCGAGCTCAAAATACCGCTCGCGAAAACCTCGGAAACGTAGCATTCCGTAGCATGTTGGGCCCTGCCGGGAGGGGAATGCTGTAGCCGGAACGCCGAGCGACAAGGGCAGAGGACCTCGACGATTCACCGAGGTCGTACTCTTTGGGAGAGCATGACGGCAGGCAGAACGAGTCCGGCACGAGACCGAGCTTCCGCCACTTGGAGGAGCGCCCAGCCGCATCACGGAAGAAGCATGAGCAAGGCGGTAGAAGAAAGTTCACCGCAATGAAACGGCCCTGGACGACATTCACCGAGCCTTGACCAGCGGCTACCGTTTGATTAAGATAACCTTATCTGATTGCTTATCCTAGAATTGCGCTAAGCATTACGCGAACAAGTGATTAGGACGACACTAGATGGCCTATTCGACCACGGTTTCGCGGCACAAGACACGCGAAGTTGGCATTGGCGATCACGTTGTAGGTGGTACAAACCCGATCTCCGTGCAGTCGATGACGACCACCAACACGTTCGACGTGCAAGAAACCCTGGCGCAGGATCAGACGGCTCGAGGATGCGGGCTGCGAGGTGGTGCGGGTGACCGTGCCCAAGAAAGAGGACGTCGAGGGGGTCAAGGCGATTCGCGACCTGATCCGAATTCCCCTGATCGCCGACATCCATTACGACTATCGCATGGCGCTTGCTTGCCTGGAAGCGCGTACCGCCTCGGGCCGTCGCGCGGTGGACAAGATCCGGATCAACCCGGGGAATATCGGCGGTGAAGAAAGGTTCAAGGAGGTTGTACGGAGGGCCCGCGACGCCGGCGTACCGATGCGCATTGGCGTCAACTCGGGCAGTCTCGAGAAGGACCTGATCGATAAATACGGCTTCCCATGCCCCGAGGCGATGGTCGAGAGCGCCCTACGGCACATCGAGGCCGCCGAGGCGCTGAACTACCGGCTGATGATCGTCAGCCTGAAGGCCAGCCACGTGCCGACGGCCGTCGAGTGTTACACTCAATACGCCGCGAAGTGCGACTATCCCACCCATGTGGGCATCACGGAAGCCGGCTCGCGAGAGTACGGCACGCTCAAAAGCGCCGCGGGCATCGGCGCAATTTTGCTACGGGGGATCGGCGATACGATTCGCGTCTCGTTGCTGGGCGATCCGGTCCCTGAGATCGCCGCCGGGTTCGACATCCTGGCAGCTTGTGATCGGCGGGTGACGAAGCCCGAAGTGGTCGCCTGCCCAACCTGCGGCCGGTTGGACATCGATCTTGAGCACATTGTGGCAGAGGTCGAAGACAAGATGAAGGGACTATCCAACCCGTTGCGGATCAGCATCCTGGGCTGCCTGGTCAACGGCTTTGGCGAGGCCAAGGAAGCCGATCTAGGCATCGCCGCCGGCTCGGGAAAGGGCATCATCTTCAAGCGGGGGGTGCCGATTCGCCACGTCAAGGAAGACGAGATGGTCGCGGCACTGCTCGAGGAAGTCGCACGATTCGACGAGGAGACCAAGCCGCTGGCGTCGTTCGTGGAAAAAGAAAAGCAAAAGCAGCAGAAGGCTGGCGCTCACGGTCTTGAGGTAAGACCCCGGGCACGATGAACTCGGCATCGCGCTTACATCCTTACTGTCTCAGACCGACTGAGACGTATTTCGTCTCGAAGTAAGCGTCGAGACCCTCGATTCCCAGCTCGCGGCCCATGCCCGATTCTTTCATGCCGCCGAAGGGGCATTGGGGCGTGGCGGGAACCGGGTCGTTGACGCCGATAATGCCGGCTTCCAGGCCCTCGGCCATGCGCGTCGCGACGGTCAGATCGTTCGTGAAGACGTAAGCCGCCAGACCGTAAGGCGTATTGTTGGCCGCGGCGATTACCTCGTCGATCTTATCGAAGTCAAGCAGCGGCATGACGGGTGCGAATGGCTCCTCGGTCATGAGCTTCATTTCCCCATTGACTTCGCGGATGATTGTGGGCTCGAACCAGTAGCCCTTGTCGAAGCGGACCGAGCGGCCGCCGCCGGTGAGGACCTTGCCTCCCTTGGTGCGGGCATCTTCGATGAGCGCAGCGGTCTTATCGAGTGCTCGGGCCTCGAACATGGGGCCGACTTGTACCCCGGGTTCCAGGCCGTTGCCGATCTTCAAGCTGCGGGCCAGTTCCACCGCGGCGGCGGTGAACTCTTGGGAGATCTTCTCGTGGACGTAAAACCGCGACGGGGCGATGCAGACCTGGCCATTGTTACGGAACTTGCCAATCACCGCCGCCTGAGCCACCTGGTGGACGTCGGCATCGGGAAATACGATCAAGGGCGCGTGGCCGCCCAGCTCCAAGCTCAGACGCTTGACCTGGTCGGCCGAACGGCGGATCAGCTCCTTGCCGACCTCCGTCGAGCCGGTGAAGCTGATCTTGCGGACCGCCGGGTGCTCGAAGAAGGCGTCGGCAATGAGCCGAGCCGGTCCGATCACGAGATTGGCCACGCCCGGTGGAATGCCCGCGTCGGCCAGGCACTCGAACATCATGATCAGAGTGACGGGCGTCTGCTCGGCCGGGCGGCTCACGACGGTGCAGCCGGCCGCCAGCGCCGGGGCGATTTTGCGGCTGGGAAGTGCTGCCGGAAAGTTCCACGGGGTGATCGTTCCCACCACTCCCACGGGGTGCTTGATGGCGTAGTGCCGCTTGGCCGCGTTCATCGGCGGGATGATGCGTCCGTAAGCCCGCTTGCCTTCCTCTGCAAACCATTCAAAGGTATCGGCCGCGTGGAGAACCTCTAGTCTGGACTCGGTGAGCGGCTTTCCCTGCTCCTGGGTCAGGGCACGCGCGATCTTCTCGACACGCTCGCGCATCAACTCGGCGGTCTTCTTGAGGATCTTGGCGCGATCGTAAACCGACAGGGCACGCCAGGCGGGAAACGCCCGCTGTGCCGCGGTGATGGCCCGATCGGCCTCGGCCCGTGAGCCATAAGCCACCTCCGCCAGCACCGACTCGTCGGCCGGATTGATCACCGCCAACGTCTGACCGTCCCGGGCGTCGCACCAGGACCCATCGATATACATCCGGGTCGGGTATTCTGCCGTTCCTGTCTCAACTCTGGCCGTCGCCGTTGCCATGTCTGGCTCTCCGCTCTTGGTGTCCTCATCGTACTGACGGGGCGCAGGACTGGATCAGCCCGCGAACTCAAGCGTGGAGCACGATCCCGTCGCAAGTGCTTCGCCCACCCGCGACAATGCTCTTGCTTGCCACGATACTGTTCCGGCTCGGGCCGTTCAACTGAACTGGCAGGCCTGCGAGGCGGTTGCGGTGCACGCAAGTTCTTCACAGTTCGCGAGTCTCGGCCTTGCGTCTAGACACGTTCCCCCAGTAGTAGCCGGTTTTTCCTGCACTTCGCATCCCAAGAGCCTTTTTTTCACGATTTTTCCCCCACAGCTCCAGCGCGTCGGGGATTTGTTGCGTAGTAGTGGGTGTGGTCTCCTTTCTGCTCTTTCCACCCCGAGGTCCTCCTCCTACGATGATCATTCACGCCGCCAAGCCGCTCTTCGCTTGGGACTGCCTGGAAGACAGTCCTTCGCTACGAACCATCAAGGATCTGCTCGCCGCACTCCCCGACGGCAAGCTGCTCAAATCGCTCCGCGCTGCCCGGGGCAAGGGGCGCGACGATTACCCGGTGCACGTGCTCTGGGGGGTCGTCGTGTTGCGGGTCGCCCTGCGGCACATCACCACCGAGGCCGTGCTCGCCGAGCTGCACCGCAATGAGGGCCTGCGCCGCGTTATCGGCATCGAGTCAGAATGCGGCGTGCCCAAGAAATGGAACATGTCGCGATTCGAGGACGTGCTGGGCCAGGAGCCACATCGCACGCTCCTCAAAGAGATTTTCAATGTGTTGATCCAACGGCTGGGTTTAGCGGTCACCGACCTGGGCCGCGACACGGCCGGGGATGCCACGAACCTCTCGGCACGGCGGAAGTCGGAAAAGGGCGCACAGGAGGAGATCGACGAGGGACTGCCGCAAGCCAGTGGCGGCCGCAAGGAATACAAGGACGACCAGGGCCATGTGACCAAGGTCGTCGAGTGGTTTGGCTACAAGCTCCACCTGCTGGTGGACGTGAAGCACGAAGTGGTGCTGGCCTACGAGATCACCGACACCAAGGCCGGCGACGGCGAGACGCTGCCGTCGGTGCTGGAGCAAGCCCAGGCGAACCTGCCCGAGGATCGGATCAAAACTCTGGCCTACGACAAGGCGGCCGACAGCGAGGACGTTCACAGGCTGCTCTCCGACGAGGGAATCACGCCGGTGATTCAGATGCGGAGCCTGTGGCAGAGCGACCCGGAGCGGATGCTGCCGGGCCACGACGGCTCCTCGAACATCGTGTACAAGGAAGATGGGACAATCTATCGTTATGATAAAGTGAGCGAACCTCCGGTGCGACACCGGATGGCCTACATCGGCTACGAGCCCGAACGCGAGACGGTGAAGTACCGCTGTCCGGCCAAGCACGAGGGCTGGGATTGCCCGATGTCCAAGATCTGCAACGCGGGCAAGTCATACGGCAAGACGGTGCGGGTGAATCGCGAACTTGACCCGCGGCGGTTTCCGTCCCTGCCCCGCGCCACCAAGAAATTCGAGCGGATGTACAAGGGACGGACATCAGTGGAGCGTGTCAACGCGCGGTTGAAGGTGTTCTGGGGTGTGGACGATGGCAACCTGACGGGGTCGCGGCGGTTCGTGGCCCAGGTGGGTGCTGTGATGGCCGTGCACGCAGCATTCGCAACGCTGTTGGCCTCGGCCCCGCGCCGCGAGGGGACGCTGGGCAAACTGCGGCTGAGCCCGATCGCCGAGGCCCTGCGAGCTAAGGCCAAGGCCGAGGCGCGGGCAGTCGCCGGGTGAGTGCGAGGGTCGGCATCGCGGCAGCCCGGGTCTCGATCGCGGTGCGCGAGAAGAAGCCACAAAGTCGGAACTGAGCGGTACGAATGACCAATCTGATCGGGCCCAAACCGAAAAACGTCAGTTCAGGCACAAATCAATGATGGATGCATCTCGGAATTACCAACTGCATCGCAACCGGTTCCAGGCCTGCTTAACACCGAATGGAACACGTCTAAAGATCGAAGCTCGGCGCTAGAGCTAGGGGAAAGCGTCGTCTGGGATGATCACAGAGGCTACCTTCATCATTGATGTGGACAAAACCGCCAAGCTGCGCATAATCCGCTCAATTGTTCCGGGAGCAATATCCGATCGAAGCCATTGGATCTCGGGTTCCCGACCGATTCTACGGGTGCATGTTCGCATGCCTCATCAATCGACTGATTTTGGTGCTCTATGAACGTGAATGGATTCACGCATAAGCCGGGACGAGCAAGCATGTTTTGGTTGGTCCCGCTGGTTTTGACGGGCTGGCTAGCTCCAGGAATTTTGCCCGTGCAGGCGGCGACGACCAAGAAACTTGTTCTGACGCCATCGGAACTTAAGACGTTCGAGGCCTGGACGAGTTACCTGTCGGAAGGTACCCAGACCTGGTCCACGACCCATGCCCCGGCGTTTACGCCGGCTATCAGAAGCACCATTTGGCAGGTGCTCAAGACCGACACGCAGGCCCAATCAATCGCCAATCCGATGGTCGATTACTTGGAGTGGCGGCGCAGTCTGGATCCAACCCGGTTCACCTACTACCACCCGAGTCTCTCGCCCGCCCTGGCGCAGTTATTGAACTCTCCTTCTCTGCCAACCACCGTTCCAGCACCCACGTACACTCCCGTACCCCAGACGGCTCCTCAGGAGCTCACCAGCCCGGCCCCACCTACGGCTGCGCAATCGGTTGCTCCGCCCGCAGTTCCAGAGCCGAGTTCGCTGCTCTTGGCCGCGGCGATGACCGGTTGGGGCATCTGGTGGCGCCGCCAGCTCGCCAGACAAGAACGTGAATAGCAGAGTCGATGGGTCCGCCTGCGAAGCGGCAGACTGATCCTCCCGAGCGGTTAACACCGGCAACCCAGCCGCAACTCAAGATCAGGCCTTGGCTGTGGCCTTGGCCGCTTTCTTGACGATCTCTTCCTGGAATCGCGAGGGCACTTTTTGATATTTGAGGAACTCCATACTGAAGGAGCCCTTGCCCTGGGTTGAGCTGCGGAGGTCGTTCGAGTAGCCGAACATTTCAGCCAGAGGAACCTCGGCAGTGATTACCGTATAGCCCTGGCGGCTTTCGGTGCCGAGAATGACTCCGCGTTTGGACGAAATGGCACCTGTGACCGGCCCTTGAAACTCGGTCGGGATCTCTACTTCGACTTTCATGATCGGCTCGAGGAGCACTGGATCGGCCTTCTTGAACGTTTCGCGGAAGCAGTCGCGGGCACAGATCTCAAACGCCATGGTCGAGGAGTCCACGTCGTGGTACGACCCGTCCTCGAGCCGCATATGCACGCCGATGACCTCGTAGCCGGCCACAGGCCCCTTGTGCAACGACTCGCGGAAGCCTTTCTCGACCGAGGGAATATACTCTGAGGGAATGCGGCCACCGGTGACCTTGTTCTCGAAGACGAACGGTTCGGGCGCCTGGACATCCAGCGGGATCAGCTTGCCCACGACGTGGGCATATTGGCCGGAGCCGCCGGTCTGCTTCTTGTGCTTGTAATTAAAAGGAGTCTCCCGGGTCGGCGCCTCGCGATAGCTCACCTTGGGAGCGCCGACGGTGCAATCGACTTTGTATTCGCGGCGGATTCGCTCGACATAGATTTCCAGGTGCAGTTCGCCCATGCCCGAGATGATTGTCTCACTGGTCTCGGGATCAACGTGCACCCGGAAGGTGGGATCTTCGCGCATGAACCGGTTCAGGGCCTTGGAGAGCTTGTCATAGTCGGCCCGCTTGGCGGGCTGGATCGACAGGTCGATGACCGGCTCGGCCGCATAGATGCTCTCAAGCGACAAGTTCGTGCCTTCGGAGCAATAGGTGTCGCCGGTAGCGCACTCCAGACCCATCACGGCCACGATGTCACCGGAGGCCGCGGCATCAATGTCTTCTTTCTGATCGGCGTGCACGCGGAGGATCCGGCTTATGCGTGCTCGTTTGCGCTGGCGCGAATTGAAGTAAAAGGTGCCCTTCGATAATGTTCCCTGGTAGATTCGCATATAGGTGACCTGGCCGAACGATTCCTCGACCAGCTTGAACGCCATGGCCACAAGCGGCGCGTCCGGGTCCGCAGCCAGGGGAATCTCAGCCATGCCGTTGTTATTGTCCTTGGCAAAGATTTCGCGGTCGAGCGGCGACGGAAGGTAGCGGCAGACCGCGTCCAGGAGCGGCTGCACCCCCTTGTTGCGATAGGCAGAGCCTACCAGCACCGGGCAGAGCTGCTGGGCAATCGTCCCCTCGCGGACCGTCTTGTAGATCAGCTCAAGCGGGACATCAGCTTCCTCCAGCAGCAATTCCATGATTTCGTCGGAGACCATGGAGAGTGCCTCCAGCATCCCCTGGCGAGCACGCTCGGCGGCATCGACCAGATCGGCCGGAACCGCCTCGGTCCGCACGTCCTCGCCGTTGTCACCGTCGAAGTAGATGGCCCGGCGTTCGATCAGGTCGATCACGCCCTGAAAGTTCGACTCGGCCCCGATGGGCAACTGGAGTGGTATCGCCGTCAGGTTAAGCTTGGACTCGAGCTGCTGGATCACGTTGACCGGATTGGCTCCGGTGCGATCCATCTTGTTGATGAAGGCGATTCGAGGAACGGCGTACCGCTTCATCTGGCGATCGACGGTGATCGATTGCGATTGGACACCCGCCACGGCGCAAAGGACCAGCACGGCTCCGTCAAGCACGCGGAGCGACCGCTCGACTTCCACGGTGAAGTCGACGTGTCCGGGAGTGTCGATGATGTTGATCGTCTTGTCGTTCCAGTGAACAGTAGTCGCGGCTGAAGTGATCGTGATGCCTCGTTCCTTCTCGAGCTCCATGTGGTCCATCACGGCGCCCTCGCCTTTGACTTCCTTGATCACGTGGGTTCGGCCCGTGTAATAGAGCATCCGCTCCGTCAGGGTGGTCTTGCCCGAGTCAATATGGGCTGAGATTCCGATGTTTCGATAGTTTTTCAGGTTTTCCATGTTGAGATACACTCAGCCCGCAAACGAAGGGTGGAACGCCCTTGGTTTGGGCCACGAATTACACGACAGGTTGGGAAAACCGGGGATGCTTAACCCGCAGTTCCAGCACGGGTTGCTAGGCATGCCGGAGAGTCAACACGGAGGCACACCAAAAACAACTGATCAGAAGTCTAATCATTTTTGGTGTGGTGCATGAGAAAAGTCCATGTAGGCCAGATGTTAAAAGGCAAATTATCTTATCAAGAAGCCCCACTCAGTCAAGCCTTCGAATCATCCCGTTCCATGATTATATCGAGTCCGGGAAGAGGCGTTGTACTCGCCGGGAGGCTCGAGGTAGAGCATCAGCGCATATGATTCGAATACGTAGCAACCGGGGCATCGACGGCTAGCGTCCAGCCGATCGATCTCAAACGGTCAACAGCATGACCCACTCGTCTGAACGGTTGCTAACATGGATGGACCAGAGTTTGGCTTGCTCCATAATTCAATTCTGAGTCCCGAAATCAGTCGGCCTTCGTATATCGTAGGATACACGCTAGGACATGATGCCTTCGAGAGTCGCTTCAACGGGACGGCTCTTTTCTCGTTTGGTAGAATTACTCGGTTACTCCCTCGGGTTGGTCTCGCTACCACGAGCCCTGCAAGGGAAAAGCCTGGCTTCCGACAAGACGGCTTGCGAATCGTGACGAGTCAATCCATTCACGTAGTCTCGTCCGGGTTGTCCTGGGAGAGTCGGATGGGGTCATCTGATCATCGGGATCGTCCGTTAGACATCGAGCAGGCTTTATTAAGAGCGAGGCCTCCTTTCTGCGTGCGCCTGAGCTGGAGGCTCTTGATCCCGGGTTTGCCGCAGATCACCTGGAACCAGCGCGAACGCGGCATGGTCTATCTGGTCAGTTTTCTAACGTCGCTTGGAACGAGTCTCTTTTGCTGGGGCAGCTTACTGGGTTGGTGTTTCTTGATTTTTTGCTTCCTGACACACATGGCGGCCGCTCTGGACGTGGTACGCCAGCGTGCTTTCCCCGTCTTCCCTAGCAAGGTGGCCACGACCGCGGCGATTCTGGGAATTGGTTTGACCGTCTATCTTCCCATCGGCGCCCTGCTGCGGTCGTGTGCGTTTTCGACACGTTCCGATGGGCCGGAAGGAGCGGGCTACCTGGTGAACTTACTTGCCTACCAGCAGAGAGAACCAGCGCTTGGACATTTCATCTGGCTGCGGCCATCACCCGCGTCCAGCCCGAGGGCCGGCCAGGTCGTCGCAGTCGCGGGCCAGGAGGTCGAGTGGACAGGCCGCCGTTGGCGGGTCGATGGCAAGGACCTTCAGTCAACGTGCCCCGGGTCTCTGCCCTACTTCCCCAATGCTTGGAGATTCCAGGTGCCGCCAAACCATGTTCTCATCGGCCCGGAAACCTCGAGCGTAAAGGCCGAATCCAGTTCTTCGCTAATGATTGTGAGCAAGGAAAAGATTGTTGGCAGGGCTTGGGTGCGATATTATCCTTTCTGGGAACGCAGCCTGCTGTGAAGCGGCTTCAGGCGATCAATCGGGGCGGCTTCTCAAACAGAACTGCTTTTGCAACTGTACCTTAAGGCATTCATTTCGAGTTCGATAACCGCCTGCACGTGCGAGGACTGTCTGAAATCTGCTCGCGGGAAGGAGCGGATTCTTGGTAGGATAATCCTGCCATCAATGTTTTTCGGCCTGCTCCACCTGTCGTCCTATCCGTGGTCGTCGCGTGTGTCGATCGGGCGGGCCAGCGGAGGAACAAACCGTGCTCGATCGCATCTGGGCACCGTGGAGGGCCCAGTATATTCGGGAATCGTCCCAGGAGGACGGCGATCCGTTCTGCTTTTTTTGTCACGGTCTGACCGGAGTTGACGATCGGCATAATCTCCTGGCCTGGCGGCGTCCCCATTCCGTGGTTGTATTGAATCGATTTCCTTACAACAATGGACATTTGCTGGTGGCACCGCGTGCTCATCATGGGCGGCTCGACGAGTTGACAGGTCTTGATCTGCTTGAGCCGATTGAAACGGTGCGGCGGATCGTGCGCATTCTCGATCGGCTGCTTCATCCGCACGGTTACAATATCGGTTTGAATATGGGGAAAGCCGCCGGGGCAGGACTTCCCACTCATCTTCACTGGCATGTCGTACCGCGGTGGGATGGAGACACAAACTTCATGCCTGTGCTTGGGCAAACAAAGGTGCTCGTGGAGAGCCTGCACGCATTTTACGATCGTTTGGTCGAGGAAATACGCGTCGAGGAGGATTCCGCGGTTCCGGCATCCTGACTATCCGTGCGTGGGACTTGGGCGGTTCCCGTAATTCACGACCTGAATGTCCTTATATATAGAGGTTATTCGACCATGATCTTGATCCTGATCCGGGCCGCTTTCGTCCTGGTGATCGCCGGCCTTGGAGTGAAAATGGCCAAGATCGTCGGCGAGCATCAACTTGCCAATCCATATCTTGTGTTTATCGGTCTGATGCTTGCCGCGATCGCAGTGGTCGCCGGTGACCTGTTAACTCCGCGCAAGCGAATTCAGACGATTTCCGCACTTTATTTCGGAGTGATCGTCGGTCTTTTCCTGAGCAATCTCATCAACGACGCGATTCAACCATCCATGCAACTGTACCTGGATCCCAGGGTGCACATGGCGATTTCCAGCACTTTCATGATTTTCATGTGCTACATCTGCGTATCGACATTGCTTCAGACCAAGGACGACTTTCGGTTCATCATTCCCTACGTCGAGTTCGCCAAGGAAGTCAAGGGCGCACGTCCCGCTGGTGCTGGATACTTCGGTAATCATCGACGGCCGGATTGCTGATGTGGCGGAGACGCAGGTGATCGATCAGCCCATGGTCGTGCCCCGTTTTGTATTGCAGGAGCTGCAGAATGTTGCCGACAGCTCCGACAAGCTGCGCCGTAACCGGGGCAGGCGCGGCCTGGATATCCTTAACCGCCTACAGAAATCTCAGGGCGTCGAGGTCCGGATCCACGATGGCGAGATTCCCGAACTGGCCGGTGTGCGGGAAGTTGATCAGCAGCTTGTCATTCTGGCGAAGCATCTTGGTGGCAAGGTCGTCACCAACGACTATAACTTGAACAAGATCGCGCGGCTTCAGGGAGTGGAGGTCATCAACCTCAATGACCTTGCCAACGCCATGAAACCGATTGTCCTGCCTGGGGAAAACCTCACCGTCAAGCTAATCAAAAAGGGCGAAGAGCAAGGCCAGGGTGTTGGGTATCTCGACGACGGCACGATGGTGGTGGCCGAACAGGGTTTCTATCACCTGGGAGAGACAGTGCGGCTCACCGTAACAAGTGTCCTGCAGACGAGCGCCGGGCGGATGATCTTCGGGCGCATGGAGCCGCTACCTCTAGGCAAGGGTGGCAACCACGTGAACGCCCCGGTTCACCAGGAAAACCCCTCGCCGGCTTCGAGTCGGCCGCACAAAGAAGGTGTCCTCTTCGGAAGTCTGCGCGTTGTGCTTGGCGCCAACCCGGTCGAAGTCGCGATTCACGGTCAGGGCGTCGCGCCGGGCGGTTCCCTTGAAGGTCATATGCTCGAGGAAGTGCGAAACACCGGCCAGCTCGGCCTGCTCGTCGCGGCTGCCTGTTTTCACAAAGAAGCCGGCGGCGACCGAGTGCGCCCGGTCATTCAACTCGGCGATGACCTCGAGACCATTTTCCAGCGTCGTATGATGAAATGTCATCAGTCTTTGCCCGTCCCCGAGAGGATGCCTCCTTAAAAACTCATGGCAAACAAGGTCGGCAGCGACCGACTCCGCCAACTTGGAGCACACGGAACTGGGTTTGCCGCTTGTTTTGTGCGCATTTCGGTCATGACCCAGCTTCAACCGGGAGCCGAAGCGCGGTCGGCCCCAGCGTGAGGATCGTCAGGTCATGCGCGTGTGCGAATCCGGCGGCATAGTCCGAAACCGTGCGCGGAGTCAGGGCGTCGAGCTCGGCAGAGATTTCCTGGAGGGGGCGAACCCGGCCCAGGAAGTACCAGTCCGAAGCCAGAGCGACTGATCGGCTCATGCTTGATTCTTGGGCCATGATAAGGGAGCTTTTCAGGCCGGCCCGCATTGTTTCCAGTTCCTCGGTTACGATTCCCTCACGACCTAGACGCTGGATCTCGGCAATGATGACATCGAGTGTTTGCTGGGCCCGCTCGGTGGAGGTGCCGGCATAACAGAGCAGGGCGGCCCGAGCGCGCTGGCTTTCATAGCTGGCGTAAACCGAGTAGCACAGCCCGCGCTTCTCGCGAACCTCGGTGAAGAGCCGGGCCGAGGAATAGCCGCCCAGGATGGCCACTGCGGCGCACGCGCGATAGTAATCAGGGCTCTCGACCGTGGCCGCGGGGTGCGCCAGGGCAATCTGGATCTGCTGGGTCTCGCGGAAAATGTGATCGCGCCGCGGCCCGCCGGGTTTTTCCACCAGCTCGGGGTCTGGCCTGGGTTTCCAGTTGCCAAAGAGCTGACCCACGGCGTCCTTGAGCCGTGGCCAGTCGATGGCCCCCGCCACCCCCAGGATCGCGCCGTTGGGCCGGTAGACCGCATGATGAAACTGGCGCAACTTATTGCCCGTCAGGCCAGATATCCCCTCGACGGTCCCGGGCGAGGGCCGGCCCCAAGGCTCTGGGAAATGCCTCCGCCGCAGCTCGTAGATCACCTTCGTGCCAGGGTCGTCCTCCAGGCTCCGCAGGTTTTGTAAACAAAGCGCGCAGGATCGGCTCGACCTCCTCGTCATCGCAGTGCGGCTGGAGCACGATGTCGGCAAAGATCTCAAGGCGCTGGAACCAGGTTGCGTCCCAGCGTCGCCGCCGACAGGCTAGTATGCAGCGTTTGGGCACTCTCGGAATGGCTGACACCCAGATTATCAAGTGCCGTGAGCAACTGCCGACTATCCCGCGATCCAGCGCCGCGCGTGATCCATTCGGCCACCATTGTGGCCGCGCCCCCCGACGTTCAGACCGTCCGAGACCTCGTAGGCAGCCCCGGCGGGGATCAGCAGAGTAAACGCCGCCGACTGGACCCCCGGCATGACTTCCGCAACCAGCACCAGCCCATTGGAATACTCATGCTGTTCGATCGTCGCGGGCGCTGTATCGGGCACGATGATCCCCGGGAGTAATTGCCGGTGGCCTGTTGCCAGTTGCTAATAGTCAGCAACCGAGTGCGAGCCTCTGCTTCGTGCATTTCGGCGATAACTATTATTGTTGAACAGAATCAGGTTCACAAACAAGAGCGATTGTGGGCTACTTGCCACTGACCCTCTACCCAGCCTGGTTTCATTTCCGCTCGTGACTTCCGGCAACTGGACACTCACAGATGCCGGTCGTCACAGCCCCTCATCCATCCACTGCCTTATAGAGGGTCTTAGCTCGGTGGAAGCCGAGGCTACGGTAGAGCTGGACGGCGGCGTTGTTTTCGGCGGTTACTTCGAGGTAGGCCCGGCGCAGTCCGGCTTGTTGAAAGCCGTTGAGCGCCTGATGAACAAGAGCCCGTCCCAGGCCGATACCCCGATACGAGGGAATCACCCCGATGTTCTGGATCGCGCCTATTGGCCCGTGGTCCATGACTCCCTGCACTGTCGCGACGCAGCCCTCGGGACAGGCGATCAGCCAGGTAGCACCAGGCAGGAAGCCGGGCTTGCGGCGGATTTCACGCATCAGGCGCTGGCATCCGTAGCGGTCTCCAAGGCACGGAAAGACGTAGGCGTCGATCTCGTGTCGAAAGCTCTGAAACTTGACCTCGGCGTGGTCGGCCAGCAAGGCCTCCTCCCAGGGCACCCAGACAAAGCGGCCGGGAAGGTCCACCGCGAAAGCCCGACCACGACCATACAGGTCCATCTCCATACGCAACCGCTTGTAGTAGGTGATCGCCATGAGAGATCGAAGTGATGGTGCCAGTCCGGCATGGGCGCGACAGCAATTCTCGCGTGCAACCGCCAGCATTCTAAGTCGGCTCTGGTTTCAAGGTCAATCGGGGGCGACCGACTGGGATCAGACGTGGGCGACCGACCACCGCGGCCTTCATACAGATCGGCTTTCGCCCCCAGAGAATTCACACACCCATCTCTTCCCCGGGATCGAGAGAGTCCCATGAGCGGTGAGTTCCGGCGGGGATTGGCCGAGTCACGTTGGAGCCTGCCGTTGTGCCCGGGCTCGCCGCCGATTCTCTTCCGGGGCGGGCGATCAGCATCGGCACGTTGAGCTGATGTCGCACCCTGTCTATTGTCTGGCCGAAGAGGAGGTCCCGCACCAGGCCGTGTCCATGCGAACCGACGACCAGCAGGTCGACGGGATCTTTCCGGAGGTAGCTGACGAGCTGGCCCGCAGGGTCTGGGCCGTACAGCAAAACCGAGCGCGCACGATAGCCGCGCTCGCAGGGCATGAACAAGCTCATGCAAGTAACGAGCATCCGCGCCGGTTTCCCGGTCTGCGGTGTCAGCACCGTGGACCCGGGTAACCGGGGTATCGACCACGTGCAGGAGCAGGAGGTCAGGCCGCTCGCGGCCGGTATGGGCCAGGCTCAAAGCGCGATTGAGGATCTCCGCATCGGCCTGTCCATGCTCGAGCGCAACGCCAATGCGCGCCAGCGAATGTGGCCGGAGCGCCTCCACCCAGTCAAGGGTTACACTGGACGGAGGCCCCCATGCCGGCGAAGGACGAACCAGCGGCTTGATCGTGACCCAGAAGAGCAGGCTCGCGATGCTGGTTGTTAGCGCGCCCAGGGCCGCACCCGCCAGCCAATCCAGCGGCACGGGCCCGACCCGTATTCCTGACTCGCCCGCCAGCTCGACCCACGACCTCACCTGATCGAAGACGAGCTTGCCATTCAGAGCTACGATCACCCCGGCTGCTCCCCACGCCAGGACCTGCCCCCACCATGGGGTTGCGAACGCCCCCATGTTGCGGCGGTTGGACGTGAAGTGGATCAAGGGAATGACGGCGAAGGAAAGCTGTAAACTGAGCACCACCTGGCTAAGAACTAGAAGCTGCTGCGTCGATCGCTCCCCCGCCAGGCCGATCACGATCACCGCGGGAACCAGGGCGATGAACCGAGTGATAAGTCGGCGCAGCCATGGTGCGATCTTCAAGTGAAGAAAGCCCTCCATGACGATCTGGCCCGCTAGCGTTCCCGTCAGTGTCGAACTTTGTCCGGCGCAGCAAAAGCGCGATGCTAAAGAGCAGAGGAGCGCCCGGCCCAGGAACGAGGGCAACAACTTGTGTGCTTCTTCTATGGTCGCGACCGCGACGCCGTTGCGGTGGAAAACCGCCGCGCTCAAAATGAGGATTGCCGCATTGACAAAGAACGCGGCGTTCAGCGCGATCGCGGCATCGAGCAGAAAATACTTGCAAGCCGAGCCTTGGCTGCCGATGTCGGTGCCTGTCCGACGCGTCTGCACGAGCGCTGAGTGCAGGTAGAGATTGTGGGGCATGACCGTCGCCCCAAGAATGCCAATCGCCACGAACAGCGAGCCCGGCGGCAGGCTGGGCCGCATGCCGGAGACCACCCCCAAGATATCGGGCTGAGCCTGAAACATCTGCACCAGAAAACAACCGCCGATGGTCACAACCAGCAGCAGGATTACGGCCTCCATCTGCCGCATCCCCCAGCGCTGAAGGTACAGGAGCGCAAATGTGTCAAATGCCGTGATCAGACAGCCCCAGAGCAAGGGCAGGCCGAAGAGTAGCTTCAGCGCAATGATGGTCCCCAGCACTTCGGCCAGGTCACACGCGGCAATTGCCACCTCGGCCAGTATCCATAGGATCAATCTCAGCCGGGGTGAATACTCGGCCCGACAGGCTTGCGCAAGGTCATAACCTGTGACCACCCCCAACCTTGCCGAAAGGGTTTGGAGCAAAATCGCCATCAGATTGGACATCAGAAGCACCCAGAGCAGCGCGTAGCCGAACCGGGCACCTCCCTCCAAGTCCGTCGCCCAGTTCCCCGGGTCCATGTAGCCGACACTTACCAGGTAGGCCGGCCCCAGAAATGTGAACAGCCGGCGCAGCTTTTGTCGCTTTCCTCCCGAGGGTGGAACTTCGATCGAGCCGTGGACTTCCTCCAGCGATCTGCGTTCCGGATTCGTGCCCTCAACCACCGCCATGCATGCCCCTCGCAACCCCAAAGCACCGATCTCTCGCCGATCAGGTTCCTGATCGTCGACCTTGATTTACGTTTACAACATTTTTCGACTTACGGCAAGCGGTCTTTCAGAATTAACGAAACTATTTTTTTGGAACACCAAAAATTCGGGAAAAGCCCGGCCCGCTTGATTTCCTTACGCACGGGAACGGGCAGTGCTGGTACAATTTGAGTATGGGACGGTTTGACTCGCTCGCGAACGCGTGGGTCAGCAACTTTTGATATCACACCGGGAGGCAGTTGCGATGGGTCGCATTATTGGGGCCATGCTCGGAGCTTGCGTTCTTGCTGGTCTGGGTTCGGCGGCGAACGCTCAAGGAGCGGCGAATTACCCACCGGCGTCGGGTCACATGGTATTCGTGCCGCCGGTTTATCCGGCCCCGGGGGCGGTGGGCGGGCAGTATTTGGAGACCTTTCCGAGCTTCGCGGGATCGTTTAACCCGAACGGCGCCTATGTGCTACAGCCTGGAGTTCCCTACGCCACCCAGACCCCTCCGGCAACCGGGGTCAGACCTCGTGGTCGCGTGGGTCGTCCGATGCGAATGTACAGCCGCGGTTACAGCCAGGTGCCGGCACCTTACGCGACGCAATTGCCTACTGGTCAGCTTTACTGGCCCGGTTCCTACATGACCCCCGGCTACGTGCCCTTCAGCCGCTACCAAAGCTACGGTTCCGGCTACGGGCCGCCGGACCGTACGGCTCCAATTTCTACGGGGGTTACTACAAGGGCTTCCTGCTCGGTTACTGACCCTTGCCGCGGCTCTGCCGAGGATTGCGTCCCGCGTCGCCGAGTTCACCCGGCATCCCGCCAACTATGCTGTAGAATTAAATCTCCGGCCCTGGGCCAGCCGGACTTGTTCTCAGCTTCCTCGAACCGAATTCAGGGTAAGCCACTCACACTATACCCCCCAAGGGCTCAAACTCATGCGGCGTCTCCTGGCAGTTATCGTCGTCGGAGCGACAGTTGCCTCGCGGCCGGCGAGGCACGGGCCCAGGCCCTGATGGGCGGCCCTTATACTCCGTCGTACCGGGTCAGCGATTACTTTGCGGCGCCGGGCTTTATGGCACCAGCTATGGCTTTGCCAGCTACGGTGTTCCTCGAACGTACACCACGTTCTCGGCCTATCCGGGTCCGGCCTACGGTTCAAATCTCCCCGGCTATGGTTTTCTTCCCGGCCGTTACGGCGTCGGTCTCTGGCGTCCTGGCTTCACCGCCCCCGGTTACGTCTACGGAGCGCCCACTGCCGCGGGCTCGTACCGCACGTTCCCTGTGGTTTACGGTACCGGTCTAGCCGTCGAGCAGGTGGCTCCGCCACCGTCGATTGGAGTCTACGCTCCGGCTCTGGGACCGGCAGCCGGCCTTTACAGCCACTAGAATAAAGCCGCACATTCTTGCCTGATTGAACCCAAGCCGACCTAGGCGCCGAGCACGTGGGGGACCCGCGTCTCCGTGCTCAGTCCCGATGCACTTCGGCCGGCGCCGAGACGGGCTGACGGCACCAATAAATCAAGTCCGTCACCGCCGGTTCGCCCCCGGCGGCATGGATGAGCATGGCAATCTGTCCCCGGTGGTACCACGAATGGCCAAAGAGTTGAGCGAGAATGTCCTCGATGCGATTCTCGAACCGGCCTGAATCCAGGCTCTGATACTCGAACTGTCGGCCGATCTCGAGGTCATCGAGAGTGGTCAGATATTCAACCCATAAGTCGCTCACGCGCTGCCAGTTGGCCGCCACGCGCTCGAGATCGGCACTTTGTTCAGACGCGTGCATCGTCCCCGGCGCGGTCGGGATCACGCCCAGACGGCCCAGCCAGACCTCCCGCGCGGCGACGATGTGTGCCAACAGCGCGACTGCTCTGCGGAACTCCGCAGCCGAGCGATTCGCTTCGGGCACGCTCTGGAACGACGAGATCACCTTGGCAAGTGCGTCGCGCTCATATTCAAACCAACGGCGGAATCGGTCGGTCGATGCGGACGCCATGCGAGACTCCTGAATTCGGAGCGAAGAGACCAGGGCTGCCGCGCGGCGCGCGAGCGGCAAGCGGTTGGCCTCGTCGTCGTCGACGAATTCCTCCCGAACGGGGTCGAACGTCAGCTTGCGGCCCAGCATCCAGGAGAGCGCCGCGGCGTGGCAGGCGATGTGCGAGTGGCGCATCACCTTGCGGGTTGGCCGCGGTCTGGCCGCGCGACTTGACGCAGTCGAAGAAGTTCCGGGCATGGGCCGAGACGTCCAGCCCCGTTGGTAGGACTGCTTGGTCGACTTGCTTGAGCTCGCTCTTCAGCGCGGCCGGATGAACCTCGATCCCGCCGCTGTCGCCGGCTTCCACCCAGCCCTCTTCGCCCACGAACCGGACAGGGCAGGTGCCCAGATGCTGGAACCAGCCGGGACGATCGCCAAAGGGCGTCTTGCAGGAAATCGAGTACCAGCTTCACGCCGTTGGCGTAGCGGGCGGTCACGTATCGTGGGCGTCGGCTCGTACTCGACGGGCATGGTGTCGTCGGCTTGGTTGGCCCACTGGCAAAGGTCGACGGTGTGTGCGCCCCAGTCCAGGAGCCGTGCGCCGGAGTCGAAGTCATAGTATCCACGCCAGCCGCCCTGAACATAGGAATGATTGTAGGGCCGCCACGGGGCCGGGCCCAGCCACATGTCCCAGTCCACCTCATCGCGAGCGGGCTCGGGTTCCGCCGGCAGCCAGCCGTAGTCGTTGCTGGGCGTGTAAACCGAGGCGTGGAGAGTCTTGAGCTTGCCGAGCTTGCCGCTGTGGGCAAGCTGCACGGCGAGCTGGAAGTTGGCGACGCTGCGCCGCTGGGTGCCGGCCTGGAAGACCCGGGCGAAATGGTTCATTGTATCGGCCAGCGACTGGCAGTCGGCGATGGTCAGGCCGCAAGGCTTTTCGCTGTAGACGTCCTTGCCGGCCTGGGCGGCGAGGATCGACGCCGGCGCATGCCAGCGGTCGCCGGTGGCAATCAGGACCGCGTCGATATCGGCCCGCGCCAGCAGTTCCCGGAAGTCGCGGTAAAGGCGACAATCCTTGTTCCCGTAGTGGCCGTCCACGAAGCTCTTGCCTGCCTCGCGCCGGCTGGCCTGCACGTCGCTGATGGCCACGCACTGCACGTCCGGCTGGGTGAGCATGCTCTGCAGGTCATACTTACATCGCGGTCCGATGCCGATGACGCCCAGGACGATCCGCTCGCTGGCCGCCGCGATGCCCGCACGCCCGAGCACTGCGCGGCGACGATCGAGGGCAAGGAGGCCCCCGTAGCCGCCGCGACCGTCTGCTTCAAGACGTCGCGACGCGTCGCCGCTCGACCACCGCTTGGTGTGCCTTTCATGAGACGATACTCCCGGGAGGTACAGCGTCGAATGAACGCCAGTATAAGGCAGACCGAGGCGCGGAGCCACTCTCTCGAAACCTGTCGTAGGGCCTTTTCCCTTTCCGACTGGGTTCGTTTTGCATCAGAAAGGCCGAACGCGTCGATGTTAACTCGTTTGGATAGAGTGGCTAGCGGCTCGAGTGATTTGGCTTTGATTCGCCAGTTTTTGGGGACCACCAGTACCGCCTCCCTCACCCGCCGCGCCAGTGGCCGCTCGCCACCGACAAAGCACCCGGCACTGTCCTCGCTTGACAGTGTCCCTCTCGTAAATTGGGTTTGATTCGTATCAATGATCATTGATGCACAGAATGCTAACGCGTTAATCGACTAATCTTTATGGCTAAGGCCGAGTGGCTTTGATCGGGCGCATTCCTGGCACTCCCCCGGCTTGAAACGAGTGCGACTGAACGAAGCCGAGGCAAGTCTGGCCGTGGTGCGAGCCGTCAAGCTTCGCCGGCCCTTGACACCTGGACGATCGGCAAGCTTCGCGGAGCCCTTAAACCAGGCGGCTCGGTCTCCGCGCTTGTGAGCACGCACGCGCGCCGCCCAGACGCTGTGGCGACGCGCAGTCGTGTTGATGGGGCCGAATTGCCAAAGACGAATGACCGCGCGCACTATCCCCACATTAATAGAATACGACAAAACCGTCCGCGACTTGCCGGCCTCGGCGAAAGGTGGTCTCTTGTTGGGGGCAAGAGCGCGATCGCAATGCGCGATCGCAACGGGTTTGTCCTGGCCGAACTCATTCGATCAAAGCGACTGGTCTTGGCTCTCTTCCCCGGTATCCCATGCGTCTTCTTTTCTCCTCGATCCATTGTTACCTCGACCCCTCCAGCGGCGCGGCCTTGTGCGCGCGCGAGCTGCTTGAGATGCTGGCGGCGCGCGGGTCGGATTGCCGGGTGCTCACCACTGGAATCCTCGACCCCGAGCGGGAAACATCCCTCGACGAGGTGCTCGCCGCTCTGGAGCTTCCCGCTCGGCGGTTTCAGGTGGAGCTCAAAAGGGGCGGAACGGCCGAGGTGATCGACCTGAGCGTCAAAGGCGTTCGGGTGACGCTCATACTCACAGTGTCCAGCCGCGCCGAGCGGTCGCCCGACTCGCGTGAGGCGGCGATCTTCCTGGAGCTGGCCGAGCAGGTGTTCGACCGATTCCGGCCCGACGTCCTGCTGACGTACGGCGGGCATCCGGCGAGCCTCGAGCTGATGCGATGGCGCGGCTACAGCGGGATTGCCGTCGTCTTCCACTTGCACAATTTCGGCTATGAACGAAGGTGAGCGACAGCAAAACGAGCGCAGGGCCTTTGCCGACGTCTCGGCCGTGATCTTTCCGTCAGAATACTCGCGCCGCCACCATGCCCGACTGCCGGGCCTGGATGGTCTGGTCATTCCCGACCCGATCCCGCTCGATCGGATACTGGCCGCCAACTCCGAGCCGAAATACGTCACGTTCATCAACCCCCAGCCATCGAAGGGTATTGCCGTCTTCGAGCGGATCGCCGTCGTGCTCAACGAGCGGCGGCCGGACATTCCACTGCTGGTGGCGGAAGGCCGCGGGAATTCCGATGCCCTGGCGCGGCTGGCGACCGATCTCTCTGGCCTGACCAATCTGAACCGGATGGCCAATACGCCCAACCCGCGCGATTTCTATCGGGTACGCCGCGCGGTGCTGGTGCCGTCGCTCTGGCCTGAGTCGTTGGGCCGTCTCCTTCCCCTGGAAACCAAAAAACCAAGGCTGACCTGCTCTGTAGAAAAGGCGCGAACCTGGCTGGAACTTGCCACGTAGAATCAAATGTGACGACTAGCAAATCTCCGCGCCGCGTTCTGCAGGTTGCGTACGAGTCCGCCTGCCGAGCGCTGCCACCTCACCGCCATAAGTTCAGCCCCAAGAAGTTCACACAGCCGCAACTGTTGGCTTGCTTGGTGTTCAAGGAGTTCCTCGGAGTTGACTATCGGGGGCTGGCTGATTATCTGGCTGACCAACCCGACCTCACTAGTCTGATTGGACTGAAGGTCGTTCCCCACTTCACCACGTTTCACAAAGCGGCTGCCCGGCTCCTCAAGAGAGTTCCAGGGCAGAAGATGTTCGATGCCGTGTTGGATAAGGCGCTGCGGGATAAAATCCGCAAATGGCGCGTCCCCCGGGCGTCCGTCGATGGCACGGGGCTGGAGTCGCGGCACGTGAGTCGGTATTACGTCAAGCGGCGCTCGAGCAGCGGTGATCGCAGCCAGGAAATCACTTACGCCAAGTACCCCAAGGCCGTGCTGGTGGTCGATTGCAAGAGCCACATGATCTTGGCTGCGGTGCCCGGCCGCGGCCCGTGCTCTGACTTGGTGCAGTTCCGCGCGGCGCTGGGTCAAGCAGTCCTCCGAGCGCGGATTGGCACACTGTTGGCTGACGCCGGCTTCGACGCTGAGTGGGCCCACGTCGCTGTACGGTCCTTCGGTGTCAGGACGATCATTCCGCCAACGCAGGGCCGGCCGACGGACAAGCCGCCGGTAGGGCGTTGGCGCCGCGTGATGAAACAGCGATTCGCTCGATACAAGCCGAAATACGGACAACGATGGCAAGTAGAGACCGTCAATTCGATGATCAAGCGACGACTCGGTTCTGCGTTGCGGGTGCGCAGTACTGGAGCCAGTGCCGCGAGATCATTCTGAAGGCCATAACGCATAACGTAATGATTGCACGATTCGGGGTTTTCTACAGAGCAAGGCTGACCCCGTTCCCTTCCGTTCCCTTCGGGGAGGAGAACTCCATTGACCATCGCTGGTGATGAGCGAAGTATCCTGCGGCGACTTGAAGAACGCCTCTTTCTGAGCGAGGCCCGGGTTCTCATCGAACTGATCGTGTCGCGGGTTGCTGAAAAGCTCGTGCGTGATTCATCGGCGGTGATGGCCTGGGAGCCGGTTCCGCTGGCGGCCTATGACGGCGGACTCCCTGAGATGATCCGTTCAAGCTGGGTGTTCATCCTCCGCGCCGGCGCGACCACCGGCGCGGAGCGACACCCCAACAGCCACCAGCGGGCCATGTCCTACCGAGGCTGCGGCGAATTTCAAGTCTGGGTCAACGACCAGTGGCATTCACACCCCCTCGTCAGCAACCCGAACGGGCCGATCGAAAGCCGATGGGTGTCCATCCCCACCGATACCTGGCACCAGGTCTTGGTTCCGGGCGACGACTGGGTTGTTGTATCGTTCCACACCGTCCCCGAGGACGAACTCATCGAAGAGCGCCCGGATCCAGGCGACGAAGGATCGACCCGACGGCGGACGTACCTGGAATCGGCCGCCGACTACGTACGGGGCGGCGGGGACCAGGACAACACACACCCGACAAGCCGTGTCGACGATTGAGTTTGGCAAGGGTTGGTCACGCTGCATGGTGGTTGATCTCCCGTTTTTGGACGAGGTGCTGGACATGATCAAGCCAGACGAACTTGGATCCGAGCGACCATATGGGCCGTGGTCCACCCGTGGGTGCGACGTTTGGGATGGAATCTGCGCCGCCGTTATTGGCGACACGGCCGGGCTAGGTCGCCTCCTCAAGCGCGATCCCAACGTCGCCCGGTATAACCAGCCAATCCACTTCGCTGCGCGCGAAGGGCACCTCGAAGCGGTGCGACTGTTGCTCGACGCGGGCGCGGACCCTGACGGGGAGTTTAATGGCGACGCTCCTTCAACCGTCGCCCGGGATCGGGGTCATGACGAAGTCACCCGCTTGCTGGAAGAAGCACGTTCGAGCAGAACCAGACCGGCCGACGCCGATCACCCGATCCACGTCGCGGCGGCCGCTGGTGATGTTTTCCAGGTGCGTGCACTCCTCGACGCCGATCCGCTTCTGGTTCACCTGAGCGATCGGTCGGGGGGCACGCCGCTGCACCGCGCGGTCGCAGCGTCGGCGCGCGCGGTCGTTGGACTTTTGCTCGATCGGGGCGCAGACATCCACGCCCGCCATGGAAACGGCCCGCGCTCCGAACGGGGGTATGCCCCTGTCGACTTTCAAGCCATCGATCTGGCGCTCTGGAACGGTCCGTTCTGGGGCGTTCGCGGCGACATTGAGACGGCTCGCCTGTTGCTATCACGAGGGGCCGCTTATGATCTCGTGACAGCAGCCGCTCTCGGCGACCTTGAACAGGTTCGGGGCTTTTTGGACGAAGATCCGACGCGAATCGCCGCAGCGCGGCCGTCTGGCAAGCGAGCTCTTTCCTCCGCCGTGGAATTCGGCCACCATGACATCGTCAGGCTGCTGCTGGACCGTGGCGCCGATCCGAACTGGCCGGACGGGGAGAACGCACCAGGCGGGTTGGCGCTGCACGCCGCCGCGCGCACTGGCGACCGGCCGCTTGTGGAACAGCTCCTCGCGGCTGGCGCCGATCCTAATAGCCATCTGAATTCGTCCGGCAACGCCACCTACGTCGCCGCGACGCCCGAGCTTCGTACGCTCTTGTTCGCACACGGCGGTACGCTCGACCCCTACGATCTGGTCTGGATGGGCGAGGATGACGAGGCCGTTCGCCGCGTGACAGCAGATCCCGCCTCGGCCAATGCCGGCTGCGGCGGAGTGCTCGCGGCCGCAGCCACCGAGAGAAAGCGTGACCTGCTGGTCCGGCTGCTGGACGCCGGCGTGCGAGTGCCACCGGTCGTTAATGACTGTCGTTCGTACCTGTTTAGCGAACCCGAAATGCTCAGGTTGCTATTGGCGAGCGGTATGGATCCCGATTTGCCGAACTGGCTGCTGACGACGCCCCTACACGACCTGTGCGCACGCGACAGCCGTGGCCGGCCGCGACCGCATCGTATCGAATGCGCGACAATGTTGCTCGACGCCGGGGCGACCATCTCCGCAAAGGACGAGGATTATCGTTCGACACCACTCGCATGGGCTGCCCGCAACGACCTGCCAGACATGATCGAGTTATTGCTTGCCCGCGGCGCGGCCACTAACCTTCCGGACGACGAACCATGGGCGACACCCCTGGCATGGGCGAACAGACGGGGACACGGCCGCATCGTCGAGATCCTCCGCGGCGCCGGTGCGACGGCGTGAGGGTAAATCGACCCGCCGTCGCGTACCATCACGCGGGCTTCGCGGGCCGCACATTTGATAGATTATCATACTACTGAGGGTTGTGGGAACGGGTCTTCAGCCCACAGTTCCACGGCCCGCGGCAGGTCCGCGGCTTTGGTGGGTTGCCCGACCCGGACTCTGGCCCCGCTCTGGTGTTGATGCGGGCTGATCCATCTCATCCCAGGCACGCGGTCATTTCGTCTGGGGCTTCGCCGGGGCGGCGGGGGTCGCGTCAAACTGGATCATGGCCTTCGCTTCCTTGTAGGCCAGCCACATGATCAGGTCGTCGTGGTCGGCACCGCCGAGAAACGGTTTCTGCTCGTCGACGGGCAGCGGCTTCATCTTGGCCGCGGCCTCGGTCGCGAGCTTGCGGGCAGGGTCGGTCTTGCCCTGTCGGAACAGGCCCATTGCGCGGTAGAACGCTGAAGTGCTTGATACAGTGTTATTCTTACCTGGTTCATTCATCGCCGCGGTCAAAGCGGTGTCGGCTTCCGCGAAGTGTCTGCTCCGGTATTCCGCCATGCCGAGGGCCATCTCGAAATAAACGTGCCACTGGTAACCCTTTCCATGTTCCACCGCGCGACGGGCGAGAACCAGCGCGGCTTCGCACCGCCTGGGGTCGGCCTGGCGCAGGCTGCAACACTTCGCCGCCTTGTCGGCGACCGTGAGATCTTCCGTATCTTTCGCGAGCGAAAGAAGTTTCTCACAAGTGGAGGAAAGCTCCTTGTCCTGCCCAAACCACGCCTGGAGGGCAGCTACCCTAAAATACTCGTAGGATAGACCACCGCGGAAATCGACGACAACGGGTGTCCCAATCTGATCGATGTGCACGAGCACGTCCACGAAGGACAAGCCACCGCGGAAATCGATGACAGAGGGGTTGTCGTCGACCAGCTTCTGCCAGACCGCCACCGCCTTGCGGAACTCGGCCTCCGCCTCCGCTGGCTTGCCTCCGTTCAACAGCCGGATGCCGTGGTTGAAGTGGCTGTCCGCCAGGCTGTCCGCCAGCCACTGGCGGAATTCGGTGGAGGCGGGGTTGTCGTCGACCAGCTTCTGCCGGATCGCCACCGCCTTGCGGAACTCGGCCTCCGCCTCCGCCGGCTTGCCCGTCTTCGACAGCAGGTTGGCGAGCACCTGGTGACTCCACGCCAGGTCGCTGCGGTTCCGAGTGACGGCGGGGTCGTCGGCGGCCAGCTTCTGGTGGAGAGCCAGCGCCTTGCGGAACTCGGCCTCCGCCTCCGCCGGCTTGTCCGTGTGCAAGAGCAGGACACCGTAGTGCAAGTGGCATATCGCCAGGTCGAAGCGGAACCGAGTGACGGCCGGGTTGTCGTTGGCCAGCTTCTGCTTGATCGCCAGCGCCGTGCGGTACTCGGCCTCCGCCTTCGCCGGTTTGCCCGTATTCGACAGCAGGAGGCCGAGGAAGTAGTGGCTGACCGCCAGGGAGTTGCGGAATTCGGTGACGGCGGGGTTGTCGTCGGCCAGCTTCTGGTAGAGCGCCAGCGTCTTGCGGTACTCGGCCTCCGCCTCGGCCGGCTTGCCCGTCCCCGACAGCGCCCAGCCGAGGTTTTGGTGGCTCCACGCCAGGTAGCTGCGGAATTCTGTGACGGCGGGGTTGCCGTCGGCCAGCTTCTGCACGAGCGCCAGCGCCGTGCGGTGTTCGGCCTCCCCCTCCGCCGGCTTGTCCCAGTCCGACAGGCGGCCGAGGTTGTTGTGGATGCGCCAGGTCGAAGCGGAATTGGGTGACGGCGGGGTTGTCGTCGGCCAGCTTCTGGTAGAGCGCCAGCGCCCTGCGGTACTCGGCCTCCGCCTCCGATGGCTTGGCCGTCGCCGCAAGCAGGCTGCCGATGCGATCGATGGTGTCCGCCAGGTCGTGGCGGGCGTCGTTGGAGACTTCGGGAGCGGCGGCCAGCGCCTCCTGGTCGGCCCGCGCCAGCCGGAAGGCCGCCAGGGCGTCGGCGGACTTGCCCGTGGCCCTTAGGAGCCCACCCATTTTCGACCGGCAGTTTGCCAGCGCGGCCCGCGCCGACGGATCGGCACCCGCCGGGCCGGCCAGCAGCGCCTCCGACCGCCGGTACGTCGCCAGAGCCTCGTCCGTCTTGCCGGTCGCTTCGAGCAGCCCTGCGACCGCGATCAAGCTCGCCCGATGTCGACCTTGGCCACGACGCCGGCCGCCGGGTCGGCCGCCAGCGCCTCGCGCGCCGCCAGGACCGCACGATGCGCCGCCAGGGCGTCCTCGTTGCGGCCGACCTTGCCCGTCAGGTCCGCCAGCTCGAAGTTGGACTGCGCCAGGGCCCGCCGCGAGGCGATGTCGGCATCCTTGCCGAGCAGGGCGCCGAGCTTGCCGTAGAAGTCCGCGGCCGATTTCAAGAGCCGGTCGCGCAGCTCCTTGAATTTCTCCTCCTTGAGCAGGAAGTCCTCACTGACGCCGGTGTGAAACGTCTTGATGGCCTCGACGGCGAGGTTGTAGCGGGCCTCGATCTTGGCGTTGGCGACCGTCAGCGCGGTGTTCTTGTCCGCGAGGGCTAGATTGGCCCGGGCCTGCACGGCCAGCACCGCCGACAGACCGACCACCCCCGCCAGCACAGCCGCCGCCGCGCCGGTCACCCCGGTGCGGTGCCGCGTCAGCCAGCGCAACAGTTTCCGCGTCCAGGGCTCGGCCCAGGCCGAGACCGGCTCGTCGGCCATCCACCGCTCCACGTCGTCGGCCAGGGCCCGGCACGAGGGGTAACGGTCCCCCGGCTGGTTCGCCATCGCCTTCAGGCAGACGGCTTCCAGGGCCGCGTCCAGCGACGATTCGAGCTGCCGGGGCGGGACGAAGTCACCCCGCTGAACCTTGCGGAGGATCTCGCCGACGTCCTCGCCCTCGAACGGCGGCTTGCCGGTCAGAAGGCAGTACAGGGTGGCGCCGAGCGAGTAGACGTCGGAGCGAGGGCCCAGCCGATCGAGATCGCCAGAGGCCTGCTCGGGGCTCATGTAGGCCGGCATGCCCAGGGCAGTGCCGGGCATGGTCTCCGATGACCCGCTCGACGACGGAGCGATGGTCTGCTCGCCCACCGACGGATCGGCCCGGCCCACGGCCTTGGCCAGCCCCCAGTCGACCACCAGCGTCTCGCCGTGTTTGCCGAGGATGATGTTTGCCGGCTTGATGTCGCGATGGATCACGCCGCGGGAGTGGGCGTAATCGATGGCGTTGCAGACGTCGAGGAAGCGGCGGAGGAGCCGACGGAGTTCGAGCCCCGTAGGGTCCGCTGTGCGGACCGTTTTCTTAGCCGGTGTGGTCCGCACAGCGGACCCTACGATAGCCTCGCCGTGGAACTGCTCGATGGCCTCCTTGAGGCTGTCGCCCTTGATGAACCGCATGGCGTAGTACGGGCGGCCGGTGCCGTAGGTGCCCAGACCGTAAACCGGCACGATGCCGGGGTGCTCGAGGCCGCCGGTCACCTCGGCCTCCAGCACGAACCGCTGGCGGCTCACCGGGTCGTCGGCGTGCTTCTCCAGCATCTGCTTCGGCGCCACCTCGCGGTGCAGCTCGCTGTCGAGCGCCACGAACACCTCGCCCAGGCCGCCCCGCGCGTGCGGCCGGAGCAAGCGGAACCGCTGGCCATCGCCGATCGACCCGCCGACCGACAAACTGGCGGTGCGGTCGGGGTCGTGATCATCGTCGGCCTCGGTGGCGTGGCCGTTCTTGTTCCGTGCGACCCGGGCGAGCGTGGCCTCGATCTCCGGCTCGCCCAAGTCGGCCAGGCCGGCGCGGGTCGATTGGTTGGCGGGGATGGCGGCCAGGCTCTTCTCCACGTCGCCGCCGTGCGCTTCCAGATGAACCTCGGCCAGCGCATACAGCAGCGCTTTCTTGGCGCCCGTCAGGTCGCCGCGGGCTTCGAGGTGATCGGCCAGGCTCTGGGACTTGTCGCGGGTCCATGCCTGAAAAGCGGCGACCAGCGGCCCTGGTCGATCAGCCCATTCTGAAGGGCGAGCAGCCCGAAAAGCAGATGGCGGTCAGCGGCGGCGGCCATGACAGGTCTCCGATCGTCGGTGGTCGATCTGGCGACAGCCCCGGCATCGGGGGCCGGCCCGGGAGTTGAGTCGCCTCGGCTGGATTATCGCAAGTCCGCCACGCATTTGCATCCGTACGTGAGCGCGTTGTCGGACGGCCGCGATCGCTTCCGGGTGGGTCCGTCATCTTGGCAGCAAGCGCAAACCTGGACCAACAATCCCCGCCGAGCGTTGGTTTTTGTCCGTTTGGTAACCCAAAGGGCTTCGCGGGGTCAGATCCTGGGAAGGGCACAATGGGGACATCACTGATTGTTTGAATCAACCCGAACCGTACGCCGTTATCGGTGATGTCCCTTTTTCTCTTCGTCGCTTTTTCCCTTCATCGATCTCGACCATGGCCGGGAACAGGTCGCGGATATCGTCGGCGAGCTCGGGACAGCGATCGATGTAATCCCGGAGCGGAGGCCGTTCGCCGGCCCGGTACCGCGCGGCGAACTCGTCGGCAAGTTGGTTGAGCAGGACGTAGTTGGCGGAGCTGTCGGCTGCCATGACCTATGGACTCCTCTGTCACGCGAAAAAAAGGCTGCGGCAACCACATCACCGCACCGGCGGCCCGCCAAGCGCATCCAGCCGCTCGCGCAACTGGCGCCATGTGTCGCCGGCCAGCACTTGAATGACACCATCGGAATCAAGTTTCGTCCCGGTGATCACCTGTGCCCAGAGCTCGATCCGCTCCAGGCCGCCCTGGACAGGAGCGGGCAATTCCCATAGCCGCGCGGTGTTATCTCCACATGCGGTCGCGATCTTCTTGCCGTCGGGGCTGAAGACGACGGCCCGCACCCGTCCGGGGTGTTGCAGAGGTGTACCGATCGGCTTCCCTGTGGCCGCATCCCACAGGCGGACCGTGCCGTCCACGCTCCCCGTAAGAAGCATTTTGGCATCCGGACTGATAGCAACCGCCCAAACTTTCCCCTGGTGCCGCATGGGCTGGCCGATTGGGGCGCCGGTCGTTGCATCCCACAGATGGGCGATTTCATCCTCGCCTGCGGTTGCCACAGTCTTGCTATCCGGGCTGAACGCGGCGGCGAAGAAGCTAGCATCGGCGAGGCGATGCTGCAAGGGCTGTCCAATGGCTTTGAGGCGGTTGCGGTGCACGCAAGTTCTTCACAGTTCGCGAGTCTCGGCCTTGCGTCTAGACACGTTCCCCCAGAAGTAGCCGGTTTTTCCTGCACTTCGCATCCCAAGAGCCTTTTTTTCACGATTTTTTCCCCACAGCTCCAGCGCGTTCGGGGATTTGTTGCGTAGTAGTGGGTGTGGTCTCCTTTCTGCTCTTTCCACCCCGAGGTCCTCCTCCTACGATGATCATTCACGCCGCCAAGCCGCTCTTCGCTTGGGACTGCCTGGAAGACAGTCCTTCGCTACAAACCATCAAGGATCTGCTCGCCGCACTCCCCGACGGCAAGCTGCTCAAATCGCTCCGCGCTGCCCGGGGCAAGGGGCGCGACGATTACCCGGTGCACGTGCTCTGGGGGGTCGTCGTGTTGCGGGTCGCCCTGCGGCACATCACCACCGAGGCCGTGCTCGCCGAGCTGCACCGCAATGAGGGCCTGCGCCGCGTTATCGGCATCGAGTCAGAATGCGGCGTGCCCAAGAAATGGAACATGTCGCGATTCGAGGACGTGCTCGGCCAGGAGCCACATCGCACGCTCCTCAAAGAGATCTTCAATGTGTTGATCCAGCGGCTGGGTTTAGCGGTCGCCGACCTGGGCCGCGACACGGCCGGGATGCCACGAACCTCTCGGCACGGCGGAAGCCGGAAAAGGCCGCACAGGAGGAGATCGACGAGGGACTGCCGCAAGCCAGTGGCGGCCGCAAGGAATACAAGGACGACCAGGGCAATGTGACCAAGGTCGTCGAGTGGTTCGGCTACAAGCTCCACCTGCTGGTGGACGTGAAGCACGAAGTGGTGCTGGCCTACGAGATCACCGACACCAAGGCCGGCGACGGCGAGACGCTGCCGTCGGTGCTGGAGCAAGCCCAGGCGAACCTGCCCGAGGATCGGATCAAGACTCTGGCCTACGACAAGGCGGCCGACAGCGAGGACGTTCACAAGCTGCTCTCCGACGAGGGGATCACGCCGGTGATCCAGATGCGGAGCCTGTGGCAGAGCGAGCCCGGAGCGGATGCTGCCGGGCCACGACGGCTCCTCGAACATCGTGTACGACGAAGATGGGACAATCTATTGTTATGATAAAGTGAGCGAACCTCCGGTGCGACACCGGATGGCCTACATCGGCTACGAGCCCGAACGCGAGACGGTGAAGTACCGCTGTCCGGCCAAGCACGAGGGCTGGGATTGCCCGATGTCCAAGATCTGCAACGCGGGCAAGTCATACGGCAAGACGGTGCGGGTGAATCGCGAACTCGACCTGCGGCGGTTTCCGTCCCTGCCCCGCGCGACCAAGAAGTTCGAGCGGATGTACAAGGGACGGACATCAGTGGAGCGGGTCAACGCGCGGTTGAAGGTGTTCTGGGGTGTGGACGATGGCAACCTGACGGGGTCGCGGCGGTTCGTGGCCCAGGTGGGTGCTGTGATGGCCGTGCACGCAGCATTCGCAACGCTGTTGGCCTCGGCCCCGCGCCGCGAGGGGACGCTGGGCAAACTGCGGCTGAGCCCGATCGCCGAGGCCCTGCGAGCTAAGGCCAAGGCCGAGGCGCGGGCAGTCGCCGGGTGAGTGCGAGGGTCGGCATCGCGGCAGCCCGGGTCTCGATCGCGGTGCGCGAGAAGAAGCCACAAAGTCGGAACTGAGCGGTACGAATGACCAATCTGATCGGGCCCAAACCGAAAAACGTCAGTTCAGGCACAAATCAATGATGGATGCATCTCGGAATTACCAACTGCATCGCAACCGGTTCAATGGCTTTGCCGCTTGCTGTTTCCCAAAGTTTCACGGTCTGATCAGCATAGCTTGCGGTCAAGCACGTTCTCCCGTCGGGGCTAAAAGCGACTGCGTCGATCCGGCCATGGTGAGGCGGGGTCAGAGTCCTGAGCGATTTACCAGTGGCCGAATCCAGGAGCCAGGCCGTGCCGGTCCGGCTTCCCGCCAGTAGCAGACTTCCGTCTGGACTGAACGCCACAGCCGAGGATGGTCCTTCCAGATGGGGTGGGCCGATCGGTTGGCCTGTGGCGGCATCCCAGAGGCGGACCTCTTCGCGTTGCTGCTGTCGCCACGATCTTGCCGTTCGGGTTGAACGCCACGGTCATGACGCGAGACAAAATCATATTCCAGGGCATGGTGAATCGGCTCACCCGTGTCCACATTCCAAAGCCGTGCTGTCCCGTCACTGCTGCCAGTCAGAATCGTTTTGCCGTCGGGACTATAGGCGACAGCCCAGACGCCGCCCTGATGACCCCTGAATTGTCTCAGTTCTCTTCCCGTCGCTGCATCCCAGAGGCGGGCTGTTTTGTCCATGCTTCCCGTCAGTACGGTTTTTCCATCTGGACTGAAGGCCACGGCCATCAGAATGCCCTGATGTCGCAACGGCGTGCCGAAGGGGTCGCCGGTGCCGACCTCCCAGAGCCGGACCGTCTGATCCGCGCTCGCCGTGAGGACCGATTTACCGTCAGGGGTGAAGGCAACGGCTGTGACGGGGCCACCATGCAACAACACAGGCAGCAGCGGCTTGCCGGTCTGGGCCTCCCAGAGGCGGAGCGTCTTGTCCTTGCTCCCGGTGGCGATGATTTTGCCGTCCGGGCTGAATGCCACGGAATACACGTCGTCCTGATGCACGAGCGGTTCGCCGATCGGCTTGTGCGTGGCCACATCCCAGCGCTGCGCGACGTTGACATTGACACCGGTTACGATCGTGTTGCCGTCCGGGGCAAAAGCCACGGCGTGTACCTCGCCTTGATGCACAAGAGGGGCGCCAATGGGCTTGCCGGTACCGGCCTCCCATAGCCGGGCTGTTTGGTCCCTGCTTCCGGTCAGGATGAGCTTGCCGTCCGGGCTAAAAGCGACCGCCATAACCCAGCCTTGGTGGTGCATTACTGTTCCGAGGGGCGTGCGCACGGCAGCGTCCCAAACACGAGCCGTTCCATCTTCGCTTCCTGTCAGGATCGTCTTGCCATCCGGACTGAAAGCCACGGCAAGAACCATACCTTGGTGTTCGAGCGGCGGCCCGAGCGGCTTGCCGCTGGCCACGTCCCAGAGGTGTGCCTTGAAACCGTCGCCTCCTGTCAGCACAGTCTTCCCATCAGGGCTGAAAACACCGGGAATCGCGACTCGAGCCTCAGGGCCGAGGCTTCCTTGATGCTGAGGCAACTCCAGCACGAGCCTGCCGGTAGCCGTATCCCACAAGCGCGGTATGCCGTCGGTGCCGCCCGTGAGGAAGAGCTTGCCGTCGGGACTGACTGCCAACGCCTCGAGCGGGCATGGCGTGTGCCAGACGGCTTGTAGACGATGCAAGGAAGTCCGCCAGCGCGCGATATTGCGTCCGAATGTCCCGCTCCAGGTCCGGATCACCCTCCGGAGCAAGTTCCAGGCTTCGTGCCATCCAGATCAATCCTTGCCCCGTATTGCCTTGCTGGCAGAGGCTCAAACCTCGTTCCAGGGCCAGGCGGGCCGAGAGTCGTTGGCTTTGGTGCTGCGCTTCGGCGGTCAGGGCGCGTTGGTTCGTCGCGTCCTCCAAAGCCAGATGGGTGCGCCCTTGTTCTTGGCGGAGTTGGAGCACGAAGGAATAACCGACCGCCAAGGTCGCCAGGGCCACCAGGACCAAAAGGGCCAGGAGTGAGGCTGCGGCTTGAGCGGGATGTCGCCGGCACCAGCGCCACAACCGCTCCGTTGGGCTGACCCGCCGGGCCTTGATCGGTTCATCCTCGATGAACCGCTGCAAGTCCTCGGCCAGCGCTCCCGCTGAGCCGTAACGCTGTTTGGGGTCCTTGTCGATGGCCTTGTGGACGATCGTCTGGAGATCCCGGGGCACGTGCCGGTTCAGCTTGCCGAGGCGCGTCGGCTCTTCTTGCGTCACCTGCCTGATCAGCCGGTTGCGCTCCCTCTCATCGAATGCCGGCCGGAACGCCAACATTTCGTACAGCGTCAGACCCAGAGAATACACATCGCTGCGGGCATCGGTCTTGCCCTCGAAGGCTTCCGGCGGCATGTAGCGCAGCGTGCCGAGGATGTCGCCGGTGTGCGTCAGATTCTGCTGATCTTCCGCCTTGGCCAGCCCGAAGTCCGTCACCCAGACCGTTTCCTGCGTGTCCAGCAGCAAGTTCGACGGCTTGATGTCGCGGTGCTGCACCCCTTGCTTGTGGGCGTATTCCAGGGCGTCCGCCACCTGGATGCCGATGCTCGCCACACTCTGCCAGTACGTCGGCTTCCGGCTCTTCGACTTGCTACCGTCCCGGCTCCGTCCCGGCAGGACGACCGAGGAGGACGACAGCGCGAAGGAATCCGATACCGTCGACCGATCGCGGGCGTCGGCCGCCGGGTCGTGCGGGCGTGGGGCCTCCTCCGGCACCGCTGTGCCGTCCTCATCGTCCTCGTCATCCTTCCCCTGGAACTCGCCGGTCAGCAGCGAGCGGGCCACCTGCGCGGCCGTGATTTCCGTGCCCAAGCGGTGCGGTCGGCCTCCGGTCACTGTGCTGCCGGCCCGGCGCCGCCGGGCTGGAGGTTCTTCAGCTCTTCCAGCACCTGATCCAGCCCCAGGCCCTGGATGAACTGCATGACGTAATACGGCAGGCCATCCTGCTCGCCGACGCCGAAGACGGGGACGATATTGGTGTGGTGCAGCCGGGCGGCGGCTTTCGCCTCGCGCTCGAACCGCCGCTTGGCCCGGTCGTCCAGCAGCATGCTTTTGGGCAACGCCTTGAGCGCGACGTGACGCCCCAGCGAGACCTGCTCGGCCTCGTAGACAATGCCCATGCCGCCCTTGCCGACTTCGCGGAGGATGCGAAAATCACCGAGCTGCCGCAAGGCCGAGGCCGGCGCCGGCGGCGCGGCGGTGCGCGGCCGCTTCCTGGTGGTCTTCCCGGACCTGCTCGATCTCGACCATGGCCGGGAGCAGCTCGCGGATGTCGTCAGCCAGCTCGGGATAGCGATCGAAGTACTCCTGGAGCGAGGGCCGTTCGCCGGCCCGGTACCGCGCGGCGAACTCGTCGGCGAGCCGAGTCAGCAGGATGTAGTTGGCGGAGCTCTCCGAGGTCTGGTCAGACATTGTCGAGTCCTCCGGGCATGGTGGCGAGGATCGCCTTGAGTCGCTTGAGCGCGCGGACATAACGCTTGGCGGCGGCCGACTCTTCGATTCCCAGGGCCAGGGCCGTCTCGGCCAGGGTCATCTCCTCGAAATGACGCAGGGACAGGACCTCGCGGTCGATCGTGCTGAGGGTGTTGAGGGCTTCCTGGAGCCGCATCATCCGTTCGGCGCGCACGGCCGCCTGGGTGGGCGAGGTGTGTTTGCCCAGAAGCTGGGCCGCCAGGGCCGCCGAAGAGGCAGCCGGCAGGGCACCGCGGTAGAGTGAGACTTCCAGCCCGGCATCGCGCATCTGCGTCCCCAGGTGGTGCCGATGCAGCTTTAAGAGGCGTTCGCCGACGATCAACCGCAGCCACAGAAACAGGGGGTAGTTCGGCTCGCGCACGTATTCGTCCAGCCGGGTGATGGCGTCGACGTAAGCTTCCTGGACGATATCGGATGCGTCGATCCGTGCCTGCAACCGGCGGTCGAGGCGCAGCTCCACCATGCGCCGCAGTCGCGGCCGATGCCGGGCCAAGAGCTCGTTCAAAGCCGCCTGGTTCCCGGCACGGACCTGTTCCAGAAGGTGGGCGGACTCGGCGGAGTTGTTGTCCATCAGGGTCTCCCTGAGCTATTAATTCCGGAGCAAGTGGTTTCCTGGACAGGTTGAGGTTGTGTTTTTCGGAGATTGGAGCAGACCTACGCCGGTTCCCGCCTCGTGTTCAATAGTTCCGAGACACCACCCGGGAGACCTGCCGGGCGGTCCGCACCTCGGCGTGGAGCCGGGCCAGCCGCTCGGGGTCCCGCACCAGCTCAGGCGGCAGGAACTTGAGTGCGATCGAGTACCCGAGGGTGAGGTCGTCTGCGCGGTAGACCTCGCCCATCCCGCTCCGGCCCAGCTCCGCGATGAGGCGGTAACGGCCGGCGAGTCGGGCGCCGGGGGCGGAGCGCTCGCCGACCGGGGCGGTGGGCGGGGCGGGATGATAGGCCCCCGTGGCGTCCGGGTCGGATGGGTGGACATGGACGGCTCCCCGAGCACGAGATAAATATCCGATGCTCCATGCCCGGGAGCCGTCGCGTGCGCAGTCCCGAAGCCATGGAAGGAGGCGGCTTTCCCGACCATTCTCATGCGACGCCGCGTCCGGTTCCAGTCGGTCCCGCCCGGGCCGATCCCTCCAGGGCCTTCAACAGCGTGGTCATACTCCGGTGGGAGGGAAAAAGGGGGAGGGACACAGAGGGAGAAAGAGACATGACTGACATCAACCGTTCGGGAGGGAAGGAATACTCATAAATCTACAGATAAATACCTCATGAAATAATATTAGGGGTTACGCGAGTCTTATTCAGTGATGTCATTTTTCTTTCCCCGTAAGGCGGTGCTCCACCGCAAAGCGGGCCAGCCGGCCGAAGCCTCCTGGCGACGGATCTTGACACTGAAGCGTCCCGACCAGATCTGTAGCGTCGACCAGGGCATCTACGGCCATCTCACCCTGCGCAACCTCGCCGTCCTGGCCGAGGAGCGCGACGACCGCCCCAAGCCCAACGGCTCTGGAAGATGGTTCTCGACGCCTGCCCGGGCGAGCCCGAGGCCTTGTCGCGCGTGGAAGCGGCGAAGTGAATCCAAACGGCCGCAAGGCCGCAAGGGTCGTCTTGTCTCTGGCGGCGCGCGGATGACGAAATCCCTCAAGCAGTTCAATCAGGCTGAAGGCCGCTTCCATGTTCCAAGCTTCAGGAGCCACTGATCATTGGCCACCGATGACCTGAACTCATAATGCGGTTTGTAGTTCTGCCAAGAGGAAACCGCCCTGACCCCATCGGCCCTTGCCGGTCCGGGTTGAGATGGCATACCCTGAGAACCATTCGAACGAGGAAAGCGATCGGACAGAATCTAACTCGCGGGATGGGACAGGGATGGCGGAACCAGCAAAGTTTGCCGGTGAACTGGAGTTTGTCAAGGAGCTTGCGAGAGAGGCCGCGGCGGTGGCGATCTCGCGGGCGAAGCGGGTAACTCCCGTCGAGAAGGCGAATCTCAGCTTCGTGACCGATCTCGATCAGGATATCGAACAATTGATCCGCAAGCGGCTGGAAGAGCGGTACCCTGACGATCGTCTGACGGGCGAGGAGTATGCGGCCGGCGGGGGGAGTGGTCCCCGACGCTGGTCGATCGACCCGATCGACGGTACTGGCAACCTTGTCCACGGGCTACCGCTTTGGGCCATCAGCATCGGCCTGATCGAGAGCGGCGTGCCGGTTCTGGGCGTCATTGCCGTCCCGCCGCTGGCCGAGTTGTACTGGGCCGTCCAGGGGCAGGGGGCCTGGATGGACGGGAAGCCGCTCCAGGCCCGCGACTCTGAATCGATCCATAGCCAGGACAATATCTGTATTGGCACCAACGCGCTGCGTACCATCGACACCAGGTCGTTCCCGGGGCGAATTCGCGACCTGGGAAGCGCCTGCTGCGAGCAGGTCTTCGTGGCGGCCAACCGGCTTCAGGCCTGCACGTTCTTGGGGGAGGCGACGCACGACATCGCCGCAGGCGTGGTCATCTCCAGCGAGGCTGGCTGCCGCTTCGGCACCCTCGGGGGCGAGCGGCTCGATCCGGCCGAGATGCTCCGCCGCACGCCGATTACCACGCCAACTTTCGTGGCCCCGGCCCAACGGCTCCAGGCACTCGAGCGATTGGTCCGACCGCTGCCTCCCCGGGAAGGCTGTTGATCATGAACCGCGTCATCGCTCGCCTGCCCGAATCGATTACCGAGCTATGCCTTGTCCGGCTGGGAATTCAGGTAAAGAGCCCCGCTGCGTGGCTTTTTTCCCGCCGCCTTCGTTGGGCCATCGACGCGGACTCGCGCCAAGCAATCGCCGCGGGATCGGGACTGCTGAACTCGGAATTCTATGCGATCGCACTGAACCACTTCGGCGTTTTGCAGTACTGGCAGCAGCTTCGACGACCTGGAGACCTGGGCCCGCCACCCTCCGCACACCGAGTGGTGGCGCACCGCTGTGGAGCGGATGCGCCTGAAGCGTGACATCGGCATCTACCATGAAACCTTCCTGGTTCGAGGCGCCGACATCGAATCGATTTCCATGAACTGCCGGCCGGTGGGTCTGGAAACATTTGGTCTACTGGGCGAACCAGTGGGGCCGGAGACTACGAGCCGGGGCCGGCTGGGGCGAGACAAGGTTTGAGGTCGGTCATGGGTTACTGGGGAGTCAAGAGTTACGAAAACGATGACGCTGACGAGGCACTCGACGCCGCGTTCGAGCAGATCCACGGCGACCGTTACGATGAGCTGATGGACGATCGCAACCCACTTTCGTTCGACCAGGTTCAGCAGCGCCTGGCCGATGGCCGGACCCTGACCGCGGCCGTCGCGATTCTGCAAGAGATGGTCGGGGCCACGCTCGCCGGTGACCGCGCCGCCTGGGACGATGCGGCCAGACTGGCGGCTGGGCGGCATCGTCGTCCGCCACGCCGAGTGCGCCGTGCCGATCCCGTGTGACTTGCTTGGTATCGCCCTGGATTGGCTGGAGCACGAGGATCTCGAGTGGGACGAAGAGCCCCAGAGAAGCTTGCGGAGAGAAGAAGAGATCGCACTCTTGCGCAAAGCAACGACTGAAAATGCGGCCATTGACGAGAACCAATGAAGACCCTGGAAGCCCAGGGTCGAAGCCCCAAGGAACGAGGAGAATCTCATGAGCATCGTCATCAAGGAAAGCCGAACGGGGACAGTACTGGCGCAGGGAGAGCAGGGAAGCGACGTGATTGGTTACGAGGGGAACCTTTACTTCGCACCTTCGGCGGTGAATCAAGGCGTGCTGCGGATTACCGAACGCACCTACACCTGCCCTATGAAGGGAACATGCAACTGGGTAGATTATGCGGGCTCCGACGGCAGCCTGATACCTGACGTGGCGTGGGTGTACCCACGAGTCAAGCCGGGCCACGAGCTGATCCAGGGCCGTTTCGGATTCTATTCCGGATCGAGCGGGAGCACCCGGCAGGAGGGAGCCTGAGGGTTGATCGGCGGATCCGAAAGGCAGGAAGCTCGACCGGTGAAATTTAGCTCGGAGACATCGGCTCTCGATCGGCCGTGGCGATCCAGGCTTTCGCCCGCCGGCTGCGGTGGTCGGCAGAGTCTTTGGGCCGGCTGGCTGCTGGTGACCGGGCTCCTCTTGCCGATCATGATCGCCATCTGGACGATCCCGGGATTCTCAACCCAAGACGGCCCGACCCATCTTTATAATGCCTGGATTCTCTCGCAGTCGTTCGGGCTCGATTCTCCCTACCAGGCGTATTACCAGGTCCGCTGGCAGCCCCTACCGAACTGGGCGGGACACCTGGTGCTAGCGGGTCTGCTCCGGATTTTTTCCCCCGGGATCGCCGACCGGATCATGATCACGCTGACCCTGATGGCGTTCGCCGTCGCACTTGTCTGGCTGCGGTGGAAAGTCCGCGGCGCGGAAGCATTGCCAGGGTCTTGCATGCTCATTGTGATTCTGGCACCGAACTTCCTCTGGCTCCTGGGATTCACAAGCTTTTTGCTGGGTTGCTGCGTTTTGCCGATCACGCTGGGGGTCTGGTGGAGCGGGCGCGATCGCCTTGGCGCCGGGCGGCTGGTCACACTGGCGATCCTCGTCGTTCTCGGATACTTTTGTCACCTGGTCAGCCTGGGTCTCACCGCGGCCGGGCTGGTGATTCTGGCCTTGCTCGCACCGGCACAGGACGGGGCAAGAACGGGATGGGAAAGACGGTTCAGGCGACTGGGTCGCACGGCTGCCGGTCTGCTACCCCTGGTTTTTCTGGGCATCCTCTACCTGCGGCTCTTCCGCCAAGGAGGGCCCATGAATCCGCAATGGCCGAACTTGACCAGTCCAAACTTGCTCACCGCATCGGTGGCGCGGCTGGGCTGGGTCGACCCGCTAACGCTCTCCAAGAAGGTGGTGCTGCCCTTCACCGAGCAAACCAGCGCCACGTTTTACGGGGTTCGCGCCGGTGGTCTGGCTCGGCCTGGCGATCCTATCCCTGCTGGGGGGATGGGCGGCTGACCGCTTCACCGGGACGCGATTTTACAGCTCGCAATCGTCGCTCGACCACCCTGGCGCGCGCCACCGGATCGCACGTCGGCACACGCGATCGGTCTGGTTGTTCTATGGAGGGCTGATGCTGCTGGGCGGGATTCTTGGTCCTGACTCACTCGGGTCGTGGCACGGGGAATACCTGGCTCAGCGACTGGTGCTGTTGGGTTTGGCCGCGCTGGTGCCGGCCGTCGACATCCCGCTCGCAGCCTACTGGGGACGACTGACCGCCGGCTGTTTCGCGGTCGCCATTGGGCTTCAGACGGTGATCGTCTGGGATTACGCATTTCACTGCAACGATACGACAAGGCAGTTCATCGCGGCGAACTCACTTGTCGGCCGCGACCAGAAGATTGCCTCCCTGCTGACCAGCATTCGCAGCCGGTTCCGGGCGAATCCCTTACTCCACGCCGATAGCTGGCTCGGGGTTGGCACCGGGAACATTCTCTGGAGCAACTATGAGGCCCGGTACTACTACTTTCCGGTTCATTTCCGGCCGGGTCTGGATCGACCCGACCCCAAGGACTTCGAGCGGCTAAGCCTCACCTCGGACCCACATCCGGGGGATACTTGCGCACGGTTATGGAAGGAGCTTCTTTCCAGGCATGCGCAGTTCGATTGACCGGGTCGTGGCATGGAAGAGCGATCCCGCTCTCGATGCGATTACCAGGCGATGGTATGACCTGATTGCCAAGCGTGGCGACATTCGCATCTACGCGCCGCGCGACCCCCGCTGATCAAGCGAAACATCTCGGAGACCTGATCGCCAGGACCCCGAAGCAGAGCTACAGCGAGAGCAGAGACGTTTTCTGGCGCCGTGTAGGCCTCAGTCCCACAACGAAAGTTTCCGGAGCGACATACGTGGTTACTTGCTGGTGTTTTTTACTTGGGTTTTTGCTTCTTCAACTCGAAGACGTAAACCTCGTCAGGCACAGGCTCGAAGTCCTTGGGACGATCGTGGCCAGGCGTGGAAGCGGAGATCACCAGCTTCTCGCCGTCGAGCTTGTAGATCGCCTTTCCGGTCTTGCCCTTGGATTCCTCGGGACCCGCGGAGATGGCGATGTCCAGCGTGCAGTGAGGTTTCGCCTTATCATCGGCCTTAATCTTTCCCGCATAATCCGTCCCGTTGACGCTAACTTCCACTGAATCTCCCTTGAAAGCCCACTTGGCATCGAGGCTGTCGTTTTCGGAGGTCACCCAGGTTCCCTGAATCGCTTTGATCGCCGCTGAAGTTGTCGAGTCGTCGGCGGTGGCGCTGTGGGTCGCGACAACGGCCGCGAGCGTGAGCAATCCCAGGCCTGATGGCAGAGCAAGCCCCATGAGGCGGTTTGTCATATTCATCTTCATGATCTGGCTTTCTAGTTTTGGATTACCTTCGAGGCAACGTCGAGGGTCTTTGGCCGTTTCCGGCAGTCGAATCTTGGAAGCGCCAGTCGATAGCGGAAGACGAATTGGATCATTTCGTCGTCGGCCCCGCAAGGGAATCACCCGATGGCTCGAATGATTCTGCTTCTCACAAGCATCGCCGATGAGATTCGGAGTTAAATCGGGTTGTTGCGCAAGCTTCGTGGTCGCTAAACTCAAACCAGTCATGTGTTCGTGGCCAGCGGGAAAAGGATCTCGATCCATCATGAGCCGAGCCGACGGGCGAATCCGCGCCAAAGTGAGTGGTTGCCATGCCTTGCCGGTAGTTGGGTTGGCCCTCGTTCTCAGCCTGACCGAACCCTTCTGCCTGGCTGATGATGCCGGGCAAGCGAGTCAGCCAACGGCAACCGGACAGACGAAGAAACCCGCTGGAACCCCGGCGCTTGCCAGGAAGCTTGCTCTTGATGCACCTATCGAAGCGGACAACTGGACCTTCCGGCCGACCGTTCTAGTCCGCCATGGAAGCTCTCAAGGAAGCGGGACGATCATCGCATCGCTCGAAGGAGAGACTCTGATCCTCACCGCCGCGCACGTGATCCGCGGCCGCGGGCCGATCTCGGTGGAATTACACCGCTACAACTTGGGCATCGAGCAGCAACCGTCAATCCCGGGACGGTGGCCTCGACGCGTCGTAGCCGAGACAGTGGGGTCGGATAGCCTCTCCGACTTGGCGGTCCTGCGACTGCGGGATACGATTGCGCTTCCCTTCGTAGCGCGAACTGGGATCGGAAGATGTGGAGCCGGCCTCGAACGCAGGTCTCACGTCTGTGGGAATCGACCTGGGGACCAAGCTATCGAGCTGGAATACCCAGCTCGTTGAGGTCCTCTGGTTCGAGCTCAATGAAAGCGGAACGGATCGACCGCGACCGTTTCTGGTCACCGAGCGGATCCCCGAACATGGCCGGTCGGGCGGCGGGCTCTTCGACAGGACGGGCAAGCTGGTCGGGGTTTGCGTGGGACACGCCGAACTGGTCAAAGGGAAGCGGATGGGTGTCTTCTCCTCGATTGAGAACGTCCGTCAATTGTTGCGTGAGCACGAGCTGACCTCGGTCATCGAGCGGTCGGAAGCGCGGCAGGCGCGACTGGCTCGCAACGCTGACCTTTCCGGTCGTCGTCTCACACTCCCTTCGCGTTCCGTGGTCACGCCGACCGAGGTTACACACGAATCCGATATGCGCTGGCCCAGGCCGGGCCAAGCCACGGCAGGCAATCGCGGAGGGCTAAACCAGGACAGGCTGCCCGAAGCCCTGGCTTGCGGGTCCTCTGCGCGTCGTCACCGTCGGCGCTGTATCCTCAAGAACAAAATGAAGAAAATGACGGTCAATGACCCAAAGATGGCCATACTGTGAGAGCTACGATCGAGGTATGCCACGAGCAGTAGAAAAGCCGACACAAGAAAACCCGTGGGGACGATCAGGCGCGGTGCACTTGAGGAAGCCAAGTGTTCGGAGCGAGGCACCGAGGGCTTGATCATCGTAGCAGACTCTTTGGATGTCCCAGGTGCTTCGGCCACCAAGTCTTGCGGAACCTCGGGCTGACGAGCGGCCGTCCGCTTTCCTGGCTGGAGAAAGGTGAGCCGCTCGGGAGGTAGTCCGGGCAGGCCGCACTCCGGGCAAAGTAGCCAACCCCGCCATGGCGTGTTGGGAATTTCGAGCAGGTGCCGGCAATGAGGGCACGCATAGCTGGCATCATTAATCAGGAGCGTTGCCACCCTCTCTCTCCCGGTCGAATACCTGACGAGCTTGATCTCGGCGAGGACCGCGATCGGATCTGATCCGTCGACGCTTTGGCGATCGTCATGATACTGGGCCGTCAATGACAAATGGAATATAACCTATGAAAGACGGACCTTTCGCGGCCAATCTCTTTCGACGTGGTGGGGCACGACGTACTATGGGCCCAGAGGGATTCGAGCATTCAACCGCTCACGAGACGTTTTCAGATCCAGGCGACACGTGCAGGTAGGCATCGTCATTCGACCTTTTCGCGAGACCGACCGTGGGGCCGTCGTTGCGCTGACGGTCGCCGCCTTTGCGGGAGTCTCAATCGACCACAACGTCGACGAGCTGCTCGGCTCGGTCGCCGGGCGAGATTGGCAATGGCGGAAAGCGCGAGACGTCGAACGGGATATCGAATCGCCGGGTAACGAGCTGGCTATTGCCGAAGATACGGAGAACGGGGCGACGGTGGGTTACGTGACGATGGCATTCGACCCGGAAACCCGGATCGGCTGGATTCACAACCTGGCGGTCCGCGCCGACCTGCGAGGGCAGGGACTGGGCCGGCACTTGATCGAGCATGCCCTCGACCGCTTCCGCGCCGCCGGAATGGCCGTGGCCAGGATCGAGACACTGGAGCAGAACCCGATCGGTCGACAACTCTATCCCTCACTGGGGTTCCTGGAGGTCGCCCGGCAGATCCATTTTGCCATGCCCCTTTTTCCTTTAGCCCCGGTCGATTCCCCGTACCACGGTGACACTGGCGATTCTTGACCCTGGGCGACCTCTCCGTAGACAAACGCGCTATTCCCGGAGCAAGCGATGCGATTCATGATACTGACCGCGATGTTCTACCTGGGTCTTACAATTTCGACCGTCCTGGCGCAGCCTCCCCGATTCGAGGCGCAGGAGATCGACCCCCATGTCGGCAATGTGTGCTACGCGTTGACGGTCGCGGACGTGAGCGGTGACGGCAAGCTCGATGTCGTGGCCGTCACAGAAGACTCCGTGTACTGGTACGAAAACCCCACCTGGAAGCGGCACGATATCATCCGGGGCGGCACCGAGAAAGATAACGTCTGCATCCAGCCGCAAGACATCGACGGCGACGGCCGGATCGACTTTGCTCTCGGGGCTGGCTGGCGTCCGCCCGATACTGCAAAAGCCAGCACCCTGCAGTGGCTGGGCCGAGACTCGGCAGGTATCTGGCGGATTCACCCGATAGATTATCGCGAACCGACGTTGCACCGCCTGCGCTGGGGTGATGTCAAGGGAACTGGCAAGAAGCAGCTCGTGGTGGCAGCCTTGCAGGGACGTGGAACCAAGCCGCCGAACTGGGGCGAAGGACACGGAGTTCGCGTGCTCGTTTACGACGTTCCCGACGACCCAGTCAAGCAGCAATGGCCGGTCGAGATCGCGGAAGACACCCTGCATACGATTCACAACCTCCAGCTTGTTGATGTTGATGGAGACCGCCGCGATGAGGTAGTGCTCGCCTGCTGGGAGGGTGTGTTCTTGCTCGACCGTGGTGAAACCGGCAAATGGACCCGGACGAAGCTAGGCTCGGGCAATCAGCAGTCGAAACCGAACAAAGGGGCCAGTGAGGTGAAGATTGGCTGGCTCGAATCGGGATTTCGTTACATCGCCACGATTGAACCCTGGCATGGAAACCAGGTTGTGGTTTACACCCACGACGCGACGTCTTATCCCGGCTGCCAAGCTCCTCGTCGAACGCGGCGAAGCAATTCGGCGGGTCCTGGCCGAACCGCTCCAGTGGGGTCATGCCGTCTGGTGCGCCAACCTGGATAAAGACAAGGACGATGAGCTGATCATCGGCCAACGTGATCGGAACAGACCGGCAACACCTGGTGCCCGAGGGCCGGGCGTCTTTGTCTTCGATCCCAGGCCGGGAACTTATCCGCCCGTCTTCGATCGCATCACCGTCGATGACGGCGGCATGGCCTGCGAGGATGCCTTGGCCGCCGATCTCGACGGCGATGGCCGAAATGATATCGTCGCGGGTGGTCGGGCCACCCACAACGTCAAGATTTACTGGAATCGCCCGCGCTGAGCGGGCAGCGCTCAAGTGGTGATCTGGCTCACCAGCCGCGTGCGAACCAAATTGCCGAAGCTATCAACAACTTGAACCACTACGAAGATCGCCAGCAGGATTGCGGCAACCTGTTGATACTGCATCAGCCGGAGCGTGGCCAGGAGCTCGAAACCGATGCCCCCGGCACCGACCATGCCGACCATGGTCGAGCGCGGAAATTCATCTCCCAACGATAGAGAGTAAAGTCGGCCGCCTGGGCCGCGCATTGCAAATCGCGCCCGGGAACCGAGCAACAACCCGACGAAAGAATCCATCAGGATCTCGCGTTTCCCTTCCAGCATGATCAAACTGGAAACGACATGTCGGGCTGACGGCGGCGGCGCAGATAGAGGTTAGGTCTTGAGCATTCGATTGGCTGTGTCCAGTGGAGGCACCTTGGATACTCCAAGAGTTAGTCTGATGATAGGGCGCACTCGGCGGCAAGAAGGCGACGATCGGATATCTAAAGCCAACGAGCCCGCCTGATGAATCGACTCGAACGCGACTCGACGGGCACCTGGGATTCCCTCCTCGATCTGCCGCCTGGACAGTATTCCATGTGGAAACGAGTCGTGGAAGTCGATAGCCTTGCCGGCAAGCGCGTAGGCTTTCCCGTCCGCTTCAGGCTCCGGCACCTGCTTGGGGGAATCGTCCTGGCTAGCCTGCTGTGCATGGCCGTGCGGTCGTTGTTCTTGATGGAGCCGCTCGGGATCCTGTTCTGGGCCGTGCTCCTGGGCTTCGGGACCGACCGCATGGCGGGCGGGGACGGGCTCCTGGGGGGAACGATCGCGGGTTTGGTCTCGTTCGTGGCAGCCTTCGGAGTTGTCTGCTCGGGGCCTCAACCACTCGCGACGGGGTTTGCCGATCCCTGGTTCCTACCCGGTGCCGTGCTCTTCCTGGGCGCGGGTGGTTGCTGGGGATTCTATCTGAGCGTCTGGGTTTATCTCGTCGTGGAAACCATTCTCCAGTATTTCTGATCGCTCGGTCATCATGCCGACGGCCGGCTGGTTGCTAATGGAGGGGATTTCGCTCGCCATGCAAGCCATCGTGATCAAAGGGGTCGGCGGGCCCGAGGTTCTGGAGCTTTGCGAGGTCTCAATCCCCGAGCCACGGGGGGACCAGATTCGCGTGCGCGTGCGAGCCTGTGGCCTGAACCGAGCCGATCTGTCGCAGACCCGCGGACATTACCCGGCACCCGCGGGCGCTCCTGCGGACATTCCGGGCCTCGAGTACGCGGGTGAGGTCGACGCGCTTGGCCCGGACGTGACCGGGCCTCTCGAGGTTGGTGATCGTGTCTTCGGGATCGTGGCCGGGGGAGCACAGGCAGAGTACCTGGTGACGCACGAGCGGCTCGCCGTGCCGATCCCGGCTAACCTCGACTTCGTGGCGGCGGCCGCGGTTCCCGAGGTCTTCCTCACAGCACACGATGCTCTGATCACCCAGGGTCGGCTTGGCCCCGGAGAGCCGGTTTTGATCCAGGCCGTCGGCAGCGGCGTCGGCACTGCGGCAGCACAGGTTGCCCACGCGATGGGTTGCACGGTTTTCGGCACCTCGCGGACGGCCGAGAAGCTGGAACAGGCCCGGTCACTGGGCCTGGACGTGGCGATCGACACCTCGGAACATGATTTTGTCAATGTAGTCCTCCAGCAAACGTCTGGTGCTGGCGTTCAGGTCGTGCTCGACCTCCTGGGAGCAGGGGTTCTCGCGAGCAATCTCAAAGCCCTTGCCGCTCAGGGAAGACTCGTCCTTGTCGGGTTACTAGGTGGGCGTGAGGCGCCCATGGACCTCGGGCTCCTCCTGAGCAAGCGGCTCACATTGGTTGCGACGACGCTGCGCGGCCGACCTCTCGAGGAGAAAATCGCGGCCACTCGCCTCTTCGCCAGACAGGTCATTCCCTGGCTCAAACGGGGAGTGGTGCGCCCTGTAGTCGATGCCGTTTTCCCCTGGCAGGAGGTACGGCGCGGCCATGCCCGGCTGGCGTCGAATCAGACGTTCGGCAAAGTCATTCTTCGGCTTTGAGGCTCAGGCCGCGACCGGGGGAGTCTTCGCCATTGTGTCCGGTCGAGCCCTCGGCTCTCGAGCCGTTGGGCGAGGATGAGCCGCGGGCGACCGGCTCGCTCTCAGCGGCGACCTGGCCGTCCTGGATCTCGAGAACCAGGTCGTCGGGAGTGATGAACCGGCGGTCATGAGTCACGACGACCAGGGTCGTCTGAAAGCCGTTCTGCATTTTGCGGAGGATCTTGTAGATCTCGTCCCCCGTCTTGGAGTCGAGCTCGCCAGTCGGCTCGTCGGCCAGAACGAGCAGCGGCTGCTTGATCAGGGCTCGGGCAATGGCGACGCGCTGTTGTTCGCCGCCGGAAAGCTGGTAGGGATGATGGTCTAGGCGGTTTCCAAGACCGACCTGCTCGAGCAGTTCGCCGGCACTTGATCGCTGGTCTGCCGTGACACCTCGGGGCAAGAAAGGCACCAGCACATTTTCCAGCGCAGAGAGGTTGTTGATCAGGTTAAACGATTGAAAGATGAAGCCGACCTGGTCGCGACGATAGAGGTTTTGCGTTGCCTCGGACATGGTGGCCAGGCTCCGTCCGTTGACCAGGATTTCGCCTTTGGACGGCCGGTCGAGCGCCCCGAGCAGGTACAGGAGCGTGCTCTTGCCCGAGCCGCTGGGCCCGACGATGAACGCGAACCGGCCGCGTTCGATCTGACAGTTGATTCCCCGCAACGCTTCCACCCAGCGGGTGCCGCTGCGGTACGATTTCCAGACGTTCACCACTTCGATCATCCGTTGGCCTCAATGTGATCCGATTCGGATGGCTTCCATTGGAACCAGCCGCGCTGCCCGCCAGGCGGGATAAAGGCCCCCCAGAGTGCCCATGACGACGGAAAGACCGATGCCCAGTCCCAGGAGCGGCGGATCAACTCCTAGGCGCAAACCTCCGCTGATAAACTGATTGGCAACCGATGTTCCAATGAGGGCCAGAGTGCAGCCGACGACGCCCGCCATCAACCCCAAGAAGGCGCTCTCGAGGGTCACGAGCGTCAGGATGTTGGCCTCCGACCAGCCATTGGTCCGAAGCACGCCGAACTCGACGAACCGCTCGGTCGTGCTCATCAGCATCGTATTTATGATCCCAACAATTCCCACGATAAGGGCCAGGCTGACGGTCATCATGAGCAGCTTGTCAACCTGCCCCATCAGGGAACCAAAGTTCGCCATGACCTCGTTCATGCTGCGGGCGTCAACTCCCGGATTGGCCTGCTCGATCGCGGCTGAAAGAGCCTCATATTTGGACGGGTCCCTGGCCTCTACGTAGATGCTTGATATAGAGGCCTTGGCGATGTTCAGGGCCCTGCGAGCAGTCTCAATGTCCATAACGATCACCACATCGAGGAACATCGAACCAGTCTCATAAAGGCCCACGATCGTGTAGTTCTTGTCGGCGATACGCAAGCTGCCGCCGATCTTCCGCGGCTTTCCCTGGGCGTCAGGGAAATCCCGCGCGATCTTGCGGCTTATGACGATGTTCGCTTGACCAACGTCTTCCGCTGTCAAGAAGCGGCCTTCGCCTTTTTCCTTGAGCGCTCGCGGAAACACCGCGCTGTGCAGGTTCACGTGGGATGCAATGTCCTGGCCGCAGATCACGGGCTGGTCGAGAATTGAAGCCGCTATTCCTTTACCGGATACCAAGTTACGTGCGAAGGCGCCTTGTCCCTCGATGGGGGGGGCGATATGCCAGACTTCCGGCGCAACGGCGCGCACTTCCGGCAGTCGTCTTAGATCGTCGGCCAGGCTCGAAGGCAGGGTGCTCAGGACGGGACTCGGGACATTCTCCTGGATCACCATTACGCCTTCGATCCGGCTCAGTGTCTCACCGACCAGATCGCGCAATCCGTTGGAAACGCTGAACAGTCCCATTACGCCCAGGATGGGTACCGACAGTCCGATCAGGGCCAGTACCGTGCGAAGCGGCCGGGTCAGCAGGTTACGCCACGCGAAGACACCCATGTTCAATACGCCCCGAACTTGAAAAGTCCACGTCGATGGCTGGGGCGGACACGGTTCTGCTGACGGGCCCGTGGCAAAGCCTGATCCCCGGCGAAGCCAGCCCGCCCTACCTTGCACGTGTATCGTATGCTTCCGCGATCACGCAAGTTACTCTGCTTCGTTCGCTTCCGAACTGGGGTCCGCGGGGGGCGCCGACTGTTCGGGGGCCGGTTCTGGACGGGAGGTTTCTACGGCCGGAGTTACGGCCTCCAACGCCTCGCCCGGTGGTCGGCCCGCCTGGGCTGCCGCTGCGGCCGCCGCCTCCGCGGCAAGCTCTTCTGGAGTCGGATCAACCCGCGCTTCCCAGAGCTGCTTGAGCTGCCCGAAGGTCCGCAGGGGCACGCTACCGGAGAGGGCTTCCTTTGAGAGCGGCGGTGGTGGTGGGCTAGGGCGTGAGGGCCTGGAAGGGCCGCGCTGGCCCTGAGGGCGTTCTTGCCGTCCTGGCCCCGGACCTGGTCCTGGTCTTGCCCCCCCTGGGCCAGGCGCGACTGGTCCGCCCCTCTGTCCGCCGCGACCAAAACCGGGAGGACCGGGAAAAGCAGCGGCAGGCCGGCTGCCGGGCAAAGCTGGGCCGCCGCCCGGTCCTGAAGGAGCGTGGCCGGCGGCTCCTTCTGGGTGACCAGCGTGCCCCTGGGGGCCAGGCGATCCACCGCGATCACGATCGGGTCGCCGAGCTGGCGGTTCGACGAGCGCCGCGATCGGAGCCGCGCCGACAGGGGGAGATGTCAGTGCAGATCCGCTGGGACGCGGAGGCCGCGCCCGATCACGCCGCCCCTGCCCCTGGCCCGGCTGCCCTTCCCCCTGTGCTCCTCCACCCTGGCCGCGGCGTTGGCCTCCCTGCGCGGCACCGCGCTGCCGTTCGGTTCCCGGCTTGACCATCGTCAGCGAGACCCTTTTACGCTCGTGATCGACGCTCATTACCCAAACGGTCACCACGTCGCCCACACTCACCACGTCGTGCGGGGTCTTAATATAGCGATTCGCAAGCTGACTGATGTGGACCAGTCCCGAGTCCTTCAGGCCAATGTCAACAAAGGCGCCGAAATCGACAACGTTGAGTACTGTGCCTTTCAGCTCCATCCCAGAAGTCAGATCCTCGAGCTTGAGGATGCCCTTCTTGAAAATCGGTTTGGGCAAATCGTCGCGCGGATCGCGCTCGGGGCGGCCAAGTGCCTCGACGATGTCTGTGAGTGTGAACTCGCCAACCTGCAGTTCTTTCGCCAGCTCGAGCGGTGCAGCCTCTTCAAGTTTGCGATTCAGCTCGGGCAGTTGCTGTTTATCACGCACAACCTCCGGAGCCTTGCCGAATCTCTCCAACAGCAGAATTGCGACGGCGTAGCTCTCGGGGTGAATCCAGGTGCGGTCAAGTGGCTGAGGACCGTCGTGGATCTTGAGGAATCCCGCGGCCTGGGTATAGGTCGCCGGCCCGACTCCCTCTACCTCCATCAATTGATCTCGAGTCGCGAAGCTGCCTTTGTCCTTGCGGTAATCGACGATCCTGCGGGCCGTCAGTTGATTGAGGCCCGAGACATGCCGCAGCAAAGGCACACTGGCGGTATTGAGGTCAACACCCACGAAGTTGACGCAACTGGAAATGACCGCCTCGAGCGTCTCCTTGAGCTGCTTGGGGTTCACATCATGCTGGTAGAGCCCTACCCCGATGTTCTGAGGCTCGATCTTGACCAGCTCGGCCAGCGGATCCTGGAGTCTACGTCCAATTGAGATCGCGCTGCGTAGTGTCGCGTCGAACTCGGGAAGCTCTTCCCGGCCAATCTGGCTGGTCGAGTAAACGCTGGCGCCGGCCTCATTGACGATCACATACGCGAGCTGGGCCAGCATAGGGTCGGCGGCATGCGGAGCCGGTGGGGTCTCTGGCGGCGGGGGCGACGCGGACGGCTTGGGTCGAGACCCTCGAGAACGCCCATGATCATGCTTACCCGAACCGCCTCGGCGCGACTCTGGAGGCGGCTTCACCTCGTCAGCAGGAGTCGCAGATTCTGCCGGGGGCTGGGTTTCTGGTCCAGCGGACGGCGAGGACAACGCGCCCATACCTGCCGCGGCCTCATCGGCAGTGGCAGGTCCGGCTGGGGAAGAATCCGACTGGCCAGCCTCGATCGGACCTCCGGAGTTGGTCGGCGCTTGGGCAGCCATCGCGGCGCTATCCGGTCCCTGCCAGGGTAGGGGCGACTCAGGCGCGAAACCGGCGCTGTGGTCGTGCGCTGTCGCGACTTCCTGTCCCGCACTGACACTGGCAGCGGTGTTGAGCCGTTCCTCGGAGCAAGTTTCCTCATCGGTGGCCGATAATTTGGCGTGGTTCTGTTCCGCGTGGTCCGGACGGACGTGGTGCGAAGCTGACTCCGACTGGCCATCGCCAGGTGTCGGAGCCAGGTCGGATTCGGTTTCCGCTTCTGGAAAGGCCGGCTCCGGAGCGCCGCCCTGGATTGGGGGCAGTGTTTCTTGATGCGGCTCCGCCAGCGTCACGGCTTGGTGCCCAAAAGCATGATTGTGATCCGTGGCCACTGACTCTGGCGAATCACGCGACGCCAGTTCACCGTGCTGGCGCTCGAGGGGCGAGACCGAGTCCTCCTGCTGAAGCGAGACTGGCCGCTGAGGCTCATCTCCCGCTGCAATCGATGGCTCGACGACCGCATCGTCCTCTGCTCGCGGAGAGTCGGTTGTCTCGTTCCCACCGAGGGGTGCCCGCTCGGGTTCGTGTCGCACCGTCTCGCCGGCCAACTGTGTCTGAACGGTTTCTTGGAGTGCTGACTTCCCCAGGCTGAACTCGGTGCCCTCGGCGATGATCTCGGCGACCAGTTCTTCCGTTTCCCTGCAGGCCGTGCCATTGCCGATTGCGACAACGCCGACCTTGTGGCGGCCCACGAGGTCCTTCAGGAACAGCTTGGTGTCGGAACGCCGATTCTGCGGAGCGTGCGGATAGACGACTCCATGATCGAGCAGGTTGCCGTTGGGATCGAGGACTGCGATTTTACAACCGGACCGCAGCCCCGGGTCGATCGCTAGAACCACTTGCTTGGGTATCGGCGGTTGCAGCAGCAAACTACGAAGGTTACGTGCGAAGACCTCCACCGCGTGTTTTTCGGCGCCGTCTGTCATGTCGCGCCGGACCTCGCGCTCCATACTGGGAAGGATGAGCCGGTCCAGCGCGTCCATGGCCGCAGCCCGGAAGAGCTCGGCCTGAGGATGACCTTCCAGCGGTAGCTGGTGGAAAAAGGCGGCTTCGAGCTCGGGTCGGGGCACTTCTAGCTTGATCTTCAGCGGCCCTTCCTTGTCTCCGCGGTTGATCGCCAGCACCCGGTGCGGCGGCACTTGAGAAAGTGGCTCGGAGTAATCGAAGTAGTCGCGATACTCCAGACCCTGTCCCTCGGGAATATCTCCCTTGCTGGTGTTGATCTTGCCGGTCTTCCAGACCACCTTGCGTACAGCGTCCCGCACAGCAGCCATCTCGCTGATGGCCTCAGCGAGAATATGGCCAACTCCTTCCAGAACCTTCTCGGCCGTCTCCAGTCCTTTCTCTGGACTGATGAATTCCTGGGCTGCGGCAAGAGGATCGGTCAACTGCTCGTCGCGGTTCCAGACCCGCACCGCCAGGGGCTCCAGTCCCTTGTCCCTGGCATCGGAAGCTTTGGTTCGTTTCTTGGGCTTGAACGGGAGATAAAGGTCCTCCAGGCGCTTGGGGTTCTCAGCCGCGCGGATTGCCGCCTCGAGTTCGGGGTTGAGTTTGCCCTGGGCCTCGACGGCCTTGAGTATTGTCTCCTTGCGTTCGGCAAGCTCCCGAAGCCGATGGACGCGAAGCTGGATCTCGCGGATCACGACCTCGTTCAAATTCCCGGTTCGTTCCTTGCGATACCGGGTTATGAACGGAACCGTGTTTCCTTCGTCCAGCAACTGGACGACACTCTCGACCTGAACACGCCGAATTTGCAAGTCCTGCGCAACACGGCCCAGGTCAACAGGAATCGGGTTGTCCATCGAGACTTAACTCTGCACCAGGAGTGACGGCGACGACGAGAGGCAAATCGGCAGACGATCAGCAAATCCCCGCCGCGAAGGTGGCATGATCGCGAAGCAATCAATGCGCACGATGATACCTTGGTCTTGCAACAAGTCCGCCCAATTTAAAGGATCGATTCCCTGGTGTCAAGCACCAGGCAGCCTCCGCTGCCGTTCCCAACTTCCATCTTGAACATACCTTGTGACCGGGAGAGAGATTCTGGGAAAAATGGGAGCCGGGGTCCGGCAGCTTGCACCTACGTTCCCGCCGGATCGCCGGCAACTTCAGGCGCTGGGATGGTTCCCCAGCAGAAACGCCGGTCAAGCCCACTGATACTTTCGCGGCTGCCGCCGGCCTTGGTCCGATCGCCATCCAGCACCCAAATGCCGGTCCAGGAAACGAGCCGCAAATGGACAGCTCGACGGCCAACCGAGCGCCTCGTTGCCGCACGCCCACCCCGGCCGTAGAGTCGCGACTGCAGCATCCTCTGCTATCCGAGTCAACCACCTTTACCCCAGTTGAAGTAGAACGGGTATGGATAGGGCCCCGGGCCAGGCGCGATCGGGTCGAAGTCGTAGATCGGCACGTAACTGCCCATGGCGTAATACATACCAACGGGACGGAAGAAGTTTGTCTCCCCTTGCAAGAACCGTAGCGATCGGTGCCAGGGAAGGCACGACCGATTCATCTTTCCAGTGCCCGGACTGCCGTAGAAGAAGGGGTAGACGCTCTCGGTACAGTCCGACTTCCAGCCCAGACCATACAGTCCCTGGTCCTTGATTCCGTCTGGATGCTTGATCAACCCCCGATTGGCATAGCGCAGATTGTAGAAGTTGTCCCGCAGGGGATCGGGTGGCAGATGTTCCGGCACACCGACGTATCTCATCACCAGTCCACTTCGCTCACTCAGTTGTTGAACGCGCGGCTCTGGATATTGGGCCCACGCCGTGGAACCAAGCAGCACGGTGGCGAGTCCCGCCATCATCCAGGACATCCGGGAAAATCGAATCCTTGACGTCCGCGGGAATCGGCCCGCCACTCCCATGCTTAATCTTACCGCTTCCGGCTTCTCGGTTTGCATCGAACGACACTCCTGTAAACCTGCACCGCGGCCATCCTGGCCACGAAATTCAAGACAGGCTCGAGACGGCCCGGCGCCGCATGGCGCCGGGCATCACGCCCTCTGCTGACTTTCCGTGAATAAAGATCGTCAAGGATCGTTGGGATTCATTGGCGGGAAGGCAAAGAAGTCACGGGGCGATCGGGTGGTGACGACGTACGGCACGTAACCAGGGGTCAGTGGCACCGGTCCGCCCGCACCTACGAAATAATCAACCTTGTTCGGGTGCAGGACACCGAGCACAGACCCCTTCAGATGATCGAGTGCTCCGTGAGCCTTCGACGCCAGGCCAGTTCCAAGCCCCTGGAGGCAGCTTGAGCAGCCCTTGCCGCCGCAGAGTCCACACCCCGTCCCGCCGTGACCGAGGCCATGCTTGAACAGGCCGCAGCCGCCGCAAGCCCCGCAGGCCGAACCGTTTCGGCCGTGACCCAGACCGCCGCAACCTGAGCAAGGATCGCCGAACCCCGCTCCGCCGCAGCCGCCACACCCCGAGCCACCGCAGAGTCGGCACGAGAGGTTGGCCAGGTGAGAGTGAAGGCCCCCGATTTTGCAACCCGTGCTCCCGCAAAGCGACTGCCCGGTTGGTGCGACAACGCATTGTCCGGCCGTCGCACCTTGGCTTGTTGCCGCAACGGTCGAGGCATGGCATGGAGCGAAACACTTCTTGTGCCCTAGCCCCGAGCCCAGGGTGCAAGCTTGTCCCAGACCCGCGGTCGCGAAACCGGTGCCGCAACTCGCGCCTAGACCTCCGTCAGTATGATGAAACAGCCCCCGACCGGCGCAAAAGCCACAGCCTCCTCCGCCACCTCCAGGGCCACCGCAATTGTGTCCGAGACCGCAACCATTGCCCGAGCTCTGGCCGCAACCATGGCCCAGACCGCAACCATCGCCGGAGTGGTGGAACAGTCCCACCGACTTGTCCCAAAGGTCCTTGAAACAGCCTTGGATCAGCCCCGCGGCCTTGCCGACGTCGTCTTTGGCATAGTGGCCATAGGGCACCGGGGGCGCATAGTATTCGCCGCCGGTCGTGTAATCGTAGGCCGGTACCTCACGGGGAATGGTGTATTGCAGATGCCATCCATCCGCACGAACCGACGTGGCCAATCCACATCCGAGCATGGCGGCCAGTGTCAGGGCGAGCGGTGCGCCGCGCCATTTTCCGAATCGCATGGTCAATCCCTTGCCTATTCTTCCATGAAGCCTCCTGAAGTGTCCGGAATCAAGCGAGCGAGCGGCGGATGTTACCGGGCTTTCCTGCGCACCGACCACACCATCTGCCCTGGTCAAGATCGAACCGGCTTTCATCACGGTCGCTAATTTCTCACTTGCTGCAGCAGTTTCACTCCGCGCCCTCTAGCCGCGCGGATCGCTGGGCCATGTAAGCCTCCGGGCACATCGTTCGCGCAGGACGCGGACGCGGCCCCGGTTCCTTGATCCGACCTTGCCTCTGACCATCGGCCGGGACTCGCAACAATCTCAACCTAATCCCGATGGCGCCGTCTGTGAAAAGTCCGATCCCCCGCTACATGCGCAGAGATCGGACCATCTTGACCGACAAACCGACACCCTTCCTGATGCTCAATGACCCTTGCCGTAGACAACCGCGGCCGGCAGTTCATTGACCGGATGGGAGGGAGAGTCGTAGGCAATCGACGCGTGTGCCTCGCGTCCTTTGTCATCGCGCGATTCCCGGATGCGCCGGCTGATGCCGCCGATACCGAAAAGATGGCCGAGGATATGAGGCCGGGTAGTCGTTTGACTGTCCAGGGCCGTCTGCGCCGGGATCATGCTTGAGGGCATCACCGAAGGATCATAAGACGCAACGCCCCCCCGCGCCGGCATCGAGGCAAGCCGAGGGTTGTTCCATTGCGTCATTCCTGCACGCGAGACGCCAACTGGGGTCGGGTCGCCGGCCGCCATCGGCGGTCCGCCACCGCCCGCTACGGCGTAACCAGGCGGAAGGCCGCCTGCCAAGGTTGGCCCTCCGACCATCGCGTGTCCCGGAGGATATGACTCCACAACGCTGATCGGCCCGCTCACAATGGTCCCCGCCTGGCAGACAGCACAGCCTGACGCATGGTTGTGATCATGAACGATCGATCCGGCCATTGCAGCGGCGGGCGTTGAAGGCGGCGGGGGCACGTCCACACCATCATGCCTTTTGGCCCAAGCGCGCTGGCACTCGACACAATGCCGCCAACCGAACAGACCCTTGTGGTGATGGCCGGCCGCCTGCGCAGTTTGCGGGACAGCCGTGTCGCTAGGCGGCGGGACCGCGGCATCGTCCGCCTTCACCATCACGGTGGGAGCGAGCGCCAGGCCGCACACAGCCAGGCCAATCCTTGCAAGGAAACGCATTGAGGGAACTCCTTTCCCAAGTTCGCGCCTTGCGCCGCGTCAACTTCCACGGGCGGAGCGCTCTAACCATGTAAGATCGGCATTTGGAATCGGGCCGGCCTGCGACAGTAACTCTCGGGGCGGTCGGCCGACTGGGCGGCTCCATCCCTCCCGGGCCATGACTAATGCGCCCGACGCATCATGCAAGCGCCAGACGCTTGTACCTCCCGATACATTCCCTAACATCGGCACGACCCTATTGCGGCTTGCGTGAAAAGCGGGCAGATCATGCCGAAACCATCGTGGTCGACTTCCGCTCGCTCAGCCAAACAGCTCGTGCACTACTTTTCCACCATCAACGACCTTGATCGGCCGGCCGATGGAGGTCTCGACCTCTTTGGTCGGGTTGACCTTGAGTGCATGGCAAAGCGAAGCCATCAGATCGGGAACGGTGACGGGCCTGTCTTTGACCTCGGTGCCGTCGGCGCTCGATGCGCCGATTACCTGGCCGCCCCGGATGCCGCCGCCGGCGAGGGCCACGTTAAACACCTTGGGAAAATGATCGCGCCCTGCGCTCGGGTTGATCTTCGGGGTCCGGCCGAACTCGCCCATCCAGACGACCAGGGTGCGCGCCGAGCAGGCCGTGCTGTTTCAGGTCGCGGATCAAGGCCGCAAAGGCCGGATCGACATGCTGGGCCAAGGTCGCCACCTTCTCGTTATTTTGCTGGTGGGTGTCCCAGCCGTTGGAACGGACCTCGACGAACGTGACCCCTGCCTGCACCAGCCTGCGGGCCAGCAAGCAGCCCTGGCCGAATGGGTCGCGACCGTAGCTTTCGCGGGTTCCCGGACTCTCCTCATCAAGGTGAAAGGCCCTCATCTGGGGCGACAGCACCATGCGCGCCGATTGCGTGTACAGGGCGCGATGGTCCTTGACGCGATCGGCGCCACCCTCTTGGCCGAATCCCGCCGTCTCGAGGTGATTGAGCAGGCCCAGGCGCCGTTTAAAGCGGTCAGCCGTCACTTTCGGCTGTGTATTGTCGGGAGGCCGCTCCGCGTTTTGGACTACGAAAGGCTCGAGTGCCGCGCCCAGGAAACCGGCGCCGATCGTTGGTCCGCCAATGCTCACGATGTGCGGCAGATCAAACTTGCTCTCGCCCAGTTCGGCGGCAATCGAGCAGCCGATGCTGGGGTGCTTGATTGTAGCTGAGGGAACATAGCCCGTATGCAACTGGTAGGTGGTGCGCTGGTGGTTGCCTTCTTTGTTGGTCATGGACCGCACGAGGGCGATCTCTTTCATCACCTTTGCGGTCTGGTCCCAGCCCTGAGCGATCGAGATGCCTGGGACGGATGACTCGATGGACCTGGTCGAGCCGCCGTGATCCGTGCCCGGCTTGGGGTCGAAGGTCTCAAGCTGGCTCGGGCCGCCGGCCATCCACAGCAAAATGCAGGCCATCTGCCGCTTTCTCAGCTCCTCGGCCTGGAGCACCATGAGATCGGTGAAGCTGACCGGCAAGGCCGCCAGGCTCGTTAACCCGGCTGCGCCCAGGCCCAGCGTCCTGAGGAAACCGCGCCGGCTCACGACCCCGTCACAGCTCATCCCCACTTGGACGATGTTCGATTCGAACGGCATGGTTGTTCCCCTAACGCCTGGAGACGAACTCGGTCGAGTTGATGAGTGCCCAATAAATGTCTTCGAAGGCTTCGACGCGACGACCCACCTTGGCCAGATAGGCGGAGCAGCTTTCGACTTCTCTGGAATTGGGTTGTCGCGACAGGACCCGCAAGTAGAGAGCGTTCAAGGCGGCCCGATTGTCTGGCGCGTTCGTCAGGATCTCGCCCAGCACGGTCCCTGGCCGGGCCTGGGTTCGGTTGTGCACCATCGCGCCGTTCATCAGGAAAAGCGCCTGGGGTATCGTGCCCATGATTTCGTCGTTGGAGATTGAGGGGTCGATGCCAAAGAGTGCGTTAAATGCCGTGCGCGGTCCGCCCAGGCGCATGGCCTTGCCCTTGCCCTTACTCTGCGCGGCGGCGGATGCAAGCCCGGCGAACTCGATGGCCTTCTTGGCATTTTGCAGCTTGTTCTTGCCTTGAGCCAGACCGCCGAGTGACGGTTTGCCGCCGGGACCATGATTCGCCGCGGCGGGCGGCACAGCCACCAGGTTTTCTGGCAGGCCCAGCGCCTCCCTCAGAGCCTCGACGATCTGGTCGGAACGAAGCCGGCTAGGACAGTTCGAGGCGAATGCCGTCTTGCCCGCGGCGGTGGTCGTCGCGCGGACCTCTGCGCTGGTAGCCTTCTGTTCCCATAATCGTCCGCAACAGCCAGCGAATATCGTAGCCCCCCTTCTGCCACTGGTCGGCCAAGGTCTCGATCACTTCCTGGGCTTTCGGGGTGCGTTCGGGGCCAAGATCGTCCACGGCGTCATAGAACGACTCGCCCATGAGGGCGTACCACATCCTGTTGACGAATGCCCGGGCGAACCAGGGGTTGTCTTGCCCCGTGATGTACGAGGCGCCGAGCGCTCGACGCGCCACCGCATCGATCGACTCGGGCAGCCTGGCGTCTGTCCGCGCTGAGGCGAGGAAGAACTTCGGGGCAATTGGGATCTGCTTGGTGGGGTTTGCCAGGTCCGGCATCATATACCGCGGCCGACCCTGCACCTCGACCTCAAAAATTGGCAACTGCCCGGGCATGGCCCGGACAATCGGCTTGGCTCGCGTGCCGGAAAAGAAGGCCGCGAACTCGTGGAACTGCTCGCGCTTCCAGGAATCAGTCTTGTGGTCGTGGCACTGGGCGCACTGGATCTGCACGCCAAGGAAGATCCGCGAGATTTCGCCAGCCAGCTCGACGGGCTTGGCCTCGTGAGCCAGGGCCAGGCTGGCCGCCCCGTTCTCGTCGACCCGGCCGGTTGCCGTGATCATCCCCCCGGCAATCTCATCCCAGGGCTTGTTCTGCTTGAACTGCTCGGTCAGCCAGTCTTCCAAAGCATCGTACCGCACCTGCAGCGGGTTCTGGTTGGTCGCGTGGAAGCGAATCACGTCCTTCCAATAATACGCCCAGTTGCGGGCGTATTCGGGGCTTTGCAAGAGAGCGTCGATCAACCGAGCCCGCTTGTCTTTTCCCTTATCCCTTACGAAGTGGACTACCTGAGCCGGCGTCGGCGGCGCGCCGGCCAGGTCGAAATGAACGCGCCGGACGAATTCGACGTCGCTGGTCAACGACGCCAGTTCAAGCTTGGGATTCGTTTTCTTAAGGTATTGCAGGAGCAAGCGGTCCAGCTCGGCCGACGTCAAGCTGGGCGGGGTGATAGTGCGTGCCGGCCGCCGGGGCAGGGGAGTCTTTGCCGACTCGGACTTGTCTCCCTGATCACGCTTCTTGACCGCGGCTCGCAATTGCCGCAGCGACTGCAAGACCTCGGCAGACGCCTTATCATCAAGCAGCGGCTTCTCTTGAGAAGTCTTGGGCTGGTTGACCTTATCTGGCTCCTGGGCCAGCAGACCGAAGCTCATCGTGAGCGCCGAGGTAAGTAGACGCTACTGGCTTACAGAACCATCTGAACCAAGCCCTCACCGTCATGACGCATCTCCCGGTCTGCCTCTCGAAGTCTCCAGCGATCGGCAACTCTTCGCCCTGTCCTTCATGATCCGTCGCACAGCAATTCAACCCCAACCCAGCCCCCCCGGTATCGAGGCAATGATCCGGAATGATGCCGCTCTTAACCCGCGGGATTCTGGGATCGCACGCCCGGCTTCCGGCTTCAATGAACCTATCCAACCGTAGGCTTTGTATCGTAACGATTCAACAGACGGATGGGTCCGCCAGGGCGATTCGTGCCGATTCGCTGCCCACAAGCTGAGGGCTGCTGACTGCCGGCCAAGTTTCCCTCAGTTCTCCCAACTTCATCTTGGCGGGGCAAACGTTCTTGATGAAATCTCTTTAGTACACCGGCCAGCCCCGACCAGAACCAGGTCCAGCCTTCGTAAAATATCTAGAGGCGCCATGAACTCCTGGGCGCACCCGGGACGAGGGCCAGGCCCAGGGAATCTCGAAACCCCAGTTACATAAGGAAGGCTTGATATGAACACGGCACTGGTACGGTCTAGCCTTGCGGCACTCTGGCGAATCGTTTTGGGCTCTAGCATCGCGTTGGGACTGGCTTCGGGATCCCTGGCGCTCGCACACGGCGGCGGAGGGGGGGGGCGGACACGGCGGCGGGGGCGGACACGGCGGCGGTATGGGCGGCGGTGGCCACATAGGTGGAGGCGGTTTCGGCTGGGGCGGCGGACGAATCGGCGGAGGCGGATTCGGCTGGGGCGGCGGACGCATGGGTGGTGGATACTATGGTCGTGGAGGATACGGTTTCGGGGGTTTGTACCCGGGATTCTTCGGATTCGGCGGACTGGGCTATGGTCTCGGATATGGCTACGGCTACGGCTATCCGTACTATGGCTACGGCTACGGGTATCCGGGATATGGCTATGGACTGGGCTACTCTGGTTATGGTTACGGTTCGGGTTACTACTATCCGGATTACACCTACACGACAGCGTACGTTGATCCCACCGCCGGTTACCTCGTAAACTCTTACGGCAACGCCGGCTACGTGGCCGCGCCGGGTTCCGGATACGTCTATTCGTCGGCTTACGGCACGGCGCCGCTCCAGGCCACCGCTGCCGCGGCGCCCTCTACCTTTCCACTTCCCAGCCTGGGAATTGATGAGAAAGCGGTGGGCGATGCAGCGAGCAGTCACATTCAGGTGACTCGCGTCCATCCCGGCTCCCCCGCCGAGGCGCGGGGCTGAAAGTCGGCGACACGATTCTTTCGGCAAACGGCTACCTGGCCCAGCAGACAGGAAACCTCGCCTGGATCATCAACCACCACGCTCCAAACGGGGCTGTCACCCTGAAGGTCCGGAAAGCTGCAAACGGAGGGGAAGACACGGTGAATGTGACTCTTCACTGAGCCGCTTCATCGAAAGGCTTGATCAGGGCATGCTGAGCAGTGCCATCGCGGCCAGCCCCAGCACGATCCCGATGGCTCCAAGGCGGCCCACTCGTTCACGGAATATGGCGACTCCTGCGAGCACCACCAGGACGAGCCCGCCGGAGAGAGCGACCGGGTAGGCGACTGCGCCGGAGACCCCTGCCTTCAGCGCCGCGGCCAGGCATGTCTGACCGGTCAGGCTGCACACTCCGAGTCCCGCGCCCACCAGCCAGTCGGCCGGCTGCGGACGAACTCTCCGAGTCAGCACGACGGGCAGAAGGCAGGCCAGCCCCCCCAGATACCAGAAGGTCAGGTAGGGCCCAATCGCCGCCTCGGGCAGGCCCGTTTGGCCAGGATTTTGAGCCCAACAGGGCTGGCACCATTGAGAACGAAGGTTGCCGTCATCAAGGTGAGCCATGGAGAGACCGGCGACGAATCGGCAAGCGGGGCCTCCGCGCGCGCCGTTCTCCCCAGAGGCAGGCGAGGCACGTCGCCAGTAGCGTCAGGCCCGCCGCCCCCCACGCGCCCAAGGGGTCACGGTAAACGATCACCGAAAACAGGGTGGGAACCGCGGATGAGAGGTTGACGATCAGCCAGCCGGTAGCGATTCGCCCGTGCGGCAAGGCCTTCTGAAAGAGCCAGAGGGCCAGCCCCGCCGCGGCGCCGAAAGGTAGCGCCATGAGCGGCACGATGGGCGGCACGCTCTGCAGTCCCGAGCCGGGCACCAAGGCCATCTTCGCTCCGTTCAAGAGCGCTGCGACTCCCATGCAAAGGGTCGCCACGAGCACCGGATGGGCGTGCATGCGGTCCCCCAGCTTGTGGAGGACGCCCATCGTCGCGAAGCTCAAGAGGGCGAGAATCAAGAACGCCATGGTGTCCTCCCCGGGGATGATCCTACCTGATCATCGTTGCTGACAACATGGTGCCGCGGTGCCCGGTTCGGAGGATCTGGACGATCTCTTCCGATCCCAATGAGGCTCAGACCGATCAGCCCGATCAGGATTTCGATGTGTCGCCTCGGACTCGTGCCATCGCCTCGTCGGAAAGGACGAGGCACGTTTCGGATCACCGACTGAATCAACACGGTACTTCGCTCTGCTGCCACTTCTTGCGGATTAGTTCGAGCTTAAGCGTCACGCTGCGGAGCGAGCACCCGAGTTGCTGACGGATCTGTTCGTTGCTGTGGCAGGCCAGCTTCAGCTCGGCGATCCGGCGCAGGGTCTCATCTCCGAGTCCCTCGAGCCGGCGGTGGTACTCTTCGGCCAGCATCGCAGCGAACTCCGGGCTCGGCTCGGAACCGATGATCCGGTCAAGCGGGTTCCCCTCGTCGTCGCCATCGGCTCCCGCCGCGACCAGGTCGCCCTCGTTGCGCACCTTCCCGCCCCCGCGCTTGCGGCGCTTCTCGGCGCGATGATGATCGACGGCCTTGCAGGCAGTCAGATAGACCAGTAGTCGCCAGAGGTCATCGCGGTCCTCGAGCCGCGGGAACCGGCCCTCGCGCAGGCCCTGGTAGAGCGAATGGAACGCGCTTGAGGCCACGTCGTCCTCATCGCTGACCGGCTTCGCCTTGCGTAGCGAGCCAAGGTTTACCCGGGCCCTCTCGACCAACATGGAGTAATAACGGTCCCAGAGCGGCTGAAAGGCATTCACGTCGCCTGCCTTCAGGTCGCAAATCCAGCGAGTCACCGATCCCGCCGGCTTGTCCGCGGTGCATTCTGACTCGTTCACGGAAATCCTCCGAAGCAGGACATCGGATCGGACGGATTCAACCAATCTTATCACGCTTGCTCAACCATGACATCACTCCGCCGCTGGCTTGAGTCCAGAACATAGGCGTTTCGAAATCGGTTTGCGCATCCCGTTCCGGTTTGTCGGTCTACCCCTGTGGACGCACGCACTCCTCTACAGGTTTCTAATTGGGGCGTAGCTCGCGGGGCAGGCGCGGTGTGTGCCATTTGCATGCGCCGAGACGTGCCAGCGCAGAGCAGAGGCGTTTCGTTGACTGGTTGAGAACGCGAGCTCGCTCCCGGGAACCGCATTGAGAGTTTCGCACTTCCTCTTCCCTTGCACCAGGAGAATTTTGCTATGTCGCAGTCCGCGAATCCGTCGAAGACTACCCCGCCCAGAACGCGACTCCGGGCCAGGAGACCACGCTCGTGCGCGAGTCCGCGTCGGAGGCAATTCCTGCCTCGCCTCGATCTGATGGAAGACCGCACGTTGCTCAGCAACCTGACGGTCATAAATAACAATGATAGCGGCTCCGGATCGCTCCGCGCCGCGATCGCCGCAGCCCACAGCGGCGACACCATCAACTTTGCCAATAGTCTCATAGGTCAGACCATCAAGCTCACCAGCGGCGAGTTGGCGATCGCCAAGAGCCTGACCGTCGACGGACTAGGCGCCAGTCAATTGACCGTCAGTGGCGGCGCCAGCCGGGTGTTCGACATCGCCAGCGGTGCTCACGTGACCCTGTCCGGCCTGACCATCGCCAACGGCGTGGCCGTTCAGGGAGCCGGGATCGATAACTTCGGCACCGTGACGGTCGACCGCTGCACGCTGCTCAACAACAAGGCCATTGGCGGCAGCGGTGATAGTACCACACCCGACGCAGCCAACGGCGGGGGGATCGCCAACGAGATTGGCGCCAGCCTATCCCTCACACGGAGCTTGCTTCTTAACAACGCAGCGGTGGCCCATACCGGGATCGACTCGTTCGGCGGCGGCCTCTTGAACCTGGGGAGCGCCACCATCGTGTCCTGCACTTTCACCGCCAACCAGGCCAGCGGCGGCGACAGTTCGAGCGACGCCGATGGCAGCCAAGGCGGAGCCATCTCGAGTTGGTTGTCCGGCTCGGTACTGATGGTCTCCAACAGTACATTCAGCGGCAACCAGGCCCTCGGCGGCACCGGACCGGACTTCGGCGTTGCCGGCGCCATCGATGTTGAGGTCGGGTCGGTAGCGACCATCAACAACTCTAACTTCGCAGGCAACGTGGCTTCTGGCGGCACGGGCTGCATCGCCCAGGGCGGCGCCCTGTTTGCAAACGGTTGTACCCTGACTTTGAGCGACACCTCGTTCACGGGCAACCAGGCCCTCGGCGGGACCGCGGTGGGATCCATCTCAAATTTCCCGTCCGGGGAAGCAGAGGCCGGCGCCATCTTAGTCTTCATTGGCGCGACCGTGAATATCGGCAACTCCAGCTTCACAGGCAATGTGGCCCAAGGCGGCACGGGCAGCGCCGGCGGATTTGGTGGTGCTATCGTCAATACGGGGGGCACCGTGACTCTTACCAGCACTACATTGAACGCCAACAAGGCCATTGGCGGCACGGGCACTGGCGGCTCACACAGTACGCGAACGTGGCTGGAGGTGGCGGCATCAACAACTTCTTTGGAGGTATTATCACGATTATCGACAGCCTGTTGACCGGCAACCAGGCGATTGGCGGCAGCGGCAATACAAACTCCTCCGGTTCGTTCAACGGCGACGCCTTCGGAGGCGCCATCGAGAATAATGCGACGCTTACGGTGATCGACAGCACGCTGTTCGGCAACGTGGCCCAAGGCGGCAGCAATACCTCGGGAACCGGCGGACGCTCTTTCGGCGGGGGCATCGACAACTTTCAGGGAACCCTTGATATTCAAGGCGGCACGCTGATCGGCAACCAGGCCAAGGGGGGTGCTGGGGGGGCTAGTGGCGTCAGCGGCGGTGACGCCTTTGGCGGCGGGCTCGATGACTCGAGGAACTCGACCGCGACTATCACAAACACCACCTTCGGAGGAAACCTTGCCCAAGGCGGTGCCGGCGCTTCCGGGGCAACGGGCGGTGGCGGCCTGGGCGGCGCCATTTCCTTGGCCATTGGCGGCATCGCATTCGGTCCCGCGGACACGTCGTCACTGTCCCTCGGCGGCAGCACGCTGACCGGCAACGTCGCCCAGGGCGGCGCCGGCGGCGCCAAGGCCGGTGGCGGCAACGGCTGGGGCGGCGGTCTCTTAGCTGGAACGGGCGGCTCTGCCTTGCTGAGCAGACCACCGTCACCGCCAACACGGCCACGGGCGGACTCCCGGGGACCGGGGGCAGCGCCGGCAAGGGGATCGGCGGCGGCCTCTACGTCGCCGCCGGTGCCACTGTGTTCCTTAAGAAGTCGCACGTCACGGGCAACACCGCCTCGACCAGCGACGACAACGTTTATGGCACGGTGATCTACCTCTGATTGCCAAAGAGACCTTCTCTGGTCGGCCGGACTTCCCCCGGGCGCACCGCCGGCGCCCGGAGGAAGCACCGCTTTCGAGGCGGCAATGTGTCGGCGAGCCATGGAATCGGAACGGCAGATTCCTAGGAACTCGCCCGTCACGTCTTGTTCAAGGAAAATGACGTCTGGATCGAAGCGAATTCGGTCGGTACGATGTTGCCCAGCCGGGACGGCCATTTCTCATCTCGACTCGCCCGGCCAAAGCGACGGGGTACCAAGCATGTCCCCTTTGATCCTGACCACCGACGACTCCCTTCCGCCGGACGTCCTGGAGCGCGTCATCGAGGCTTGCGAGCGCTTCGAGGCCGCCTGGAACGCCGGGCGGCCGTTGCGGATCGAGGATGAGCTTGCCGCGGCCAAAGAAGCAATCACCACCCGCCTCTTCCGCGAGCTGCTGGCTCTCGAGTGCGAGCTAACGCGCCGCGACGGCCATGCCGCGAGACCGGAACACCTACCTCGCCCGTTTTCCCGATCAGCCCAACACCGTCCGAGAGGTGTTCAATCGTCTCCACTGTACCGGCATCTGACCCCGAGGCGACCTGCTCTGTGACGAGCGAGGCGCCGACCTTCTCAACGGAAGGCTACGAGCTCCTTCGCGAGCTCGGGAAGGGCGGTCAAGCCACAACCTATCTGGCACGCGACCGCGCCTTGCATCGCGTGGTCGTGCTCAAGCGCTACCACGGCGTCGCTTCCTCAGGCCGGCGCGAGGCGGTGCTCAACGAGGGCCGGGCATTGGCGCGGATTCGTAGCCCCTTCGTCGCGCCCTGCCACGGGGTCGAGAGCCGGGGCGACGAGATCGACCTGATCGTCGAATATGTACCCGGCCGTCCGCTGACCGAGCTGACCGCGAAGGAACGGGCCGACATCGGTCGATGCGTTCGGCTGATCGAACAGGTCGCCGGGGGACTGGCCGAGGTCCACGCCTGCGGCCTGCTGCACCGCGACATCAAGCCGCAGAACATCATCCTGGGCGACGACGGCGTGCCGCGGCTGGTCGATTTCGGCCTGGCGGTCCCGGTCGCGAGCGAGGGTCTCCATGAAGTCGCCGGTTCGCCCCCCTTCATGGCTCCCGAGCAGGCCCGCGGCCAGGGCGAGCGGGTCGACGCCAGGACCGATGTGTACGGGCTGGGCGCCGTGCTTTACTACCTGCTGACCGGACAGCCGCCCCATGACGGCAAGACGCTGATCGAGGCCCTCGAACAGGCCCGCGATGCCCCGATAGTCCCGCCCCGCGAGATCAATCCCCGAGTCCCGCGCGCCCTGGAGAGGGTCTGCCTGAAAGCCATGGCCGCTGACCCGAAGTCAAGATTTCCGTCGGCTGAAGCCATGCGCCGCGCCCTCGGGCACTACGTGCTGATGCGTCGGTTCGATCCCGGTGCTGGAGGCTTGCTCACTCTGCTCATTCTGGCGTGGGTCGTTCTGGCCGGTGTCGGCTCGACCGTTACGGGACGGCCCGGGTCATGCGATCGCGGGCCAAACTTCCACGGAACCGCGGTCCGAGCCGAAGCAAGTCGCCTCAGGCCGACCTCCGCGTGACCCGGTTCGACATCGCTCATTTCCCCAAGCTCGATGCGAACCACTTCGACCCCAGGCGGGTCGGCACCCTGGGCCGGACCTCGTTCGCGGCCCACGAGGACGACGAGGTGACCGTGCGTGCCGAGCTCTCCGAGCCCGCTTATTCGTACTTGATCGCCTTTCGCCCCGACGGCACCGATGAGCTTTGCGACCCCGACGACGAGAGCACGCCGCCGCCCCTCAAGCAACAGCCGATCTACCCGCCCCCCGGGAAGAGCGACGAGCGCTACCGCCTGAGCGAGGGGGCTGGCCTGTGCGCCTTCGCGCTGGTCGTCTCGCGCCAGCCCTTGCCGCCGTATCGCGACTGGAAGCAACAGCACGGGGCGATGCCCTGGGCGGCGAAGCTGCCCTGCGAGCCGGGGGTCGTCTGGCGCGTTGACGATCAGGGGCTCCAGCCCCTGCTGGCCGACGATACCACCGGCACCCGTGGCAAGGGCGTCAAGGCCCGCGGCTCCGGCGGCCCGGCCGCGAAGCTGGCGAGCTGGCTGCGCGGCCTGCCGGGCATCGATACCGCAACTCTCGAAGCGTTCCCTGTCGAGCCGGCCCCAGGGCACTGATCCAGTCCGAGCCAGCCCGGAGCCATAGCGAGGGTTCTGCCCTTGTACCCCCACGCAGCAGTAATCGAGGCATCCCGAGGAACCATTCTTGAACCACGGAAAGCCCGGAAGGACAAGAAAATGGATGCAGCAGATTGAAGGCACGGTTCTAGAGATCTTGATTCTTTCGGTGGTTTTCCGTGTGTTTCGTGGTTCAATCGATTGTCCCCCGTGAACAAACTGACCGCTTGCGTTGACCGACTCTCTCTTCGTTTGGCGGAGATCTCTACATGTTCAGCAAACTCACGGCGCCGTCGCTCGGTTGGCTGGTGTTGTTCATCGCCTCGGCGGTGATTGCTCAAACCCCCTCACCACCGGCCGGCCAACCAACCGCTCCGGGGTTGCGCAAGCTCTCCGGCGACGATGCCAAGCGAGCGGAGGAACTGAACAGGGCCATCGACGCGGCGCTGAAAGCCGATCGCTGGGACGAGGCGATCGCGCGGGTAGAGGAGTTGGTCGCCTTGCGGACGCGGACTCAGGGACCAAGGGACTTCGAGACGGTCAACGCGGAATGGTTCCTCAAGACGTTGAAGCGGGTGGCCTCGATACCGGGGGAGGACCGGGTCGCGTACCAATCGGCCAAGATCGTGAATCAGCAAGGGGATGCCCTCGAACGCTCAGGGGAAGTACGCCCAGGCTCAGCCGCTTTTCGAGAAGGCGCTTGAGATCCGACGCCGACTGCTCAGCGACGATCACCCCGATACCGCCAGAAGTTACAACAACGTGGCGTTCAACCTCTGGAAGCAACGGAAATACGCCCAGGCTCAGCCGCTCTTCGAGAAGGCGCTGGAGATCAACCGCCGACTGCTCTCAGACAACCATCCGTCCACCGCCCAAAGCTGCAACAACCTGGCGTCCAACCTCGACGGCCAAGGTAAGTACGCCCAGGCTCAGCCGCTCTACGAGAAGGCCCTGGAGATCTACCGACGACTGCTCACCGACGATCACCCCAGCACCGCCACGGGCTACAACAACGTGGCGTACAACCTCACCGCCCAGGGGAAGTACGCCCAGGCTCAGCCGCTCTACGAGAAGGCCCTGGAGATCGACCGACGACTGCTCACCGACGATCACCCCAGCACCGCCACGGGCTACAACAACGTGGCGTACAACCTCAACGCCCAGGGGAAGTACGCCCAGGCGCAGCCGCTCTTCGAGAAGGCGCTGGAGATCCGTCGACGACTGCTCACCGACGATCACCCAGACACCGCCCAGAGCTACAATAACGTGGCGCTCAATCTCAAGGCGCAGGGTAAGTACGCCCAGGCTCAGCCGCTCTACGAGAAGGCGCTGGAGATCCGTCGACGACTGCTCACCGACGATCACCCAGACACCGCCCAGAGCTACAATAACGTGGCAGCCAACCTAAACGCCCAGGGAAAGTACGCCCAGGCACAGCCGCTGTTCGAGAAGGCGCTGGAGATCAACCGACGACTGCTCACCGACAATCACCCTGACACCGCCAGGAGCTACAATAACGTGGCGGTCAACCTCAACTCCCAGGGTAAGTACACCCAGGCACAGCCGCTTTACGAGAAGGCGTTGGAGATCCGTCGACGGCTGCTCACCGACGATCACCCAGACACCGCCGAAAGCTACAACAACCTGGCGGCCAACCTCAGCGACCAGGGGGAGTACGCCCAGGCTCAGCCGCTCTACGAGAAGGCGCTGGAGATCAACCGCCGACTGCTGACCGACAACCACCCCCACACCGCCCTCAGCTACAACAACTTGGCGGGCAACCTCAACGCCCAGGGGAAGTACGCCCAGGCCCAGCCGATGTACGAGAAGGCGGTGGAGATCTGGCACCGCCTGCTCACCGACGATCACCCCAGCACCGCCACGGGCTACAACAACGTGGCGGCCAACCTCAACGCCCAGGGTAAATACGCCCAGGCGCAGCCGCTCTACGAGAAGGCGCTGGAAATTTACCGCCGACTGCTCACCGACGATCACCCCAGCACCGCTATGGGCTACAACAACGTGGCGGCCAACCTCAACGCCCAGGGGAAGTACCTCGAGGCGCGTGACCGATGGCTGAGCGCGGTGAAGAGCCTGGATAAGGCCCGGCTCCGGGTCGCCTTCACCGGTCTGGAACGCGCCGGGACCGTGCGATCAAGGCGCCCTGCCTTGGCTGCTGTGCTGGCCCGGCTCGGTCAGCCGGCCGAGGCGTGGCAGACGCTGGAGGAAGACATGGGCCGGGGCCTGCTCGATGAGCTGTTCGCCCGCCAGGACTGGAGGCTCTCACCCGCCGAACGAGACCGACTCCGCGAATTGACCGCCGAGCTGGAAAAGCTCGACAAGCTCGTGGAAACCACGCCCAAGGACCTCGACCAGACCGAGCGGGCGAAGCGGTTCGATGAGCTGAAGCGCCAGCGCGAGCTGGCCAGCATCGCCCTGGGCGAGTTCCAGACCAAGCTCGTCAAGGAGCACAAAGAGCTGGCGGGCGAGGTCGCCAAGCTCAGCGAAATCCAGGCCGCGCTGCCCGCCGATGCCGCCCTGGTCGCCTGGGTCGATATCGCACCCGCGGGACCGAACGCGGCCGACCCCGACGGCGAGCACTGGGGCGTGGTCGTCCGCTCCCGGGGCATCCCGGCCTGGGTCCCGATCGCGGGGACCGGTTCAGGCGGGCTCTGGACCAAAGACGACACCGAGCTTGCCCGAGCGAGTCCGGACGGAACTGCGGAGACGGCCAGGCGCCAGCCAGCCAGACCTGCGCTCCCTGATCGAGAAACTGCGCACCCAGCGTCTTGAGCCGCTGGCCAAGGCCCTGGGCAGATCGGCCGACGGCCTGCCGCCGGCTCGCAGGCTCATCGTCCTGCCCTCCCGGGCCATGGCGGGCATCCCGGTCGAAGCGCTGCTCGGCCCCCGACGACAGCCGGACCGTCAGCTACGCTCCCTCGGCCACCGTGTTCAAGCTCCTGCGCGAGCAGCCCCGGCCCGACCGCCATGCCGGCCTGCTGGCCCTGGGCGACCCGGTCTACGAGCAGCCCGACAAATCGAGCGAGCCCCAGCCGCTGCCCGACCACGGCCTGCTCGTCAACGTGGTCGTCCCCGGCTCCAACGCCGCGACTCACGGCCTGAAGCCCGGAGATGTCTTGCTCGCTTACAACGGCCAGGCGCTGAACAAGAAGGACGACTTCAAGGTCGTGGCCGAGGGCGACAAGCCGATCGCCGTCGACGTCTGGAGGGATGGCCGGTCGTCCCGGCGCGACCTGGCCACCGGCAAGCTTGGCGTCGTGTTCGACCCCCGGCCGGCACCAGTCGCGATCTCGGAAAACCGCAAGCTGCAACAGGTGCTCGTGGCGGCGCGGGGCGGCGACGAGGACTTCGCCCCCTTGCCGGGCACCCGGTACGAGGTCGAGGCACTCGCTCAACTCTTCAAGGCCGACGATCGGCCGACCCGGATCCTGCTCGGGGCCGACGCGAGCGAGCCCGAGCTCGACCACCTGGCCGCCTCGGGTGAGCTGGGCCGGTTCGGCTTCATCCACCTGGCGACGCACGGGGTGATCGACGAGGCCGTTCCCACCCGCTCGGCCGTGATCTTGACCCAGACCGGCTTGCCCGACCCGCTGGAGCAGGCGCTGAGCCACAAGCCGGTCTTCGACGGCCGGCTCCTGGTTCGCGAGATCCAGCGCGGCTGGGACCTGAAGGCCGAGCTGGTGACGCTCTCGGCCTGCGAGACGGCCCTGGGCCGCGACGCCGGCGGCGAGGGGTTTGTGGGCTTCACCCAGGCGCTCTTGATGTCGGGCGCACGGAGCGTCTGCCTGTCGCTCTGGAAGGTCGACGACACGGCCACGGCCCTCCTGATGCAGCGGTTCTACGCCAACCTGCTGGGCCGCCGCCCTGGCCTCACCGCGCCCTTGCCCAAGGCCGAGGCCCTCCGCGAGGCCAAAGCCTGGCTGCGGGAGCTGCGCCGCGCCGAGGTGCTGTCCTTGATCGCCGAGCTCTCCGGCGGCATCGACCGATCCAAAGGTGCCAAGGCCCGCCAGCCGGCCGACGTCGCCGCCGCGATCCTTCCCGGTGACGACAACGATCATCCCTACGCGCCCCCGCATTTCTGGGCCGCGTTCGTGCTGTCCGGCGATCCGGATTGATGCCGAAACACCTCCGGCACGGCCGACCGGCCCGGCGCAAAGCAACTGCAAGGCATTTCGCCCCGGACAGTTCATGACCGCTGACCATTCTTGGTACGATGACGGCTGAACGTGGCGGGCCGGGCCGTGACCTTTTTTCAAGCGGTGTGGGACGGGGAGAATCTTATGCAGCTCACGGCGGTTTTCATCCGGGTGCCCGAGGGATACATCGCCTTCGTCGAGGAACTCCCCGGCGCGAACACCCAAGGGACGACGCTGGACGAGGCCCGCGAGAACCTCCAAGAAGCTGTCGCGTTGGTACTGGAGGCGAATCGCGAGCTCGCCGAGAGGTCACTGACGGGTCAGACTGTCACGAAAGAGCCGTTTGTCCTGGCCTCATGAAGCGACTCGAACTCATCCGGCATCTGGAATCGCATGGCTGCTCTTTGATGCGGGATCGTGGTAAGCACAGCATCTACGTCAACCCAGCCAACAATCAGGTGTCGGCAGTGCCGCGTCATCGGCAGATCAACGAGTTCCTGGCGCGGAAGATTTGTCGGGACTTGGGAATCCAGGCGCCGTGAGACCTGACCGGGGGCAAACGCGTCATGCGCCGGCTGGAGGTGAAACCAGAGTTCGCAGCCAGCTCTGATCTTCCGCGGACAATGGCAAGTCGAGCGGGTCGGCGTAGTGGATCAGTCGGTGGTAGCGGCCCTGGTCATAGGCCCGCGCGACTACTGCGGCGAGGTCCAGAGCTGAGATCCGGGTCGGGCGGAGTCAACGGGATCGGAATCGGCGGCAATGCCCGGCGGATCGACCAGGCGTAGACGTCGGATGACTCGCGCTTCTCGGCACGCGAGACGAAGGCGTAATAATCGCCCGAGGGGAGGGGAGCACCCGTCGGCAACCGCTGGCCGCGCAGCAGCAGGTCGATCTCCACTAGGTGAACCGCGCTGGTCGAGCAGCTCACGCCGTTTCTGAAGGTACTGGCCGCGGCACATCCCCGACTTGTTCGTGGGCGAGAGGATCTCGATGATCGTCACCAGAGCAAGGTCGGGCAGCCTCTTGATCTCGATCCACCGCTCGGGAACCTCGTCGAGGTCCTTGCGAGCCAGTGGTACGGCCACAGGTTCCAGGGTGGCGACACCTCGTTGTTCCTTCAGTGCGGTAGTGACGTGCTGCTCTCGGACAATCGATACGTCTGGCCGGAAGCCGCCAAGCAGCTTCTCCCGTGAGGTCCACCAGGCTGATTCGCTCTTCGATCAGGGCGGCGTAGTGGCCGGGAAGCGACCCATTGATCGAGCTCACTGCAATAAGTGAGTAGCCTTGTGTGAAAATCCTGCCAGAACCCCTGGCTTTCTAGAAATGGATCCATTCCGGGGAATGGGCTGGGCATGGTTGGAAGACCTCCCGGGTCGCGACATGCTTACGCAGAGTTCATTCTAGAGTGTGGCCTCAAATCAGAACCAGAACAGCAACCAGGCAGAACGACCACGCTCACAAGGGCGAGCAGTCCGGCCGGCATGAACTTGCGGGTCTTCACGGCGAAGCGATAACCAAAGAAGACGGCGAGCAGAGTCGCGACCAGGGCTCCCAGCCCCATGCCCCAACTGGGATTCTGGAAGGAGAGCAAGAGGGCGAGAATCGCGGCCACCGCGCTGCCCAGCCCGGCGATCAGGGAAGGCCGGCTGCCGGCCTTGGTGTAGCCGATGACTCCTCCCACAGCCAGGAGAACGGCGTAAACCCCTAGTGCAATTTGACCTGCAACCAAACTGATCATGGCGTGCGACTCTTGGCGGGATAAGGGTTTGTCTCACTCTAGGAGGCTGTGGGAGCCCCGTCAACCAGCGGGAAGGGAGATTCAATGACACGGGGCGGCCTCGAGGAAGCCGCCGAGCTGAAGCGATTAAGCGGAACGGGAAGCGATCATGACCGGGCCTTTGCCGGAATGGCCGGCTCACATGACATGATCGTCCCGTTCCGCATTTTTCAATGAGCTTCACGCTCGTTCCGTTACCCCAACTCGAGCGGCTTGAAACCCGCGGTTGATCCAATCACGGTTCGGGATTTCCTCCCGGCGGAGGAGGCGGAGGAACGCGTCCACCACCTGGTGCTGCGGCTCCTGGCGCCGGCGGGGTAGCAGGAGCCACGCCAGCGTCTGGCGGAAGGTTTCCGGGCGGTACCGCCCCAGGGGCTAGACCGGGCTGCGGTGGTGCTGGCACTCCGCCAGGACCCAAGCCTGGACCGATATTGAGCGGGCTAGCGTTAAGGTCGGTCGGCCTGCCCATCTGGTTCTGAAGCGGGTTGATGGCTCCGGCACCCACGGGCTGAACGAAGGCGCCCGGCGGTGCCGGCGGCTCGATGCCCATGGCCCGCATCCGTGCCCGCTGCGTGGCGGCCTGGGTGTTGGCCCAGGGGAAATCCGGTCCGGACGGGAAGTATTGAACGTCATCGTGCATGTACTTGCCCGAGGGCAACGTCATGCCCGCGTATTCCACCTGGCAGCCGACCGAGGGCAAGATACCGCCCACCGCCAGCGCCGACCAGAGCGCCGCCCGGCGACTCGTGGCACCTCGCGGCGATCCCATGCGGGGCAACCCCATTGCTTCCACCCTCCTTGGCGTCTTCGGCGGTCCCTCTGACCCATTCCTGAAGGGAGCTTGACCGCCGTGGGAAGTCCTGGTTCGATCCCGCCCAACCGGATGCGTCTCTCATTCCAAAGTGGCACGGCCATACGCGTCATCTGTCGCGGGCCGGGCCTTCTGGGCCGCACGGTGCGGTCGTCGGGCTTCTGACTTGGTTATCAAATCGGCCGGATTGCCCGCTCAAGCCCAATGAATTCGCCAGTTTCGACAAAATGCGTTATGAGGGCCCGGCCAATCAATCGTGCTCGACGGGTTCTCCGCAGTTCCAGGTGTAAAATCGGCCATTGGTCCGCTCGCTCATGAGCGACCACCGCCGCGAGCCGGTTGGGTTGGCACCCGCAATCGATGCTTTGTCCTGCCGCAAGCGATTTGACCAGCGGATTCTATTCGACGTATCTTGCGGTTACTCCGGGAACTGAGCCCGTTGACCTGTTGCGCCGGACCCGAAACGGATGACATCGATGCGGCTAGACAAGCGGATCGCGGACCAGTTTGGCCTGTCCCGCCGCGCTGCGCTGGCCGCGGTGCGGCAGGGCCAGGTGGACGTCGACGGTCAGAGTTGCCTTGAGCCGGCCCAGGAAGTTCTGCCTCAAGCAGAGGTTGTCTACCATGCGAATCGGCCCCGCGCCGGCACCACGGCCCGACGGCTGCACGTGCTCTACGAGGACCCGCAGATCCTGATCGTCAACAAGCCGGCCCGGCTGCTTACCCAGCCCACCCCCGCGCAAGAGCGCGACACCCTACTCGAGCGCGCCGGCCGGTATCTCGCCCGAAAACATGAGCAAGAAAGGCCTTACGTGGGCATCGTGCATCGGCTGGACCAGGACACGACGGGCGCGATCCTGGTGGTTACCAAAGTCCGCGCGCTACGCCCGTTTCAGGCCATGTTTCGCGCGCACGCCATCGAGCGCACGTACGTGGCAGTCGTCGAAGGGGTCCCTCTCCCGCCCTCGGGCCGCATCGACATGGCCGCTTGTGAGAGACCGCGGGGACGGCCGGCGCGGAGTGACACGCGATCCGTCCCTGGGTGTTCCCGCGGTGACCCGCTTCCGGGTGCTGGAAACCTTCGGTCAGACCGCCAGCCTGGTGGAATGCCGGCTCGAAACGGGCCGAACTCACCAGATCCGCATTCATTTGGCCGAGATCGGTCATCCGATCATTGGCGATCCAGTCTACCGGCCCAGGACAAGGACCCCGGTTCCCTGTTGCCTTCCATCGGCAGGCACTTCATGCCCAGAGCCTGAAGTTTGTCCATCCATTCACCCATGAATCCATCGCTGTACTGGCTCCTGTGCCTGCCGACATGACCGAACTAGCGGCCGAGCTCCGCAATCGGTTCGGATGATCCCCGGAGCGGTTGCGGGCATGGAAACGTGCGTCACGTGGCTTCGAGGGTTCTTACATGAATTGAGAAAAGCCCCCCGTGGGGACGGAATAATCCGAGGTCGAGTCCACGACGGCAGGTTGCTTGTGGTCGGCTGTTTCTTCAAGGTGGCTCGGTTTCGCCTGGCCCGGGAATGGCGTACTGTGCCACAACGACGGTGATGTTGTCCTTGCCGCCGTTCCGCAGGGCCAGTTGGGTTAGCGCGATGGCTGCGGCATCAGGCTCGGGGTTCTCGACGAGGCAGCCCGCAATCCCGACATCTTCGACCATGTCGCTGAGGCCGTCGCTACAGAGAATGATGCGGTCGCCGTCCTCGAGCTGCAGCCACCGCACATCGGCCTTGACCTTGCCGCCGTGACCGCCCAGGTAGTTGGTCAGCACATTCCGCCGCGTGTGCTTGCGCACGTCCTGTTGATTGATCGCGCCGCCGTCCGCGAGCGCTTGGGCCACGGTGTGATCACGGGTCAGTTGTTGGAGCTGGCCCTTACGAAAGAGATAGGCCCGCGAGTCACCCACGTGGATGAGAAAGAAGTGGATGCCCACGCTGTACCCCAGGGTCATCGTTGTGCCCATGCCGAAGAGCCTGCGGTCCGACTCGCTTTTCCGGGTGATTCTGCGGTCGATCTCACGAAAGTAGGCGGACATCCGGGCGAGCAGGTCCCGGGCCTCTTTCTCGTTGATCTTGAAACCCCACTTGACCGACTTGTCGGCGAGCTTGACTCCAGTGCTTATTGCCAGAATGCTGGCCACGTCGCCGGCATTCATCCCCCCCATGCCGTCCGCCACGACCATGGCGTAGGCATCTTCTCCCAGGAAATCGGGCATTTCCTCTTTGGGGAGGTTATGCGCAGGACATTGAACGTCCGGCGCACCCGGGCGACCATGTAGTGATCCTCGTTACGCGGACGGACACAGCCCGCGTCGGAGACCGCGCCGAAGCGAACCTTGACCGACCACGTGGCTGGTTCCTGGGGTAGCCCCCGCAGCGTGGTTAGAGGGCTAACCAGGAACTCGTACTCCGCCGTTTCGAGATTGAGGGGCATCGCCATGATCATCGGCTCCCGAAATTCCATCACCTGCCAGCGAGCGCTTGATTATAGCTGGACTCAACCTGTGAAGTGATTCCAATCACGCCCGCAAGCCAGTTTCCATTGGTTCCGCAATCGGCAGCAAAATCAAGAAAAAGAATCCGAGCACTTGTTTCTCCGACGGTATGTTGATATTGTCGGTATATTCCTTTGATTCTCCGAATCGATACACGACATTCTCGCAAGCCGGAAAACCGGGCAGAGATCTCAAGAGCCGCACACTTCGAACGCCATTATCGTACCCAGTCGCTCGTTCGAAGTGTTTGCCCGGCATGCTTGAGAATTCTGCGGTTGCCTCTGCTTGTTGAAGAAATGTGCTAGCGCGCGGGCGGTTCACATTCCGCTCTCGTCCTCTTGTCGGAAGCAAGGGAAGTCCTGGAGCGGCTCTCTGCTTCCTGGACCACGCGATTTCACCCGCCCTCGATTTGCACCGCGCTTTTCTTCGACCAAGGACCGCATCAGTATGAATTCTCGAACCATCCAGAGGGCCTTTCGGCCCACCTGGACCGCTTGGTTTACGCTTTGTGTCAGCACGATGGCGGTCTTCGCAGCGCCGGTACGCGGTGAGGAGCCCGTGCGGAAAGGGCCGCCGCCAACTTACACCAAGGATGTGCTGCCGATCTTGCAAAAGAGCTGCCAGAACTGCCATCGACGCGACCACGTAGGGCCGTTCGCACTCGACACTTACGAACAAGCTCGAAAGCGGGCCTTGGATATCGCCGCGGTTGCGGGGGACCGGACGATGCCGCCATGGAAGCCGGTCGCGGGGTTCGGGCCGAAGCTCAAGCACGATCCTTCGCTTACCAGGGAAGCCGTCGCCATTCTGGACGCCTGGGCAGAGGCAGGCGCACCGCGCGGCGAGGAGAAAGACAGCCCCGCTGCAGCCGCATTCGCGGACGGGTGGACGCTGGGAACTCCCGACCTGGTGATCGAGATGGCCGAGGACTTCCCAGTCCCGGCAACGGGACCGGATATTTACCGTTGCTTCGTCATCCCCACCAACCTGCGGCGGGACACCTACATCTCCGCCGTTGAATACCGGCCGGGCAACCGGCGTGTCGTGCATCATATCATGGCGTTTCTGGATAGCACGGGCGCGGGGCGGCAGCGCGATGCCGCCGAGCCGGGGCCGGGATACGCTTCCTATTCGGGAGCTGGAGTCGAGGTCGAGGGTGACCTCGGCGGCTGGGCGGCCGGGAATGTTCCCCACCTCTTGCCCGCCGGCATTGGCCGTCTCGTGCCAGCGGGCTCCGACGCTCTGCTTCAGGTTCATTACCATCCGACCGGCAAGCCCGAGGTTGACCGCACTCAACTGGGAATCTACTTCTGCCACACCGCGGTCCGGCAAACTCTACACTGGGCGAACGCGACCAACGATAAGTTCCGGCTAGCGCCTGGACAGTCCAACATCGAGGTCAAGGCGACCTGGAACGTGCCTGTGGACCTGGAGGCGCTCGCGGTTACCCCGCATATGCACCAGCTGGGACGAGATTTCCGGATGACCGCCCAGTACCCGGGCGGCCGCAACCAGGACCTGTTGCACATCGACGCATGGGACCCCAACTGGCAAAACACCTACTTCTTCGAGAAGCGCATCGCGCTTCCCAAAGGGTCGATCGTCAAGATCGTCGCGCACTATGACAACTCGGGTCACCCCCGCAACCCCCATCATCCACCCAAGGTGGTTTCATGGGGCCCGCAGGTTACCGACGAAATGTGTGTGGGCTACATAGGCGTCGTCAAGAAAGGCCAGGACCTGACCCAACCCGGAGTAAAGGACGACCTCTTCGAAATTTTGGCCAGGCAGCATTTCCGCAACCTCGCGCGCGAACAGGCCGCGCGTGATCGACGCTAATAACCCAACTCCGGACTCGCCTCAACTCAAGGTGCAAGGTCCCTCGATGCCACGGCACGCACTCATCAACCCATAGCGTCCTGCCTGGCGTAGATTAATGAGATTGAGTTTTCTTCAGGAAGGCAAGGGCCCATCGCGTTCGGTGCTGCGGCAAGAGTAAGATGACGATCCCCGCGAAGACGAGATCTCCAGCGAGGGGGGCTTGTCGGGCTGCGGGGCTTTCCGGTTGTGGTTCTGGAGGCTCGTATGTTCGTCCATCACTATTTTCCATATCAGGCGCATACGGATGAATGACGATCGACAGAGCTTGCTTCCCGGTGTCGACCTCACGCGACGGGGGTTCGTCGTCACCTCGCTGGCCACGGGATTCGCGGCGGCTACGCTGCCGGTCTCGGCCCAGACGATCAGAACCGATACCGCGGGGTTGGACGCCAGCCAGGTGAAAATTCCCGTGACCGACGGCCAGGTTCCGGCCTACCGCGCCATGCCGGCGGCTGGAGGGCCTTTTCCTGTTGTTCTCGTGATCCAAGAGATCTTTGGCGTTCACGAGCATATCAAGGACATCTGCCGGCGGCTGGCCAAGCTGGGCTACCTGGCGGTCGCTCCGGAGCTCTACGCCCGCCAGGGCGATGTGTCGAAAATCGAGGATTTTCGCGAGATCATCTCGAAGGTGGTCTCCAAGGTGCCCGATGCTCAGGTGATGTCGGACTTGGACGCGACGGTGGCATGGGCCAAAGACCAGAGCGAAGGAAACACCGCAAAGCTCGGCATCACCGGATTTTGCTGGGGAGGGAGGATTGTCTGGCTCTATACGGCCCACAATCCTGACGTGAAAGCCGGCGTGGCCTGGTATGGGCGGCTTGTCGCCGAGCCCGACAGTCTGCATCCGAAGAACCCCATCGATCTGGTCGAGGCGCTGCACGCCCCGGTTCTAGGGCTCTATGGCGAGGCCGATCAGAGCATACCCGTTGCTTCCGTCGAAAAGATGCGCACGCGCAAAAGCGGCTGGAAAGCCGGGTGAGATCGTCGTCTATCCAGACACACCGCATGCCTTCTTTGCCGATTACCGCGACAGCTTCCGCAAGGATCAAGCGGCGGACGGCTGGCAGCGGCTGCTGGCATGGTTCAAGAAGCACGGAGTGGCGTGAGCCTCGGTGGCGATTCAACCCGAAGTCGACACCTGGTCGTCCTTGGCATGTGGCTCAGAGCCGGGAAAGTCAAGCCTGGCCTGCTGCCCGCTTGGAGACTTCCGGGTGCCGTATATGTTGATTCTCGTGCAACCCCAACATCCATCTCAAGGGTGAGGAGCCCGCCGATGCCATTGGCGTTCGATCCCCTCTATCTTCTGCTCATGCTGCCGGGGATGGCCGTGGCCGGCTGGGCCCAGACCCGCATCGCCCCAGCTTACCGCGAGGGATCTCGCTATCGCGCTCCTCGGGCGCCACGGGCGCAGAGGCCGCCGCCGTTATCATGCGGCTGGCTGGTGTTGAGAACGTGCCCATCGAGCCGGTCGCCGGCCAGTTGACGGATCACTACGATCCTTCCAAGAAGATTCTGAGACTCTCGGCGCTCAACTACCAGGACAACTCGCTGGCCGCCGTGGGCGTCGCCGCTCACGAGGCCGGCCATGCCATTCAGGACGCCAGCCACTACCCGCTGCTCGTGGTTCGCAACCTGATCGTCCCTCTGGCCGGCCTTGGCTCGAACATCTCTTTTACCGCACTTATTGCCGGTGTTCTCTTCCAGTCCATGACGCTCGTGTGGGCCGGGATCCTGCTTTTTTCAACCGTGGTCGTGTTCCAGCTCGTCAATCTGCCGGTCGAATTCGACGCCAGCCGCAGGGCGCGGGAGCAGTTGCAGCAGGCGCGGCTGATCACCCCCGACGAGGACCAGGTCGTCGGCAGAGTACTCGGTGCGGCGGCCATGACCTATGTGGCCGCAACGCTGACGAGCATCCTCCAGCTCCTCTTCTTCCTGATCCGGGCTCGGGGCTTTCGTGGTCGTCGGAATGACATGTCGAATTGATCGCCGCCGGGGCCAGGGCCGGACAGCTTCATCGCGGCTAAGCGGCACCGGACCCTGCCGCGGCGACAGGTTTCACTGGCAGCTTTTCTGCCTTGTCCGCGGGTTTGTCGAAGATAATGATGTGCTGCCAAGGGAGGAATTCGAGTGAGGTTACAAACCCGAAACCCTGAGGTTCGACCTCACGTCGCACTTGTTTGAGCGTCATCTTATGTTCCGGCTTGATCGGGACGTCCGGGTCCTCACCCCGAAACTCGACGAGCACCAGCCGACCGCCGGGACGCAGCGCCTTGCGTAGAGCTTGGAGGGTCATCTCGGGGTTCTTGCATTCGTGGTAGACATCGACCATCAAAATCAGATCGACCTTGCCGTCGGGCAGCATGGTGTTCTGGGAGGAGCAGAGTAGCGACTTCACGTTGGTGAGCCCGGCGGCCTGAACGTTCTGCTTGAGCATCGCGATCATCTCGGGCTGGAGGTCCGTGGCAAGGACGGTACCGCTGGGCCCGACACGCCGTGCCAGTCGAACACTGTGATACCCGGCGCCCGCCCCCACGTCGGCCACGGTCGCGCCCGGTGTGATCTTGAGAGCGTCGAGCATGGCCTCGGGCTGCTCTTCTTCAATTCTGGTCTCCCGGAAAAGCCAGTCGGCTCCCTGCCAGCACATGACATCGGCGATGGGCCGGCCCATGTAGAAGCCGGGACTGTCGTGCCGGACCTTGGGCCGCGAATTCGCGCGCGGCTCTTGCGCCCGGCGCGATCAGGCGCATTTCCGGCCGGCAGGTCGGCAGGGACGAGATCACCGGCCTGCTCGGCGCGGAGTTCCCTGGAGATTGCCGGCAAAACGGCCAAGCTCAGCGAGAGGTATCCGGCCGCGAACCCCGCGCGAACCCTGAACATCATAACTCCTCGGTTCCTTGGTTGATCCTCAAACGTATGCGCGTGACATTCCCTCTTACCGTTAACTCAGTCGGCCAAGGCGTAGCGGATGATGCAATAGAGGGCCTGGAAACCATCCTTGATTCCGATCTTCTTACCATCGAGATAGGTTCGCCCGTGGTACGACACGGGAATCTCGTAAATCCGGCAGAGTCTTCGCCGGCCAGCTTCGTCGGTAAGCGTGAACCGGGCGACCTTGGCCGTCACCTCGGGTTCGAACCCGAACCGGTTGCTGCGTAGTGTGATACCCTGGATGATCTCGCGGCGGAAAAGCTTGTAGCAGACCTCCATGTCGGTAAGGTTCAAATTCGTGAACATATTCGAGAGAAGGGTTAATCCCTTGTTGGCCACCGAATGCCAGTAATAGAGCACGCGATGCTTCTCGCCTATGAAACGCGACCCGAAGACGACATCCGCTTGACCCTCGACGATTGGTTGCAGGAGTTGAGGATACTGTTCGGGTTCATATTCGAGGTCGGCATCCTGGACAATCACCACGTCTCCCGTGGCATGCTTGAAGCCGGTCCGCAGGGCGGCGCCTTTGCCCTGGTTGACGTCGTGGCAGACGAGAATGATGCCGGGGTTCCGCTCGGCGATGTCCCGTAAGATTTCGCGTGTGCCGTCGGTGGAGCAATCGTCAACCACAATGATTTGCTTATTGATCGGAACCGCGCGAACCCGGTTGAGGATCTCGCGGATCGTCAGATGTTCGTTGAAAACCGGAATGACCACGGACAGGACCAGGTTATCGGGAATCCGATAAACGCCGATCTTCCGGCAGACTGCTTCTCCCAGGGCTGCGATCAGCCACTCCCGCCGCTCATGGTCGCTGGCGAAGGAAACGTAGGTCGAGCCCGCCGAGGTTGGCTCGTACTCGGAGGCGGACAGCGCCTGGGGGGGCAGCAATGGGTCAGGCATCGGCTGAAAAACCTCCGGTCTCATCTCGAAATCGGCCTCAACACCGGCGCGTTCGTTCCGCCAGAGAGGGGCCGCGTCGAGGAGCGCGAGTGATCAGGGATCCAGGATAAGCGACGTGCATGAAGAGGGGAAGCCATTTGTCGAGCTGACTTCCTGACGCGTGGCCTGAGAAACTCCCCCTCGAGCTGGGCCACCCGCTCGGGCTGCAGGCAGGCGTGCGGATCCTCGGTTGCTTTCACCTGAACAAGTTAGTGGTTCTGGAGCAGCGGCGACCCGGGATCGTCATCACGTCCGGTTGATGTTTGAGAAGGCGGATCGTAAGCTCTAAGTGTACCGAGTTCAGGAGCGCGTGCTACCGCAGTCGACAACTTATAGTTGCTGTGCAAGTTACGTTGAGGAATAAACCGAATGGGAGCGAAAACTTTCAAGCGGCTGGCGATTTTGGTCACCGCGATTCTCGTCTTGGGCTTGTCGATTTTCTTCTTCTGGAAATATCAAGTTGACAGGATGGATCGCAGGGTGCTGGCATACGCCGAGAAAGCGGACGAGGAAGAGAAATACGAGAAGGCAGCGCGGTCTTATGAGGAGCACCTCCAGGTATTCCCCGATGATGAAAAAGCGAAATTGAAGCACGCCGAGGTCCTGCTGAAGGAATCCAAGAATCGCGCGACTCAGCAACTGGCCGCGCAGATCTATTCTCAGTATGTCAATCGTTTTCCGGACGATCACCAGGCTCGACGCCGGCTTGTGGAACTGTTCGTCGACTTGGACGCATTCAAACAGGCTCTCCCGCACGTGGAGGTCCTCCGTAAAGCCGATCCGAAGGATGGCGCTCTGAACTACCTGCGAGGGCGCTGCCTGGAAGGCCTGGATGAACCTGTTCAGGCGGCGGTGGACTCCTACGATACCGCCATCGCCGACAAAGGCACACCCGAAGCCCAGCGACTGGACGCCTATGCGCAAGGCAAATTTGCTGCGGACCCAGCTCGAGACATCGAAGGATGTGTCGGCCAAGGGGGAGGACGTCGCCAAGGTGATAGAGGAGGCGGACGCTGCCATTAATCAGATGGTGGATTTCGACCTGGAGAATTACCTGGGGCACCTGGAGCGCGGCCACTACTATCAGAAGTTTGGTCGGACCCCAAAGGAACGGGAAACGGCCGAGCAAGACTTGATGCTCGCGAAAAAGAAGAATCCCAAAGACCCCAGAGTATACATAGAGCTGGCCCAACTCGCCCGGTCGTCGAAAGACGACAAGGAAGCGAATCGGGTTATCGAAGAGGGCCTCAAGGTCCTACCCGGCGAGCCCGCGCTCCATCTGGAACGAGCCAGGTTGGCTGGTTCGATAGACAAGGTGATCGCGAGTCTGCGGCACAGCGTCGACCTGATTCCCGGACAAATAATGCTTCGTGTGAATCTGGCCAACCTCCTGGCGCAAACAGGAGATACTGTCAATCTCCACAAGGAAATCAGTGAACTGAGACGAACGAACCTCTCGAAATTCTTCATCGAAATACTGGAGGCGAGGTATCTCATCAACCGCCAGGAGTGGGAAAAGGCAATCTCAACGCTGGTGTTGCTGCAGCCGGAATCGCCCGAGCAGCAGGCTCAGGTCTACGATCTTCAGGCCCGGTGCTACCGTAATCTCGCGTATCGTCCTCGTCAGAACGACGCGTTGAAGTATCGTGATAAGGAGCGCCAGCGCTGGAGCTAAGCATCAGGGCCTCTCCGCAAAACGTTTCCGCCCGTTTGGGACTGATCCAGAACCTGGCCAACGCGGGCGACATCGACAAAGCGATCAACGAGTATCGCCAGCTTAAGGAGCATTTACGGCCAGAGCAGCGACAGGCCGGGCTCACCACGGCACGCGTCCTGCTAGGTCGCTTGTTAATCGATCGAAATAAGCGCCTGCCGGTGGGACAACAAGACTGGTCCGAGGTGGAAAACCTGGTCAAGGAAGCAGATCCCAAGTCAAGCGAATCGACGGTTCTCCAGACCGAATTGCTCGCGGCGCAGGGCAAGATTGAAGAAGCTGGAAAACTGTTGGAGGGAGCGCGGTCGCGAACTGCCCCCGAACTGAATCTGTGGCTCACGTCGGCCGCGGTGTTACGTCAGCAACGAAAACTCGACGATGCGGCGAAATTACTGGATGAAGCTCAGAAGTCGCTCGGTGACAGCGTCGTGTTACGGCTCGAGCGATCGCGGTTACTGATGGCTCGAGGAGGCCAAGATCTTCCCAAGGCGCTCGGCGCTGGCGGAGAGTACCGCGTCGTTTTCACCCGCTGACCAGCGCCGCTTGTTGGAGGTACTGGCCCGGGAAGCCATGGTCCTGAATGATCGCACCCTGATCACAGATCTCTGGTCGCGATTGGCAAGACTCGAGCCCGATGCTCTCGAGCCGCAATTACGCTTGTTCGATTTGGCTCTGCAAGGCAAGAACAAGGCCGATGTCGAGAACCGGCTCAACGAAATCAAGCGAATCGATGGGAGCGATGGGCCCAACACGAAGTTCGGGAAGGCTCGGTTCACGATCTGGCAGGCCGAGAGCACGACCGACCGGTCGGAACAGGCTAAGCTTCGTGAGTCGGCCGAAGAGCAGCTCAGGGAACTGATGGGCAGGTTCACAGAATTGCCGCCGATTCCTCGCTTGCTGGCCGATCTGACTATGGCCGATCTGACCCAGTCCGGCTTAAGCGCGGAGCAGAAGAAGAGCAAGGCAAACGAAGCCGCCGAGCTCTACCTGAAGGCGATCGAGCTGGGACAAAGAGACCTCGACACCCTTCGCAAAGCCACCGACCTCCTTTACTTCCTTGAACGCAAGGCTGATGCCACCAAGTTATGGACCGAGCTCGCTAGTCCGAGCACGGGATGGCTGCGGCAAGCCGCGGCTGGGGCCATCCGCAACAATGACAAGGAGGGAGCCCTGGAGCTGGCGCGGAAAGCGAAAGCCTCCAATCCCAAGGATTTTCAAGCCTCTCTGCTACTGGCCAAGACGCTGGCGGCCAATCAGCGTCACGCTGAAGCCGAGACCGAGCTGCGCGACAGTGTCGCGGCGGATCGACTCGATGTCGAACGATGGAGCAAGCTGATTCAGTTCCAGTCATCGATGAAGCAGTGGGCGCAGGCCGAGAAGACGGTTCAAGATGCCGAGGCAGCCCTCAAGGGAAATCCCCTGGGACCCGGCCGGTGCTGCGAGGTGCTGGGCCAAGCTTACAAGAATAGTGGCCGTGATGACAAGAAATCCCAGGTCTGGCTCGATGAAGCGGGTCGCTGGTTTGCCAAGGCTCATAATGACCAGCAAGAAAACCTCAATCTGTTCCGCCAGTACATCGATTTCCTGATCCGCCGCGCCTGGTTGTCCGGCAATGTCGATGACCGGAAAGCGGCCCATGATCAAATCAATAGGTATCTTGTATACACAAAGCACTCAATTGATCCTGAAGTCCTCCAGCGTCGACCTGACTACATCATCCAACTTGTGGAAGTGTTGTTCCGGTTGTACCAGAGCGACGAGAGACCGGAACTGTTAAACGAAATCCAGGATCTTCTCGGGGAATTGAAGGCACTTCGCCCGGATACACTGGAGGTCCTGGCGTTCGAGTCGCGGCTTTTCAAGGCTCGAAATCAGACAGACAAGGCCGTCGATCTTTTGCGGTCGGCCGCCAGTCGCCCAATCATGGCCGACCAAAGGTCCGATCCTCTGTGGCTGGCCTTGGCCAGACTGGCCGAGGAGCAACTGGGGCGGGGCGAGCTGGGGACGGAACTCTTGCGACAAAGGCTGGAACAGTACAAATCGTCCCGTCTGGCGGTCGTTCTTGCCGGTATGCTCGAGCGCCTGAGACGATTTCAGGAAGCCGAGGCCGAGTACAGGCAGTGCGTTGAGAAATGGCCCGATGACCTGCTCGTGCTGAACAACCTCGCCTGGCTCATCGCGCTGCGGGATGAGGATAAGATTAAGACCGCGGCACTTGACTATCTCAACCACGCGATCAAGCTCGGGGGTCGGCAAGCTGAGCTCCTCGATAGCCGGGGCGTGCTCTACACCAAACTAGGGCAGAGCCAGGATGCCATCACGGATCTCAGTGAGGCGATTAAAAAGTCCCCTTCCGCCCCGAAGTACTTCCACCTGGCTCAGGCTTACCTTCAAGCGGGAAGAAAGCCGGACGCCAAGAAGTCGTTCGACGAGGCCCGTGCCAAAGGGTTGGCGCCTAACCAGCTTCATGCCCTGGAGGCCCCCGCGTACGAACGGCTTCTCAAAGTCCTGGGAAACCAATGAGGTGATCCGTGCAGACTCAAGTCTTCAAGCTCACGCGCGACAGCCTGCCTCAGGCCAGAGGCACGGGCTGGTCCGCGTTGTTTTGAGGCTCACGGATCAAGTCCCGGAGATAGCGGCCATAGTCGTTGGGAAGCTTCTGGGCGAGGAGTTCGACCTGAGAGGCGGTAATGTACTCCATTCGGTAAGCCACCTCCTCGATGCAGGCGATTTTGAGACCTTGCCGGGATTCGATGGTCGCCACGTAGTTCGCGGCCTGGATGAGCGACTCCACGGTCCCGGTGTCAAGCCAGGCGAAACCTCGGCTGAAGACTTCAACCCGCAATTGCCGGCGCTCGAGATAAACCCGATTGACATCTGTGATCTCAAGTTCTCCACGGGGCGAAGGCCGCATCGTGGCGGCGATATCAAGAACCGCGCTGTCATAGAAATACAACCCAGTCACCGCGTAATGAGACTTGGGACGAGCCGGTTTCTCCTCGATCGATAGGACTTGGCCTTGCGTGTCAAACTCGACAACGCCATACCGCTCGGGATCCTTGACCGGATAGGCGAATACCGTCGCCCCGCTCGCCTGGTCGCTGGCACGCGTGAGCATCCCCTGAAAGCCTTGGCCATAAAAGATGTTGTCTCCCAGGATCAAGGCGACGTTGTCGTCTCCAACAAAGTTCCGGCCGATCAGAAATGCCTGCGCCAGTCCACCGGGAGTCGGCTGTACCGCGTACTCGATATGGAGTCCGACCTGGTGCCCATCCCCCAGCACCCGCTCAAAATTCTTGATGTCGTCTGGCGTGGAGATCAGGAGGATCTCGCGAATGCCCGCAAGCATCAACGTCGAGAGGGGATAATAAATCATCGGCTTATCGTAGATCGGCAGAAGCTGCTTGCTGATAGCGCGGGTGATCGGATAAAGCCGCGAACCCGAACCACCGGCCAGAATGATGCCTTTGCGAAACATGCTTGAAGGTTCCTAAAGATTTCCGGTGGAACTCCAGGTCGTGCAGTGCCAAGGACTGTGCGCCTGCCACCAAACGCTGGCATTGTACCAAGTGCTAAGCAATCCGAAGCCATTTCGTTGCCTCGGGAAAACAGTACACTCCCGGCAGCGGTATTCTCGGTTCGCTCTCTCATGGACAGGAGAAGCGTGGTCCCCAATAATGAATCATCACAGCAATCTCTGCATGAATTTTCTGCCCGCCAGCAGTCGAGGTTTTTCTGGCAGCGAGAAAATCGAAGCGAACTTGATCAGACGACCGGTTAGATTTACGTTGCAGTCATTTAAAGTGGTCGGTTGCCGGTGTCTGCCCGACCTCGCCGTCGGGATCTGATACTCTTATGAATGCCTTTATGAAAGCGTGTGAAATCGCTGGGCCGCTCCGTCTTGCCATTCGAGGTCCAGGCCCGAATGAAAGTGGAGTCCGGCTCTTGCACCAGCCTTTTGCACTGGTTGGTCGTGATCAGCGCAGACGTGTCCTCGACACAACTTGGTCAGTCGGCGCCAGTGTATCTGCAGTTCGTCAATGGCAGGGTATTCTGGCTTGATCTGGACAGTCGGGCAGGAACCTCGACTGAAGGGCAATTGCGGAAGTTCGGCTGGCTCGAGGCTGGATCGTCGATCCGGGTCGGGCCGTTCGGGATTGAGCGGCTCGCCGGCACTGGCTTGGATCCGGAGAATCGGCATACCGCATTGGGATCTCAGGTTTCACCGTTCGTGGCTCGGTCCTACGGTGATCAAACACTTCCCGAGGTCTCCCTCGAGTTCTTGAACGGGCCTTCGCGGTCAGCGTGCTGGCCGATGAACCGGGTTATGTCGCTGATTGGCTCAGCCAATGGCTGCAAGTTCCGCCTAGCCGACCCCAGCGTTTCCGCCTTACACTGCAGTTTGCTGCGAACCCCTCTGGGCTTATGGATTGTTGATCTGCTCGGCCCTGATGGGACTGGTGTCAATGATACCCAGGTGCGTTATGCGCTGCTTGCCCCGACGACGTGGTGGCTGTTGGTCGCTACCGTATCCGCATGAGGATCCGCCCTGCCTACCCGGTTTCCGCGCGGTCTGCCGCCCCCAAGGGCGGGCCCGCGATGATCGCACAAGCCGGCTCTTCATTTCAGGTTCCGCTGACTTCTGTCTTCTCCAACGGCGACTCGCCCGGCTTGTCGTCCCTTCCGGTGCACTCATGGCAGGTACTGGCTTCCCAGTTTCTTGCGACGCGAGACGTCGGCGGGCAGGCAAGCAGCGACGAATCCGTCTTCCCGGCCGTCCACGTGCCAACCCACATGGAGAGAGGAGAAATCACGGAATCGCTGCTGGTGCCTCTGATGAATCAGTTCGGCCAAATGCAGCAGCAGATGCTCGATCAATTCCAGCAGGCCATCTCAATGATCGTGCAGGCGTTTGGTAGCTTGCACCGTGATCAGATGGTGACGATACGTGAAGAGCTCGATCAACTCCGTGATCTGACCCGAGAATTCCAGGCCATCAAGCTTGAGCTTGCCGCGCGATCCCAGGATCAGAGCCCCGCAGAATCGGCCGGTGGGCTGAAAACGTCGGGAGATCCGCCGATTCCGCCATTGGGGTCGAGCGTCAAGGAACGCATCAAGTCCGTAAGTCATGCCGCGGTAACCCCGGTGGCCGATCGAACCTATGCGGATATCCCGACGGCTCCGCCGACTCCGGCTGCGGTTCATGCTGCAGGGGTCTCTTCTTCTTCCTCTTCCCAGGCTCCGCTTGGCGCTTCTGGGGCTGAGCGCTTGGAGGTCAAGCAGCCTCGACCAAAACCACGGGAATCGGGTCCAGAGTCCGAGCGCGAGGTCATGGTTTGGCTTCATCAAAGAATGATGGTCTTGCAACAGGAACGAGAGTCACGCTGGAGAAAGATTCTCAAGCTGCTACCCGGACTTTCCTGAGCGCCGAAGTTGGACGCTTCACGATGTGAATCCAGAACCCCTGTAAGAGCAGGGTGCTGGTGGGCTTGTCCGAGCCTTCAGCTCCAGTTATGCAGAGTTATTGACAGTGAGTTTCAGCGCGACTCGGAGTGAAGAGGGGTTGCCGGACAACAAAGGCTAGTAAGCACCGCGGCCAAGCAGTACGACCACGAAGGTTCTTAGGATGATTTGAAGGTCCCCAACTAATGACCAATTCCGGGCGTAAGAAACGTCCATCTGCACCATATTCCTGTAATCGATTTCACTTCGTCCACCCACTTGCCAGGGACCAGTGAGTCCAGGCATCACTTGAAGGCGATAGGCGTAACCTTCATAATCCAGAACTTGAAGCTTGTCGCTATCTCGAAGCTGGAGTGGACGCGGACCGACCAGGCTCATTTCTCCACGCAGTACGTTGATCAGCTGGGGTAGTTCGTCCAGGCTGGAGCGCCGCAGGTAACGACCCAGAGGCGTGACGCGCGGGTCGTCGCGGAGCTTGAACAACACGCCTCCCGCCGACTCGTTCTTCCTTTCCAGGTCTTCAAGACGCTGCTCGGCATCGACAACCATGGTACGGAACTTGAGTACCCAGAAGAGCCGGCCGCGGTAACCTCGACGCAACTGACGGAATAGCACTGGCCCAGGCGAATCCAACCGAATCAGCAGCGAAATCGACAGAATGACGGGACCCAGCAGCACCAATCCCACCAACGCGCCAGCCAGATCCATGAATCGTTTGAAAGCGTAGGGAAGCACGTGGGACAGAAACCCGGTAATTCCAAAGCGCGAACATGAGCCTAACTCAAGCTCACTCCGCATGATCGTGATTGGCTCGCAGGCTTCCGAACCCAAGGCACTTGTTGACGGCGTGGACAGGAGGTCCATCGGTGCACTTTCTCCGTGGAGTAGCTCAGACGACGAACCGTGACTTGCAGACTGGAATCAGCGAGCCACGCAGCGAATCGAGTCAAATTAGCATACTTCGTGGATGCGTTAGATCCAACTAACAGGCGGGCTTAGCCTAGCACGGCTTTTTCAAACGGTCAATCTCCGTATCGCATCGCGTTGTTTTTTTGAATCAAAGTAAAATTAATTTCACAAAATCTCTTAGAAAATTAATTAATCTTCAGAACTCCGGCCAAATAAAGGGCCGCAATCGTTTGTAAGTATAAAAGTAGCCGCAAGTGTTATGGTTTTTTTTTGGTTCATTCGATCGCCGAACAGCTAAAGAAAGCAGGAACTCGGGGAGCCAGCCTCATGTTGTGGCTTTGGCCAGCAGGTGATGAAGCCAATCTAAGGCGTCATCGCTGCCAGCGCCCCGTATACGGGGCAAACTGCGTGCCGTGTCGCGGAAGCCGGTTTGGTTACAAGCAGGTCAGTGAGGAGGGGTACAGGTCTATGTCAAAGCGTTCGGTTGACCCGGATGAAGTATCGTCGAGCAAACGTTACGATTAGCTGATCAATGAGTTACGCGTTGCCGACGGGAAATGAACTGGTCCGAGACGGGAGTGGTTTGCGAGCCAGTGAACGGCTTTTCCCTGGAAAATTTTCGACTCGCAGTAGCATGAAACTACTCGGTATCGTTTGGCGAGAACCCTCATCGTGGCTGCCGCGACTCTATTCAGCCGAGCCTCATATTGCGGCGTTCGCTGTCGAAAAAGGACTGCAGGTCGTTCATCGGTTGGTTGAACAGCGCGATGGCCGCGATGCGGTTTCCGTCGCGGATGGTTGGCCGGATGAAGAAGCCCCAGACTGGTGCTCCCCACTCATTGCCCGGCTTCCTCACCGCGCGTAACCAAGTCAGGCTGTTCGGCCCAGCCGGCTCGTTCGACAAGCTCGGTGAGTACCCGGTCATCCCCCATGAGCCAGGCGATTCGCCGGCCTGCGAAGGCGATCGCCGGGGTGGGTTCCTGGATGATGACCATGCCCTCGCTTTGGAGGAATTGACAGGCCGATTCGAAGTCTGCCGTCGAGTGACACAGGTGATTGATTCCGCCTCCCTTTTTGACTACGGCATTGAGCTTGCTCTTCGGTCGATCGGGCGCACCAGCTCGATCAATACCGAGTCTCCTGGAAGTCTGAGGAACTGGATGAAGGCGGTCTGGACAGGGTCGTGGACGGCCCCCCCTCGAGTTCACACCCGAGACGGCGCCGATAGTCCTCGGTGGCCCGAGAGATATCCTCGACAGCGATGCCAATGTGGTGAAGGTTCAGATTCATGTTGGCCCCAAGAGGCGGGTAAGTCTCATTGACGGTCATCCCTAGTGCTCCGTCCAATCCAAGATTTCGGGTAGAGTCGCTTCAATTTGACGCGGGCTTTCTCGATGGTGAATTGCCAGTCGACAGCCCGCTGCTTCGCGTTTGTTCGAGTGGCCCAGGCGGAGATTTCCGATTGCAGGGTCATGATGTCAGCGGTGCGGCGATCGGACAGGCATTGGCTGGTCAGGCAACTCAGTTCGCATTCCGCCACGTTTAGCCAACTGCCGTGTTTGGGAGTATAGACGAAGTTGATCCGCCGCACGTACGCCCGGGCTTTCTCGGGAGGAAATGCTTCGTCAAACGCGCCCTTCGTATGCGTGTTGAGGTTGTCGCAGACCAGTGTGATTTGCTTGACGCCAGCGTACCGGCCGTCCAGCAACTGGGCGACTTCATAAGCCCAATCGATCCTGGTGCGGCGAGGTCGAGCCGTCGTTTGCCGGAAGCCTGACAGTGGTTCGGCGAACATGAAGATGCTCGCCGTTCCCTTGCGTTCGTATTCGTAGTCGACGCGCTCAGGGTGCTCTTTGGTTGCGGGAATCGGCACGCGGGTCTCGTCAATCAGTTGCACGGGCTGTTCGTCCATGCACACCACCGGACAGTCGGGATCGTAGGCTGTTTCGTAGGTATCCAGCACCTCCTCCATGTGCGCAACGAACTCGCCGTCTGCGTCGGGAGGAATCACCCAATACTCGATTTTCCGCTTGGTCATGCCGTTTTTTTGAGCGTCTGCCGGACCGTCTCGGGGCTGATGGAATCCACGACTTCCAGTACCACCAGTTGGTCGGCGAGCAACCGCAGCGTCCAATGTCCGTAGCCCGCCGGCGGCTTACCCAACCGCAGGGCGATTAGTTTCGCCTCGGCCGCTCCGTCCAGCAACTTGCGTGTGGGAGGCGTCGTCCGCTTCTTGCGCACCAGGGCGGCCTCAAAGCCTTCCTGGACAAACTCCCGACGCACATTCTCCACGGTCCGAATGCGACAGCCCACGGCCTCGCTGATCTTCTCGTCCTTCCAACCCGGACCGTCAAGGTCTGCCTTCAGCAAGATCACTGCCCTCCGCAGTTTCTCCGACTTGCCTTTCTCGTTCTTGACGGTTGCTTTGCAGACCGCCCGTTCCTCGTCCGTGAGCCGCACAAGATACTTCTTGTTCATGGGAACCTCCTTGTAGCTCCTGAGGTTCCGAAAAAACGACGCTCTTGGCAACTCCAAAATTTAAATTGGACGGGGCACTAGTGCTTTGTCACAGCTTAATTGTCGGGTACACCGATTTCAGTTTCGTTCGGGCGTCGTCGATCTTCATCTGCCAGTCGACGCCACGCTGGGTGGCGTTGACGTCGCTTGACCACGCTTTCGTTTCGTCGCGCAGGCTGGCGACATCTTCGAAGCGGCGGTCCGAGACGCATTGGCGAGTTAGCGAACTTAGTTCGTTTTCAGCGATGTTCAGCCAACTGCCATGCTTCGGCGTATAGCAGAACTCGATGCGTCGAACCAGGGTCCGAGCACGCTCGGGTTCAAACGCTTCGTAGAACGCGCCCTTGGTGTGGGTGTTCAGATTGTCGCATATCAAGATCACTTTGGTGCAATCAGCGTAGCGGCCTTCCAGCAACCGAGCCATTTCGACGGCCCAATCGATCTTCGTTTTCCGTTCGCGAACGGCGACTTCACGCCAGCCGGCCAGAGGCTCGGCGAACATGAAGATGGCAGCCGTCCCCGCTCGTTCGTATTCGTAGTCGACCCGCTTGCCGTGTTTGGCCGTGGCCGCAATGGGCGAGCGCGTTTCTTTCAGCAACTGCACAGGCTGTTCGTCCATGCACAGGACGGGCACCTTGGGATCGTACGGTTTTTCGTAGGTTTCCAGCACCTCTTCCATGTGGGCAACGAATTCGCCGTCCGCTTCTGGTGGGATCACCCAGTATTCGATCTTCCGATTCGTCATGCCATTTTTTTTAGCGTGCGCCGGACCGTTTCGTAGCTCACCGAGTCCACGATCTCTAACTCCACGACCTTGCGTGCCAACAGCCGCAGTGTCCAATTGTTGTAGCCTTTTGGTGGCGGACCTAAGCGCGTCGCGATGATGCGTGCCTCTTGGTCGCCCGTCAACAACTTCTCCACGGGTGGTTGCTTACGCTCAACTCGGTTGAGTGTCTCTTCAAATCCTTGCTCGACGAATCGTTGGCGAAGTCTTTCAATGGTTCTCGTCCGACACGAAAATGCCTCTGCGATACGTTCGTCGGTCCAATTGGCACCATCGGCGTCCGCCTTCAGTAGAATCTGGGCACGCCGCACTTTCTGACCGGTCCCCTTCAGCTTCTTGACAACGCCCTGAAGCTCGATTCGTTCTTGCTTCGTCAGGCGAACGATATACAACTTCCGCATGGCACACCTCCTTGTGCCACGCAGAATTGTCGATTCGCCCCAAAATGCCAATCCGACTTTTTAGCTGTGACAGAGCACTAGGTCGAGTCGGGGTGCACAACGGATTCTGGCAGTCAGTTCGGGGACGCCCAATAAAGATCCCAGTGATCGCTGTACGTCAGACAACATAGTTCCGCCATTTGGTTGACGTTCTCGACCTGCCATCGAGCTCCAGTCTGTTTAAGTCGCCGACCGACGAGATTCTTAGCCGCCCCCTCCACCATACCGCTGCCTATCGACTGCCCCGAGTAGAGCCGGTGGCAGTCGTTGAGGCGTTCTGTATGCACGGCGAAGTAGCTCATCAGATCATCCAAGGCGGCACGTCCCTCCGGGCCGTTATCTGTGGCAAGCGTTTGCCCCAGGTGGTCGCAGAGACCGGCCCAGCCGTCGGATAGAAGCAATCCACGGCCTCGATCTAGCCACCTGGCAGCTTCTGGCGTTCCCTCGCCGAACCGGCGGCGGCCCGCCTCGGCAATATGCTCGGCACCGTGATAGATGTCCAGGATCTGGCGGCAGCCAGGGAACTGGTGCGCCGCCGCGTTCCAGATCCATTCGGCTCCGTCTCCCAAGACGGTAATCTTCGTCAGGTCGGTGATCCCAAGGCGGGCTGCCCGGCCCCCCAACGAGGGGCGAAATCATCGATCGTTTCAATCGCCGCGAACGCGACTCGCGTCGTCGGGGCTGGCAAGTGGCGCTTATCCCAGTCTGCAGGCGTTGCCGGTTCGCCGCGCTCACGCTTGGCAAAGATGCCGATTTTCATGTCCCGCCAGCCCCCGGTCGTGTTGACCTTGGCGGCGTCGGTCTGGAACTCGATATCCCCGGCGGCACTGGCAAAGGCCTCGGCGACAGCCGGTGCATTTGCCCGGAAGTCCACAATCCGCGTCGACTCCGCCTGACACGCCTGGCGAATCCGCTCATCGCTAACGGTCCAGCCACAGCACTCGTTCAAGAGTCGCTCCGTGGCAGCGAAGGAATTCTGACCCCCAAGCAGGCAGATCAGGCGTGTGGCCTGCCGTGTGAGGAACCCTTCCAGGCCCAGAATACGGTCAGCCATGTAGCCCCCCAGACTACAGGCTTTACAGGTGAAGTAGGCGCACCAAAGAACGATCGTCCCCAGCGCGGTCATCACCGTCTTGGACGCGTTTCCTTTGTGACGCCCCGATGCTCCACACGGGCACAGTCGGGCGGCGCCCCCTTTTTTTCGAGGTTCTCTGCCCGGAATTGGAGGGTGGACTCCAACACTCTCCGCAAATAGTCGCGGCCACTGGACAGTAAGAACGACTCGCAACGGTCGATTACCTGTCCTTCGGGAGCTGAATCGGCGGTGGACTCCAGCTCCTTGGCCAGAACGTAAGCCTGCTCGACGATGAGTCGTTCGCTAGGGGTGAGCCGGTCGAGATCGTTAGGAAGCATGGGTGCATCATCCTTGAGTCATTATTCATCCCTGAGAACCAATGCCTTATAACCGTTGTCCAAGCGAAATGCCAGAATCCGTTCGGCGCACCCGTCGAGTCGACGCCGCGATCGGGCCGAGGCCCGCACAGCGATCGGGGGGCCGACCACCATCGGGGACTTTCCAATCCTCCAGAGACGGCGCGATCCTTGACGGGATTTTGACGAAGGGATCTAATTGGAAGTGCGCATAGGAACTGGAGACCTTCGGACGCGGCTCCCCGCGCAGGCCGTTTCGTCACCACGTCACGTGCTGGTTTATGGATGCTCACGCGATCTTCGACGAATCGCCGGAAACCGGAGATCGTTCATGGGGTTGATCTTGTCGGCGGAATCCGCTGCTCCTGAGGCCGGTAGATCTTGCACGCTGCCTGTTCTGGCAATTGCCTTGGTGACGCGATCCATCTGGGCCTGGCTGGTACCCATCAACCCCATCTCCGATTGCGTCGTCTACGACAAGGCGGCGATGAATCTCGCGCAGGGTCTGGGCTATTGTTTCGTCCCAGGGTATCCGACGGCACTCTGGCCGGTCGGCACCTCGTTCCTGCTCTCTTTGTTCTACCGGGTATTCGGCCACGTCTACTGGCCCGTCGCGGTATTCAACGTGGGGCTGGGGGTGGCCTTGGTGGGACTGACCATGGTACTGGCCCAACGCTTCTTCGGCTCGCGAGCCGCCCTGATTGCCGGGATCTTGATGGCATTCTGGCCGTTGCTCATCGAATACACGACGATCCTTGCGAGCGAGCTCCCGTTCCTGGTGGCGATGCTGCTGGCGTGGGTATTCTGGTCGGCACCTGGCTTGCGCGTGTCGGCCCGGGCGATATTGGGCGGAGTCGCCATCGCGACCGCTTGCTACGTTCGGCCTACCGCGTTGCTGCTCCCGGTCATACTGACCATACCCGAAGTCGTTTCCCACCGACGCTTCAAGGACGCGGCAGTCCAACTCGTCCTTGGCACGATCGTGATGTTGATCTGCATCCTCCCCTGGTCGTTTCGGAACTATGGAATCTTCGGCGGGTTTGTCCTGATTTCGACCAATGCTGGCGGGAATACATGGATGGGCAACAGCCCGGGATCCAACGGCACCTATCGCGGCCTCCCCAATCATCCCGGGCTCAACGAACTGCAGAGCGATCGCCAATTTGGTAAGGAGGCCTCGGCCTACATCCGCAAGGATCCCGTGGGATTCGCCGTGCGGTCGATTGTGAAGCTGGTGCGTCTCCATGACCGGGAGAGCATCGGATTGGTCTGGAATCTTCACGGTCTCGAACCGTTGGGCACGAGGGCGATCGCCGGCCTCAAGGTGGGTTCCAGTCTCTACTGGTGGGCCGCCCTGGCTTTCGCACTGTGGGGAGTCGTGGTGCTCGTGCAGTCGGTAGGCGTCCTACCCGGTCTGTTTCATCCGACCGTGCTGATCTGGGGCTACTTTGCGGCCGTGCATGCCGTTACAGTCATCGCAGATCGCTACCACATGCCATCGATTCCGAGCATCGCCTGCCTGGCCGCCCTGACACTCGACCGATCCTGGCCAAGTCTCGGTGCCAGCGGCTCCACCGCCGGTCCGCTAGGTCGGTTCGACCCGCCCACCCCAGAGGGAGGCGACCCAGGCGACTGAGCGGCTGGTGATGCAGGGCCGCAGTCGACTGCCGGGTTGCTGGTGGGACGGCGGTACGAGGGACAAACGGACCATGAAGCCAGATCGGGCGTGGAGTACACTCCCCATCGACCCCGCAATGCTCTTGTCGGTCATCGGTCGCGAGCCCTGGTCGTGGCGACGGCTGATCTCCAGGTTCAAGCTTCACTCGGGACTGTTCGACCGGCTCGTTGATCAAGTGCCGACTGGGGCGTCGGTGCTCGACGTGGGTTGCGGATTTGGGCTTTTCCTCGGTTTGTTGGCCACCAGCAACCGGAAGATCCGGGGATCCGGATTCGATCGGAACGCGGCTAGTATCTGCCGGGCACGGGATATGGCGAGCCGGCTCGAGACGATGGGGTGCCCGGCCGACCTCCGATTCGAGTGCCGAGACATTAACGATCCATGGCCAGTGGATCGGTTCGATGTCGTTACGATCATCGATGTGCTTCATCATCTCCGGACCGCCCTTCGGCCTGGCTTGCTTGCGGAGGCATCCGCTCGACTGCGTCCGGGAGGACTGGTCGTGGTGAAGGACATAAGCCCGCGCCGATCTGGCGTGCCTATGCCAACCGGTTCACCGACTTGATGATGCATCGGTCATGGGTCCGCTATACCTCCCCTGAGGAGATTATATCCTGGGGGCGGGACGCCGGCCTCGACATCGTGACCCGCGAGCGGATCGACCGCGCCTTGCTTCGGCCACGTCCTGCTTGTCTTCCGCGGCCCGGCGTAGTGGAGCTGAGGGCCGGATCAGTCGGCTTCCCGGTAGACTTCACGAAAGAAGACAAGATCGTCTGCCGTGTTGATCCCACGGGCTTCCCGGGGATCGACGACGGGGAGGCTCCGCACATCCCACCCAGTTCGGGACAGGAAGGCGAGGAAGGGGAGGAAGTTGACCTCGCCCGTCAAGGCGCCACGCTCGACCTGGGCGAGGAAGGTCTGCCAGTCGTCCGCCAGCCCTCCGGTCGAGAGCACGAACGTTCCGACATCGCCCAGTCCGCCCGGCTGGCAAACGTCGCCTTCGCGGGTCTGGAGGATCTTGTCCAGTCGACCGGCTGCGTCGAACCGGTACTCGACATAGGGTTCTGCAGGGCGACCAGGGGAATCACGACGCGTCGCTCGGCGTCGGCCTGGAGCCACCAGGCTAGAGGCGATTGTGTTCTGGGAGACATGCACCTGATCTCCCCAGACGACGATGATGTTCCGGTAGCGCGACCAGGTGGGCTCGCCGCGGAAGATGGCGTCGCCCATGCCCGTAGGCGCGGGCTGGATGCTGGTCGAGATCATCGAGGCGTCAGAGTCGCCTTTCAGGGCCTGCCCGAAGCTGGAGGCCCCTGCGGGGGAGAGCACCACATGAATGTGGTCGACATGCGGGCGGAGGTTGCGCTTGAGGACCGACCAGATCGTCTCACGTTCGGTCAGTGGGACGAGCAGCTTGGGCAAGTCGAGCCCGAGACGGCTCCCCCGACCCGCAGCCGGGATGACTGCACAGGTCTTCACGCGACAAGTCCTCGCCCACCCGTCTGGTTCATGACCCACTCCGTCAGCTCGATGAGCCCGGAGAAATAGAGGTCAGCCAGGCTGGCGGCAGCCTGGTTGTTCACGCCGATGACGGGAAGCCCCGCTGCCCGGGCCGAGGCGATGCCGCTGGGAGCGTCCTCGACCGCCAGGGCCGAGGTCGGAGCGATGGCGAATCGCGTCAGGCATGTTAGGAATGGGGCCGGGTCCGGCTTGCCGCGCCGCACGTCATCGGACGTGATGATGCCGGCGAATGACCCCGCGAGGCCGGTCGCCTCCAGAGTCATCGTCACCGAGGCGAGGCTTCCCGACGTGACGAGGAGCAGTAGATGGTCCGCCTCGCGGAGCAAGGAAAGCAGCTCCCGGGCCCCTGGGATCGGTCCCAGTTCACCCCCCTTGACCATGTCTCGGAAGAGCCCCTGTTTGAAGGCGGTCAGCCTGGCCACCTCTCCCGGATCAACGCCCAGCGCCGGAAGACTTCGCTAGTGGTTCTTCCCTTTGCAGCCTCGTAGTCGAAGCCGGGGAGGGATTCCGGGGCGTACCAGGCCAGCGTCTCCCTGAAGGCCCGGTCATGCAGCGCGGACGAGTCGACCAGCGTGCCGTCCAGGTCGAACAGGAATCCGGCCTTCGGGGGGAGCGTGATCAACGCATGCCTCCGAGGAAGAACCCTCCCACATTGCGAAATGCCCGCGACACGCGCCAGCCGGGGCGGGTGAAGCCCGAGAACGTACGGTAAGTGACGGGCGTCTCAGCGATCTCGACCTTATTCTTGATCAGGATATTGGTGGCCGCGGAAGTCGTCGTCGGCGACTGTCGCTTTATGGCTGCGATGAACGCCGGATGCATGCGTGCGCGCTTGTAAACCCGGAACCCCGTCAGCGGGTCGGAGAAGATCATGCCGAAGCGAAGGGTGTAGAGTCCCGTGAGCAAGAAAGCGAACAGTCGGCTAAGGCGATAGAGTATGCCACCCTCTCCATAAGCCGATCGCAGCAGGGAGCGGAGCTGGCGACGGCTCTGCAGCCGGGAGCCGAACACGGCGCCGAACGACCCTCCCTTGATGACGCTGGTCGCATGGAGCACATGTCGCGCAGCCGATACTCGCCGTCGCCCGTCAGGGTGGCCAGGTAATCGCTGTCGTCGTTCTCGATCCAGTGCCGCAGGACGGCATCTCGGTGTGCTCGCCGGGGTACTCAGTCCTCTCGACCTGGAGGTGGGGGGAGGACTGGAGCGATGGGACCTGGAGCTGATTGATCCGCAGGCGGACGTGCTGAAAGTAGTCGGTCCAGTTCAGTTCTATAAACTCCTGGAGGATAGGGTCCAGCCCAGTGGCCCGGCCCAGGAGATCCACGTAGATGTCGAGTTTCTGGGGCTTGCCGTAGTGGCCGGCGTCCTCCAGGACCTCGAGGATCTTGCTGATCAGGACATAACCGTTGTGCACGGCGGGCTTGACCGAATTCTGGAAGTCCTCCCGGATGACCTGCGCCCCCTTGTACGTCGGGGACGTCCCGATCTTCGCCGCCTTCACCCGTCGCGCGGGCTGTCGCTACCCCGGTTGTAAAGGATGTGCGTCACGCTGCGCTGCGAATTGTCAGGGTCGGCGAGGAAATGGAGCACCTTGTCAACCAGGTTGACCGCGCTCAGGCCCTTGATGTCATGGTCCTCGCGGAGGTTAATCACCATGGCTTTGACCGCTGCCGGGCTCCGCTTGATGGCCTCGGCCGCAATCCGGTAGCTGGGCAGTAGCGAGGAGTGCTGCGTGCCAGGACCATAGATAATGATGTCGGCATTCTGCGCCCTCGGCTTCTTCCGAGATAACCACGTCGGCTTGGCCGGCCTCGAGCCAGGCGTCCTTCTCGGCCAAGCCTAGGGCGGCGATCTTGTCGAGCTCGGCACGTTCGGGTCGTCGCTCGAAGAAGTAGATGTTCCGGATCGGGGAGGGCGACGACTGCTGATTGACGATCTCGGCCTCGCAGGAGAGAATCTGACCGTCCTCCTTGAGGGCGACGAGGGTGCGGCACTCCCCCTGGCTGACGTTGATCAGCTCGGCCTGCGAGCCGCAAATCTGGGCCAACTCACGGGTCGCCGCGTTGAAGTTGCCGGTCTTGAGGTAGGCCCCAGCGAAGATCAGATTGCCGAACGAGCAGTCCGAATAATTGAACTCGCTCTGCTTGCCCTTCGCATAATCGAAAAACTCGCACAAGAACCTGCTGATGCGTTCGCGGTTCGGCTTGTCCAGGTCAGCCAGCAGTGTCGCCATCGGCTCGGGCAGTTCGCCGAGCCGGCCAGTTCGGGAGAAATGTTCGAGCTTCACGCTGACGCTGCGGTTGGAATCTTCCGGGATCCGGTACTCGAGGAGTTGCTGGAGTGCATGCTGCTGGGCCGAGTAGAGGTCCAGGAGATAGGACAGGTTCTTGCGGAAGTCGGACGGCCCCAGCATCCCCGAGATGAAGTCCCGCAGTGCGCCGGTCGAGAGTCCATCGTCGTACGCATTCACCAGAAGGCTGAAACGGACCGCGGCCGCCCGAGGAGCTCCCGGATGATGGAGGCGCTGCCGCGTCCGCCGCAGAACAGAACGATATTCGGATCGAAAGAGCGTGATGTGTTCATTCGATGTCGGCTCTTAGCACCCCGGTCCGGAGAAGGAACTGGCGGAAGCCAGCGTAGAGGACGAAGAGTAGCCGATGCGTGCTGTCGCGGAAAAGCTTCATGCTGCTCTTGCCGGTCTCGCGCGCTCGGTGCTCGATATCAACCTCCGCGAGCCTGGCCCCTCGTTCGACCAGTTTCGAGGTCAGGTCGGTCGAGCAGCTCAGCCCGTTGGCCTCGAGCCTGAGGGAACGTAGGAGGGGACCGTGCACCAGCTTGAAAACGCATTGAAGTCGCGATAGCGAGTGCCGTGAAAGATGTTGGCCACGATGCTGCTGCCCCGGCTCCCGTATCGGGCGAACCAGTGGTCCTTCTTGGTGCGGACGCCTGTTGCGCAGGGAAGTTGGCGCGATTCTACGGCCTCTATCATCGGCGCCAGGTTTTCGATCGGGAACTGGCCGTCGGAGTCGAGCAGGAGGACCCAGTCGCAGGTCGTGTGTCGTATGGCCCGCTCGAGCACCGCGCCGGCACCCCGGTTCCGGTCCGAATGGATCGGCTTGAGCTCGGGCAATTGGGCGGCAAGCCGATCGAGGATAACGCCCGTGTCGTCACGACTTCCGTCGTTGCAGACGACGATCTCGAACCGATCGAGCCGGGGAAGCCTGCGGAGGTACTCGATCCAATGGCGGACCACTTGTTCGATCCCCTGGGCCTCGTTGTAGGCCGGGGAGGCGACCGAAACGGCCTTCACCTGGTACGTGCGGCAAGCTTCCGATTGCTGACCGTCACCGCGAGTCGCCTGATCCATCATGCCACCCCGAGCCAGCCCATCGTTTCGATCCGACTGAAAGCTAGACACCAACAGCTCCACGCAAGGCTGAAAGTGGTCCGGTCCGAAGGTTTTCGGAGAGCGCCGAAGATCGGCGATTCGATGATCTCCGTGTTGCAAGGGGTTCTCGAGTTTACTCGCGCGGATTTGGAATGCAATTACTGGTCCCAGCCCCGATCCCCGCACCCCGCTCAACGGACGTCGGGATACGGCTTCTTCGAGAGGATCTCGGCGGACCGTTGCAACCTCCCGTTCGCATCTCGGTGCCCCGAAGAGACAGCTTTGTTGGGCGAGCCCTCGGCGAGGCGATTCGCGTCCAAGTTGCGAATCCAACCGGGAGCGATACACCGACTCCCCGACCCCCGGCCCAGAGGGGGGACCGCATCACAGCGTCGCCAGCAGCGCCTTCACGGAATCCTCGACGACCTCGTTGTCGGAGTGTCGGGGCCGCCACTTGAATTTCTGTAATGTCCGTTCGACTGACAACACGAAGGGCAGGCCAGCCATACGGAATTGCTCGGGTTGCAGGGGACCGACCCTGAGCCGATACAACAGCGAACAGCCCGCAACCGCCAGCGAGTTGGGCACGCTCACAACGAACGGCTTGACCCCGCAGCAGCGACCGACCACGTCGACTTTCTCTCTTATCGTCGAGATTTCCGTCGAGCCCGCGTTGAACGTACCCGGGACATCCCTGTCGACCGCCTCCTTGAGCAAGTCGGCCAGATCTTCAACGTGGGTCATCTGGAACCGATTGTCACCCCGGCCGAACATCGGGACGGGCAAGCGGCGACGTACTAGGTTCGTCAGTACGGCAAAAAGCCCGCCACGTCCCGGCCCACCAATGACCCGGGGCCGGATGACGGTGATGACCGGAATCTTGTCGGAATACGTCGCCAGCAACTTCTCCGCTTCGACCTTCGAGCGGCCATAGTGCCCCACTGGCCGCAAAGGGTCGTCCTCGCGGATGGCCTCGCCGCTCGTCTTCGGACCATACACCATGTCGGTCGATACCTGGACGAACTTGCGCACACCGTGACGCACGCACGCTTCGAGCAGTTTCTTGAACTCGACCACATTCCCTTCGTGGAACGGGGCGTACTTGTGGAGCGGGATCCCTTCGGTGAAATACTGGGTGGCAGCGAGATGAACCACCGTCTCCACCCCGTCCAACCTGGTCGATTCGGAAAATGCAGACATCGGAACGCCAATCTTAACGTCGCACGGGATGAAGTCTGGCCTGAGGCACCGGGCCAAGGCCGATCCGACGAAGCCGGCGGAACCCGTAACCATAACGCAATCGTTCGAGACTTTCGCCATGAATATAGTACCTCGACACAAACTGAGTCGCCGCCAGGCGACATAATATCGATCCCCACAGCTTATTCTACTCACTGCTGCGCATAAGAGGTGGGATCTTCTCAATGCGCACATCCGATAACTTGTAACTTTGGTCGTCCTTGAGCGCCGAGATCTCGGCGCCCCCAAACCCCTAACAAGCAGCAGGTTAGGGCGTCCCAGCCATGGGGATGGAGCTGACGTCAACTGTCCAGCTCAGTCAGGCTAAAACACCCGACTTTGGGACCGTCTCGTTAGCACTGATCCCCCTTGATCCTTATGTCCAATTGTCTGCCGCCGAGCAGGGCACGTTGCAACCAAAGAGGTCATATGAATCTATTTTCACTGTGCCACGCAGTCCGCGTGCTGATTCTTCCCGACTGGGGCCAGGATTGCTCGGTTTCCACACGATCGCCATGGCCTCCTCCTATGATTACGTTTTTGTGTTCCGGAGAACACCGGCTTTGGACAACCGATGTCTTGTCAAAGGGACCTTTTTCTTCCCGCCGGCCCTTGCCAGTCGAATTCGGGCACGACATTCTATATGGGCAGAAGGCGAACTATGCCAGCAACACAGAGGTGGTCATGAACCCGAGCGCACAGACGAGAGATTCCGCCAAGGTCTCCGAGGACATCGCCAGCGGCGGGAATCTGAGGTTCTACTGGCACACCTTCAAAACCAATCCTCTAAAGGTCGTCGTCGGGGTCTGGGAGACCTTTGTCGAGGTCATTCGCTGGCTGACCCTACCTCGATTCCCGGTCGAGAACGGTCTTTTCACTCGTTTCGGGATCCTGTGGAGATTCATCCGGGCAGAATTGAACGTCCCAGGCGGTACGACGTGCCTTGAGGCGATTTGGCTAACCTATGCCGCGACCATGCCGAACAGCAAGGCGGATGTTTGGATCGAAGTGGGTTGCTTCAAAGGCCTATCGGTCGCCCGACTAAGCTTGGTGGCTCGAATTTTTCGGAAGCGAATCCGTGTCTACGATACATTCGAAGGGTTGCCCACCTCCGATGCAGTTTACGACGCGGTGGTCGGAGGCGTCAATTTCGGCTTCAAGTCCGGAAGTTACCTGGGAACCATGGAGGAAGTACGGAAGAACCTCGAGGATTACGGCGTCCCCGAGTTGGTCACTCTGGTCAAGGGGGATGTCAGAAACACTCTGCCAGACCCTGAGGTGAGCAAGATCAGCTTCGCGTTCTTCGACGTCGACTTGGTCGAGTCCTACCGGAGTTGCTTTGCCGGTGTCTCACATCACATCGAAACCGGGACCTTGATCGTGATTCACGAGGCCAGCTTCGCGCAGATCCGCCAGTTTATCGAGGATCCCTCGCTTTGGACAAGCCTTAGTATCCCGGCCCCGTCTATTGAATACCTCGCCGAGACAACCAAGATCCGGTCGCTGCTCAACCTGGCAATCCTGCGTTGGTAATGAGTCTCCTTGCTCGAGTGCTGTCAGGTCCGCGTGTTGATCTGTCTAAGCCTGCCATCCCTAATCACCCCGGGGGACCCACCCGCTGCGCGTGCTTGTTGCTTCACGAGCGGCATCAGGCTTCACCAATTCTGGAACGCTGGGCATCCCGATTGGTGTAACGAGGGCGAAGGGATCGCTTGCGGCAAGGCTGAGGTCTTCGCCTTCTCAGCGCCGACGACTGGGTCGCCCCAGTCGCCTCTGAGTCGGCTTCATGCAGAACGAGCAAGTACCATGGTCAGTACCATTAAACTGACAAGATCAACCCAGCTTCGCCTGACGCACCAGAGGACACGGAGACTACAACACAAGAAGAATCAAAGGCGGAACAGGGAATCAAGCCGAGGGGTTGGAGCAATGTCATCGAGGTCTGTCGTGGGAGAAGCAGACGGAGCGCACCGATGACAAAGTGCGGCGGAGCAGGATCAATCCGCAAGTAATCAAGTGTAAGGTGTTGAAATGGAACAAGAAACCAGCCAAACATCGCCACCTTCCGCTCTTGAAGAAAGCCTTTGTAGAGAGAATGGTTGTGCTTCGTTGAACGGTATCACCTTTAGGAGGGTCCGTCTGCCGGCTGAAGCAGATCTCCATCGAATCGCGACCTCAAGGATTGCTGAATCCGCCAATCGAACCATGCCATGAATCGACCTTGAGAGGACCGCAGTCTGTAACCGAGTGAACGGCCTATTCTCGAAAAACGGCGACTTGGCGGGATCGCGAGACCCCTCGGAATGTCGCAAGGTACCGATCCGTCGGTGCCACGACTGTATTCAGCAGAGCCCGCTGCTGTGACTGTATTCAGTAGAGCCTCACATTGTGTCGTTCGCGTGCAAGCTCGAATACCGACCAGTACGGGCTCGAGTTGATCCAAAAGTCAAATCCGATTATCGCTTTATGACGGAGCATTTGGTAGGTCAGCTTTGCAGGAGAGGCACTCGCTTGCCTGTGCATGCAGACGTGATAGTTCTGAATGTGGGCCTCGTGCTGTTCCATCCAGAGATCCGCTTGAGTCTTCCACTGCCGTGCTTGCTCGGGATGACCGAGCTGTGCATGCGCCAAGGCCAGAAATACATAATCAAAGCCCGTGCCACCCGCCGTCAAGGCGACCGACCGCTCCAAGGCCGTGATGGCATCAGCCGCGTTGCCGGCCCGAAGATGGGCGGCACCCAGGGTATTCCAGTAGACGGCAGCTTCAGGATCTGCCTGCGTGGCCAGAGTCGCCAGCCGGACTGCTAGTTGAGGATCGGCCACGGCACAATCGGCTTCGTTGATCAGGAACCAGGCAATGTCATTAGCACAGTCCCATCGGCACTTCTGTGCCGCGGGAAGATCGGGATAGCTGGAAGCGACCTCGGTCAGCAGGTCGAGGGCGTGCATCCACGTCGCCTTGGCGAGGGCGCTTTGACCCTGGTTTTTCAGAGTTCTCGCAAGCTCCCGATAACGATGGGCTAGCTGCGCCTGGGGTATCAAGCGCATCGGCGGCCGTGCCACGGCCGAATCGACGAACGGCTCATGTTGCTTGGTTGGGTCTTCGACCTGTACCTGGCTCAAACTCGTAGAGGACGACCTGGGGAGCCGCTCGGATTTGCTGCAATCAGGGCTCGACGGTGAACCGCCTGGACACCGTCGGTACCGTGCAAATCAATCCCCCGCCAGCCACGATGTAGACCAGGTTGATGAAGCCATTCAACAAGCAATCGATGACATACAGACCAAGCAGTGCCGCGACGACCGCCGCAGGGCCGACGGCGGCGGTCTTCCACTCTGCCACGGGATATCGACCCAAAAACAACCAGGGAGGCAGGAGCATGGCGAGCGTCCAGGTGAACAGACCAAAGCATCCGTACCATCCAAGATAGATGATCCATATCGAATCCGTCGCAGCCAGGTCTCTGCCATAAAGATCCTGAACATTGCTCCGTCCCCACCCGCCCCATCCCCAGATCGGTTGCCCCATGGCTCTTTCAATGAGAATGTTTTCACATCCAAACCGGTATCCCAGGGACTGGGCACGCTCCGCATTGAGTTTCTCGACAGCATTGACAAGATTCTCCCCCGTCCACAAGTTGGGGATGCGCAGACAGTAGTAGGTCGGAGCTACCAGCAGCAGGGCGTAGAAGAGCAGCCTGGAGTTAAACCGCGTGCAGGCCCAGAGAACGATCAGGCCGGAAAGCAACAAGATGACCGCGCCGCTTGCTCGGCAGAGGAATGTGACCATCACTAAAACGGGCAGAAACACGGTTCCAAAAGGCAAAATCCAAATATCGCTTCAGTGCTCCACAGCGCCATAGCCATACCGAGGTCAAGCAGACGGCGGTCATCCACATCCCCAGTTCCAGACCGGTGGCGAGGAACACAAAGGGACGAAAACCGCCCAACCGGGTTCCTTCCCACTGGTAGATTCCGTACACCATGCCCTTAATGAACGGGCTCAATCTGATCTCCAGGAGGATTGCCGGAACATAGATGATGCCACCGACGATGATGCCGACTGTCAACTCGCGGAGAGCCTCGAGATCACCCAGATGGACCCTGCCAATGAAGTAAGGAAGTGCCCAGCGAACGATGCACAGAAGCGATCCAGAAAGGCCGTCATAAGGTCCAAGGCCATTTTGCATCGAGGCAATGAACGGGGCGGTGCACCAGCAAAGCATCGGCACATCGAACCAGCGCAAGCGCAGTTCCAGCAAGCGATTCGGATGGAAAATCAACGTTCCGAGCACGATCCCCACGGTGGCCGCCATCATCTTGTCGTAGTCGGGAAGGCCAGACAGAGGAATCGAGGCAGGCGGCAGGAGGAGCCACGCGCCGATGACGCTGGCTACCACCGCTCGGCGTGCGGGTAACAACGCCAGCAGGCCGATGGAGATGGGAATCCAGAGCAGTAAGGCAATCGGAATGAGAATTTGCACAGCCGTTCAATCCTGCTCGGTCATCATCGCCCCGCATCGAGCGGGGCCGAATTGGAAAAGGGCCAGGGCGCCAGCCGACGCTCGAAGCACTTTGGTTCCAGAGCGTCTGCTAGGATCGGCGTTAACCTAGAGGAGGAACTCCAAAACCGGCTGCTGGATTCCGCGGCGGATGATTTCGTCACGGTCACACACCGGGTTCCAGTTCAGCAATCTTCTGGCTTTCGTGCAATCATAACGGGCACGCTGGGTTCGTGATTCCCAGTCACGGTAGCTCGGCCTCCGCCGGTCGGGGTGACGTACCATCTGCTTGACACCCCACTTCGCCAGGTCGACCGCGTAGAACTTCCAGGGCGGAGTCGGGAGTTTCTGAAAGGAAACTCCGGCATGTTCTTCCAGGGCCGTGAGATAGTCGAAGGCCGTAAGATCCGTCTCCGCGACCAGGTTGAATGACTGGCCCTCGATCGCGGCCACCTCAAGAGCGGCCACGAGCGCCCGGGCGACGTCCTCGACCAGGACAATGGGTAAGGGGTTACGGCCCTGGCCCCAGATCTGGCAGACCGCGTTCCAGGACCACATGCCTATGCCCCAATGAAACGGGCTGCCACCTCGGCCCAGAACAATGCCCGGCCGGAAGATGACCACCGAGAAGCCTTGCTCGCGATGCAATGCCATCAATAGTTCCTCGGAGGCTGCTTTGGCTCGAGCATAGAGATTGCGCCAGGCGATGTGGGGATCCAGCGGCGTCGTCTCGGTGATTGTCCCGGCCTTGGCTCCGGCGTAATAGGAGTCGATCGTTCCCGTGTAGATCAGGCGCTCAACTCGAGAATCGATGCATACCCTGGCAATGCGCCGGGTGACCTCGATGTCCTGCTCGGTGAATTCTTCCCACGTCTTGACGTTGGCCCGGGCCAGATGGTAGACCACCCTGCTGTCGGCGACCGCCCTTTCGAGGTCGACCGCGCGGGTCAGGTCTCCCTCGATGACTTCAACCAAGGGGCTCTGAAGGTCCCTGGGCAACCTCCCAGGATTGCGGACCAGGAGACGAATACGGCGTCCAGCAGCGAGCAGTTGACGTGCCAACTCCTGGCCGATGAAGCCGGTCGCGCCCAGGATGAGAATCTCGGCCGGTGCAGATTCCGGGACCGGCGCCGGAGGTTCCGCCGCACGGCACGGAACCAGGGCCGAGGGCTCTGTTGGCTCACCGGCCCCCATCTTCCCAATCGTGGCGCAGATCCTGGTGATTTCCCGGCCCATTTCAGGGGAGAGTCGGCGGTCAAGAGGGTTGCCGAAGTCCGCATAGAACGATTGCAGTGCCCTGGCGATGCTCACCCCATAAGGACTTCCCTTGCTGGAAAGCTTGAGCTTGGACAAGGCATATTCCGTCAACGACCGCCGTGCCTGGGCCGCCAGGGAGTTCGCCTCCCGGCGAATCATGCGGAAGCGATCAAAGTCTTGCCCATAGCGAGTGTGCTGGTGGAGCAGGTAGGTATTCCGCTCGAAATCGACCGTGGCGCTGGCCAGGCCGCCCCGGACATGAATCACCTGCTCGGTGAAACCAGGAGAGAACGAAAGGTGCAGGGTGACGGCGACCGATCCCGAGCACGCCTCGATGCTCCAGCGGCGGTAGAATTCTTGATGTTCCTGCAAAGTGAGCCGGTTCGATGCATGGACCGCGGCAACCTCAAGCGGGCCGAGCAGGTCAAGAACCGGCGCAAGGCAATGCGGCCCGATTTCCAGTACGATGTTTCGCGGGTCGCGGAGCATCCAGAGGTTGAAGGGTCCGGTCTGAAGCTGGTCCAACCCTCGATTCCACGTGATGGTTAGATGATCGGGCCTGCCTATCTTGCCGGAGTTCAGATCAGCTCTGAGATTCTCGTAAACCGGCGCGAACAGAAAATTGTGGTTGACGCCGATGGTGACGCCGCGGGCTGCCGCGTGCTCGATCAGCTCTGAGCAATCATCGGCGTCGGTCGCCATCGGCTTTTCGAGCAGGACGTGCAGACTCTGCTCGATTAGCGTCTTGGCGGCGCTGGCGTGGAGATCGGGTGGCAAAAGAACATGTACCGCGTCCAGCGCAATTTTTCCGTCCCCGAGCATCGCATCGAGCGAGTTATACGATCGAGCGACACCGTGGCGCTGGGCGAACGCATGGGCTCGGGATGCATCCTGGTCGCAGACTGCGACCAGTGAAACACCCGGGATCGTGGCGAGCGCCTGGGCGTGCCAGTCGGCAATATAGCCCGTTCCCAAGAATCCGACCCGAACCGGTTGGATGGCTCGCTTCATTCCCAAGGTACTTGATATCTCCCAGACATAGGATTCTTCCGGACGCCTCAGCTCGCCACCGAGCCCGCGCTCGAGACGCAGCGGTACTCAATGACCGGGCTACGCTGACCGGAAAGTCGCCCCAGCCAGTAGCGGATCACCCCCAGGGCGTGGGGGAACTTGGCCAGAACAATCCAGCAAGCGAAGAGCTCTGGCATCCGCCGCGGGCCAGCCTCGCTCACCCGCGTAATAGCGATAGGTACGGTGGTACGACATCCAGAAGCCGGCCAGAAGCAGGAGACTCAATCCCCGGGTCGGCCAGGCCAGGCCCAGGGCCAAAAGGGGAATAACTATCCCCAAAGCAATGGCACTCCGTGTCTGCCGCACGAAATGGCGATCAGGGGTGCGGCCATACATGGCCGATCCCTCCGCATACGCGTGGCCGGTTCTGGTCGATCGTCTCCACCATTGCCCGAACCGCGTCATCGCCATGTCGTGCAAAGTCATCTCGCGGTCGATCCGCCAGACCTTCCAGCCCTCACGGCGAATTCGCAGGCAGACCTCGTCGTCCTCGGCCGCGATAATCGTGGGATTGTAGCCCCCGACCTTGCGAACGGCCTCGACCCGCATCATGGCGTCGCCTCCGCACGCGCTGGCCTCGCCCAGCGGGGTGTCCCATTCCAGGTCGGCCAGGCGGTTATAAACCGTGGACTCGGGAAACCGTTCTCGCCGCCGACCGCAGACGACCCCGATTTCGGGGTTCTCGGCGAGCACCCCACTTGCCTCCTTCAGCCATCCCTCGACCACCTCGCAGTCGCCGTCGACGAATTGAACGAAACGGATCTGGGGATTGATCTGACAGAGTCGCTCAAAGCCTTCATTACGAGCTCGAGCCGCCGTGAACGGGCGGGAGAGGTCGAGTTCCACAACGTTCGCGCCCAGAGACCGCGCCAGTTCGACACTGCCATCCTCCGAGCCCGAGTCCACGTACACGATGATCAACCCGCGCCCCATCACGGATTCCAGGCAACGACGCAGCCGCTCACCTTCGTTGCGTCCAATGGCGATGACACCGAGTTCACTCATGGGAATAAGATTCGCTTCAGGAGTGGTGATAAGCGAGGACTTTGGGGCTGGCATCTGCGGCGTCAGTGTCCGGGTGCAAGGAGCGGCGAGACAACGCCGCGAAATTGCTGTAAGTCACGTTCCAGAAGTACGTTTCGATCGTCTATGCCGCGTCAAGTGGCGGCCGTGGCGGCTGCATGTTGATCGGAGGTTTCGCTCGCAATTGCCTCATCGATAATTGCTTGCATGTGGCTCGCTAATATCTGAACATTTGGTTCCTGGAGCATGCTCGAGTGGCCGCCAGGAACGTCGTATGCCCGGACCCCTTGCGAAGCCCGTTGGCCCCAGCCCAATAGCGGGTCACCGTAACGGTTAATATAGGGTTCGTCATTATTTACCCCCTCGGTTGCTCGAAAGAGAATGAGCTCGCCCTCGAAGCGCACCCGTGGGCCGATAGCTCTTCTCCGCAAACAGATAGACCGTCCTCACGGGAATATTCTCCAGGAATCGAGGAGGCTCCAGCCCGCGATCAAGATAATGGCGAAACAGGCGCATGCGCAGATTCGCCCAGAGATCGCCGGCCCGCTTGCGGACCAGGTAGGTCGCAAGATTCCTTACTTTTCTTGTGGCTTTGCCCGCAATCATGACGGCTCGTTGCAGGACGCTCCGATCGTCACCCTGACCGAGCACCGTGGAGAAACTGCGCAGCCTCTGGTTGGCGAAGCGCCAGGGAATTTCCTCGGCCATGACATCGGCCGCGTCGATTAATGCCACCATGCCGACGGTATCACCCTGACTCTGCAGTCGCCTGGCAATCTCGTACGCAATCACGCCGCCGGCACACATTCCGCCGATCAAGTAGGGGCCTTGGGGCTGCACCGAGCGCATCTTTTCAACGTGGTAGGCGGCCATTTCCTCGATTCGGGTGTGCAAAATCGGATGCCTGGAATGGCCATGCGGTTGCAGCCCGTACACGGGGTGATCCGAATCCAGCCGCAGCGCCAGGTTGCGATAGAGCATGGTTTCACCATCGCCATCGTGAACCAGGAAGAGTGCAGGCTTGTTGCCCCCTTTGCGGATCGCCACGAGGGAGTCACGCGCAGGGTTTGCGTCCATCAGTTGGCTCAGCTCGGCGATGGTCGGACCTGCAACCAGCGTGGTGAGCGGCAGCCTGATGCCGAGGAGCCGTTCGATACGGGCGAACAGATCGACAGCCAGTAACGACGTCCCTCCCAGGTCAAAATAGTTGTCCCGGACGCCGACGGCCTCGAGGCGCAGCACGTCAGCCCAGATTTCGCAGAGCCGGTGCTCGGTTTCCGTCCCGGGAGGGTGGAGTGGATGGCCCAGCGCGGGGCGTTCACGCCGCTGTCCCCCTTGCGCGTCTAGCTGCAGAAGCACTTGATCGGGTCGGTAAAGGAGCCTTGCGATCCGCTCGTAAGGCGGAACCATGCGGCTCGATATCCCCGTGCCGCCCGAGGGGGAGATTGGCCCTGAATCGTCGGCCACCTGGGTAGTGAACGTCTCCTGGATCGGGGCCGTCAAGGAGGCGAACTCGGGCGGCATCCGGTACACGGTCTTGCCTTCGAATTCGATCTTGAACGTGGGTGCAACGCTGTCCATGAATTGCCGCGCCGGCAGGTTCTTGGCGGTCGGAATCATTGTCGCGACGACGCAATTCAACCCCTGTCGCCTGGCCGTATCGCCCAGGTGATTGAGCATCCGATGCTCCACTCCTCTCCCCAGTACACGGCAACTCAGCAGGAACGTGTCGATCTCGAGAGATTCGTCCCTCTTCCCATAGATTAGCACTCCCACGAGGCCGTAGTCGCCGAATCGGTCGCGCACTTCGACGATCCGGCATTCCAGCCCTGATCCGGCAAGCTGGCGAATCTCACTTTCGGTGCGCCGAATGGTCGTGAAGTTGAACTGGTTGGTCCGCTGCGTGAGCTGCGCGATTCGGTCAAACTGCAACGCCCCTGGCGTCGTGATCTCGACTTTGAGCTCGAGCTCGTCGAGGAATTCTTGAAAACTCCGGGCGGTGCGCTGAACCCGCTGCCGCTGAGCGTTGCCCCTGTACAGTCGCGGTTCGTTGGCGGTCCTCCGCCGTCACCCCGAGACGGTCGAATGCCCAGAGGTGGGTGAGGAATCGGCCGACATCGTCGGGAGGGGGAAGTTGCAGGGTGAGAACTTCTGGACTGTTCGCCCGCACCTCGCGCATTCCACCGGGTTGTCGTCAATGAACACGAACGCATCCAGGCCGAGGTTCAGCTCCGCGGCCAGGGAACGGATATTCGCGGATTTGGGTGCCCAGTTGATTCGCCACGCCACCAGGTGTTCGCGCTTCAGTCGCATCTCCGTACGTCGCTCGAGGACTTCAAGAACGTCTATTTCTTCATTCTTGCTGCAAAGGCAGACCAGAAATCCCTTGGCAACTTGATCCACGACGAATTGCTGAAGGGTCTGGCAAAAGGGAGCGATTGTCACTCCCGTGACTCCTTCTTCACCGACGACTCCCTGCCAGAGCGTGTTGTCGCAGTCGAGCGCGATCACCTTGCGTGGGGGGCTCTTGAGGGCATGGATCCGTCGCGCCAGGAGGGTGCCTATGGCAGCGAAGGCCTCAGCAGTGTAGGGGATGTGCCCCAGCGCGTCGCGCTCTGGGTCGTGAACCGAGCCCACCGGGTAGGCGGCGAAGTCGCCCGGGCGGATCAGGGTGACTCCTGCGGCCTGCTCCAGGTCCGCGCCGATCCGTTCCGAGGTGGACTCGAGCGGCGATCGCAGTGCAGGGTCGATCAACGGCGGCGGCGGCGGCGGGCAGAGCGTCACGATATAAGGAGCTGCAGATCGGGATGTTGCGGCGTTCAAGGCAGCAATCAAATCGCGGCCGTTGCGCTCCAGCAGCAGTCGCGCCTGCTGAGGGTTGCCCTTGTCCGGGTTGAATCTCAGCCAATCCGCGGGCCGCAACAAGATGACGTTGATGCCCCCGTGGTTCTGGGAGAGCAGGCTTCCGGGGTTAAGCAACTCCTGGAACACCTGGTTATAGGGCGCGAACTCGATCGCGGCATGCAGTCCGAGTTCCCGCATCCAGAATGCCAGACTATCCAGTACCGGTTCGGCCGTGAAGCTTGCCGCCACGGCGATCTTCAGGCGGGTCTCTGGTGATTCCGGCACCGCGGCTGGCTGGTCACGTCGCATGGAACCTCCCGCGGCCGCGAGCCGGCCCAGGCAACCGGAGAACCCCCTGGCCTTCATCGCAACCACTTGCAATGATGCTGAGAGCACACATGATTCACGTTGATGGAACGAGGGAATCGTCACTGGGTGGGAGTCACGTAAACCATCGCCGGGTTTTCCACTTCCCTGAGTGTGAATCCCGTGCAGAAGACGCTGTGGCGAATCGAGTCGAGTAACATGGAAGGTGGGTCGGTGTCTGGCTTGTGCTGGAGGCGTCGCCTCAGGCGATATATTGTGTAGCCGAAGATGAATGCCGCATCCAGAAGAGTAGTATAGAACGCACCATAGCTTTTCAGCAAGAACCGCCGCCGCGCCTGGTACCAGTAATCGGGACGGCGATTGACGATGCGAGTGGCCACTCCGGTCGAGGCACCTTCGAGATGGATGATTCGACTTGCCGGCACGTACCAGGTTTCCCACCCGTCGCGCCTGGCCCTCAGGCAAATGTCAATATCATCAAAGTAAGTATACAACCCTTCGTCGAGAAGCCCGATCCGCTCGAGCATCGACCGCCGCAGAATCATGCTGGCTCCTGAAACCCAATCTGCACGGCAGGCGACTGCCGGCGTCGGCGGTGAGGTCGCCCAGCGTGACAGGAGCTTTGAAACGATCCCCAGCTTCAAACCCCGGTCCAGCTCCGACATGATCCCCATGAATCGGAAGGGCGAGGACTGGATCGCTCCGTCAGGCGAAAGGAACTGGCTGCCGGCGATGCCGACCTCGGGGTGAGCGTCCATGAATTCCACGAGCATCTCCAGCGCATGTTCCAGGACAATGGTGTCGGCGTTCAGGAGCAGCACATACTCGGGGGGATCGTCCGATTCGAGCACCGGCCTGATCACCAGGTTATTGCCCCCGCAGAATCCGCGGTTAGGATGGACCACGGTGAGTTCACACCAGGAGCCCCAGCTTTGCTCAATGATGGCGCGACCAAGGCGCTCGGCGGCGTCTCCCCCCGTTCCGTTCTCGCAAACAGAGACGCTGGTGTCGGGAACTCGACCGATCTCCTTGCTCAGCGACCGCAGGCAGTCGATCGCCAGATCGGGAACGCGATAACATAGCACGACAACAAGAAGTTTCATGAAAATAACCTGTCAATCTATTTGTCAAGCCTGACCAAGTTGTTCTATACTGGCTGATTCGCGTGCCTGGTAACTGTAGGCACAGCGGATGGGCTAACGCCCATTCCAGGAGAAACGTCGGTGCCGCAGACTGCCCCGCGGCTCGGTAGGTCGGCCAGGAGAATTCAGTGCCAGACAGTCTTTCCGATATACCCGTGTTCGTTCTTTGCGGCGGCCTGGGCACGCGTTTGCGCGAGGAGACCGAGGTTCGCCCCAAGCCCATGGTTCCCGTCGGCAATCGACCCATCCTCTGGCACATCATGCGAACGTATTCCCATCACGGGTTCCATCGATTCATTCTCTGCCTCGGCTACAAGTCCGAAACCATCAAATCATACTTTTTAAATTATGCATCGATGAACAGCGACTTCACTGTCGAGCTGATGACGAACAACTTCACGGTTCATTCGATCGACCACGAGGAAGACTGGCAGGTGACCCTGGCTTACACCGGCGAACTGGCCATGACGGGAGCCCGCGTCAGTCGAGCGGCGGCCAAGTATCTTGGCGAGGCCCGAGACTTCGCCGTCACTTACGGCGACGGTGTGACCGATGCCAACCTCGGAGAGGAATTTCGCTTCCACCGCGAACAAGGGCGAACAGGAACCGTTCTCGGCGTAAACCCTCCCTCGCGGTTTGGCGAGCTCAAGGTCGAGGCGACCAAGGTTCAGGAGTTCAGTGAAAAACCCGAATTTGCCGACAACTGGATCAACGGCGGCTACTTCTTCTTCCACCGCGATTTCCTGTCCTATCTTTCCCCGGACGAGAACTGTGTCTTGGAGCGTGACCCACTTGTCCGCCTGGCGCCGACGGCCAGCTCAGCATGTTCAAACACCGCGGCTTCTGGGCCTGCGTGGACACTCAGCGCGATCTGGAGCACCTGAACAAGATGTGGGCGTCCGGACAGGCGCCCTGGGCCGTCTGGACCGCGATACCTTCATTCCTTTCTTCCCAAGCTCGGATACCTACATCCCATGAAAGTCTTCGTCACAGGCCATCAAGGTTATATTGGCGCACACCTCGTCGATCTCCTCAAGCAGGAAGGGCACAAGGTCGTCGGCTGCGATCTGGGCCTTTTTGAGGGATGCAACTGGGAGCCCATCGTCAAACCCGACAGAGACATTCGCAAGGATGTTCGCAAGATCGAACCGGGCGACCTCGATGGCTGCGATTGCGTGATGCACCTGGCCGCGATTTCCAATGACCCGATGGGGGCGATGAACGCGCAAATCACCTTCGAGGTCAACCGTAATGCCTCGATCCGCCTGGCGCAGATTGCCAGGCAGGCACGCGTGCCGCGCTACTTATTCGCTGCGAGCTGCTCGGTTTACGGCCAGGGAGAGAAGCTCGACCTTGACGAGAATGACCCGCTCAACCCCCTGACCGCGTATGCACAGTCCAAGATCGAGACCGAAGCAGGCCGTTTCCAGTCTGGCCGATGAGTCATTCACTCCGGTCTTCCTGCGCAACGCCACGGCTTATGGCCACTCACCGATGCTGCGCATTGATCTGGTCGTCAACAACCTGCTGGGTTCGGCTCTTGCTTATGGCGAAATCCGCATTCAATCGGATGGTTCACCCTGGCGCCCGCTGATCCACTGTCGCGATATTGCACGCGCTTTCCTCGCGCTGGCCGCCGCCCCCAGGGCCGTCGTCCACAACAAGGCGATCAACATCGGAGCAAACACTGAGAACTACCAGGTTCGCGATGTGGGCGAGCAGGTTAGGCGGCTGGTCCCCTCGGCGAAGATCACGTACACCGGCGAAGTCGGCGCCGATCCCCGCAACTACCGTGTCAACTTCGATCTGCTCTACAAGCTGCTGCCCGACTTCAAACTCCAGTACAACCTCGCCACCGGGATGGAGGAACTGTATGCGCAAGATGGTCGAGCATGGCTTCGGCAGGAACGACTTCGAGGGCGATCAGTTCGTCAGACTGCGTACATTAAAGAAACGGTATTCCCTGCTTGACTGACTTGAGGCCATCATGATATTCACCGAGACGCCCATCCCGGCGCGTTCTTGATCGACCTGGAAAAGCGCGGCGACGACCGGGGCTTCTTCGCCCGGGCCTTTTGCGAAAAAGAGTTCGCCGCACACCGGCTTGTGACCCACTTCGTCCAGGTCAACAACTCACTCAGCGCCCACAAGGCCACCCTCCGCGGCATGCACTATCAGCTTGGCCGAAAGCCGAGACTAAGCTGGTGCGCTGCATCCGAGGGGCACTCTACGATCTCATCCTCGACCTGCGCCCCGGTTCTGCCACCTTCGGACAAAGCTTCGGAGCCGAGCTGTCCGCCGAGAACCGCCGGATGATGTACGTTCCCAAGGGCTTCGCGCACGGCTTCATCACCCTGGCCGATGAAACAGAGGCATTCTATTTCGTCGATGAGTTCTACGCCCCGGAATGCGAGCGCGGCGTCCGCTGGAACGATCCCAGATTTGGTCTTGCCTGGCCCCTGCCTCCTGTGGTGCTCTCTGAGAAGGACGCCAGCCAACGCGACTTCGACCCATCCTGGCACCTGCCCGCCTGAGTATGGAACCTTACGATGAAAATCCTCTTCACAGGCGGCAGTTCCTTCACGGGATTCTGGTTCATCCGAGAGCTGGCGGCCGCCGGCCACGAGGTCACGGCCGTTTTTCGCAAGTGTGCTGAAGAGTATTCCGACGAGATCCGGCGCCAGCGGGTTACGATCGCCTCCCGGCTTTGCCGCTCCGTTCACGGCTCTTCATTCGGCGAGGCTTCGTTCCTGACCCTGGTCGGCAGAAGGAAAGTGGGACTTGTTCTGCCACCACGCCGCCTATGTGACCAACTACAGGAGCCCTGGCTTCGATACGATCGGCGCCGTTCAGAATAACACCCGGAACCTGCCCGCCGTGCTCGAATCTCTCAAGTCCGCAGGCTGCTCCAAGATCTTGCTCACCGGCAGCGTATTCGAAGGCGGCGAGGGCGCCGGCTCGCAGGATCTTCCCGACCTCTCGCCCTATGGGCTATCCAAAGCGCTGACCGCGCGGGTGTTTCACTACTATTGTGCCCAGGCCGAGCTAAGTCTCGGAAGTTCGTGATTCCCAATCCCTTTGGCCCGTTCGAGGAACCACGCTACACCGCCTACCTGATGAAATCCTGGCTCGACGGGGGGAACCCCGTCCTGCTCCAGCCCGGCATACGTTCGCGACAACATATCTGTCTCTCTGCTGGCGAAGGCGTATTGCCTGTTCGCTCAGAGCCTGGAAGCAACTCCCGGATTCACGCAAGATCAATCCCAGCGGTTACATCGAGAGCCAGGGGGCATTCACTCTCCGAGTGGCCCAGGAAATGCGGCCGCGACTGAACTTACCCTGCCTGGTGGAGCTGAAACAGCAGACCGATTTCCCAGAGCCGCGAATTCGGATCAACACCGACGTTCCCGATGCCGACGCCTTGGGCTGGAATGAGTCGGCAGCCTGGGATGACTTCGCAACCTACTATCAACAAATCCATGCGACTCTACCTCAAGCATAGCGGCATGATTCGCTCTGAATACTGCTTCTGGAGCAGGCCATTGTGATGTCACGCGGCACCGCGATCGGGTGAGCAATCAGAGGCCGTCCTGACGGTATCCACTGGGGATGACGCTGATGCCATTTCCAGGCGGTGGCGACAATCTTCCCGATATCAGCATAGCGCGGCGACCAGCCCAGCTCCCGCGACGATCTTTTCCGGCGTCGCGATCAGCACTCCCGGGTCGCCAGGCCGACGGCTCGACGATTTCATGGGGGATCGGGCGGCCGACAGCTTCCTCGCAGGCGCGGAGCACTTCGAGTACCGTCACGCCGGTTCCAGAGCCCATGTTGTAGACTCTGCCCATGCCCGGCTCCAGCGATTCGACGGCCAGCTGGTGTGCCTGGGCGAGATCCTCGGTATGAACGTAGTCGCGCACGCAGGTTCCGTCGCTGGTCGGGTAATCGCCTCCGAAGATCAGCAGCTTCTCGCGACGGCCCAGTGCGACCTGGAAGATCAGCGGGATCAAGTGGCTCTCGTGGCGGCGATCTTCGCCATGCTCGCCGTCGCAGTCGGCGCCGGAGGCGTTGAAGTACCTCAGCAAGGTATAGCCCAGGCCATAGGCTCGGGCGTAGTCCTTGATCAGCCACTCCGCCGCCAGCTTGGTCGTGCCGTAGGGCGTCTCGGGAAGCTGGGGCGAATCCTCTCGCAGGGGCATCTCGGCGTGGAATCCGTAGGTCGCGGCGGTGCTGCTGAAGAGGATCTTGCGCACACCCGGCCGTTCGCATCGCGTCGAGCACGCTCTTGGTTCCCAGGACATTGACGCGGTAGTACGACTCGGGATCCGCGATCGAGTCCGGGACCGACGCGAGCGCCGCGAAGTGCATGACCGCTTCGATGCGGTGCTCCCGCAGGACCTGGGCCAGGCGGTCGCTCTCGGCAATGTCGCCCACGATCAGACGGCTCGAAGCGTCGGGGACGGCCGCCACGTTTCCCTCGACAAGGTTGTCATAGGCGATCGGATCGTGCCCGTGATGCAGCAGCCAGCGGAGGCAAGCACTGCCCACATAGCCGGCGCCTCCGGTCAGGAGAATCTTCATCGCTGAGTTCCTTGCAGGTTCAGAATCAGTTCGACCGCGGCCGCGAAGTCCGTGGCTGTCAGGTAGTCGGCCGGTGAAGAGTGAGTCTCCAGCCTGGGAAGCGTGGTCTGCCCCGACGCGACCAGAATGCTCCGGCAGCCGGCATTGAGACCGGCAAGAACGTCGCTGATCAGATCGCCGACCATCCAGGAATCCGCCAGGTCCAGGCCGAGCTCGGCGGCCGCCTGGAGCAGCATGCCGGGGCCGGTTTGCGTCTGGAGTTCTCGACCACGGTCCGGTCATCGCCGGCCGGAGCATCCGGGCAGTAGTAGATGGCGTCAAGGGCAGTGCCTTGCTCGGCCAGTTGCCGGTTCATCTCGGCGTGGATCTCGTGCAGTCGAGCCTCGGTGATCATGCCCCGGCCGATCGCCGACTGGTTGGTCACCAGCACGCAGACGAAACCGGCGCGGCGGAGCGCCTGAGCGCCTCGGCGGCGCCGGGCAGGAGCCGGACATGGGCCGGGTCGGAGAGGTAATGGACGTGCTCGATGAGGGTGCCGTCGCGGTCAAGGAAGACCGCCGGGCGAGTTGCGTGTCTCGGGCAGCGTGGCGAGCCGGGAAGACTGCGAACCGCATCCTCCCGGGCTTGCTCGAGTGCTTCGTGAGTGCCGATGTCCAGGTGATAACCGCCCCAGACCCAGCCCCGCATCCGCCCCACGAATCGGGGCAGCACGTCGAACCCCAGGTCGAATGCCTCGAGCGCGGCGATCTCGCGATAGGCGCTGGCGTCGACCACGTACAGGCCCGCATTGGCCAGGTCGCTGGCGGGCTGCTGCGGGCTTCTCGACGAACGAGACGATCCGTCCCGTCGGCGTCGAGCTCGGCGATTCCGCAGGCCCGGGGTTGGGCGCTCGGAACAGCACCATGGTCAACGGGTCGTCGTGCGAGCGATGAAAGGCGAGCAGAGGCCGCAGATCGATGTCGCTGAGATTGTCGGCGTAGATGATCACGATCTGGTCGGCAACGTCGGCAAGGTCGGCATTGGCGGCGACCGTGCCGGCCGAGCCCAGAAGCACGGGCTCGTGCGATTCGACCAGGTGAAGCCGTCCTTCGGAATTGACCCGCGCGATATAATCACGAACCTGCTCGGCCTGGGCATGGGTGTTGACCCGGGCCTCGCGGATCCCCGCCTCCGCCAGGCGATCGACCCAGTAATCCAGGAGGGGGCGGTCAAGGATCGGCACCAGGCACTTGGGCACGGTGTCGGTCAAGGGACGCAAGCGGGTTCCCAGCCCGCCCGCCAGCAGCAGTGCCTTGACTCGTCCCGGAATCATGGGCATCGTGCGGTTTCTTGATCCGAAACGTGTGCTTTAATAGTGGATGAAGATGTTCCGGCTGCCGTGGCGAGCGATCCGGAACGGCAGCTCTCGGGGCGGTTCAGGGCCTCGCGGATGGCCCGGTGCCGCCACGGCGGAGCGATCAGGAGCAGAGAAGCCGCCGCCGCCGGCACCCAGCAGCTTGCCGCCGACGGCGCCCGCCTTGCGGGCTGCCTCGTACCACTCGTTGACCTGGTCGTTGCTGATGCCGAAGCCCAGCGACCGCTTCAGCTCCCATCCCTCGTGCAGCAGCGCCGCGAACTGGTCGAGGTCGCCGTCGCCGGTCAAGCGCCAGCCGCATCTTCGCAGCCAGGTCGCGCATCTGGCGGAGCACGTCCATGCGGTCGGCGGTCCCGCTCGGATTGCCGCTCGAGGATCGTGTTGGCGTCGCGCGTCTGGCCCGTGTAGAGCAGCAAGGTGCGCTGTTCCAGCTCGGTCAGGGTCTCGGCCCGGCAGGGGACCGGCTCGACGTCCACGGTGTCGTCGGGGTTGAAGCGGATGTAGTTCATTCCGCCGAAAGCCGCCGCGTACTGGTCCTGGCGGCCGATCGGCTTGTTGAGCACGTCGATCTCGATGCGGCAGGCCTGTTCGGCCAGCAGCTGCGGGCTGACGACCCGGTGCCGGTAGGCGTACAGGGCATTGAGCAGCCCGACTGTCAAACTGCTGCTCGAGCCCATCCCGGTGCCGGCCGGCACGTCGCCGATGGTCGTGATCTCCAGCGGCTCGTCGATTTCGGCCTGGCGCATCGCCTCGCGGACAAGCTCGTGCTGGATCTCCGTCGAGCGTGCTGGACGGTTTCCGTGCGGGAGTAGCTGACGCGGATCGTCGGCTCGAACCGCCGGTGGATCGTCACGTACATATGCTGGTCGATCGTCGTGCTCAGGACGGCCCCGTACTCTCTGCGGTAGAAGGCCGGCAAGTCGGTTCCGCCACCGGCGAAGCTGACGCGGTAGGGAGTCTGGGAGATGATCATTGAGGTTGGCTCTGGCAGTCGAACGAGTTCGCCGGCGGCTGGGGGCAGCCGCACTGTCACCTCGGCGCGAACGCTGACGCAGGTCGTGGAGGACTCGGCCGCCGAGGAAACGGCCATTGCGCGCATAGCGCAGAAAACAATCTTCGCGGTTCAAGCATCAACCGAAACGCCCATTCCAGACCCGATTTCTGCATCCACAGCGGTGCCCGATTGATTCGTCCGGCGGCGAAGTCGATGGATGCCCCCAGATTGACGGCCACCGGAACACCGAGTTCCTCAACGTGGTCCGACAGCCACCGCTCCCCGTGTGGCATCGAGGCCGCGACGATCAGAATGTGCGGCTGCGCCGCGCTGATCAGAGCTCTTAGCCTGGCAAAGTCGGTGGCCGAGACCTCGCGGAAGGAAGGAGATGCCAGGCCGACCACTTGGAGCGCGGGATAACGAGCGCAAAGCTGGTGCGCTGCCGCCTCGGCCACACCCGGAGGCCCTCCGGCGAAGAAGATCCGGTAACCTTTGCGGGCGGCCATTTCACTCAGCGCGAAGAGCAAGTCCGATCCGGCAACTCGCTCTGGCAAACCGCTGACATTGCGCCGGGAGGCCCAGACCAGAGGCGCACCGTCGGCAACCAGGAACGCTGCGCGGGCGTTGACCTGTTGCAGGTCGGGATTCTCTTGCGTCAGCATCGCATAATGCGTGTTGGCGGTGATGAAGAAGCTGGGAACGCCTCTGTCAACCAGAGCCGACACAGACGCGACCGTCTCGGCCAGCGTCATGGGAGCCAACGGCAGCCCCCAGACCCAAACGGGCTCAACGCCCTGATGATTAGGACAGTTCATCGTTGAGCATTGTGGGCTTGGTCTTGCCGTAGATTTTCTGGCCATAAAACTCGAGATTTCGGTCGGTCATCCTTCGGGGCTGGCAATTCACCATAGTCGTCGGCCAACCATGACAGAAGGAGCAGCTCAAGGCCAACCAGAATCAAGGCGAGTGGCATCATCAGCAGAATGCCTGTCCAGTCATGGGCAATTTGCTTGGCTCGCTCATTGTCGTAGAAGTAATGGAACCAGCCAGTGGCGACGATCCGAACGATATTACTTACCAGGGCAATTGGTATCGCACTCGCCAAAACCACGACCCGCTTCCAGTTGGCCAGGGGAATCAGCATGATGGTCGCGGTCACCGTGGCAGCCAAGGTCATGAGCATCGATAGACCGTTGCACGCCTGGGCCACTTCCAGTGGCTTCACGTTATTCAAGTGATCACGGAGAGAGATCACGTTCCCTTCGGCGATTGCCCACAACCCCGTCAATTGCATCACGAAGACACTGCCCAGCGTGGCGATCCTCTGCAGCGGCAGCGCGATCAGGTCATTGGCCGAGGCGTGCAAGGGCAACATGAACACGAGGAAGACCACCGCCGTCCAGCCGATCTGCAAGAGCGGCCAGCCTCCTATGGCCAGGATCAGGCAGGCAACTGCTGGCACCAAGGTTGCGGTCTCGAGCCATTGGCTGTTCCGCTCATAGGCCAGAATCCTCACCGCCAGAATCGCGACCAGCGGCATCCAGCTCCACCAGGGAACGCGGCCTGTCTTCCAGTCGATGCGGGTTTCAGCCATCCGCTGACAGAAAATCCAGAGGGCAATCGGAATTACAAGAAATCCGTGCGAGTAGTTGGGCTCCTCGGACCATACCGAGAAGAGTTCCTGTAAGTTCGGCCAGTAAGCCCAGATGAGAAACACCATTCCAACGGCCAGCGCATGGAGTCGAGGAGGAAGTGCTCGCAGTCGCTTCAGGGCCGATAAAGCTCGACGAGACAACGGTTCCTCCGTTGTCGGGTTCCGACCGCCGGCGATCTCGTTCGCATTAATAGTCGGAGTAAGGGCCAATGACGATCTCCTTGCAATCGTGCGAGCAGGGGAGGAAACAGCAAGCCGTCTCGGCTGTGGCCGTTCCATTTCCCGAGGGTTTGATGACCCACACTTGCAAAGCTAGCTCAAGTTGCCACCGAGGAACAGGAGCACGGCGCAGACTTCGTCCTCGTGGGTTGCTTCCAACCTTCGATTCTGACTAACTTTGATTTTTTTCCAATTTACCCCATGATTGCAACGGGTCACCCAGGTTTACCCGCCGCACGTTGTCGTCACGACCGTCAGAAGCTGGTTTTCAATTCATGACCCGTCGCGCTGATGATATCGATTCGCCCGGGCCACCCGAGGGGACCTCGCTGGAGTGGGCTTCGATTGCGGCGAAGTGTGCGTCCGGATTGTCCTCACGGCCGACTGCGATCTCCGGGTTCACGTTGCGATTGCCGGAATACACCCCGGAAGCAGTCTAGGTCGTGCTTGGTGGATTGGCTGGAGAAGCGCGGTGCCGATCGTAGGAATAGCGGCCGTAATAGGCATCCGAAGAACGCAATCCGTTGATCACGGTACCGAGTACCGGAATACCTGCGTTGTCGAGCTGTCGTCGAGCCCGCTCGACTTGGGGCGCCGACTGATCTCAAATCGGGCCGCCAGCAACGCACCATCGGTCCAGCGTCCCAGGATCAGCGCATCGGGAACCGGCAAAACCGGGGGCGAGTCGATAAAGATCAACGAGTAGCGCTGCCGCAACTCGGCGATGAGCAGCGCGAAATTGCGCCCCTGAAAGAGCCGGGCCGTGTCCTGCACGGGTGTGCCGGCGCTAGAAGATCGAAAGTCCCCCCTTGCACGGAGATGACAACGTCTTCGAGCTTGGCACCATCGAGCACGTCGCTCAGTCCCCCGGCCTCGGGAACGTCCAGTAGCGGGCCCAAAGCACCGCGCCGCAAGTCGGCGTCGATAAGCAGGGTGGAAATCCCGGCGTTGCCACATCGTGCCGCCAGTTGAGCGGCCAGAGTCGTCTTTCCTTCGCCGCCTACCGCACTGGTCACGAGCACGCATCGGCCCAGCTCGGCGCCATGATGGTCGCCGCAGACCGCGAACCGCAAATGATCGAGGCGCTGGATGAACTGTTCGATCTGAGCGTCGGCCATGGGCCCACTCAACTTGCGGGTTGACCGGTTCGTCGGCAACGGCGGTAGTGCGTACACTTCGGACTGAACCCGGTTGGATAGCAAGTCGGGGTCGCCAACGCGCTCGGGTCCTGACCTCCAGCAGCAGACAGAGCCCCATGATGGCGAACAAAATTCCCGCGGGCAGGACGATCATATATCTGATTCTCTTGTTGTTGTTTGGGACTTTGGGGACCTCGGCCGGATCGTAGCCAGTTACGTTGATCCCTATCTTGTTCTTGCTGAAATCCAACGATTCCAGCTTGCGATGGACCTGATCGAACATATTGTAGTTCCGATTCAGGTCGTCCCGCAGGAAAGTCGCCTCGACTGCGTCAATGTGTGAGTGCTGCTTTTCAATATCAAATTTGCCTACGAGTTCCGTCAGCTTCGTTTTCTTTGCCTTGAGCGTGTCCAGTTTGCGCTAATCTCAATAAGTGAGTCGGGCTCTAGTGCGCCGGAGGCACTGGTGGGCACGAGCATCCGCTTCTGGATCTCCTCGCGCTTGATTGTCCAGAGTTCGTGGTAGGCTTTGTTCAGGCTGGCGAGATGTCTTTGAACCGCCAGTCGGGCTGGGTCTGCGCCCTTTTTCGCCACTCCCTTGGTATGGTCCAGCTCTTCCGTCGCCGACTTAATCTCGTTGATCACAGCGACAACTTCCGGGTCATGCTTGAATTCCTGGTCGATCCGATCACGGAGCTCTGCGCCGCCTGGGAGCTGGAAGTTGCCGGCCGACGCCATGCGCCTGCTGCTCCTCGGCCTGCTTCGCCGAGTACCGTGCTTCAAGTTCCAGGATTTCAAACTCACACTGCATCAGGTGGTCTTTAGTTGTTCGGTATTGTTCCAGGGATTCTCTATTGAGTGAGGGTTGTACGCCTTGACCGTTTTCGTCGTTCTTGGAGACACTCAGATCTGGTTTCGAGAATTCAACATTCCCTTTCCGAGCGAGATCTCTTAGCTTATCTCTCGTCTCTTCAATCTTCTTGGAAAGACCTTTTTTGTACTCCTTCAGATCTGCAATAAGTATCTTCATAAGGTCTTTGCTGGCTGTCATCTTGGTATAGGTCGTGCCTGTATCTGCACTGATCTCCCTGTAGGCATCGACAACCGCGTTCACAATGTCAGTAGCTTCCTTGTTGTCCTGCGACTCTAAGGCGATTCGAATAAAATTCGTATTCGGCACGATTTCGAGAACGAGCTTTTTGCGAAGCTCGGCTTTGGGATCAAGCGAATCCCTGAACATGGGGCTACTCTTGATTTCAGCATGCGATAGCACGAGGTCGAGCACGGAATTGGCTCGAATGGTCTCGATCTCAGTTTGCAGATAGCTAGGCCCCGCACCTTCACGGGCCATCAGAGAATGGTCAAACAGTTCGGGCTGGTTCGATTCGACCTTGATCAGAGCGTAAGCCTGGTACATCGGCTGGACGTTTCTGTAGACCAGATAGGTCAGCGGAGCCGCAAGCACCACCCATGCCAAGAGGATTTTCCACCAGTTGCGAACCAGACTGCGGACCAGCAGGCGGGAATCGACTGCTGTCGGAGCCGCCGCGGTGGTCAGCTCGCGGGAAGCCACATGGACCTGGGCTGGCTGCCGTGATGAGGCATCCGGCAATCGGGCTGGCAAGTTCGCGCTGGGAAAGTCGATGCTGTCCATTGTGCGGTTCACTCAGTCAAAAGAAGAGAACGCGAACAAAACAGTCCATCCAAAGTTGTCTCGGCGTAGACCGGGGTTTTCTCTTCGGAATTGCGATGAACTTGGGATCGATCACAGGCTTATCAAGCCACGAACGATCTTCGCCGTGCCAATCGTCCACCATGGCTCGAGCGAACTAAGCTTTCCGGCCGAAGCTTTCCTATGACACAGACCACACTGTGAAACGGACCACCTGGGGCAGTTTCAATTGATTGATTCCTGGTCGAACTGTAATCCAAGTTGTTTGCTCGCGTCAAATCAAAATCCTCGCTCACACTCACGCTCCAGTGATTCGCCACGGCTGTTTCGGAAGAACAACATGCTGTGCCCTATATTCCACTCGAACGCAACAGCAGCCAAAAACCTGCTATATTGCCTATATCACCTATATTGAAAGACGATGTGCGTTTTCTTCGCCGCAAACGGGACGAAGCCCCTTGCTATCTTAGACCTATTTTGGCCATAACTTACGAATCTGCGAGCCAATTTCTCCGGACCATGACAGAGGCCCAGTCGTCGCTCAGCCTTGGTCGACGAGTACTTATTGTCGACGAATGGTTAAGGCAGGACGCACGCGCCATTCGAGAGCATGATCGGTGGCCGTTCCAGGCAAGGCAGTGCCTGTTGTTCCGAGACGTCAAGTGTCATTGCTGTTCCGAGTACTTGCAGACATTCCTCTCACGATTCGAATTTCTCGATTTGAGTTGGCACCAAGAGCCCTGATTTAGACGGTGGAAAAGCAATCATTGTGACCCTGGATTCGTCGAACCTACCTGTCGTGCCGTGGCGGCGAGGGAGCGGGGCATTGGATACACACGAACTATGCGGAGGACGTTTGGTTCCTTCATCCACCGTATTAATTCGAAGCACGACAAGCAAACAAAAGCTTGTCACTGACTTGGCGTGGAGCAGTTTCAGCAGCTCTCGATCGGAAAATTCGAATTGGGGCCGGGTGGCATGATTTCTCAGATACGATCGGTGAAAATGGTTCTCTGGCCGCGGTCGCTGAACTCACCGTCCACCCTTGCCGAGAATTCAAGGCTCGCAATGAATCACGTGCCATGGACCAGGTTGGTTCAGGTCATCCTGGCACTCTATCTCATTCCCGCGGTCTTGGTCGTTTTCTTGGTCGGAGTACTCGGAATCATCATTGTGAAAGCGGCCAAGATTATCGCCAGGTTGCAGGGTCGCGCCACGAGCTAGCCCAGTGTCGAGTCGAAGGTGGCGAGTCCAGGAGAGCCTGGAAGACTCGGCTTTCCGCACTTTCAAGCCGGCTGCTCAGCGCTTTGCGTCTAGATTCTGCTCAATTTCACGAACAACCAGCCCCAAGAACTCGTCCAGCGATTCATTCTCTCGCTCGTTGCTGCTTCTTGGGGTTTGACGCTGCACCTGGACTTTGTACATCCCCGGGCGGGAGCGGAACTTCTTCCAGAATCTCCCCATGTCGAGACCCCACTCATTGTTGTAAAGGAACGAGTGATAAACCTCTCGGAAATCCCTTTCCCCCGGCCTGTACTTGGCGAAATGTTCCATGCGGAACCGCGCCGTGGTCGTCTTGCCAGAAACTGGAATATCCAGCTCAGTTGTTTCCTTCAAATTCTGAAAACCGTTGGCGGGATAACATTCTGTAGGCACATGCGGCCAGACCTTCTTGGCCAGCCCATAGAGAATCATAACCACCACGGCTTCCCCACTCTTCTGATCGACATAAGTTCTGATTAGATGGTCGCTTTCACCGGTAATTTTGGCAATGTCGGGCTCCAGGGTCACTTCCGAACCCTCTTTCGCTTGCCAGCTTCCTAATTCCTTGGGAAACTCGCTCAACGGGAACGGTGACACCTCGCTTTCTTTGATCAGGCTCTGAAACTGCCGGTCTTTCCAGTATCGAAACTCCCCCGCGACGACAAAAAGCAAGCAGATCAAAGCAACCCGGGGCCACTCGGATTTGGTGGCTGGCCTAGAAACCTTTGACACTTTATTCCTGGTTTCTTTCCTCGCCTCGATGGTCGCGTTATTCATGTCGAGAACTCAGGGTTGTGAGTGTCCAAGCCGTCAGGATAGGTCCATGAGAGTTGAGCCTGGAGATCGCCGCCTCACCCGCACGTAATTCATTATTTGCTTAAACTGACCGACAACTCAAGATGTTGTTGACCGATTGATTCATGCGGAGCCGGCTCGATGCATTGTGGACTCCTCAGGTTGTCGTAGTAAAGCAGCCCTGGTTGGAGGTATGATCGCCATTTCACGATCCCACCCGGCTGGATTACCGCATCATCGATGGATCCGCAATCTGTTGATTACCGTCACCAGCCGGCGCGTTGGCCCCGCCATCATCGGCAGGGACCGCCATAGCCCGCGGCTCAATCGGAATTGGACATGGCAGCGATTCTGGGTCTATCTGCATTCTATCACGACAGCGCCGCCGCGCTCGTGGTTGACGGTCATATCGTGGCAGCCGCACAGGAAGAGCGGTTCAGCCGGATCAAGCACGACGCCGCCTTTCCCGCCCGGGCCATGGCGTATTGCTTGAACGAAGCCGGGCTAAGCCCTGATCAACTTGATTACATCGCGTTTTATGATAAGCCTCTCGCAAAATTCGAGCGGCTGCTTGAGACCTACCTGACCTACGCTCCGGTCGGATTTCGCAGCTTCCGGCTGGCCATGCCTTTATGGCTCAAAGACAAGTTGCACATGCCGCGGACCATCCGCCAGGCGCTGGGCGGACCACCTGCGGCCCGTTTGATCTTCACCGATCATCATGAAAGCCATGCCGCCAGTGCCTTCTTTCCCAGCCCCTTCGAGCAGGCGGCGATCATCACACTCGATGGCGTCGGCGAATGGAGTACAACCACCCTCGGCGTCGGAAATGGAAACAGGATTCGCCTGATCGACCACATCGCCTTTCCGCATTCTTTGGGTCTGCTCTATTCGGCATTTACCTACTATTGCGGATTCAAGGTCAACAGTGGGGAATACAAGCTCATGGGCTTGGCTCCCTATGGCAATGCGGTCTACAAAGAGTTGATTCTCGAGCGGCTGATCGATCTGAAAGCAGATGGCAGCTTCTGGCTCAACATGGAGTATTTTGAGTATTGCCAGGGTTTGGCCATGACCGGGCGCCGGTTTGATCGGCTCTTTGGTGGTCCGCCTCGGCCACCTGAATCTCCTCTCGAGCAGCGTCACATGGACCTCGCTGCCAGTATTCAAGCGGTGACCGAGGACGTCGTGCTCAGAATCGGTCGACATATCCGCTCACTTACAGGTATGAGGCACCTGGTTCTGGCTGGTGGGGTCGCGCTGAACTGCGTGGCCAACGGTCGGTTGTTGCGTGAGGGAGATTTCGACGACCTCTGGATTCAGCCAGCGGCCGGTGATGCCGGCGGAGCCCTGGGGGCCGCGCTATTTGTCTGGCACCAGTTGCTGGAAAAGCCACGCCCGTCCAGAGCTCGCGATATCCAGCAAGGAAGCTTCTTGGGGCCACAGTACAGCACCGACGAGATTTCTCGTTTCCTGGGTGGGCAGGGGGCACCAAGCCGGCGGTTCGCAAGTGAGGCCGAACTGGTCGAACATGTGGCCGTGAACCTGGCGGAGGGCAAAGTGGTCGGCTGGTTTCAGGGGCGCATGGAGTTTGGCCCGCGGGCACTGGGAGCCCGTAGCATTCTGGGTGATCCCCGATCGCCTGCGATGCAGGCCACCATGAACGTCAAGATCAAGTTCCGCGAAAGCTTCCGGCCGTTTGCTCCGGCCGTTTTGCTCGACCGCGCGGCCGAGTGGTTTGATCTGCAGCCCGGTCACGAGAGCCCCTACATGCTCTTGGTCGCTCCCGTGCTCCAGGATCGACGGGTCAAGATCGGTGCCGAGGGCCTAAGGACCATGAACGAGGATCCGGATCTCCGCCACCGCGTCAACGTGGTTCGTTCGGAGATTCCAGCCGTAACACACGTGGACTATAGCGCGAGGATTCAGACCGTGGATGAGGAACGCAACCCGCGGTTCACGCGCCTGCTTGAAGCGTTCGAGCGCCTGACCGGTTGTCCGGTGCTGGTCAACACCAGCTTCAACGTGCGCGGCGAGCCCATCGTCTGCACTCCCGAGGAAGCCTACCGCTGTTTCCTGGCCACCGACATGGATGTGCTGGTCCTGGAAGACGTTGTCGTGACCAAGGATGCGGGCTCGATAGAGGCAGGGACGAAGGCCAGGGAAAAGTACCTTGCCCAATTTCAACTGGACTGAGCGGTGGCCGAGCGGAGTCGGTCCCGCACGCGGCAAATTACAAATCGCTTTGCTATAATACTCCGCGTGGCCCAGTCCACCGGACCGACGATTCCAGAGGGTGCTGGCGCCGCATCCCTGAGCCGTGCCCAGAAAGGGCCCCGCGCATCATTCGTCGCCAGCTTTTCTAGACTGATCGGCACGACCAGCCATGCAATGGTCTGATATCCAGTTTCGTCCGCCAGAGAAAACGTTACGGCAGTTTGCCTGGTTGTGGCTGGCATTTTTCGTGGGCCTGGCCACCTGGGAGGGAATTGTTCGCCAGCGTAGCAGTCTCGCGGCCGCCTTCGCGGCGCTTGCCCTCTCGGTCGGCCCGCTGGGGATCGTCCGGCCGTACACCCTGCGGCCAATCTACGTAGCCTGGATGGTGCTGGCATTTCCGATAGGCTGGACGGTCTCGCAGGCCATCCTGGCGCTAATGTTCTATGGACTGTTCACGCCCATCGGCCTGATCTTCAAGATCATCGGCCGCGACCCACTGCATCGTGCCCGCGTACCGAGCCTGGAGTCCTATTGGTCTGCCAAGCCAACACCGGACAACCCTCGCCGTTATTTCAGGCAGTTCTGATGTTCTATTATCCTATTCAATGTCTCCGTTGTATGCGAGCGATAAAAGAACCATGAGCGAGACGTCTTCCAAGCCGACCAGCGAGTTTGAAAAAGCTGCTGCCGAGCAGCAGGGTGAGAGCTTGCTCAGCGAATTCTGGGCGTTTCTCAAGCAAAACAAGAAGTGGTGGCTGTTGCCCATTGTGATCACCATGCTGCTTTTGGGCGTGCTGATCTTCTTATCGAGCACAGCGGCCGCGCCCTTTATCTACACCCTGTTCTGAGCTGATTTCCCCTGTGCGGCCACGGCCGCCGCCGCGCTGGCAATCTCCTCGGGATCGCCCAGGTAATAGTGACTGGTCGGCTTGAGCTGTGCGTCGAGCTCATAGACAAGTGGCACGCCCGTGGGAATATTCAGACTGACGATGTCCTGGTCGGAGATCATGTCGAGATACTTAACCAGCGCCCGCAGGCTATTGCCATGGGCGGCGATGATCACTTTGTTGCCTCTCCGGATGGTGGGCACGATCGTCTGGTGCGAGTACGGAAGAAAGCGTGCTACGGTATCCTTGAGGCATTCGGTCCGCGGCAGTTCGGCCTTGCTTAACCTCTGGTAGCGGGGATCGCTGCCAGGGAAACGTGGATCGGACTCTTCCAGGGGGGGCGGCGGTACATCATAGCTCCGCCGCCAAAGCAGGACCTGCTCATCGCCGTACTTGGCCGCTGTCTGTGCCTTGTTGAGGCCCTGCAAGGCCCCGTAATGGCGCTCGTTGAGACGCCATGAGTGTTCGATCGGTATCCACATCAAGTCCAGCTCATCGAGTGCGATCCAGAGGGTCCGAATCGCCCGCTTGAGCACCGAGCAGAACGCGACATCGAAGGTGAGCCCTTCGGCCTTGAGCAGCTCACCGGCTCGCGTTGCCTCGTTCTTTCCGTGTTCGGAGAGATCGACGTCGGTCCATCCGGTGAAGAGATTCTCCTTGTTCCAGGTGCTTTCGCCGTGGCGCAGCAGTACGATCTTGGGCATGGGCTCTCCTACGAAGGAACACGATAGGGTTCAGCCACGTTGCCGTATTTTCTATCTCGCCTCGATGCTGGTCAACGACCCTCAGAGCATGATCGCCATGAAAAGAGCAGCTCACTCGTCACGAGCAAGCCAGGCCCGGATCGTCCCGCCTCTGCTCATCGCCGTGATGATATGTGCGGCCACCGGGCCGGCGCCGCCCAGCCAGGAAATCGAGCGGCGCGTCGATCAATTGGTGGCGCAGATGACACTCCAGGAAAAGGTAGGCCAGTTGCAGCAACTCGATAGCGTTCCCAAAGTCTGGCGAGTTCGTGATGAACACCGCGACCTCATTCCCAAGGGACTGGTCGGTTCGTTTCTCAATGTGCGCGGAGCGAGAAATATCAACGCAGCCCAGCGCATCGCCGTCGAGCAATCGCGGCTGAAAATCCCGCTGCTTTTTGGTTTCGATGTGATTCACGGCTATCGCACAATCTTCCCGATCCCCCTGGGGGAGGCTTCTAGCTGGGATCCGGCGGCCATCGAGCGATCGTCGCGGATCGCGGCTGCGGAAGCTGCCGCCACGGGACTCAAATGGACCTTCGCGCCGATGGTCGATATCGCTCGCGATCCACGTTGGGGGCGAATCTCGGAGGGGTCGGGGGAAGATCCTTACCTGGGGGCCGTCATTGCGCGGGCCCGGGTTCGCGGATTTCAGGGAGACGATCCGTCGGCCGTGGACAGGATTCTCGCCTGCGCCAAGCACTGGGTCGCCTATGGAGCTGCGGAAGGAGGTCGGGATTACAACAGCGTGGACCTGTCCGAGCAGACCTTGCGCACTATTTACTTCCCTCCGTTCCAGGCCGCGCTGGAAGCGGGCGCGGGATCCGTCATGAGCTCGTTCAACACCATCAACGGCGTGCCGGCCTCGGCGAACCCGTTCACACTCACGCAGGTCCTTCGCAAGGAATGGCACTTCGATGGGCTCGTAATCAGCGACTACGAGTCGATCAAGGAGCTGCTCGCCCACGGCGTCGCCGCGGACGGTAGCGACGCGGCCCGCCAGGCTCTGATGGCGGGCATTGACATGGAGATGGTGAGCCGCCTGTTCGGTAGTCACCTCTGCGAATTGGTGGAGCAGAGGGTGATACCCCGTCCGGTGCTCGACGAGGCCGTGCGCCGGGTCCTCCGGGTCAAGTTCCGCCTCGGACTGTTCGACCGGCCCTACGCGGACGAGGCCCGCGAGGCCGAGATCGTTGAGGCCGCGGAACATCGAACAGCCGCCCGGGAAATCACAGGCCGCTCACTGGTGCTGCTCAAGAACGATCAAGGCGTGCTGCCATTGAAGCCCCAAATCCGCTCGATCGCCGTGCTCGGCCCGCTGGCCGATGACCGGGATGCCCCCCTCAGTAGCTGGCGTGGTGACGGCCGGGTCGAGGACGTGGTGACCTTGCTCGAGGGCATCCGGGCGAGGGCCGCCGGGCGAACAGGGATGACCGTCGCTCACGCCAGGGGTTGCGAGATCGAAGGAGGCTCAACGGCTGGTTTCGACGAGGCGGTTCGCCTGGCACGCCAGGCGGGGCTGGCGATCGTCGCCGTGGGTGAAGCGTCCGCGATGAGCGGCGAGGCCGCATCGCGCAGCTCGCTTGACCTGCCCGGTCACCAGCTCGATCTGATCAAGGCGGTGCACGCAACCGGCACGCCCACGGTCGTTGTGTTATTTAACGGCCGGCCCTTGACTGTGGGCTGGGTCGCTGACCATGTTCGCGCGATCCTGGAAGCCTGGCTTCCAGGAACTCAGGGGGGAAATGCCATCGCCGATGTCCTTTTCGGCATCGTGAATCCGGGAGGCAAGCTGCCCGTGACGTTTCCGCGCGTCGTTGGGCAGGTGCCGCTTTACTACAACCACCTTAGTACGGGCCGGCCTTCGCAAGCCGACAACAAGTACACCTCGAAATACCTGGACGCACCCACCGAACCCCTCTTCGCCTTCGGCCACGGGCTCAGTTACACCCGCTTCCAGCTCTCCAATTTGAAACTGAGCCGCCGAGCCATCCCGCCCGATGGCCGGCTCACAGTGAGCGTGGACGTTCAGAATATTGGCGATCGCGCGGGCGACGAGGTCGTCCAGCTCTACATCCGCGACGTGGACGCCAGCGTTGCGCGTCCCGTGAAAGAGCTCGCCGGCTTCGAGCGCGTCTCGCTTCAGGCGGGTGAGACAAAGCCCGTTCGCTTCGAGCTCGGCCCGGAACGCCTTGGTCTATACAATCGCCAGCTCCAGTACGTAGTCGAGCCGGGTGAATTCCGCGTCTTTGTGGGGACGTGCAGTGAGGGTGGGCTCGAGGACCGCTTTGAAGTCGTGAAATCGGCGTCTTCCAGCAAGTGACTTGTGTACGCCCCGGTTAGAACGCCCCTCATTCAATCCAACACGGTCCGAGCCGCGGGTCCTGGCTTCACGTTTCTATCCCGGGGTGGCCGGCAGCATGTTCCGAATCGCCGCGATTCGCCAGCCGTCCGACCCCCGCTTCAGAATGATGGCCGTCCACATCTCCCGATCCTTGCCTCCGTCGCGAGCCGCCTGCGTATACCGTCCGTCGGCAACGGCGACATCGAGCGCAAGCACCCTGATCGATTGGACCGAGATGATTCGCTTGGCCGGGTTTTTCCGTGACGATTCCAGCATTCCGCTGACGAGCTGAGCACGCCCCTTCCGCCAGGTACCGTCCGAGACAAGCTGATCGGCGTCGGGAGTGAACAACGGCTCGATGGCCCTGGGGTCGCGGGCCTCGCGCGCGTCGACGTATTCCTGAATAACGCGTCGGATCTCGGGTTCGTCGTCTCTTGCTTTCGGCTGCCCGGCGATCACAGTGGACATTGTCGCGATCGAAGACGTTGCGGCAAGAAATCTGCGTCGGTTCATGGCCGTTCCTCGAATCTGGCAGTCTTAATGTCTGGGAATCGTCTCAGACTCTCGCTTGGGAAGCAAACCCCACTACTTTCCAAAACTGGTAGACTCGATTCAAATAGATTCAGATGGTCGGTTGTTCCGTTCGCGTCGATAAGACGGATTGGACCTCGAACCGAAGGACCATTTCCATGTGCGCGTCGACCAATCGGCGTCATTTTCTCGGAATCACCGCTGCAGTAGGGTTGTCGACGGGACTGACGAGGCAGCGTGTAGAGGCCGAGGCCGTGATCGGTACCGACGACCATGAGTCCGCCAGAGCCAGTCATAAGGCCTCCAGCTCGTTCCTGACCGAGCCCGGCGAGTTCGTCGACGTCAGTCGCGGCAACCCCAAGCCATTCTCCCTCCAGGGTGAGGCCCTCTTCAGAGCCCGACTCACGCCATCGACCTGGCGGCTGGAGATCGTGAGTGACGGGTCATCGCGGGTCGCACGACCATCTCGCCTGGACGACGGCTCGGCGACTCGATTTTGCCGGGCTCGTGGAACTGGGGAAGTCACACGGCGTCAAGTACTTGAAGGCCATGCAGTGCAACAACATTCCCTTCCCGCTCGGCCAGGGACTCTGGGAGGGCGTGCCGTTGCGCGAGCTGATCCGGCGAGTCGGCGAGGTCGAAAACGTGCGCCGGGTCTACTACTGGGGGTTCCACAACAACGACGCGGCCCAGCTCTTCCAGTCCTCGCTGGCCTACAACCGGGTGATGGAGACGCCCCCGTGGGAGCCGCCGCCGCTGGTGGCCTATCGGCTCAATGGTAGGGAGATTCCTCTGAAGCGCGGAGGGCCGGTCCGCATGGTCGTGCCATGGGCCCACGGTTTCAAGTCGATCAAGTGGCTGCAAAGGATTGTCCTAACCAACGACTATCAGGCCAACGATAGTTACGCGCTTCAGAACAACGACCCCGAATCGTACTTGAAGACGGCCGCCTATCTGGGCAGGGGCTCGCTCTCGTTCAAGGTCGGCGAGCAGATCGTCATTGAGGGAACGGCCATGGTCGGGTGGTCGGGTCTCAAGAGAGTTGAATTCTGGTTGCGACGAGGTACGGGAGCCGAAGGTAAGCTTGCCGACAACGACCCTGTCTGGAAGACAGCGAACTGGCGTCGCTGTGATCTGATGCCGCCGCCTTACGACTGGGAAACGGTACTCCCCGCGGGAACCTCGCCAAGGGAAGTCTGGGGCTTCGACCCGAACACCGGCAAACCCAGGGACTGGCCATTGCTTTTCAGCACCGTACCATGGACCGCGCGCTGGGAGGTCTGGCGCCCGGCTCGTACGAGCTCCGCGCCCGCACTATCGACCTGAACGGCTTCGCCCAGCCGGAACCGCGGCCGTACCAGAAGTCGGGCTTGAACCTCATCCCGTGCCAGACCTTGGTCGTGACGGCGTGAAGGCGGTCCTTCGAGATCCCAGGAGCCAGGGGCCAAGGCTTGGTCGTTGTCGTAATGTGAGGACGGATTATCACTCGCGTGGATGCCGACGAATGGCGCAGTTGGCGCCGTGAAAGAAGAATCGTATGCCATTGCATGACTGGACCGACCGCCGAGGCTGGGAAGGCGTTCATCATCTTTGGATTACCGAACTATTACGCTGGGTGAAGCCACGGCTACCAGCCGGTTACCGGGCGTACATCGGCGCGGCTCTGACCGTGGCCATCGGCGCTCCGGTGGAAAAACCCGATGTGAACGTTCGCCAGTGGGCGGAGGAGCCAGCAGCGAGTACGGCGGATCCCTTGATTCCATCGTCATCGTTCGAGGCGCCGGACGAGGAGGTCGCGGTAGCGATTCTCGATCCGGAGACGAGTGTGTTCGTCGAGTGCCAGGGCCGCCTGGTGGCGGCGCTGGAGTTGGTTTCGCCACGCAACAAAGATCGTCTGGTCCTTCGCTCAGGTTATCTGACGCGGTATGTGGGCTACTTGCTGGAAGGGGTAAACCTGCTGCTGGTAGACGTTCACCAACGTCCCACGGGATTCTCCTTCGCCGATCGCATAGCCGAGGAATTGCAGGTCCGGCAGCCGTCGAGTCCACCTCCCATGGCTGTGAGCTATCGCGTCGGGGAGCCAGCGGCGACCGGCGGCCGCATCCTCGCTATCTGGCGCCGACCGCTGAACCCCGGCCGACCGCTGCCCAATGCCACGCTACCGCTGACGGTCGAGGCCGCCGTCAGCGTGGATCTGGAACAGACCTACCGGCGAGCCGTCGAGGATGCCTATATGGCTTGAGTGACATGTGGCTGACTAGGGCCTGGAAACCCAGTTGTCGAGGAATTCGAACCAGATCTGATTACACGGGATCTGCCGTCTCTTGCAATCGGCGTTTCCAGGCGCGGCAAGTCCTCAGACAAGCGTTCGAGAGTGCTGTAGTCGGCTGGACCGACATCGGATCATCATTGTTCCGGCGATGGTGCGGAAAGTGACATGAGGAACGCCTCGAGGTTTTGCTTCCGCCGGGAGGAGAGCTCCGCGTAACGTTTCGCAGAGGCCGCGCCCTGGCCGCCGTGCAGAGCGACGGCCTGATCGATGTTCGCAGCCCGGCCATCGTGGAGATAAGGACTGGAGTCACGAAGGCCCCAGAGAGGTGGGGTGCGCCACTCCCGAGCCGATGCGGAGGTTGAGCCTGTGCGTGGATCGCCCAGGACGTCTCCAATGTCGGCATTCGGTGGACCGCTCACGAACACGGTATAGGCATCGGCATCGGCGAGTCGAGAGCCCATGTCGTGCAGCAAGAGATCACTATAGATCCCAGTGACATCACCAAGCTTCGCCAGGTGGCAGTTGGTGCAACCTATCGACTTGAAGGTTTCCTCGCCCGACTTGAACTGTGCCGCATGCTTATCGTCGACCGGCTTGAGGGCGACAGGAACGCGCAGGCTTCGCACATAGCTAACCAGGGCTTTGCATTCCGCTGCATCCATATCAAGTCCCGGGGCACCGAGGCCGGGGTTGCGGGGGTCAGCCGCCTGACGACGGCCGGGGACCTCAAGTCCAATCTCTCCGGCCGCCGCGGAGAGGACGAACTCTTCGAGTGTTGCCGTTTGGGCCTTCCAACCGAAACGGCCAATCCGTCCGTCCTGGAGCCGTCTGACGCGGCCTCTGACCGACGACGAGCCAGGGGCTTTGCGCTTTGCGGCCGCTTCGATCACCTCGTCCGAAAGCGCGTCGATCAGACCCGCGCCGAATAGTGGGGGCGGGTTCCGCTCCGACGTTTGGACCGAGATGGGCCCGTGTCGTCCGGGTACCGATCCGCGCCAGGCCTCATATGCCGAATCGGTTCCGGAGCGGTGCAACACCACGCTTCGTGCAGCACGGAAGCCGGGATGAATGGCGGCCTTGTCTTGCGAATCGACATGCGTTTGACGACGCGGCTGTGCATTGGGCTGGCCGCCCATTCGGTACTCAATTCGTCCAGCTCCGAAGTCCATGCTGAACGAGTAGGAGAACCAAAGATTACGGGGATACGAGAAACCAGTGCTCTCATTACGGTTGCCTGCCAGATTCGCAATCTCGATATTGCGTTCGATGCCTCCCGCGCCCCCGGAACCTCCCTGGTTGTGACAGGCAACGCAGGACTGCCCGTTGAACACAGGCCCGAGACCATCGCCCCCGTGGCCGCGCGGGTCATCTTTCACCCAAACTCTCTCGAACAGCTCTCGTCCTGTGTCGATTTCTTTCTCGGGCCGATGGCCAATGTCGGCCAGACTCTGGGGTCGGCTTGACGAAGATGGTATTCGCGAGAGGGCCTGATCATCGACATCCGGGTCCGACAGAGGCAACTTAGTGGCGGGTTGCTCTCTCAATTGCTCGCGGTCTCGGTTCACGGACGCAGGGACACTGATCATTCTTGACCACAATCGCGACCGAAGTTTTCCGAACCAAGTACTTCGGCGCCGATCGGGGTTCGACGGGGTTCGCCTTCGAGACCTCGGAACCAAAACGTGAAGATGTGACTTGAACAGTGTCCGTCGCGGTCCTGCGCAAGGAGAGAATTGTCCCGGCGAACAATAGCACGATCGGCGCCAACGCAAAGGCCATGACAGGACCGCAAAGCTTGGCGGGTAGTATAGATTGGACCAGCCGGGTCACTGCCGGCGTGACCAGTCCAGCTGTTTCCTTGCCGGCGGCAAACCGGACGGCGGCGCGGGCCGTCGCCTCGCTCCAGCTTCGCGCAGGCACGGGAGGAGCGGTGGTGAGCGACATCAAGAGCGCGGACTTGCTCAGACTGGCATCTCGGCGCATGAGCCTTGAGCGCAACTGTTCCCGGCCTCGGTGCATGCGAATCTGCACCGTGCCCAGGGGCCAGCCGAGCGCCTGCGCGGCCTGCATTTGGGTTTGCCCCTGCAGGTAGCAAAGGATGATGGGTCGTCGATACTTTTCAGGCAGTTGATCGATCGCCTCGTGCAGGTCGGCGTAATCCATGGGTTCGTGCCTCGACTCGGCCAACTGACGCTCGTGGATGAGCTCGGCCTTCCTGCGCTCTGCGGCCTTTCTTCGGGTTGATTCGCTACGAGCTTTGCGGGCAACGCGGCAGGCGACGCCATGCAGCCAGGGGCCAAGCGATGCGGGCTTCCGGATCGATCCGGCTCTCCTGGCCAGCACCAGGAACACCGCCTGAGCCGCATCCTGAGCCGCATCGGGATCACGCAATACGTCGACACAGACGCGTTGCACGATGGGACCAAACCGACGGATCAATTCGGCGAAGGCGGCTTCAGCCCGCTCCTCGATCCCGGAAACGAACCGCTTCAGGAGTTCTTCCTCAGAAAATCGCGTTGTCGAGTCACTCTTGCGGAGAAAATGGACCAGTCTCGGTGCTGCTGTTGATTCAGGTGCCATCGGTCGGATCCCTCTGCCGGAGTGTTCATCTTCATCATAGTGCCGACCAGGGCAGGTTATCATTTCAATATTTTGGGAAGCCGAACACCTTGCCCGACGATGGGCACGACCCCCAAATGCGTGACGGAAAGATCCAAGGGTTGACCTTGTGATTGAGGACCGAAGGTGATGACGACTTCGTTGATTTGCGCCAGGCCGGGAGTGGCCGGAAGGGGAATCCGCAGCTCGTGGTCCTGGCCACCCGTCTTGGCGAATTGGCAGAAGATCTGTGTCGGAATCAAAGCTAAAGCGGCCGCGTCGCTGCCTGCCGCCTTGAGAGTGATGATAGCCTGGTCGATCGGAACCGATGAGCGATAGTGCAGGCTCAACAGTCCGCCTGAGAGCTTCGCGGGTCCCGAACTGCCCGGCACGAAGGCGATCCCGGCATTGCTGATCCGGTCGGTCCGGACGTGGAAAGCCGCCTTCTCCCGAGAGGATTGAATCTGGCTCTCCTTGCCGTTCCATGCGAAGACCTGTGTGCCGCTGGAGAGAAGATCCACGTCCTCTCCAGGCTCGAAGATCGCGTCCAACCTGGAACGAAGGCCCTTGAATTCCAGATACGCTTTCATGTGATCCGATCCCGTTCCGAGGAGTCCCAGAATGAGCGCCAACGTGTGCGCCGTGGTCTGGAAGCGGATCACTTTCTGGTGGGCGCCCTTGAGCCCCTCCCACGGTCCGTGCTCGGTGAGCAGGGTCGAAATAACTGTCCAGTTCGTAGCCAGGAACTGCTCGACTTTCTCCGGCGCAACCGAGTAGGCTGCACCCAGGGTATAAAGCGAGGCCGCGTCGGTGATCCGGGGCAGGGGGGAGACCGTGATGTCGGGAATGCCAACCCTGCCGGTATACTGAACACCTTCCCCGCTGTACGACTCGGACAGAAAACCGGCAAGCTTGTTGCGGCAGGAATAATCGATCTCGACGTCCACGACGTTCTCCAAGAGTTTGCGCCAGCTTGGACGCTCGAGTTCCGTCATCGCTAGCTCAAGTCCCAAGGCCTGGAACGCAGATCCTTCCCAGGGAGCCAGGACGAAGACGTCGCGAGCATCCTGCATCCGGTACGGCTTCATCTTGAAGCCCAGGTTCTTGATGGCTTCGATGGGAAGCCCGAATCGTGTCACAACGAACGTGGCGGGGCCGCGGAATTCATTGACCAGGTAATCCACATGGCCCGTGACCCATTTCCCCTGCAAGTCCACCCAGCCGAAATGCCGAGCCTTGGTGGCGTCCCGACCGAAATAGAACTGGCAAGCCTTGGGGTCGTAGAGCTCGCGCGTATCCTGCTTGCTGATCCTCCAGGAAGCGTTCCAGTTCTTGTCGCTGCTCGCGGATTTCCGCATCGTCCTTGATTGCTGGCTTCAGCAGCGCGCCGATGGTTTTCGCGACGGCGGCGGACAGGTTCGCGTTGTCAATGAACACCACCATGACTACGCGCTGGTCGAGGATATCCATGATCTTTGTCTTCGTCGGCTCGTCGCTGAATGGAGCCAGGGCGCCGTCGAAATGCTCCGAGCCGTACTGCGCCGATCGCACGATGTCGGCCTCAAGGTCATTGCTGCGCGGAATGATCCACCCCTTGACCTGAAGGGCCTTCCAGATCGATTCGGCCTTATCCCGGTTAAATGCGGCCTGGAACTTGTGCTTTTCAACATCCACGGCCAGCGGGCCCTTGCGCTTGCCGGTGGCCAGATCGAGGAAGTTCCCTAGTAAGTTCCCCGCGCTGAGATTGGGGTCGCGCTGATCCTGGCGCAGGCTCTTGACCAGGTGAGCCAGGTTTGCAAGCGCTTGCTTGCGGGAGAGGAAGGAGGTGTCGCAGGTGCCGGCGATGATGTTGGCAAGCAGCTCCATGTACTGGCCGATGGCGGTCAGCTGGGTGAATGAGCGAAGATAAAGTCCGTTTGCCGGGTCCTGGTTCCAACCCTCGACCGGATAGCCCGAAGCGTGATCGATCATGCCGCTGTCCGGGGCGATGTAACGCATTGCGTTGGCGAGCAACTCGCGTGCGTGGCGATGCGACGGAGGAAGGGTCGGGAAATGGAACTGCGTTACTCCGGCAGCGGTTTGCCCAGGTTCATCGGTAGGGGCATGGCTCATTGGGTTCACCACAGATGCAAATGCTGCAAGGACGAAAACCACGCTCATTGCCGCGCAGCACTGCCCTTTCCAGGCATATTTCACTCGTCTCAAGATCAAGCTCATCAGCGTCGTCCTCGCAATGTCGGCACTTGCGATTGGCCACTCGATTGGGTCGCTGAACCACTTGTACTGCGTCGCTCGGAGCCGCGCTGGATCGCGGGACGTTCGAAAGGACTGATCGTCGTATCCCGCATGATGCCGATGACGCTCAGCTCGCCGGAACTGCCGGGTCCGAACGCACGAGCAGGCACGATACGCCCGGCTTGGAGGCGCAGGCCCAGCACACCTTCAAGGGCCTGTCGGAACATCCAGCCAGCCGCCCCCGTATAGCCGTTCCAGATCATTCGGCCTGGGTCGAACGTCGTGACCATATCGGCGGCTTGCTTATTGGGCTGGCCGCCGTAGGTTTCGATCTCACCGGTCACGGTGTGGGGAAGCGGCGAGATTTTGAGCCAGAGCCGTTGCGCTGTCTCGAGGTATTGGCGGGCTTCCTCGTCGTTTCCGTCGCGCTGGGACCGCTCTGCGAGAATTCGCGCGGCTCCGACCAGCCATTGAAGCGCCATGGCAGTACATGCCGTTTTCCCGAACGCCTTCCGGATAAACACTGCTCCGGCCGAGGTAGGGCTTGTTGTCCGCGCGCAGCGGAGGCCATCCCAGCAGGATGGTCTTTTCTCTTTCGAGGATGCGCATGGCCGTCTCGAACACGATCTGCCCGCGCCGGGGGTTGATGGCCGACATAACGGCCCAGGCGGCTGTGAGCGCGTCGATCTCCCAGACGCCGCTCCCTTCGACCCCGATTTCCGTGCCATCGTCGTGGATGGCGCGAAGATAGCGGTCGCCTCTCCACGTCTGTTCGATGGCTTCCTTGAGAGCTCCCAGGCGGCGGCGATAATAGTCCTGACGACCGGGCCCTTCTTGCTTTTCGATTATTCCGCCGGCCATCCGCTCGAGGATGTAAGACAGGAAGAACCCCAGCCAGACACTCTCTCCTCGCCCCTGGCTGCCGATCTCGTCAAGGCCGTCGTTCCAGTCGCCAGTGCCCATCAGTGGCAGGCCCCGCGCGCCCAGGCGATGGTTGAGGACCAGATCGATGGCTTTCATGCAGTGCCGGTAGACGGTATCTTCCATCGGAGAACGCAAGGGATCGAACCCGATTCCTTGCTTGCCGCCGGGGAGCGGCTCGAACGGTTGCTCCGCCTCCAGGTAGGGGGTCATCTCGTCCAAGAGCGATTCGTCGCCGGTTGCGTCAACGTACTCGACAACTCCCCAGGCCAGCCACAGCAGGTTGTCTGAAGCGTGGGTTCTGCCGACGAATCCGGTCCGCCCGTCTTGCAAGCGATGGAACCAGTGGACCACGTCGCCCTCGGTAAACTGCTGAGAGGCGTGCAGCAGGATCTGCCTCCGCGCCACGGCTGGGTCCATCCACATCAGATTGACAGAGTCCTGAAGTTGATCTCGAAAGCCGTACGCCCCACTGGCCTGATAGAACCCGCGCCGGGCCCAGATGCGCTCGGCGAGGGCCTGGTATTTCAGCCAGTTCAGGTAACCATCGAATCTCGGCTGGTTGGTCTGAACCTGGAGCGTACTCATCAGGTCGAGCCACCACCTCCTGGTTTCCTCCAGCGAGGCGCGAGCCGCGCCGACATCCTGGTACCTGGTGATGACTGCCTTTGCTGCTTGCCGGTCATCGGTTTGTCCCAGGATCACAACCACCGTATGCTCTGCGTACGCGGGGATTTCCAGAGCGGCCAGCAGTGCCGCGATGGGCCGGTTCGTCCAGAATCGCCCCGGGTTCCGGCTCACCGCGTTCGACCAGGAGTGGATGAGCCACGCTCCGCCCGGTTCCGAAGAAGCGGCCCCGGCGCGTTTCGATCAGCTCTGGCCGCTCTGAGATCGCCGCGAAAGCCGGTCCCGTGCGGTACGTGTTGCGGGGGTTTTCGAAAAGGAGTGCATTTAACGACGGGTCGCGGCTGATCCTGAGCGGACCGGAATATTCAGGCTGGCCCGCGAGGACCATCTGGAAATAGGCAGCGAACCGCATCCTCCTGGTCGAGCTTGACCCGTTTCTGACCGTTAGCAGGTAAACTCCAACGGGTTCGTGAGGAGGCACGAAGACGGTCAGCTCGGTTGCGATGGCTGCCCGCGCCATGCGGAAGTTCGCGGTGCCGTCCACGCTGAACTCGGCTTCATGGGTCGCGCCGGCGTCGTTAAGCGGATGATAGGTCGGCGAGTACCACTCCTGCTGATCGGGATCGTAGAGGTAAAATGCCTCGCCGGGAAGTTCGCGGGTGACGATATCCGCCCAGTCCGGCGTCAGCCTGTTCTGCTGCGAGTTAACGCTCGAGCTCGTGTGCAGCCCGCGATTGGTCACCACCGTGACATGTCCCAGCACATTGGACATGGAGTGATCAAAGGGCCGTGGCGTGAAGGGGGTGTGCACCAGCAGATTGCGGCCATCCTCGGAGAACTCCGCGTAGGGCTGCTCAACACCTGGGGGGATCTCGCCATGCCCGATCGGATGGACCAGTTCATGGGGACGAGCCGCGAGGCGAGAACCGGCAAGGCCGATCTGCAGGTGGCGGGCAATCAGGTCGACTGCCTGACTCCTCTCCTGGACCAGCCCGATCAGCAGGCGAACCCGGGAAGAGCCCCGCGCCGGGATGGTCAGGCCGATGAGCAGGCTGCCAATCGGATCCAAGGTCGGGTGGGCCGGGGTGTCCAGAGCTTTAGAGAATGCCAGGGTTTCGAGCACCCGCGAGGTCCAGAGGCTGCGGGCGCGGCCGATGAAATCCATCCGCGAGGAGAGAAAACCCTCCGGGGCAAGGTCCGAGGCAAGGACACCCATGGCCTTTGCGTGCTTGTCCCAGGCAAGCACGGCGTGCAGGCCGCTTGCGTACTCGATCTCGGCAAAGAGCCGGTTGTACTGGGTATGACCGCGGTCGGCCTCCGGGCGATTGAGAACCCATTCCAGGTAGGGAACGACCTTGAGCGATCGCGCGGAGTCGGTCCCGTTCTCCACGGTGATGGTCCAGAGCTCCGCGGCATCCCTCTGTCCCGGCAGGGAAATCTCGACGGTCGTTCGGAAATTGTCTGTACTATTGCTGATCTTCACGCTCTGGCCATCGCCCTCGTATCGCGATCTTTCGGCGAGCTCGCCCGGGACGTTTCCGACGACCGGCCATGCGCGTGCAGGACGTTGCGCGTCAGCGGGCGCATCCACCAGGAAGAGTGCTCGCCCCGCGGGATCCAGCAAGTCGTAAGAGCAGCGGCTGAGGTCATAGCCTTGTCCCTGAGTTAGGCTGAGAACTGCACCGTCTTCTCTGAACACCACCTCGTATTCTGAGTGCTTCAGCGAAAGCAACGATGGCGATGGTGATCCCCAGCGGGCTTGCAGCCAGCGCATGGTCGAGAAGAAAGCCGTCAAGACGGCGATGGCCCCGGCCCCGAAAAGGAGTTTCCCTGCGAGAGGTTGGGCGAGCAGTGTGGCGAAGAACCCGCCCGGCGCACGGCTGTGAATCGCCTCGGCAGCGCTCCAGGCTTGGTCCCAGTCTTTGCCGCGGGGGATATAGAAGGGGATTAGCAAAGGGCCCCATGTGGTGAACCGCTTGACTCCCTCGGGAATGCAACGGGCCGTTGCCGCCGGAGCAAGCAAGCGAGCCAGCCGCCGTTCGAGCTCGTCCATGCCAAGGAAGCTCAGGTTCACGAGCGTGGCCACCCGCAGGCCCATATGATCCAGCCAGATGAGAATCCGCACGGAGTCATACGCCAGCAGGTTGATGAAGACGAGCAGACTCCAGGCGCGAAACGCGTCGCGTGATAGCGTCAGATCCTCATACGTCGCGATCATGGTGCGGATGGCGCCGTCCTGGTTGTACCAGGTCGGCTCTGCCATGGGCCGCAGGAACGAATTGATGATCGGCGACATCCAGATCCCCCAGCGGAGAACCTGGATCATATTCTCCCCGAGCTGGACCAGGCCTTCGCTCGTGAAAAGGCTTCGGATCGGTGCCGTGTCTTTCCAGAAATAGGCCCTCATGAAGGTGCGGTTGATTGCAAAGAGCCAGGAGGCAGTCGACCAGCTAATCACTCCCGCCAGCGCCTCCATGAGCAGCAGGCTCGCACCGCCCTCGACCGTTCCCAGAGTAAGATGCCCCCACTTGCTGACGAGTGGGTATATCTCGAAAAGTTCCGGCGGACGACCCACGGCCAGGTAGCGGTGAAACTTGGTGACCACCACTCCAACCTGCGCGGCGTCGAGATAAAATCCTATGGCCGCTCCTATGAAGCCGCCAAGCAGCGCATGCGCAATGTAATAACGCAACGACTGAACCCTGCCGCGCCTGCGTGAGGCAAGAAGGCCGTCTCTAAGCAAATCGATTCCGGCGTAGGCGAGAGCACCGCAGGCAAAGCCGAAGCAGGCTCGTGTCGCTAGCTCCTTTTCGGGTAGCTCGATCACCAGGCCATACCCCAGCCCCAGCCCGATCACGCTTCCGCGAAGTGCAAGCAGCGGGTCGAGGTAGTTTCGCCGCAGCCGGCGGAAGAACGGCGGGCTGCCGTCGAACGTTTCGATGATCGTCTTGATCAGCGGGAAAAGGCTCGCGCCCAGAATCACGGCGGCAATGATCGAGTAACTTTCGGCCAGCGAGCGGAGCAACGGCACCTCCCAGAGCAGCCCCAGGGTGTAGAGGCTGCCCATGAACACGCCGCTGTAAACCATCCCCTTCTTCATGCCCTTTATGGGATGGCTGATTGCAGAGTCCCCGGACGGTGCCTGTCCATGCACCGCGTCCAAGATCATGCCGGTAATGAGGTAGGCCTCGGCCCACAGACCGGCTTGCGACAGAACGGTGGTCAGCACGACGGCGAACAGCCGCTCCACGGACGGCCAATCGGCCACGGACGCTCCCGACCCGAGTGCCGCGATCCAGAAGGCCGCGACGGCGGCAAACGCGACCGCCAACATTGAGGCATGTGCACGGGGAGACTTCAGAACCGAACCCTGCGTTGCCAGGCCAAGCCCCTGAGCCACGGCCTCGTTGAAGCAGAAGATAACGAAGACCCGTCCCAGGAATTCCAGCACCGCCGGCTGTGTTTCCAGGAACCCCAGGGTCAGGCCGGCCCCGAGAGCTTGCATCAGGCCGGCGGATTCGAGCACCGCAAGGCCGCCAACAACGTACGGAGTGCCAACGATCAGAGCGGCGGCAGCGGCACCCAGGTGCTTGCCAGAGGACGCGATCCGGTAAGCGTTGACCGCGTGATAGACCAGTTGTGCGGTTGCCGCGACCGTCTGGCTCAAGCGGACCAGCTCGGACCAGGACGTGGGCGCTTGAAGAATGGCCAGCGAGCTTGCGGAGGTTGCCAGCAGTCCCGTTGCGAGCACGTTCTGGAATGCCTCCAGGACGGTCAGATGCTTGCCGCTGAGGCCGAATTTCCAGTACTCGGCGAGCACCCCGCCCGCGATTGCAAGGCCTATTGCAGTCCAACCGGCTTCCAATGGGCCCCTGGAGCCGAGGAGGAATGTCTCGATCGCGAGCCATGCGATCAGCACAACCCCGGCGCCGCGGACAAAATCTCCTATGAGCTGGTGGAGGCCCGGGGTTCTGTCCCAAGGCGCCTGTCCGGCCGGTGTCTCTGTCTTGAGGCTGGCGTCTTCCGACCGCCGGCCTCCCGCCCGTCGAGGCAGCGTCGTCAGCATCGCAACCAGCAGGCTTGCCAGTAACACGCCTGCGAATCGCCCGCCCGTCGACAGGCTCAATTTCCGAAGCACTGAAAGCCGCTGGAACCGGACGTCGATCAGGATTGTGCCAGCCGCGGGATCACGATCGCTCTTGCTATTGACCAGCAGGACGACCTCCTTCACTGTCCCGATCGCCGGCCAGTCGATGATCTGCTCGACGGGGCTCCAATCAGACCGAATGTCCAGGGGGATTCGCTGCAGGCCCGCCGCGCCCTTGATCTCGATCGCCGCGGTAAGCTGGCGGGCTTGATTGGGCTCTTCCGCCTTGATCGCCAGCCGCGCGACGTCGATCCGGCTTCGCGCTCAAGTCAGCGGGAAATGCTTTTGCATAGATTCCAGCGGTCGTGCCCGGTGGAATCATATAATTCAGCTTGAGGATATCGTCGCCGGCTTCCGGATCGGTCGCCCGGGTGACGGCAGCATTTGCGGCGCCGACGTTGAACGTCCCTTGCTGTGCGGCAGAGGTCAGGAGAATGGAGCCGTCGTCCGCGACCGCCGGCTGATTTGCAATTACCTCGAAAAGGATGCCCAGAAACGCCGCCAGTGCGAGCACCGGGCGACGGGGAACGGGACGAAAGTGTCCCCGTCGTCGATCGTCCATGCCCCGTTTCTCCCTCGCCTGAGACAATCCGGTGCAACCAAAACTCAGTGATGGTCGCCGCCGGCAAGCTCACGGACAATCGAGCCCGCGAATGCTCGCGCATCGCCGAAGAGCATCAGGGTCCTGTCGAGATAGTAAAGTGGGTTGTCAATGCCTGCGAATCCCGGGCTCATCCCGCGCTTGATTACCATAACCGTGCGCGCCTTGTCCACATCGAGAATCGGCATGCCGTAGATCGGGCTGGAGGCGTCGTTGCGCGCGGCTGGGTTCGTCACATCATTGGCCCCGATCACGAGCGCGACGTCGGTCTGGGGGAAATCGCCGTTGATGTCCTCCATGCTCAGCAGATGGTCGTAGGGAATGTCGGCCTCGGCAAGCAACACATTCATGTGACCGGGCATTCGTCCGGCCACAGGATGGATGGCGAACTTGACATCGATGCCTCGCCGGGTCAAGACGTCGAACAGCTCGCGCACCTTGTGTTGTGCCTGAGCAACCGCCATGCCGTAACCAGGCACGATCACCACCTTACTGGCCGCTGCCAGAATCGCCGCGGCCTCATCGGCGGTTGCGCTGCGGACCGGGCGCGCCTGCTGGCCACTCTCGGCCCCGGTCTGCTCTTTACCGAAGGCTCCAAAAAGCACATTGGTGAACGAGCGGTTCATCGCCTTGGACATGTTCATGGAGAGAATAAATCCCGACGCGCCGTCAAGCGCCCCGGCGATGATCAGCAACTTGCTGTTGAGCACAAAGCCCATGGCGGCGGCGGAAAGGCCGGCATAGGAATTCAAGAGCGAGATCACAGTCGGCATGTCGGCGCCGCCGATCGGGGCGATCATCAACACGCCGAAACTGAGTGCGATCACGACCATCGAGGGGAAAAGCCAGGCCTGCGCGGGATCGACGACAAGGTAAGCGGCAAGCGTCAAGGCCAGAGCCAGGATGCCGAGGTTGACAATATTTTGTCCCCGAAACGTGAGCGGCCGTTGCTGCAAGAACTCCTGAAGTTTCCCCGCGGCCATCAGGCTGCCCGTGAAGGTGAGCGAGCCCAGGATGACCTCCAGCCCCACCACCGCCATCAGGTAGCGGTCGACCTGTGGCGCATGCAGATAGTATTCCGCCGTGCCGACGAGCGTGACGCAGAGCGCACCAAACGCATGGCTCAGCGCCGTGCGCTGGGGCACGGCGGTCATCCGCACCATGCCCAAGGGCACGCCGATCACCGTGCCCAGCACCAGGGCGATCGCGATCCATTTGTAGTCAACGATCCCTTGATGGAAAAGCGTGCCGGCGATGGCCAGAAGCATTCCCACTTCTCCGGCGCGGACGCCGCGCCGCGCCGTGCTCGGCGAGCTCATCCATTTCAAGGCGAAGAATGAACAGGGCCGTGGCGACAAGGTAAGCCAGCTCGATTATGTATTCACTGCGGGTCATTGCCGTCCTTACTTCCTGACGCTCGACTTGAACATTCTGAGCATCCGATCCGTGATCACGAACCCGCCCACGACATTACTCATGGCCGCAACGATCGCAATGGTTCCAAACACGGTCGCGAGCGTGCTCTTCCCCTCACCGGCAAGGATGATCGCCCCCACAATGGCGATCGCGTCCAGGGCGTTGGTCAGCGACATCAGTGGCGTGTGAAGCAGTGGCGAGACCCGGCGAATCACCTCGAAGCCGATGAATGCCGCCAGCATGAAAACATAAAGGCTGGGAAAAAGTTCCAGTGTTCATAAACCACCTCCTCCAGCGGTCGAAATCTCCGGCAGTGCGAAGAACTCGCGCACTCGGGGGTTGACAACCACGCCCCCATGCGTCAGCAATGTGTCGCTGATGATTTCGTCGGTGCGGTCGACTTGCAGCTTTCCGTCCCGCACGACATGGAGCAAGAAAGCGCTCAGGTTTCGAGCGTACATCTGGCTGGCGTGGTACGGCACCGAACTGGCGAGGTTGTACGCGCCAATCAGGGTAACGCCGTGCTCGACCACGCTCTCACCGGGCCGGGTCAGCTCGCAGTTTCCCCCGCGTTCCGAGGCCAGATCGACGATCACGGAGCCAGGAGCCATCTGTGCGACCATCTCCCTGGTGACCAGTACCGGTGATTTCTTGCCGGGGACCACGGCGGCGGTGATGACGATGTCGCTTTCCGCCACGACACGGCCGAGCAGTTCGCGCTGTCGCTGGTAGAAAGCTTCGTCCTGTGCCCGCGCATAACCCGCGGGTCTTCGGCGTCCTTGACCTCGACGGGAAGCTCGACAAATCGCCCGCCGAGACTCAGTACCTGCTCTTTGGCGGCGGGCCGCAAGTCGTACGCGAAGGTGACCGCGCCCAGGCGGCGTGCCGTCGCGATGGCCTGCAGTCCGGCCACGCCGGCCCCGATGATCAGAACCCGCGCCGGGGTAATTGTGCCCGCCGCCGTGGTGAGCATTGGGAACAATCGCGGCAACGTGTCAGCGGCCACGATGACCGCCTTGTAGCCGCAGATCGTCGCCATCGACGACAGCGCGTCCATACTCTGTGCTCGCGTGGTCCGCGGTATCAGCTCAACGGCAAACGACGTGACCCCCTTACTGGCAATGGCCCGAATTGTGTCGATTGACCCCAGGGGCCGGAGGAATCCCGATTAAGACTTGGCCCTGGCGGAGACGAGGAAGATCGTCGTCGCCGGTGCGGTCGTTCGAGCCGGGGCACAAGACCTGGATGATGATGTTCGCGGTGTCGAAAACGGCATCTCGTCCCGCAACGATTTGCGCTCCCCGGGCGTTATACTCGGCATCCGGATAGCCCGCCCCGACGCCGGCCCCGGCCTCGACGATGACTTGCAGACCCGCTTTCAAGAGGGCAGGAACAACCGCTGGCACCAGCGCCACGCGACGCTCGCCAGGGTAGCTCTCGCGGGGAACTCCAACAATCATGACTGCTCCACGATCCGAGAAACGCTGGCTCCCGGTATCGGAGGACCGATCTCACTGATTGATATCGCCCGCTGAGTCTATCCGCAAAATGCCCGGGTTGGAATGCTCACCCGGCATTTCAGACATAGACGGCGCGAAGCAGGCGGGCCGCGGACTCGTCGAGCTGGTCGGAGCGGCGGAGTTCTTCGAACTTCTCGAGCAGGTCGTGGGGACGGAGGCGATGTTTCGCGGCCCCGGAAACGTCGAAGATCAGGCGGCCCTGATGCGCCATGATCAGCCGGTCTCCGAGCGAGGCAGCGTGGGCCATCGAGTGGGTGACCATCAGGGTAGTAAGGTGCTGGCGGCGGACTACTTGGTCAGTGAGCCGGATGACCTGCTCGGCGCTCCGTGGGTCGAGCGCGGCGGTGTGCTCGTCCAGCAGGAGCAGCTCGGGTCGTCGGTACGTGGCCATGAGCAGGGTCAGTGCTTGGCGTTGGCCCCCGGAGAGGCTGCCGATCGGGTTGTCGAGCCGGTCTTCCAGGCCCATTCCGAGCGGCCCGACTCGCTCGCGGAACTCAGCGACCTTGCCCCGGGACACCGCCCAGCCGAGACCGCGGCGAAGGCCGCGACGGGAAGCCAGGGCGAGGTTCTCGGCGATCGAGAGCGACGGCGAGGTGCCGGCCAGTGGGTCCTGAAAGACTCGACCGATCAGCCTCGCGCGTCGGTGCTCCGGCCAATGGGTGATCTCGTTGCCTGCCAGCCGGATCGTGCCGGCGTCGACACGGAACGACCCAGCGACTGAGTTCAAGGTCGTGCTCTTCCCCGAGCCGTTGGTCCCGATCACCACGACAAAGCTCCCGGGCTCGACCGTCAGATCGACGCCCCGCAGGGCGCGTACCTCGTCAGGGGTACCGGGGTTGAACGTCTTGAACACCCCGTCCAGCTCGAGCAGCGCCATGATCAAACTCCTCCAGACGGTCGTGCCCCGGGACTCGGCCGGATCCGGCCGAGCGAATAACTTGGGCAGCACCAGGGCCGCGAACACAAAGCCGGCCGTGATCAGTTTCAGGTCGTTCGGGTTTAGCCCCCAGCGCAACGCCAGAGCCACCATCAGCCGGAAGAGGAGTGACCCCAAGACCACGCCGCAGATCGACAGCCCCAGGCCGCTATCGCCGACGAGGGCCTGACCCAGGATGACGCTCGCCAGGCCCCAGACGATCATGCCGATGCCCATTTGGATATCGGCGAACCCCTGGTACTGCGCCAGGATCGCGCCCGAGAGAGCAACCAGCGCGTTGGACATCATCAACCCAAGGGTGATCATCCGGCCCACGTCGACACTCAGGGCCCGGATCATCCGGGGGTTGTCTCCGGTCGCCCGCATCGCGGTTCCCAGGCCCGTTTTCAAGAAGACTCGGAGCGCCCACGCGAGGGCGGCGACGAGGAGCCCGGCTGCGGCCAAGTTGACTGCGTCAAGGAACCGAACCTCCCAGCCGAGGAGGCGGACGGTCACGACCGGGCCGGCTATTCTCTCGATGGCTGCCGCCAGGTCGGTGCCGACTGTCCGGGCATCGAGGAGCGGGATATTGCTCCGCCCCATGACGTGGAGATTGACCGAGTAAAGGGCGGTGGCGACGAGGATGCCGGCGAGTAGCCCGTTGATCTGGAACCGGGTATGCAGGACGCCCGTCGTCCCGCCGGCGAAGGCGCCGGCGAGCACCGAGGCGGCGGTGGCCATCCAAGGAGAATAGCCCCGCTCCACCAGGGCTGCGGCGACGGCCGCCCCGAGCGTCAACGATCCGTCGGCCGTGATGTCGGGGAAGGCGAAGATCCGAAAGCTGACGAACACCCCGAGCGCCAGCAGCGCCAGGATCAGCCCGAGCGTCCACGACCCGATTAGCAACGTCATGGCTACCTCGCCTCCCCTTCGACAACCAGAGGGACGGACCAGATAGCCCCCCGGGTAAACCTGCTCTCACCTGCCCCGAGAATTGGCCGCGAGTCAGAAAGCAGGTGGAGGATTGTGTCGATGCGGCCGGGCTCGAAGAGGTGTGAGACCGTCGCCGCGAGCGCGACGGCGCCGCCTGGAAGCGGTCGGTACGGGAGGATCGCGGCGTGGAAGTGGCCGTGGATACTAGGCGGCGACGCCCCCGCGAGTGGCCGAACGAATGGCGATACGCCCTGCCCACCTCCCGGGCCGCCACCCCGGCGACTAGGGCCGTGCTCCTGGCGTGCTCGGGCTCTGGCGTCAGCGAGAGCCAGTCGCGTACTTCGGGGTGGGTGAAAGGGTCAAGCCCGGCGGGGAGCCCGACCGGCGACCGCCTCATCGCAGCGCCAACCAACCCGTCGGTCTCGCCGGCGAGCACAACGCCTACCACGTCGCCCCCAGCCTGGTCCAGACAGGCCTCGGCAAGCTGGCTCAAGGCGACGGAGGCGCTCCCGGGTTCCCCTTTCGCCTCGAAGCGAATCAAATCCGCCCGCTCCGCCGGGAACGCCAGTCCGTAGAGCAGGCGCACCCCGGGAACGAACGCGCCGGCCGCATGCTCAAAGTCGGGCCGTCCCGGCCCCGCGCTCGGCCGGTAGGCCGCCACACCCGCGACCGCCAGGAACTCCCCGAACCGCCCGCGACAGGCCTCGAAGGTCGGACCCAGGGCGCCAAGGCCAAAGGCCACGGCCCCCGGAACCGCCATCCATATGCGCTCGTCCTCCGCGTCGTAGCCGCGCCTTGGGAGCCGCGCGGGGTCGCCGATCAGCTCGAGGAGATCGGCGTCGCGGTGGCTCGCGTTCGGGAAGACCTCGAGAAACATGCCCTCGCGCTCGATCGCCATGCCACGGGCCGCTGGATCTGCCCCGGGCGCCGGGGATGGCCCATCGTCGTTGAGGAACTTGTCGGCACCGGTCAGCCGGAGAACACGCCCGACCGCCTCGGAGTCGGCCACGATCCGGAACCGACCGCCGATCTTCCGCAACTGTTTGTGGTAGCGGACTAGGAGAGCGATTCCGTTCGAGCTGAGGTACGAGATGCCCGCCATGTCGACGCGGACGTCCAGCGCCCCGCTCCGAACCACTTCGTCGATCCGGTCCGAGAGATACGATGACCAAGACGAGTCGAGACTTCCGACGAGGAGCAACTCGGCGACGTCGGCGACGCGGCGGATCTGGCAGTCCATGACGCGTCCTTTATGGCGTCCCAGGTCGAGCGGGAATGACCTCGTCAGCCGTCTTGACCCATGCGGCCGGGACCGAGACCCCGAGCCGCCGGGCGTTGTCGAGGTTCACCGAGCGGCGCACCTTGGTCGTGGCCTGGAACGGAATGCGCGCGGGATCCTTGCCGCGAATGACCTCGGCGACGAGCAGGCCGGCCTCGCGGCCGTTCTCCGCGAAGTCGGTGCCCAAGCCCAGCACGGCCCCTCCCTTCACGAGCGACGGCGAGAGCGAAAAGAGCGGCGTCTTGGCCATCTCGCACGCGCGGGCGATCGCCGGGAATGAAGAGTTGCTCAGGTTGTCAGAGATCTGGCAGAGAACGTCGACACCTGACTGGCAGAGCGTGAGGGTCGCGTCGCTGACATCGCTCGGGCCGCTGACTGGTAGACTTATCAGCTTCAGCCCTTCACGCTGGAGCGGCTCCTCGAAACGTTGTCGGGCCAGGACGGAGTTGACCTCCCCGGGCGCGAAGAGGGTGCCGACCCGGCGTGCTTGAGGCAATACTTCGCGGACCGTTCGGGCCATCGCACCAAAGGGAAAGGCGAGGTAAACCCCGGTCACGTTCGGCCGGTGTTCCGAGTCCGACTTTCCTGCACCCGCGGCGACGGGATCGAGTACACCTGCAAACACGACTGGCTTCAGGTTCACCTTCCCGAGCGCGGTCTGCAACGCCGGCGTGGAGATGCTGACGACCAGGTCAGTCTCGCTGCCGTTGAGCTCGTCGACCAGAGCGTTGAGCGTGGCGATGTCGCCCTGGGCGTTGCGGTAGTTCGTGGTGTAGTCCTTCCCCTCGATGAGGCCGGACTCCTTTAGACCCCGACGCCACCCCTCAATAACCTCCTCCAGTGTGCGCGACTCGCTGTACGAGGCCAGGCCGATCCTCCAGGTTCGCGACGACCCCGACGCTGGCGGCCGCGCCGCGACGTCCTCGCGCGGGTGGAGTCGGACCGGTCCGCGCTTATCGACAACGACGTCGGCCTGGGCGACGACCTCAGGCGGGAACGACCAACCCCCAGTTTGCCGCCTCGAGCGCGAGGCGATTGATCCAGAACTCGGGTGGGACCTCGTAAAGAATGGGCATGTCCGCAGGCGACTGGCCCCCCAGCACGCGGGCGGCCAGTCGACCGATCGACTCGCCAACCCGGTGATAGTCCGCTCCTAAGTCGAACAAGGCCCCTTGTGCGGCGCACCCGGGGACGCTTGTGAAGACCGGCACGCCCGCCGCCCGCGCCGGGCCGATCACGGCGTCGAGCGAGGAAAGCACAGTATTGTCGCCCCCGACCCAGACCGCCTCGGCCCCCCGGCCGTCGAGCGCGGCGACTGCCTCCCGGACTCCCGTGGAGCCATCGACGTTTGCCTCGAGCAGCTCGATTCTTAGGTCCTTGCAGACCATCCGCGCGAGCTTTGTGCCGGCTTCCGAATTCGCCTCCGAAGGGTTCCAGGCGACTCCGACCTTCGCCAGTCGAGGAGCGAGCCGTCGGGCCATCTGGAACGTGTCGGCCACCGGCTGCATCGTCCCGAGGCCGACCATGTAGGGGGGGTGCTTCATCGGGTCGTCACGTGAGATGCCGACGCCGGCCGCGACAGGGTCGCTCACCATCCCGAAGACGTGCTGACGTTTCGCCTCCCGGTTGGCCCCGGCCACCGCCTGGAGGCTGGGCGTTGTCAGGGTAATGATCAGCTCGTCATCACCCCCGATAATCGCCCGGGCGATCGCATTTGACGTCGCGGCGTCCCCTTGGGCGTTGTAGCGGCGAACACGGATCGTCCGGCCCTCCTGGAATCCCGATGCCGCCAGCCCCGCCAGCACACCACGGACCCCCTCCTCGATGGTCGCTTGCGAGACATGTTGGAACAACGCGACAGAGCGGACCCTACCGGGCGACTCCGAACCCGGCCCCGACGACGCCACGCCGCGTGGGCGCTCGCGGTCGGTCAACTAGCAACACCGCCGACGCCCCCAGGATCAAGAAGGTTGCAAGCCACAGCCGAAGTAAACTCTTGAGCATCCAAGAATCCGGGCGTGGGGACGATGTCGACCAAGCGGATGACCGGCGACGGGCTCGGTCGCGACGCGGCCGAGCCCTCGTCACAATTAGATATCCACCGCATATCGTTGTCCAGTCTCCAGATGGTCGGTGGCATGAGATCACGGGACGCGTCTTGCCCGACTTTGTCGACCGTCCCAACGAGTGTATCCGGATGAGGATTTGGCCGGATTCAGACAATGCCCGTCACGACCGCCGCGTCCACTGCACCGCTACGAGATTAACCACAAAACCGGTCGGGAACCTCAGATTAAAGCTGATCGCCGCCGGAGCTGCACCGAGCGGATTTACTCTTTCAATTTTCCTGATAAACTCTGATGACCTTTGGAACAAGATTCGTGTACCTGATGGGTGTCTAACAGTGGCCCATTGGAATGGTATCTTCATGCACGTCTTCGCGATATCGGCAATGACTTGAATTCCTACGGAGAGCTGGATGCCCCAGATTTTCCATCCGAGTGCCAACACGCTCTCTCGGCTGACTCTCTTCGGCATGGCGGTGGGCCCGCTGTGCCTGCTGATTGTGACTTACCTTCTGATCCGGTCTCCTTACCAGACCGGGGTCCGGGTGATTCGCGAACAGCCGGTGCCATTCTCGCACGAGCATCACGTGCGAGGCCTGGGGCTTGATTGCCGGTACTGCCACTCGACAGTGGAGACCTCCTCATTCGCGGGGCTGCCGCCGACGCACACGTGCATGACGTGTCATTCCCAGATCTGGGCGACGAGCCCCTTGCTGGAGCCCGTGCGGACCAGCCTGGCCACGAAGCAGCCCATCGTCTGGACCCGGGTCCACAACCTCCCAGATTTTGTCTATTTCAACCACGCCATCCATATCCACAAGGGGATCGGGTGCGTGAGCTGCCACGGTCGCGTTGATAAGATGCCCATCATGTGGAAGGAGGAGCCGCTGACCATGGAATGGTGCCTGGAGTGCCATCGGCATCCCGAACGCCATCTCCGGCAGCAGCGCGAGGTCTTCAATGTGGATTGGGACCCTCCGGTCCGGGAACAGCTCGAGATCGGACGCGATTTGATCGAGCGGGAGCATATCGAAGTTGATCGGTTGACCAATTGCTCGGTGTGCCATCGATGAAACCACGACCCGAACCTGACCCGACGTTGACCGATGCCTCCTCCGCAGGAGGCGAGCTGCCGATCCTCTCGGTCGGTCCGCACTTCTGGCGAAGCCTTGACGAGCGGGCTGAGAACGGCGCACCCCGGCCGGATCAGGATCAATGGTTATCACATCTCGTGGCGCTGCAAGATGACCCCTCCAGCCGCCGGGAGTTCTTGCGATTGATGGGGGCCTCGATAGCCCTGGGGGGCCTAAGCGGCTGCGCAACTCAGCCAACCGAGTCGATCGTGCCTTACGTGGAAGCCCCCGAGCAGCTCGTTCCGGGTAAACCGCTGTTCTTCAGCACGGCGGTCTCGATGAATGGGTTTGCCTTCGGGGTCCTTGTCGAGAGCCAGATGGGGAGGCCCACCAAGATTGAAGGAAACCCCGATCATCCGGCCAGCCTGGGCGCCACCGACGCGTTCGCTCAAGCCGCGATACTTTCGTTGTACGACCCGGACCGCTCTCAAGTGGTGACTCGTGACGGCCGGATCGAAACCTGGGACAGGTTCGAGACCTTCCTGCTGTCGCTTCGCGAGGAGAAGGTGAGGACCAAGGGCGCCGGCCTGCGGATCTTGACTCAGACGATCACCTCTCCCACTCTGGCCGACCAGCTCCGGCGGCTGCAAGAACATTTTCCGGAGGCGAAGTGGCATGCTTATGAGCCCATTACGCGTGACGCCGTTCAGGCCGGCTGCCGGCAGGCGTTCGGCGAAGAGATGGAGCCGGTTTATCATCTGGATAAGGCGGACGTGGTCGTCGCTCTCGACGCCGACTTTCTGGCGTGGGGACCGGGCCGGCTCAAGGATGCGCGGGCGTTCGCCGCGCCGTCGCGAGCCGGAGCAGTCTCAGCGCAATTATATCCTCGGTCGTCGGTCGGATGAGGCCCCGGCCTTGGTTCCCATGAACCGGCTGTACTCCATCGAGTGCACGCCGACCATCACCGGCGCCTCGGCCGATCACCGGCTGCCTATCGCGGCGCAAGACATTGCCCCGATCGTCCGGGCCATCGCCGGTGTGGTTGGTGTCGGCGGGTCTTCCGCGCCGGACAAGATCACGCTCCCGGATCGGCTCGCCCAGCACGACCAATGGATCGATGCGATGGCGCGCGACCTGAAGGGCGCCGGCGGAAGGGGCCTGGTCATCGCGGGCGACACGCAGCCGAAGGAGGTCCACGCGCTGGCCCACCTGATCAACCATGCGTTGGGCAACACAGGCAACACCGTCGATTACCTCCCTCGCATTGATGAAGGCCCGGCCGATCAGGTCGGCTCACTGCGCGCGTTGATCGGGGACATCGACGCCGGTGCCGTCGACACGCTCATCATCGTCGGAGGCAACCCGGCCTACGACGCCCCGGCCGATTTCCACTTCGCCCAGGCACTCGCCGGCGACAAGATCAACCTGCGGATCCACCTGGGGCTATACGACGACGAGACCGCGCAGCTCTGTCACTGGCACGTCCCCGAGGCCCACAGCCTCGAGTCCTGGGGCGATCTGCGGGCCTTCGATGGGACCGCAACGATCCAGCAGCCCTTAATCGCGCCGCTTTACGGTGGCAAGTCCGCGCTCGAAGTGCTGGCGCTTATGCTGGGCGAGCCGGGCCGGTCGGGTCTGGAGATCGTACGCGAGTACTGGGGGCGCCAATCGCTCCCCGGCGACTTTGAATCAGCCTGGCACCAGGCCCTCCGCTCGGGCACGCTCGCCGGCACGGCTCGGAAGCCCAAGGCGGTCTCCCCGCGCGGCAATGATATCCCAAGCCCTGCGCCACCCGCCAGCGAGAGCGCCGGTTTGGAGCTCGTCTTCCGGCCCGATCCGGCCGTGTGGGACGGGCGATTCGCCAACAACGCCTGGCTCCAGGAGCTGCCCAGGCCACTGACGCGCCTGACCTGGGACAACTCCGCTCTGATCAGCCCGGCCCAGGCGAGCCGGTTGGGAGTCGAAGAGGGTGACATTGTCGAGCTACGACAGGGTGGGCGGAAAGTGCGGATTCCGGCCTATATCATGCCGGGTCAGGCCGATCGTTCAGTCACCGTCACGCTGGGTTATGGCCGCCGGCGCGCGGGCCGGGTGGGGAACGGCGTCGGCGTCGATGTTTATGGGCTAAGAACTGCGGACGAACCGTGGTTCAGTTCCGGGCTCGAGGTGGTCAAGACGGACATGCAACACCGCCTGGCTGCCACTCAGCACCACCATCGGATGGAGGCTCGCGAGCCAATTCGAGTCGCCGGCCTCGCGACCTACCAGAAGGCCAACGACTTCGCCCAGGTGCACGAGCAGGACCGGGGGCGCGGGCCAAGCCTCTTCGACGATCCGGCCCCACAACAGCGCCGCGAAGAGGGGATGGGCTACGCCTGGGGCATGGTGATCAATCTCAATACCTGTACCGGCTGCGGGGCCTGTGTCACCGCATGTCAGGCCGAGAACAACATTCCGGTCGTCGGCCGCGACCAGGTGCTCGCCTCGCGTGAGATGCATTGGATCCGCATCGATCGTTACTTCGAAGGCCAAAGCGAAGAGAATCCCCCGATCGACTTCCAACCGGTGGCCTGCGTGCACTGTGAAAAGGCCCCTTGCGAGATCGTCTGCCCGGTGGGGGCGACGACGCACAGCGCTGAGGGGCTCAACGAGATGACGTACAATCGATGCGTCGGGACGCGATACTGCTCGAACAATTGCCCGTACAAGGTGCGTCGGTTCAACTTCTTCCAGTACTCCGACGAGGAGACACTCAGCCTGAAGCTGATGCGGAACCCCGACGTGACCGTGCGGCCGCGCGGGGTGATGGAGAAATGCACCTACTGCGTCCAGCGGATCAACGAGGTACGGATCGCCGCTGAGATCCAGGATCGCACCGTCAGGGGGGACGAGGTCGTGACCGCGTGCCAGGCCGTCTGCCCCAGCCGGGCCATCGTGTTCGGCGACATCAATGATAAAGAGACGCTGTGGCCAAGGCCAAGGCCAGCCCGCGCAATTACGGCTTGCTGTCGGAGCTGAACACCCGGCCGCGTACCACGTACCTGGCCAAATTGCGTAATCCCAATCCCGAGATAGAGGCTCTAACCCGCCATGACTCACAGCGATCCTGAGTCTGAGAACGGGGGAGATGCCTCGCCCGTCCTCGCGCCCGGGCACACCTTCGGTTCCGTCACCGATAAGATCAGCGCGCTGGTGCTGGTCCGGCCTTACAACTGGCGTTGGTTCCTGGGCATGGGAATCGGGTTTGCCCTGACCATGCTCTTGCTGCTGGCGGTCACCGTACTGTTGGTCCACGGCGTCGGGATCTGGGGAATCGACGTGCCGGTGATGTGGGGGTTCGCGATCGTCAACTTCGTGTGGTGGATCGGCATCGGCCACGCCGGGACGTTGATCTCGGCGATCCTCTTGTTGCTCAGGCAGGACTGGCGGACCTCGATCAACCGCTTCGCCGAGGCGATGACGTTGTTTGCCGTGGCCTGCGCGGGGCTCTTTCCGCTACTCCATCTGGGTCGCCCTTGGGTTTTTTACTGGCTGCTTCCTTATCCCAATACCATGGCCTTATGGCCCCAGTGGCGCAGCCCACTGATTTGGGATGTTTTCGCGGTCTCGACGTACGGGACCGTGTCGCTCTTGTTCTGGTACGTCGGGCTGATCCCCGACCTGGCCACCTTGCGAGATCGGGCCAAGAACCGCTGGGCACAATTCATCTACGGCTTCCTGGCCATGGGCTGGCGGGGCTCGGCGCGGCACTGGCATCGCTACCGTACGGCCTACCTGCTCCTGGCCGGTCTGGCGACGCCGCTGGTTGTTTCGGTCCACTCGGTCGTGTCGCTCGATTTCACGGTCGCGATCCTGCCGGGCTGGCACTCCACAATCTTCCCACCCTACTTCGTCGCCGGTGCTATCTTTTCGGGATTCGCCATGGTCGTGACCATCGCCGTCCCGCTCCGGGCTGCTTTCGGCCTGCACGATTTCATCACGATGCGCCATCTCGAAAACATGGCCAAGGTCATGCTGGCAACCGGCTTGATCGTGGCCTACGGCTACCTGATGGAAGCCTTCACGGCCTGGTACAGCCAGAACCCATACGAGGAATTCGTTCAGATCGCTAATCGACCATTCGGACCATATGCTCATACGTATTGGATGATGCTAACGTGCAATGTGTTCATTCCCCAGCTCCTCTGGTTCCGATCGGTGAGGACCAGCGTTCTGGGCCTCTGGGTGCTCTCGTTGTTCGTGAACATCGGCATGTGGCTGGAGCGCTATGTGATCGTGATCACGAGCCTGCATCGTGACTTCCTCCCTTCGTCGTGGGGCATGTACCACGGGTCGTTCTGGGATTATGCGACGTACTACGGCACGCTCGGCCTGTTCTTATCGTTGATGTTCCTTTTCATTCGATTTCTGCCGGTCATCTCGATCACCGAGATGCGCGAGTTGGTCCACGAGACGCAGCAAGAGGAGGAACGGCGCGCGGAGCTGAAGTCAACCGAGGGAGGCGCATCATGAAGACAGCTCCCGACCTGACAGGTCCCTATGGACTGATTGCCGAGTTCGACAGTCCGGACGACCTTCTCGAGGCGACCCGGCGTGCCCACGAGCACGGCTACCGGATGATGGAGGCCTACACGCCGTTCCCGGTAGACGGGCTCGCCGAGGCGCTGGGGTTCAGGCACAATCGGATCGCGGCGATCGTGTTGATCGGCGGCCTGGTCGGTGGGTTTTGCGGCTTTTTAATGCAGTGGTTTTCGGCGGTGATTCACTATCCCCTGGATATTGGCGGCCGCCCGCTCAATAGCTGGCCGGCGTTCATCCCGATCACGTTCGAGATGACGGTGCTGTTTGCGGCGATGTCGGCGGTCTTCGGCATGCTCGGGCTCAATGGATTGCCCCGGCCCCACCATCCCGTCTTCAACGTACCCAGCTTCGCCCTGGCATCGCGGAACCGGTTCTTTCTCTGCCTCCAGGCCCGCGACCCACTGTTCGATGGGGAGGGCACGCGACGATTCCTGGAAGAGTCGAAACCCAAGGCGATCTCCGTGGTCCCATTTTGAAAGATCTCAGGAAGGCGGAGTGACACCGGGATGAGACGACGAATCGCGAACAAGAGATCGGATCGACGGAGTGAGCGGTTGCGGACCTGCGGGTTCGCTGCGGCCGTTGGTCTTGCTGGGCTCTTGCTCACCGGCTGTCGCAGCGAGATGTACGAGCAGCCTCGGTACGAGCCCTTCGAGCCCAGTACGTTCTTCGAAGACGGCTCGTCGGCGCGGCCGCTGGTCGCCGGCACTATCCCGCGCGACGACCCGCGCGCGCAGGCGCCCGCCGGTGCCCCGGATGAGGTTTTCTCCACGGGCTGGTCTCAAGGCAAGCTTGTCGAAACGGTTCCCTTTCCAGTTGATAGAGCGGTCCTCGAGCGCGGGCAGGAACGTTTTCGAATCTACTGCACCCCCTGCCACGGCGAGCTCGGCGACGGCCGGGGCATGATCGTCCGGCGCGGCTTCAACCCGCCGCCTCCGTATTCCAGCGAAGAGCTACGTAAGCAGCCGATCGGCCACTACTTCGATGTGATGACGCGGGGGTTCGGGACCATGTATTCCTACGCCTCCCGGATTCCCCCGCGCGACCGTTGGGCCATCGCGACGTACATCCGGGTGCTTCAGTTGAGCCAGCACGCCGAGGCCGCTAACCTGCCGGCCGAAGATCGGAACCAACTGTCCGCCGCGGATGAAGATTCGCCACCGAGGTCCCAGCGATGAGCGTCGGCACCAACATGATGGCTGCGGGTGAGCTGCGTCTCCGGCTCGACCGGATCCAGTCGTGGGCGCTGGTTGCTGGCGGCCTGGGGCTTTTCCTGAGCCTGGCGGCCTGGTCGCTCTGGCCGGAGCAGTTCTTGCCCGCGTACCTGGTTGCTTATGCGTTCTGGGTCGGGCTGGCCTTGGGCTGCATCGGTCTGACGATGCTCCATCACTTGGTCGGCGGCTCGTGGGGCCTGGTGGTGCGCCGGCCGATGGAGTCGGGCGGAATGACGCTCCTGCCGCTGGCATTATTGTTCGTGCCGCTCGCCCTGAGCTTGTCGCGGCTCTATCCCTGGGCGCGGCCCGAGGAGGTCGCCCACGACCCGGAGCTCCAGCACAAGAGCCTCTATCTAAACGTTGAATTTTACCTGATGCGGACCATCGGCTACTTCGTGATCTGGTTTTTCTTAACATTTGTCCTCAACCGTCTGTCCAGCGACCAGGACAGGCGCGCCGACCATCGCCCGAGCGGCTGGCTCCAGTCGCTCAGCGGGCCGGGGCTCGCATTGCTGTTTCTGACCGGGACATTCTCGGCGATCGACTGGCTGATGTCGCTGGAGCCACACTGGTCCTCGACGATCTATGGCTGCTTGGTGGTCGTGGGCGAGGCGCTGGCGACTTTGGCGATGATGATCGCCGTCGTGGTCTTCTTGTCCGCCAACCAGCCAATGGCCGAGGCAGCGACGCCCGATCGGCTCAACGACCTGGGCAACCTGATGCTGACTTTCACCATGCTTTGGGCCTATATGTCGTTCATGCAGTACCTGATCATCTGGAGTGGCAACCTGCCGGAAGAGATTCCGTGGTACTTGCGGCGAACTCGCGGCGGCTGGCAATGGGTGGCGCTGGCCCTGAGCCTCTTTCATTTCTTCCTGCCATTCTTCGTGTTGCTGTTTCGCGAGAACAAGCGGCAGTCGCGGCTGATCGTTCGAGTGGCCATTCTGGTACTGGCGGTGCACTGGGTCGATCTGATCTGGCTGGTCGTCCCGGCGTCATCCGACCCGGCCAGCCCGCGAATCCCCTGGGTCGAGCTGCCGCTCTGCCTGGTGGCTATGTTCGGGATCGGCGGCCTCTGCACAGCGTTCTTCATCGGGCACTTGAAGGGCCGGCCGCTTATCCCACTCAACGACGCGAACCTGAGCGAGGTGATCGAGCAAGCCGGAGGACTTGGGCAGAGATAACTGCGAGTACGGCGGCGTAGGCGTTTCACCCCCGCCGCCATGAGCAGGAGGTTGATGACAGTGGAAGACGTATTTCCCCAGGGGCATATTGACGGGTCGAGACGCGGCCACGAGCCCAACACGATCGGGGTGCGGGGTATTATCATCTGCTCGATCGCGCTCGTCGTCACGGGCATCGCGGTCGAAAGCGTCTTCGGCTTGGTCATGAAGCACTTCGCGGATCAGGAGCAACGACTAGCCTCGCTCTATCCCAGCCGAATTGCGATCGATGTCGACCGGTTTCCGACCCCCCGACTGCAGGAGAACCCCGCGACTGACTTGGCCCGCATGAGGGCGGAAGAGCAACGCCGCGTTGATTCCTACGGATGGGTCGACCGCAAGGCCGGGATCGCCCATATCCCCGTCGAGCGGGCGATGGACATCCTGGCCAAGACGGGGCTGCCCAAGGTCGCCGCGACTGCGCCCGTCGCGGGCGTGCCGCCGCGGACCTTCATCCCACCGGGGACGAAAAGAGAAGAGCCGAACCTCCAGACCGATCAGCCTCAATCGAAACAGGGCCGGAAACCATGAGAACCGCACGATCCCTCATTCTGGGGACCGCGTTCGAGCTTGCCTGCGTCGCGGTCGGCTCGGCGTACGTCCAGGCGCAGGAGACCGCGGGCAACGTGGTGAACCAGGTGGGCTTCGATCAGAAGCTCGGCGAGCAGCTGCCGCTAGGCCTCCGTTTCCGCGACGATTCCGGCATCGAACTGACTCTGGGTGACCTGTTCGGCGCAGGCCAGTGATCCTGGCGCCGGTTTACTACCGATGTCCGATGCTCTGCAACCAGGTATTGAACGGCCTGACCCGCAGCCTGAAGCCGCTGTCGCAGGGCGCCGGCAAGGACTTCGACATCGTGGCGGTCAGCATCAATCCGGACGAGAAGCCCGAGTTGGCGGCCATGAAGAAGCTGTCATACCTGGAGCGTTATGACCGGCCCGGCAGCGAATCCGGCTGGCACTTCTTGACGGGCGACGAGGCGTCGATCGAGGCCCTGACCCGGACGATCGGGTTTCGATACACGTACAACCCGCGGACCCAGCTCTTTTCGCACGCGGCTGGCGTGATTGTGGTAACGCCCGACGGCCGGGTTGCCCGCTACTTTTACGGGATCGATTTCCCGGCCAAGGAACTTCAGGCCGTGCTCGAGCGGGCGCGCCAGGGCCGCGTCGGCGCACCGATCGGCCGGCTGCTCCTACTCTGCTACGATTACGACGCGGCTACCGGCAAATACACGCTGTCGATCCTCAGACTGATCCGCGTTTTGGGAACCGCGACAGCCGTCGCGCTGGGTAGTTTCGTGTTCGTGATGTTCCGGCGCGAGCGGGATCAGCGCTGCAGGACGGGCCCTCAAGGTGACTTCCCCGGTCAGGATGACTCGTCGGATTACCTCGAAGGGCCACGCTGAGCCAGGGGCGAGCACCATGTGGAATTTCTCCTTGTTTCCCGACCGGGCATCGACCATCGCGAAGCACATCGATGCGCTCTACTTCTTCGAGCTCGGCATTGCCGGCTTCTTCACGGCGATGATTTTTGTGCTGGTCGTGACCTTGGCCGCGCGCTATCGCCAGAAGTCGACGGCGGATCGCTTGAACCCACCGACGTCGTAACAAGACGCTCGAGATCATCTGGATCGGCGTGCCGCTGCTCTTGGGGCTCATCATGTTCGCCTGGGGGGCGATCCTATTCTATGAGATCTACGACCCGCCTGTTGACGCTCTCGAAGTCTACGTGGTCGGCAAGCAGTGGATGTGGCACGCGCAGCATGCCGAGGGACGAGCCGAGATCAACGAGCTGCACATCCCCTTGGGGCGGCCGATCAAGCTAACGATGACATCCCAGGACGTGATCCACAGCTTCTTCGTCCCAGCGTTCCGGGTGAAACAGGACGTGCTGCCGGGGCGCTACACCACGATGTGGTTCGAGCCGGCGAAGATCGGCCGCTACCATCTGTTCTGCGCCGAGTATTGCGGTACCAATCATGCCACCATGGGAGGCTGGGTCTACGTAATGGAACCGGTCGAGTTTGAGCAATGGCTCTCCCAGGCGGGGACGGGCGCGTCGATGGCCGAGCAGGGCGAACGCCTGTTCGTCCAGTACCATTGCGCCGGCTGCCACCGGGGCAGCCAGATCGTCCATACTCCGAAGCTGGAGGGGGTCTTCGGGCGGCCCGTCCCGGTCCAGCAAGGCAATGAAGTCCGGTTCACTCTGGCCGACTATCGCTACATCCGCGACTCGATCCTGCGGCCCAAATCCGAGGTGGTGGCCGGATACGAGCCGGTGATGCCCTCCTTCGAGGGCCAGATCAACGAACCGGACCTTCTGAAGATTATCGCCTATATCAAGTCGATCGGTGCGAAGGAGGCGACTCAATGAGCGCGGTGGCGATCGAGTTTCAGGAAGATTACCTCCAGGCACACACGCTGAAATCGTGGCTGCTGACGACCGATCACAAGCGGATCGGGTTGTTGTACATGGCCTCGATCACATTCTTCTTCTTCGTAGGCGGGGCTGCGGCTACCGTCATGCGGCTGGAGTTGATGACGCCCAAGGGAGACGTCCTCTTCTCGCCGGACGCCTATAACCGCCTGTTCACGCTCCACGGCGTGGTCATGATCTTCTTTTTCCTTGTCCCGTCGATCCCGACCGTGCTCGGCAACTTTCTGATCCCGCTCATGATCGGTGCCCGCGATTTGGCCTTCCCCATTCTGAACCTGCTCTCCTGGTACATTTTCATGATCGGCGGTTCGATCGCGATCGTGATCCTGATCTTCGGCGGGGTCGACACCGGCTGGACATTCTATACGCCGTTCAGCACGATGTTTTCTAACACGATGGTCGTGCCGGCGGCGACGGCGGTGTTCATCACGGGTTTCTCGTCGATCTTGACCGGTCTGAACTTCATCGTGACGGTCCACACGATGCGGGCCCCTGGGATGAAGTGGTTCCGGCTACCCTTGTTCGTCTGGGCCTTGTACGCAACCAGCCTGATCATGGTGTTAGGGACCCCCGTGCTGGCCATTTCGGTCGCGCTGGTGGCCGTCGAGCGGTTGCTGCGCGTCGGCATTTTCGACCCCGCCTTAGGGGGCGATCCGATCCTGTTCCAGCACCTCTTCTGGTTCTACTCGCACCCGGCGGTGTACATCATGGTCCTGCCCGGCATGGGTGTCGTCGCTGAGATCGTTCCATGCTTTTCGCGGCGGCCGATCTTCGGCTATAAGATGATCGCGTTTTCCAGCGTCGCCATCGCGGTCCTGGGTTTCCTGGTCTGGGGCCATCACATGTTCGTCTCGGGCCAGTCGATGTACGCGGGAATGGTCTTCTCGTTCCTTAGCTTCTTGGTGGCGATCCCATCGGCGATCAAGGTCTTTAACTGGACGGCCACCATGTACAAGGGATCGATCCGGCTTGAGACGCCGATGCTTTATGCCCTGGGGTTTATCGGCCTGTTCACGATGGGGGGATTAACGGGACTGATGCTCGCCACGACGGCCATCGACGTTCATGTCCACGACACGTACTTCGTCGTGGCCCATTTCCACTACATCATGGTGGGGGGCGCAGTCATGGCCTATCTGGGCGGCATCCACTTCTGGTGGCCCAAGCTGAGCGGACGGATGTACCCCGAGCTGCTGGGCAAGCTCTCGGCCTTAACGGTTTTCATCGGCTTCAACTTGACGTTCTTCCCCCAGTTCGTGCTCGGCTACCTGGGGATGCCGCGCCGCTATTACGAGTATCCGGATGAGTTCCAGGTGTTGAACGTCTTGTCGACGGCAGGCGCGTCGATCCTCGCGGTTGGATACGTGCTGCCGTTGGCCTACCTGCTGTTTTCGCTGCGCAGACCCCCTTCTGCGGGCCCCAACCCCTGGCGAGCCTCTGGCCTGGAGTGGCAGACCGACTCGCCGCCCCCCGTTCACAACTTCGACGAGATTCCGATTGTGACCCGGGGACCTTACCAATACTCTCCCGAAGGAGCCGAGGCCATCGATGGAAACGGTAACATCGCATCAAGCTAGCGGGCCGCCGGCCTCGCCGAACGAAGAGCCGATCCTGGATGAGCAATTCGACGACCTCGAGCAGCAGCACGAGGCGTCCTCCGTCGGCATGTGGTTGTTCTTGGCAACCGAGGTCATGTTTTTCGGCGGCCTGATCACCGCCTATGCGGTCTACCGGGCGACCTCGCCCCAGGAAATCGCGCTGGCCAGCAAGCACCTCAACGTCGCTCTGGGCTGCCTCAACACCGTGATTCTGCTGGGCAGCAGCCTCTCCATGGCTCTAGCTGTTCGAGCCGCACAACTCCACCACCGCCGGGATCTGCTCTGGTTCCTGGCCATCACAGCGGCCCTCGGGGCATGCTTCCTCGGAGTCAAGGCCGGCGAGTATTATCAAGACTACCGCGAGTTCTTGATCCCTGGTTTGAACTTCCGGATGCCAGCGCAGGTGGTTGCAGAGTCCACGACGCTTCCGGTTGACCCTCGCCGGTTCCAGATGTTTTTCGTTCTCTATTTTTTCATGACGGGGCTGCACGCGTTTCATCTGATCGTCGGCATCGCCCTCGTCAGCGTGATGGCGCTCCTGACGTGGAAGGGATGGCTTTCCGGATCTGGCAAGACTCAAATGGAGGTCGCCGGCCTCTACTGGCATTTCGTCGACGTGGTGTGGGTCTTCCTCTATCCGCTTCTCTATTTGATTGATGTCTAATTATGAGCGAGCACGTTGTTCCCGTCCGAACCTATATCACCATCTTTGTTGCCCTGCTCATCTTGCTGTTCGCGACCGTCGGGGCTGCTTATCTTCCCCTGGGGTCTCTGCATCTTCCCCTGGCAATGGCGATCGCCGTGGCCAAGGCGGTTCTGATTGGGCTCTTCTTCATGCATCTCTACTATACTCATAACTTAACCTGGATCGTCTCATTGGCGTCATTGCTTTGGCTGGGGATTCTTCTTGCACTCACGCTCAGCGACTACATGTCCCGAGGCTGGCTCGACATCCCGGGAAAGTAGCGGCCGCAACGGCACCCCGAAACAAAATCCTCGGCGACGGTGGGTCCGCGGTTTCAACGATCGGCAGAGCGCGTTTTGCCTTCGTTCGTATTCAGCCGTGTTTCGTGCCCGTGCTCGTCCACCCCGGCGGATCACTCGAAGGAAATGAGTCCTCGGATGCTTGTTCCACGACATCCTCACCCCTTGCGTTCGCAGGGCTCGACAAGCGTGGATCCAAGACGTTCTCCGAACGATCACCTCGTGATCGACCGAGTACGACCCTCAAAACGTCCGAAACGTCATGCCGCACGCGGGCGATGACGGCGCGAATCAACGTGTTGCCTCGTTCATTTAGTGGCTGAGTTTCCATGATCAGTTTGTCCGCCTTTCCGAAGGGGTTCAACGAGCCTGTTCGGAACTCGCGCCAGCGATAGCTCGGTCCATGATGGGGAGAATGCAAACCGAATGCCGTTACGCAAGCGATCTGCCTCGCGAGTTTGGAGGCCGGGAACTGCTGAATGATCTGGAAGAAGTAAGGCAATCAAGCCAGGAGAGCGGCCTCGGCGGTCAGGCCTGGACCGAAGGCGAGGGTCACGCATGGTCTTGGAGCCTTGACTTTACGCAATCGATCGAGGATGAACAGGATCGTTGGGGACGACATGTTGCCGTGGTCCGCCAGAACTTGATGAGAGATATCCAGCGCGATCGGGTCCAGGCCTAAAGCTTCGGAAACAGCCGACAGAATCCGCGGCCCGCCAGGATGGACCGCCCACGAACCGACTCTTGCCAGATCCAGACCATATTCTCCCAGCCATTTCTCCAACCACGGTCGGAGATGTCGGCAGATCAAGTCAGGAACTCGCGGGGAAAGGCTCATCTCGAATCCCTGATTGCCGATACGCCACGACATCGCGTCTTCCGAATCGTCGATCACGGTCGAGCCCGAGGCGAGCAGTTGATAGCGCCGCGGATTGGTAGACTCGTCATTGGTAGCAACGACCGCGGCGGCTCCGTCGGCGAACAGGGCATTGGCCACGACCTTGTCGGCGTCCCATCCGTACTGATGGTGCAGACTGCAGAGCTCCAGAGCACAGAGCAGGACACAAACCGACGGATCCGCCTCAAGGAAGGCTCGGGCCACGCGCAGACCGTTCAGCGCGCCCTGACAGCCCATGAAACCAATATGTGTCCGAGCCACCGCACTCGGCAGGGATAACTGCTTGAACAGACCGATGTCGAATCCAGGCGCGAAGAATCCGCTGCAAGAGACTGTCACCAGGTGAGTGATCCGGCCTGGGGCGATCGCCGCGTCTCGCATGGCGGCTTTGCATGCGGCGAGCGCGACTGAACCGGCTTGCTGCTCGTATTTCCGCATCCGATCCAGGGTCGTCGGGCCAGACGACCCGTAGAAAGATTGCCGGCCGTCCAGTGGGCCCTCCGATTTGTCGAGGACCACGCAATTTCGGCCGTCGACGCCGGCGCGCCGATACAGCGTCAGAAAGAGCCGTTCCTGAGCGGCTGTTTCGCACGAATACTGCTTGGCTATCTCGGCCGCATCAACCTGCGAAATGCGATGCGGTGGGACAGCCGTGCCAATGCCGGCGATTAGCATGCTCATAGTTCAGCTCGTTCGCGGAAGGGCGGAAGAGGCATTCACTCGCTCGATAATGAACCGGGCAACTCCGGGAACCCGCGCAATCAGCTCAAAAGCAACGTGGGCGAGCGCGGGGTGGTGAAGCAAGGTCGCAAGCAAATTGCAAATACATTGCTTGCGTCTGACAAGCCGGCGGTGCAGCAAGACCCAGGTTCGCGCCAGCGCCGGCTCCCAGCAATGGATTCCCCGCCAGACAAGTGGCGCGACGGCCTGTCCGGACAGCATGGCCCAGGCCATCCCCTCGCCTGTGAACGGCTCGACGTATCCGGTCGCATCGCCTAGCACGAAGAACCGCTCCGCGGCGATGGGTCGACTCTGTCTTGTCAGTGCAGCCGTTCCTCGCCAGGCGGCCTGGTCCAGGGCGGGCACGGCCGCAAGGCCGGCCTCAACCAAGACCCTGTTTGCCGCTGCTCCCGGGCTGCCGCTTCGCTTGACATGTTGCCTGTTGAACGCCGCCGCCACATTCAAGTGTCCGTCCTCCACCCGAACCAGCCCAACATAGCCACTCCTCCCCACAGTCATGAAGACTGTTCCCTGACGGTAATCGTCGGGGAAAGTGTCGACCATGCATCCGGCACCGATGCGGGATCGAGCGGCGGACCAGCTCTTGACGGGCGATCCGGCCTCGAATCGAACCTGGCCCAGCCCGGTGGCGGCCAGTACCACGCGAGCCCTGGCCGTGACCGATCGGTCAGCTTGCACCAGTACGACGCTCCGCGTGTCGGCCTGGAGTGAGCCAACCAGGCCCTCGGTCTGCGGCAGGAAAACAGCGCCCGCGTCGCGGGCCAGACTCACCAAAGCAGAGTCGAGCCGCTCACGCGAAAGGGCAATCCCTACTGGCATCTCCAGCCGGGCGGAACGGCCGGCGAACCTTAGTTCGAGATCATCCAGCTTGATTCCACCCAGGTCGGCCAACTGGCCGTCCAGGCCAACGGATCTTAAGACCCCTAGTGCCGACGCATTCAGGCAGGCCCCACAGACCTTGCGGCGGGGGAACAACCGCTTGTCTACCAGCAACGTGCGCGCGCCCCGCTTGGCGAGTTGATGCGCAGCGATCGTCCCCGCCGGTCCGGCGCCCAGGACGATCGCGTCCCAGACGGTGGCGCCGACCTCCTCGAGGCCAGGGCATGGCCGCATCATTGCACACTCCAGGTAAGGAGGAAGCGCTGTGGCCAGTGCCCCGTGACGCTTGTTCCCCGCAGCCCTGCGCTCTCCGCCAGGCAAAGCGCTTCGCTGGGCGTGAACGCTGCGGCGACCGAGGAGGGTCCATCAAGATGCACAATCCTGGAACTCGACAAGAGGTAGCAGCCAACCAGAGCAAGGAGATAGCCCCGACGGTTCCGGACCAGATCATCGACCAGCACCAGGCGCCGGGCGGCGGCGGCCATCCGCCTCAACAAGGCAAGTGCGTCCGTTTCATCGAGATGATGCAAGAACAGCGAGCAGCAGAGCACATCATAGTCTGGAGGAATTCTGTCCCTTAATACATCAAGCACGAAGAAATTCACACGGATGCCACGGCCAGCAGCCCGCTGTTTGGCATAGCCAATCGCTTGAGGGCTGATGTCGCAACCGTCGATTTCGACGTTTAATGCCTTTGCCGCCGCGTGTCGAGCCAGAGCGATCGGCGTATCGCCACCGCCGGTCGCCAAGTCAAGTACGCGAAGCGGATGACGATTCGCACCTGCTGATAGGGCCAGCCGTTCGATTGGCGGCCAAAGAACCGATTCCACCCGGCTCAGAACATAGATCCGACCGAGTCCCCGGAGCGCTCGCTCATGTTCCACGAGCTCCAGACCCGGTTGGTCCATGAGTTCAGGATGGCGGCTCCGCGGCATTCTGGAGAACAAGTATGGCAAAATACTCACTTTGCCACTTCGGCCGATCTGGGTCGCCTTGGAAGATCGTCCCAAGAATGAAGATCGGCCTGAAGCAGGGAGGTTGTCGCGCCGGTTCTTCCTGGGGCAGAGGACGACGCACGGCGCGACCGACCTCCCCTGTCACACCTACCAGCGGAAACGCCGGCCAAGCGCGCGCGCTGCTTCTTACCTCGTGCCAAACTCTCCGACCTGTTTTTTGCTTCGAACACCATGCTGGATGAATCTGTGTGACTAGAGGTCCACCGGAGATTGTTGCGTGCAATCATTTAACTTTCGCCGGTTCAAGGACGATAAGTTGACTGGCACGCAGTGGGAAATTCCGATACTATCAGATAGTCTGTCGTGCATCCAGACTGCTGCATCATGGATGGATATCGATAAGAGGGTAGGGGCAAAGCGATTCATGCGGAAGAACCTTGCGTTAAACTGCCGTCGCAGGCCGACTGTCGATTTTCTGGAGAGTCGCTGTCTTCTAAGTGTCGTCTTCGGGGAGATCGAGTTTCACCCGGCGCCGGCCCTCATTATTGGTACAGACGTCCAGCAGATCCCAATGGCGGCAAACGGTCCAGGAAGCCTGGCAGCCTCGTCGGTTTCGACTGGCCCAAAGGAATGGCCGGTGGCCGGTTTCCATCACGATTTTTTTCTCCCGGGTGACTTGTCCACTGCCGACTTGGGGTTCCACGGCTATCCTGGTCCGCCCGTGCTCACCGCATTGATATCACCGATTTGGGAAGTGGAGAGTGCTCCTCCCCCGCCAGCGAACTCTGAGAGTACGACCGCCGTTCCAGGTCTCCAGAATCATGGTGACATTCCACCCGGTCCATCCCCTCCGCCAGGCCCTGCAGCATTCTTGATGTTCACTGGTGGAGACCCTGAGAGGATCGCGCACGCTGTGCGTGATCTTTCGACTAAGCCCCCCCTGGATGAGTCGACGCCGAACTCCACAGATAACGGATCTCAGGCTGATGAAATAACGGTTCCTCCCGTGGCCAACCAAGCCGCGGTCCAGACCCAGGGTGGTTATTCCATCGGGCAGATTGCTCCCTCTTTCATTGTCGCACCCGGAAATCTCACTGCTCTCTTCAAACCGGCCTCGGAGCATGATGCCCAGACGATTCCGATGGCGCGAAGCGGTGAAACTCCGGGAAAGCCGCCCGTGGAGATGGTTCTCGTCAGCCTGCCGAACTACGGCTCGGCAAACGTGGTGCCGGCTGATGACTCAATTGCCGGTAGCGCCAATAATCCTGGCCACGACATCGCCGCGGACCTGGTCGATTCCAAGATGAGCGGCATCCAGTCAAAGCTTCTCCTTCCTCAGGCGGCCGGTTTGGTTGCCAACGCGGTGCCCTTCGACCAATCCGTTATAGAGAAGGCGGTCGACCAGTTTTTCGACCAGCTTGAATCCCTGGGAATAGGCCGCCTCGTGGAACCAGGATCAACACGGTTGATCCCGCTCTCGCTGGCACTGCTGGGCACGGTCACGGTCGTGGAAATCGCGCCAGGCGGCTTAAGTCCAGAACCGGCGAGATCAAGGCCGAGGAATGTCTAAATCCTCTCGCCAGCGAGGAGCTCCTTGGCTATCCGGAACTGCCGGGAAGCTGGTCCACGAATTTGACATGAGCATCGACCACCTGGATGAGTTGATCCAACGACTGAACGATGGCGATGTCGTTGCCGCGGAGCGCGCATTTCTCGCTTATGAACCCTACCTGCGAATGACCGTAAGGCGCCAGTTGACCGGACCTTTGCACTCCAAGCTAGACTCCATGGACATAGTCCAATCGGTCTGGGCCGATGTTCTCTGCCGTTTTCGCGAGGCGGGATGGCAGTTCGCCGATCGCTCTCACCTGCGCGCTTTCTGGTGAAGGTGGCGCGCAACCGGCTCATCGATCGCCGGCGCGAGCACCACCGAGCCCTGGAGCAGGAACGTCCACTCCACGAGATCAACTCCAACGAGCTGCCCCACACCGATGAGCCTCGTCCCAGCGAGGTCGCCCAGGGTCACGAGCTCTGGGAGCTCATGCTGGAGAAATGCCCTCCTGCTCACCGCGAGATTCTCCGCCTCAAGCGGCAGGGGCTGCCGCTTGCGGAAATCGCCGCGCGCACCGGTTTGCACGAGGGAAGCATCCGGCGCATTCTTTACGATCTGGCCCGACGGCTGGCCGTCCCGCGGAGGACCGCGGGCCCCTCGCCCGGCACGGCGCAAGAGGAATGATCCATGTCGTCTTCCGCCTCGGAAACCGCCGAGCCGGTCGAGTCATCGCGGCACGGGTCCCTGGCAAGCCTGGAACGTGTCCGTAACCCAGAGAGCGAGTGGGTGTCGCATCAGGTCCGGGCCATGACCGCCGCCTGGGAGCGCGGCGAGCCTATCACAGCGCAGGAAGTCTTGAATCAGTACCCCGGACTGTCCACGCAGAATGCGATCCGTCTTGTCTACGAGGAAGTCTGCCTGCGCCGCGAAGCAGGGCAGGAGGTGCTCACCGCGGAGGTTGTGAACCGGTTCCCCCAGTGGAAAGAGGAGCTCGAGCTGCTCCTGAGCTGTGATCGCTTGCTCTGGCCTCTTTCCCGAACACCTGAATTTCCTGAAGTTGGTGAGCGTCTCGGTCCCTTCCGCCTGCTTTCCGAGCTGGGCCAGGGAGCCTCGGGAAAGACCTATCTGGCTGCCGAGCCTGCGCTCGCGGACCGGCTGGTCGTTTTGAAAGTGATTCCCGACGACCAGGAAGAACACCTCTCGCTGGCCCGCTTCCAGCACACGCATATTATCCCGCTCTTCTCGGAGCAGACGTTTCCGGACCGCGGGCTGAGAGCCCTGTGCATGCCCTACTTGGGCGGCGCAAGCCTGGCCCGTTTGCTGGAAGAGCTGGCCGACATCCCCGTGGAGGAGCGGCGCGGCCGTCACCTCCTCGAAGCCCTCGGCCGGATCCAGGCCGGACACCTCCCCGTGCCGGCGGCTGACGAAGGTCCTTACCGCCGCTATATGGAACAGGCATCCTACATCCAGGCCGTGTGCTGGATCGTCGCCTGCCTGGCCGACGGTCTGCACGGGGCACATGCTCATGGCCTTGTGCACATGGACGTGAAGCCTTCCAACGTGCTGATCGCGGCCGACGGACTACCATTGCTGCTGGACTTTCACCTGGCTCGAAAACCCATAAAGTGTGGTGAGCGCATAGTCGATCGGCTGGGGGGAACGCCAGGGTGGATGGCACCCGAGCAAGCCGCGGCTTTGAGGGCCGTGAGCCTGGGCCAGCCGGTTGCTGAGCCGGTGAACCGCCGAGCGGATCTCTACCCCTTGGGGCTTTTGCTGTGCGAGGCACTTGGCGGTCCCGGTGCGGGCGTCGAGGGGGCCAAGGGAAAACTCTGGCGGCACCGCAATTCCCGGGTCAGCCTCGGCCTGGCTGACATCGTGCAGAAGTGTCTCGCCGTCAAGCCCGCCGAACGCTACTTCGACGCGGCAATTCTGGCCGATGACCTGCGCCGCCACTTGAACGACTTGCCGCTCCGCGGAGTCGCCAATCGAAGCTTCACCGAACGGTGGCGGAAATGGCGCAGGCGGCGGCCCTCGGCCCTCACTCGTGCCACGGCCTGGACGTTCACGCTGGCCGCGCTGGTTGTGGCCGGCACCGCGGGCTACGCGTTCTATCGCCAGCGCCTCCAGGAGGTCGAAACGGACCTCGATGATGGGCAAAAACTCCGGGTCGAACAGCGGTTTACCGAAGCCGTGCGCATCCTCAGCCGCGGCTCGGCGGCAGCTTCCTCCCTGCTTGCACCTCAGCATCTGAAGGATGCGCTGGAACAACAGCTTCGCCTGGCGAAACTGGGACAGCTCGCGACCGATCTGCATCGCCTTGCCGACCTGTTTCGCTTCTCCTATGGCATCGCCCCACCCCAGGGGCAAGCCGCTCGAAACTTGGTTGGCAAGGTTCCGGCCATCTGGGCCAAACGCGATCTGCTGCTGAAGCCTGCAGGAATAAAGCCTGACGCCAAGCTCGCAGAGGCCATACGAACCGACCTTATAGAACTGGCCATCGTTTGGGCCGACCTGCGCGTCCGGCTCGCCTCCCAGGGCGCTGCCAACGACGCGCGACGCGATGCTTGCCGTCTCCTTGATCAGGCCGAGGCAACCTGCGGGCCCAGCCCGGCCCTGAACCGCGAGCGCCGGGTTTACGCGCATGCTCTGGGTGAGATCGCCTCCCCTCGCGAGCCGGAAGTCCCCCCCCGCACCGCCTGGGACCACTATCAACTGGGACGATCCTACCTTCGCTCGGGAGCGATCTCCAGGGCGGCCGTTGAGTTTCAGCGTACGCTCGAGCTGCGACCCCAAGATTTCTGGTCCAACTTTTACCAGGGCCACTGCGCATTCGAGCTGGGACAATTCGAAGATGCGGTCGCCGCCTTTCGCACCTGCATCGCGCTGGCCCCCACAACCGCGGAATGCTACTACAACCGGGCACGGGCCGCCGATGCCCTCCAGCGCACCACCCAGGCTTTCACCGACTACACCCGCGCTCTGGAACTTGACCCCGAACTCGCGGTGGCTGCACTCAACAGGGGAATTCTTTCCTACAAGGCTGGCCGCATGGACAAGGCGCTCGCCGACTTTCATAGAGCCCTGCTGGCCAGGCCCGACTCGGAAATCGCCGGCCATGCACACTACAATCTTGCTCTTGCCCTCCTGGCCAAAGGCGACCGCTCAAGTGCCCTGGCAAGCGCACAAGAAGCCCTCGCTCAAGGCGTCCGAGAAGCGGCAGAGCTGAGTGAGAACCTGCGGCGTGGGCGATGACCGAAGATCGTATCACGCAGCAACGAATCTTCCGGGCCTACGACCCTTGTCATTGACCTTGGCTCGATTAGCAATTACAATTGTCGTTGGTCAAACCAAGCGCGGGCAGCCCCGGCATGCAGGAAGACGCTGCTTGTGCATCGGAGAAGGGCGTGTTCATGGATACCATATTCGTTTGCACATGCGGAAAGCGCAGTCAGGGCACCGGCGCGCGGCCCGGAAGAGTGGGAAGATGCCCGCATTGTGGCAGACTGCTTGAGGTTTCAGACGCTTCGGCCGAGTTCCGCTCCGGATCGATTGGCGCCGATGGAAAACCGCATGTCGAGAGGTCCTCTGAGGACGCAGCGAGCGAGGATTTTCCATTACCACGAGGCTATTCCGTGGAACCCGCGAGGGGGTCTCGAGGTGGTCGATCCGGCAGTAAAGCGGAGCCTCCCTTGTCTTTTCTGGTGCCACCTCAGGCCCCACTCCGTGCTGGTTCAGGTTTTGTCAAACCGGGAGACATGAGTCGCGCGGCGATGGCCGATGGCTTTCTGCGGCCACTCAGCCAACCCGAAACGCATGCCTTAACTTCGATTCTTTATCCGTTTCGAAAGCGCCGAGGCGATGTCGATGGTGATTATCCTGGCCGTCGTTTTCTGGATCTTCACGATTCTCGTTCCCGAATACTGCCTGGGCTTGTGGGCTGACGCCAACATGATGGGAGTTCCTTCGATGGGAATGCTCATTATTCTCATCTCCGCTCTTCCCGTTGCGTTCTTGCTCCCGTTTTTTGCAATTTACATGTTGCAGTATTTGGGACGCGTGCTGATCTCTAGCGCTATGGGTGATACTGTTCCACCACGAACGCCCGACCGCAATTTCGATGGCCTCTTCCACGGGCTCGGCCCCTGGTTCATCTGGCTAGTCCTTGGGGTTGGCATTGGGTTTCTCCCGGTGGCTCTATACACCCTCTTTGCGGGTCAGACCGCTTCCACCGCGCTTTTGCCGGGAGTTTTGCTGTTCATAATCGGACTATTCTACTCACAGGTTGCGCTCTCATTGACCTTCTCGCACGAACGTCCCCTCGCGGCCAATCCGTTGCGAGTGATCGGTACCTTTATTCGGCAGGTCGGTTCGCTCTTGCCCGTGCTCCTGCAGACCTCGGTCATCGTTGGTCTGGGAGTCGCGAGCTTCATCCTGATCCTGCCGCTGCGTTCGGGCTACTTCTGGCTTTATCTTGTCATGGCACTTGGATGTTGGGGCCTGGCACTCTGGGCCGCGCTGGTGACGATGCGCATCCTGGGGCTTTACGGATTCTACAATAAAGCTATTTTCAATTAACCATTCGCCGGGGACCGCTGGCGTAAGTACCGCTGGCGTTGAGTCGTCTCGAACGGGCTATCAGTTTGAAATCGGTTCGGGCAGAGGGAGCCTGACTACAAATTCACTGCCGTGTCCGGGCCCGGCGCTGGTTGCCTTGACGCTGCCGCCGTGGAGCTGCACCAGCGTCTTGACCAGGGAAAGACCGATCCCCAGGCCGTGCTGCGTCCCATCAGATGATCGCCCCACCTGGGTGAAGATCTCAAAAATTCGGGGCAGCATGTCGGCTGCGATGCCGAGCCCGGTGTCCTTGACGCGAAAGACAAGCTCGCCGCTGTCACGAGCCGCGCTCAGCCAGATCGATCCTTGTGGTTCCGTGTACTTGGCGGCGTTGTCGAGCAAGTTGAGCAGGACCTGCGCCAGCCGCGTGGGGTCGGCGTCCAGCACGATCGGTTCTGCGGGAACGCTCACCGTCAGGCGATGGCCGGCACGGTCAACCAGGGGACGACAGCTCTCAACGGCGCTGGCGACCACTCGTGCAACCTCGGTGGGCTCGCGCTTGAGCTTGATCGTCCCTCGGGAGATTCGCGCAACGTCCAGGAGGTCATCGATCAACCGCACCATGAGCTTGATCTGGCGCTCGATCATGGTGCGGCTGGACTCAACGACTGCCGGTGCATTGTCTGAGAGACGCATGATCTCCAGGGCATTGCGGACGGGGACTAACGGATTACGCAGCTCGTGGGCCAAGGTCGCCAGGAACTCGTCCTTGCGACGATCAGTGGCGAGGAGCGCATTCTCGGCGCGAGTGCGCTCGGCAACCTCGGCTTGCAGGGCCTGGTTGGCCAGCGCCAGCTCCGCAGTCCGTTCACGTATTTGCGCTCCAGTTCGTCCGCGTGTTTCTTGCCTTGCAAGGTGTAGCGAATAGACCGTTCGAGCAACGCGCTGTCGAGTCGTCCTTTTTCCAGAAAGTCCGCCGCTCCCGCCTGCATGGCCCCCAGGTCGACCGCCCGCTCCCCCTGTCCGGTCAGTAGAATCATCGGCATCCTGGAGCCCAAGTTCATTGCCTCCCGCAGCAAGGTTAGCCCGTTCGTGCAGCCCAGATGGTAATCGATAAGGCAGAGGTCGTGCTGGTTGCGGAGCATTGTCTGCAGAGCCGCTTCAGGCTCTGGCGCCCATTCAAGCTCAAAGCAACCGTCGGGAATATCAGTCAGAAGCTCGCGCGTCAGAACGTAGTCGTCCTCGTCATCATCGACCAACAGAATGCGCACCTTGCGATTGTCCATCAATGCCTCAGTCTTCCGATCGTTATGGGCGTCCTCGTCGACCGTCAAGGTCATGATCGGTCAAGAACGGTCCGTCATGCCAGTCAATTTGCCGTCCGGGAGATCAGCAGGCAATATCACCAGGAATGTGGAACCTTGACCTGGGGTGCTTGCGCGGTGATCCGGCCCATATGCCGCTCGACTATCTTGCGGCAAATGGCAAGTCCCATGCCTGTTCCCTCGTATTCGCTGCGCCCGTGAAGGCGTTGGAATACTTGGAAGATTCGGTCCAGATAGATCTCTTCAAATCCAATGCCGTTATCTTCAACGGCAACTTCATGCCAGGTGGTGCAGGGGGTGTCGGCCATGTCTCTGAGCCCGTCCAGGAGCGCGCGTTGAGGCGCACAACCGGGTTAGTGCCGGGATAGTGAAACTTCAGGCCGTTGCCAATCAGGTTCTGAAACAACTGACGGATTTGAAGTCGATCGGCGCGAATCGTCGGCAGCGGGCCGACATCGACAGTGCCTCCGGTCTCCTCAATCAACACCTCGAGATCGGAAATGACCTCGTAAGCCACCGCCGCCAGGTCAACAAGCACCAAGGCGTGCCTCTCCGTGGTGATCCGAGAGAATGTGAGCAGGTCGTTGATCAAGTGCGCATCCGAGCCGCCGATTTGAGAATCCGCTCCAGATACTCCCTCCCAGGTTTTCCCAGCAGTGGTGAACACTTATCTCGCAGACGGGCAGCAAAAGCGTGGATCTTGCGCAGCGGCTCTTGGAGATCGTGAGCAGCAACCGCCGCAAAATCCTCGAGACGGCTATTGCTTCGCTCCAGGTCGGCTGTTCGCTCGCGAACCAGGCGCTCGAGCAAGTTACCCTCTCGGCGCTGGTCGTCAATGTCGGTCATGATGCCGACCCACTCCACGATAACCCCAAGCTCATCCCGGAGTGGGGTTCCACGAACCAGGTGCCAGCGGTAGGACTTGTCCGTGGCGCGGAGGAGCCGTTGCTCAAGCTCTAGACGACTTCCTCGTCGCACGGCCTGGACCCATTGAGCATGACTATTCTGGCGATCGTCCGGATGAACCACCTGGAGCCACCCCCGGCCGTGCGATTCCGCTTCAGTCAAGCCGGTGTAATCGCACCATTGCTGATTCAGATAATGCACAGCCCCATGACGGTCAGTGATCCATAACATGTGGGGGATTGTTGCCGCAAGAAGGCGAAACCGCCCTCGCTGCGCTCGAATTCACGCTGACCTCTTCGTTGATCATCAAAGTCGATCGATGTTGCCACCCAGGCCACGATCTCGCCCTTGTGATCGCGTCGCGGCACCGCCCGGTTGAGGAACCACCGATAGTGGCCTTTGGCGCCACGCAGCCGGTACTCAATCTCGAATGGTTGCCCGGCCTTGGTGGTTTGCTGCCATCGATCGATGAATGGCTCACGGTCGTCGGGATGAATTGCCAGAGTCCAGCCGGTGCCAACACTCGATTCGCGAGTCAGTCCGGTGTATTCGTACCACTGCTGGTTGAAATCGATGGAACTATCATCTGGCCGCGCTTCCCAGACAATCTGTGGAATCATGTCTGCAAAGGCGGGTAACGTTGCTTCGCTGCTTTGCGGCTCTGGTTGGCCGACCATGTGCGCACCGATCCTCGTGGCTTTGGCTGGCGGAATCAAGCCTCCCATATGGGACTCCAACTCCACCGTGGCCCTCAGTCCCGCCGAGGGCATAAAGCTAACGATCGTATTGCGCCCGTTCTTGCTACAAACACAGTTAGCAAATCGCGCACCATTTGGGCCTGGCAGGGATTCAGCACCAGGATTCGGTTTCCATTCAACCGGACGAGGTTCGTTTTGCAAGGAATGGCGCGGGCGACGCGGGTGGGTTGCAAAGGAAACGGTTCTTGGCTTTAGATCAGTGAAAACCGTACCCAGATCCAGAGCTTTCGGTACTTCGCCCCACACTCTTCGGGATGCTGAATTTTCTTGTGGCCAGCAGGTCACGATTCTGATCTGATATACTCAATGAAACATAATCTTGGTTAAGAAACCTAAATTTTTGATGCGGCCCAGGAGAGACGCTCCTGGCCGGGGTCGGGAGTCGCACCGATGACTACTGTTGCCGTCGACAAAGAGCCATCGAAACTGGCAGCGCAGGGCGACGTCGCAAACATGGGGCCGCCACCCGAGGTGTCACGGCGAGTTCTCGTCGTCGAGGACTGCGAAGATACCCGGCAGTCGTTCCGGCAGTTACTCGAGCTGACTCTGGGTATCGAGGTTGACCTCGCCCGTGACGGCGACCAGGCACTTGCCCTTTTGCTGGAGCGGCCCTACAGCATCATGATCACAGATCTCAGAATGCCCAAGCTAGACGGGATGAAATTGCTCGAGGAGATCCAGAGTCGGCGGCTCCCTGTAACAGTTATTGTAACGACAGGTCACGGCAGCATTGATGAGGCCGTTACGGCCATGAGGATGGGCGCCTATGACTTCTTGACCAAGCCGCCGGATCCTCAGCATCTCTGCCTGCTGGTTGAAAGAGCCCTGCGCGAGCGCACCTTGCAGGACGAGCTGGCTGCACTTCGGGCCCAACTTGGCGACCGACACGCCTTCTGGAATATTCTCAGCAAGTGTCCTCGAATGTTCGAGATATTCGAGCTCATCGGACACATTGCGGAAACGACGTCCACGGTCCTCATCGAGGGCGAGACTGGAACCGGCAAGGAACTGGTGGCGCAGGCCGTGCATCAGGCATCAGCAAAACATCGGCCCGGCCAGTTCGTCGCGGTGCACTGTGCCGCGCTGCCTGAAACGCTGCTGGAAAGCGAGCTTTTTGGTCATGAGAAAGGTGCGTTCACCGGGGCGGCCGCCCAGCGCAAGGGGCGGTTCGAGCTGGCTCATGGCGGTACGCTTTTCCTTGACGAGGTTGGCGACATTCCGATGGCCATGCAGGTCAAGCTGCTGCGCGTGCTTCAGGAGCGGCGATTTGAGCGTGTCGGGGGCAATCAGAGCATCGAAGTCGATGCTCGCGTGATCGCGGCCACCAATCGCAGCCTCGAGGGAATGGTCAAGGAAGGCAAGTTCCGAGAGGACCTGTTCTATCGATTGAATGTGGTCAAGCTCGACGTGCCGCCTCTGCGCAAACGGCTGGAGGATATTCCTCTGCTGGCCACATACTTCGCGCAGAAGTACTCACGAGCGGGTCAAACCCCCTTCCAAATTTCCGAAGAGGCGATGGAGCGGCTGCTGAGTTTTTCGTGGCCCGGCAATATCCGGCAGCTTGAGAATGCTTTGGAACGAGCCTGCGTGACGGCGCGCGGCGGCTTTATACGACCCGAGAACTTACCTGACGATCTGCAGACGCACCCCGGGCAAGGCAAAGCCTCGCTACGGGTCGATCTATCACGTTCGCTCACCGAACAGCTCGGCGATTTAACGACGGCTTTCGAGAAACGCTACTTGCGCAAAGCCCTGCGCAAAACTCGGGGCCATGTGGGCCGTTGTGCCAAAATCAGCGGCCTCTCCCGGCGCAGCGTGTCCGCCAAGATCGCGCAATACAAGATCGATACATCCGCCTACAAACCGAAATGATCGACCAGGTCCAACCCTCAAGCCGCGCAGCGCGTCGTGCTTTCTAGCAAGTTGAACAGATGACTTGGGTTGAGAAGTAAGGTGCGCACGTCAGGGAATCTCCTGTTGCCTTGTCGCACGCGGCGGGAGCTTGGCCGGCGGACGAGGTAAGGCGGGGAAGACCGCAAGGACTCCGGCATGCTCATTGCGTGAGGCAATGACTAGACGGGATCTGGCTCCGGGACGAGGACAGTGGCCTCGCGCGAGGATCCCCATCGGAGTTTCCCACACTTATGAACCTCGATCCTAGCGCGGCGCGTATACTCCGCGCGGTTGTCATTGCCTTCGTGGTCGTCTTCATCATGTATGTCGCTGCCGAGGTCCTCAAACCTATGGCACTGGCCATTCTGCTCGCTTTCATTCTGGCCCCGCTCGTGCAGTGGTTCGTCAGGCGGGGTTTGCCTCAATCGAGCAGCGTGGCGCTGGTCTTGGTCTTGGTGTTTGCCGTATTTGGCGGTGTGACCTACGTGGTCGGAGAGCAGTTTGCCAGCTTGGCCGATGAATTGCCGGTCTACCAGGCCAACATCCAGAAGAAATTCGTGGCCTTGAGGCCGCAAAACGACTCGGCGCTGGTGAAGGCGAGGCGGGCTTTCGAGAGCCTGGAGAAATCGCTCCGTCCCGCCGAAGTGGACACCGCCACTCCTGTCAAGGTCGTCTCCGAGAACGCCACCGTTGCGCAATTGCAAACCTTTTTCGGACCGTTTCATCTCACGCTCGCATTCGGGGGCGTGGTTCTGCTCTTGCTCGTCTTCGTGCTGATCGAGAGCAACGACATCAGTGACCGCATGATCCAGATGGTGGGGTGGGGCAAGATCGGGGTAACCACCAAAACCACGACCCAGATCGGCCATGTGCTGAGCCGGTATTTGGCAACTCTGGCACTGTTCAACCTGGCTTTTGGAGTGGTGATCGGTCTTGGACTATGGGCGATTGGCTTGCCCTCGCCGGCCCTTTGGGGTTTGCTCGCCGCGGTGCTTCGGTTTGTTCCCTACCTGGGAACGATTGTGTCGTTCTCGCTGCCGGAGCTTATCTCGATCGCACACTTCCCAGGCTGGACCCAGCCACTGCTGGTGATAGCCCTCTTCGGCGGGGCGGAGCTGATCGCCAACAGCATTGAACCCATGCTCTACGGCAGGAGTACAGGGATCTCTCCCATCGGCCTGCTGGTGGCGGCACTGTTCTGGACATGGCTCTGGGGGGGACTGGGACTTCTGCTGGCCAATGCACTGACCGTCTGCTTGGCGGTTGTGGGCCAGTCCATTCCTGGTCTCGGCTTTCTGGGCACGCTTTTGCGTCATGAGGTCGAGGTGGCTGCTGATCTGCGCTGGTATCAACGCGTCCTGAACCGAGACCGGGCAGGAGCCATCGCACTTCTGGAAGAAGGCCTCAAGACCCGCCCTCTGGAAAACGTCTGCGACGAGATCGTCATCCCGACTCTGGGCAGGGCAGAACAGGACCGCGACGAGGGTTTCCTTGACAAGCGTGATGTTGTGTTTATCTGCGGCGTGGTACGTGACTGGCTTGACGACCTCGCCGACCGTGATGACATCGCTTTGACGGCTCCTTCAACGGCCCACGCCGAGCACATCGAACCGGTCCGAGTTCGGCCCGCACCGGCGATCGCGGAGCAAGAGCTGGTCGGAATTGCGACCAATGGCGGCTCCGATGCGTTGATCCTGCGCATGCTCAACTTGGTGCTCAGACCTTCACAAGTGCGGCTGACGATCCTTTCTGCCACCGGCTCGCCTTTGCGAGTCTCTGACAAGGTAGAGCACCTCGATTGCGGATTGATCGTGATCTCCCACCTGCCCCCATTGCGGCTGACTCGTACCCGCTATCTGATCAAGAGACTGCGTGCGCGGCACCCTAATATTCCGATTCTTGTGGGTTTCTGGGATGTGAAGGCCGATTCGGTCCAAGTGGCCGAGCAGCTTCGCTCGTCCTCCGCATATCACGTCGCTCTGAGCGTCGCAGCCGCCCGTGCCATGATTCTGGAGCGGACCGTGCCCAGAGTTCCAACCGTGGCTACGGCATCGTAACCTCGGCGCGAAATTTGCTTCTTGGAATCGTACGCAAACCCGAGGTGCATCCACTGTGAACGAAATCGACGAAATTCGCCGTCAGATGGCTCAGATTCGCCATGACTTGCACCACGATGTATCAAACGTCGTCAGCGGCGTCTCGGAAGTGGTCAACGAGGTTAGCGGCGTCATGGACTGGCGAGCGGTCGTTCGCGGTCATCCTTACATTCTTTTGGGAAGTGCAATTGCGGCCGGTTATCTGATGGTACCTCGGCGCAAGAACCTTGCAGCTCCGATTCCGAATTCGCTTGGGAGCATGGCTGTTGCCGGGCCTCCCACCCGGAACAAGCGGTTCCGCCCGTTCTCATCCGCCATTGAGCTACTATGGCCGATCGCGACCCAGGCGGCCCAGGCCTATGCGATGATCTGGATTGAAAACCGCCTCAAGCAGCATCTGCACACCGCTCCAGACGGTCGTGGGCCAGACCTGCGATTTGGGAACGAGTCTCAGAGGTCGGCACCCGGTCACTTGCGATGAACAGGAAAGGAGTGGAGCACGCTAATGTCCCCAAATCAATCTCTCACCTGGCCCGGCTCCGTTCGCCGATCGCTCGATGAGGCGCAACGAGCCTTTGATGAATTGAGAGACGTCATCAAACCAATGCAACGATCCTTGGAGCAGGCAGTCGCGGATCATCCCATCAAAGCGGTGCTACTTTCCCTGGCCACGGGAGTCTTTCTAGGATGGCTGATCAAGCGGTGAGAAACGGATACCTAGGCTCGAGCGATCGCCAGAGCACCGGTGTGATCGAAGGAGTGAGTTCCTTCGGAAGTGATCTGGCTACACTCGCCGTACTCCAGATGCGCCTGGCCGCCTGTGATTTACGAGAGAGTACCAAAGTTGCGATTCCCATTCTCGCAGGACTCACCGTTTCCTCGATTCTCGCGGTGGCCAGCGCAGTGGTGGGCCTGTCCGGAATCGCACTCTGGCTGGCAACGATACTCAACGTCCAGGCGGGTATCGTCATGATGGTGGTCGCCTTGGTTGGCCTGGTGACGTCGGCAGTGGCAACAGTCCTCTTGCGCGATCCTTGACTCGATGCGTCACTTATTTCCGGCGCTCGCAGGAGGAGCTGGAACGTAACCTCGCGTGGGTCAAAACCACGCTCGTTCATAGCGGTCGATAAGCATACAAACCGACCCTGGAAGTAAAAGCAGTCTTCGAACACAAGAACCGCCGGAGGCTCCAGCATGCCTCCGGCGGTCTGATTGCGATCCCCGTGGGAGCTTGTGCAGGCAGATGCGGGGAGAGGATGCGTGTCGGTTGGCTTTGCCGCAGGTTCAACGGACTGTTGCATTCGAGCCGAAATTAGGCGCCCGATTGGACGTCTGGCCAGAACCTTGTTCAATTCAGATTCTTGGCTTGGCGACGTCCACATTCGGAATCGTGGCAGCAGGATTCGGGGGAACCGGCACCGGCGGAGTGGGATTCGTCGCGCCACCGGGCGTGGCCGCGGGTGCGGGAGTTGGCGGGGGCGACGTGGGCGTCGTGGACTCCATTGGCCTTGGTGCGGCAGGTGCGGGGGCCGCTGGAACTTCGGGGGCCGGTGTGGCAGGTCCAGAGTACGAGGTGATGCCGGAGGTGCCATGACCCGTTGTCATCGGCGTCTCATAAATGGGTATGCTCGAGCCAAAGACCGCAGGTGAATAGTCTGAGTAGGTTGTCGAGTAGTAATCACCGCCGAAATCGCCGCCGTAATAGTCGTCATAGCAACCACCACTGTGCCGGCCAAAAAGGCCGCAACCTTGCTTCCAGCTTCCTCCCCAGCCGCCGAAGCAATGGAATAGCGCGCTGAGCAGGCCGCCGTGACGCCCACCGCCGTAGCAGCCGCCGTAGCAGCCGCCGCCGTAGCAGCCGCCGCCATAGCAGCCACCGCCGTAGCAGCCGCCGCCGTAGCAGCCGCCGCCGTAGCAGCCGCCATAGCAGCCACTGTAGCAGCCGTAACTGGTGGAATAGCAGCCGCTGTAGCAAGACGGCTCAACCACCGAGGAGTACTCGGTCACGTAGCAACCGCCGTAGCAAGCGCCAGTGCCGTAGTACGACGGGACGTAGGCCACGTCGCACGACTTGTGGTGACAGCCCAGTCCGCTCAGGGCCATCAACATCACGATCGTACCTTGCATTTCATTCCTCCACGTTGCGAGACATCGGAAGTTTTGACCCGCGACCGGCACCCACCCCCGCCTTGGTGCACCTTGAAACGGCCGGGCCTCCGGGAGTGCGCCTGGCCCTTCCGGACCTACGCACACTCTGTTACCCACCAAGTCGCCCTGATCCATACTCGCTGCTCAGGCCGGTCAAATTCTAATGTCCAGTCTTTGGCCATGCAACTGAACGTCGTAAAATGGATGAAACAGAGTGGGTAGATAAGCTGATTGTGCCCATTCTGTCGATTGGAATGGGCTGCTGCCCGAGAGATTCTGGTCTGGCGAGGGAGTTGCGGTTATGGTTGATCGTGAAGTTTGAAAGGGTTTGCGGTAGGCGGTAGCCAGCTCCGACTCCCAGACTATCTCTTGGCGGTAACCCACGTCTGGGCCCGCCTTCTGCAAGTGGACCGATCGACGTCCAGCGGAATTAATGGCATGAAGAAGAAGTCGCTGGAAATCGGTCCTAGCATCGGGGCCGCCGATGCCGTTATCGGGAAGGCCCGGGACGGCGCGACGTGCGGCGCGTGGCTCGGGCACGCCGCGTGGGTTCGCGGACACCCGCGACGCAAACGACACGAGATCGCGGCAAGGTAACGAGGCAAACAGACTACCGGCTGTCGGATCCTGGCCGGAATGGGCGCGTTGGCTGGTGAGTCTGGTCCTGCTCTATCACATGGCCGCGGTTATTGCGGGAGCGATGGGTGTTCCGCCGTCGTCGGAGCTGCAGAGGCGCATCGCGGACCTGTTCACTCCCTATCATGATTTTCTCGATCAGGGCTATGCATATCGCTATTATGCCGAACCGCCCCCAACGCCTGTGATCACGGCGACGCTGCGGTTCGGCGAGGGACGCCCAGACCAGGTCATCCGGTTGCCGGAGCGGGATCTTGCTGGTCCCAGATTGAGGCACCAGCGACAGCTTGCCTTGGCCAATGCACTGTTTGCCGACTTCGAGGAGGCAAAGCACCTGGGAGGCGGCCACGGCCGGCTCGGTGCCGCTTACGCTCGCCACCTCTGCGCGGTGCACCCCGGTTGCACCAGTGTGACACTTCACGCCCGTCAGCACCTGATACCCGATCCCCAGCAGGTTCGCGAGACAATCGCCACGCCGGGCGCGGGAGGGTTCAATCTCTTTGACGAGTCTCTCTTCACAACCCCGGAATGGATCGGAGACTTTGCGTGCGACGGATCGTGAGCGACCTGGCAAAATACCTGGGTGGAGTGGCAGCCTCCGCGCGCGGGGCTGGAACTCGTTCTTCTTCACCCCCGCCGATCCCACAACCCTGGGACTGATCCGGGTCGTGGTCGGCCTTTTGACCTTGTGGAGCCTCATCGTCCTGGGCATCGATCTCTATGACTATTTCGGATCCGACGGCTGGGCGGATCCCAACGTGATCTGGCAGGCTCAACTCCAGCGGCAACCCTTCGCATGGTCGTTCTGGTTTCTGGTCCCGGATCATCTGCTTCGGCCTGTTTGGCTAGCCTGCCTGGCGACTGTGGGGCTGTACACGGTCGGACTCTTCAGCCGGGTGACCGGGATCCTGACATGGTTCATCATCGTCTCGACGGTCCGGCGGGTGCCGATCGCTCTGTTTGGCTTCGATCAGATCCTCTCGACCCTGGCGCTTTACCTGGCGGCAACATTCGCAAGCGGTCAGGCCGTCTCGCTGGATCGTTTTCTGCGGCGATGGCGAGACGCACGTGCCGTGGCCCGATCACAGAGACCTGCCGGCTCAATGGGCGGGCGAAAGGTCACCCCCTCTGAGCCAGGCGTTCCGCGCCCGACGATCGCGGCCAATCTCGCACTGCGGCTGATTCAGCTTCATCTGGTCTTCATTTACGCCATGGCGGGCCTGGCCAAGGTGCAAGGACCATCGTGGTGGAACGGCATGGCGATTTGGGGGACGATGACCGCCGGCGAGTTCGTGACCCGCGATTTCACCGCGCTGGCCGCTTGGCCCCTGGTCCTCAACTTCATCACCCACGCAAGCCTTGCATTCGAACTGCTATATCCGATATTGATCTGGATACCGATCTTGCGTCCCCTGATGATTGCTGGAGCAGCGGTCCTGCACCTGGGCATCGCGATCGTGGCTCCGGGATTGACCGAATTCGGCCTGGCGATGATCGCGGCCAACCTGGCGTTTTGCTCGGCAGCCTGGGTCCGCAGCCTGGTAAGCGGGAGCGATCAGCCGGCCTTGCGGGTTCTCTTCGATGGAGCCTGCCCGCGCTGCCGAGCCTCGATGGCCTTGGTGACCGCCGCCGATCCGGACCGGGTTCTGGAACCCATCGACTTGAACGCGGTCGACGTGGCAACACTGCATCCTGCTCTGACTAAGCAGGCCTGCATGGAGTCAATGCACGCGATATCGAGAACGGGGCGCCTCACCGCGGGGTTCGACGCAGTGCGGTCGGTTGGAATCTCGCTGCCGCTCTTCTGGCCGTTCTCCTTGTTCGCCTGGTTACCGGGGGTCGCCTGGGCCGGGCGTCGTGTGTATAATTACTTGGCGCTAACCAGGCCGAGGGACATTTCCTGCACTGATGAAACCTGTGGACTCCATCGCCCCACGCGTTCCGCCCGAACAAGAGAGCTTGACCATCCCTCCACCCTTTCCGAGCCCACCAGAAAGGTTCGCTCCGGGGAGATGAAACAGCCATGAGCAGCAACAACGGCGTGCCAGTCATTTCCTCGCCGCATGAGAATTCGATGTCCCGCCAGCCGCCCTCGAGACTCTATATTTTTGAGCCCGGCTGGCGCGTCAGTATCAAGCGAGGGAGTCATCGCGAGTTCTGTTACATGATGGCGCCTGGCCAGGATTACTATCACCGACTGCTCGACGGCGAGCTTTTTCTCTATCACGGTGACGAGCGGCTGTGCCTCGCCTGCGCGGTCCGCCGCGGGATCATCGTTTTCGAGCCCAGGCGGCTCCGTAATCCGATCGATCCCTCACTGGCCGAATCCAGCGACCTGACATTCGATCTGGACAGTGACGATCTGTGATTGACCTGCTTGATCTTTATCGAAGGGAACAGGCGCTCATGGCCACCGTAGCACCGCCTCTACGCATCAGTCCGGCCGACCATGGTCGCAAGATGACCCTCGAGGAATTCAGGGAGGCCGAGGAGCTAGACGGCTACCGATACGAGCTGGCCCGGGGAGTTCTCGAAGTGACCGAGGTTCCGAACGATCCTCATGGCGTGGTCGTTGCCAATCTTTACGACGCGATCAGTCGATATCGTCGCGACCATCCGGGCGTCATTCTCCGCTACGGCGGCGGCAATGAATTTCGCTTCTGGATGCCGCGGATGATCTCTGGCCGCAATCCCGACCTGGGCGTGGTCCTCAGAGGCTCTCCTAAGGACTGGCGCGGTCGCAGAGTCCCCGCTCTGGCCGCCGAAGTCGTCTCGTCTGGCAGCGTCCAGCGCGATTACGAAACCAAGCGCGAGGAGTACCTGGCTTACGGCCTGCTCGAATACTGGATCGTCGATCCCTTGAAGCAGCAGGTCAGCGTCCTGACCAGACGCGGGGATGACTGGAACGAGTCGGTTTTCCGTGCAGAGCAAGTCATCGTCAGCCTGGTTTTACCCGGCCTGGCAACAAACGTTGCCGAGCTGTGGGTTGACGCCGAGGAAGACGGAGATGATGCAGCCGATCCCGTCGCGAACGGCACTTGAAGGTGGATCGGCGCGTCACTCAGTGGTCTCCAGCAACCCCTTGAGTGGCGCCGGAAAGAAATCGTTCCAGGTCGTTCGATACGTGTCCTCAAGCGGGGCCGGCACGTAGAATTCCGGCTTCAGGAAAAGCGGCATCTCCGGCAAGGCCTGACCGACGGCCACCGGCTCGACATAGGACACCGCCGGCGGCCCCGCGTCGTAGGCCGCGTGCGTTAGTCGCTGATCGGCCGGCAACTCGAAATCCTCCTTGCGCACATAGACCATCTCTTCGCTCTCTTCGGCCCGCCGGACCAGCCGCGTGCGCGGCGGCGCAGCAACCACGGCCAGCCCGGGGCTGGTTCCGGTCAGCTCCCCGCACCCCGGTGCTAATGTCAAGGTCAGAACGTCCGGGACCGGCCCTCGGATCGACTGCTCGGGCAGCGCCAAGTAATCGGGCGGTAATACGCCCGCGTTCAGAGCGCGAGACGAGTTCGAGATCCAGTCGTGGTGGAAGGCGTGGAATAATCCGGCATCTACGCGGGTCCAGTCGTGAATTGGCATGGCGTCTTGCTCCGCCCGGGAAGACGGGATCTCCACTGCCGATTGTAACCGCGCGTGAACTCCGGCTTCGAGGGTTCTTTAGCCGAGTCGAGATGCTGTTGGAAGGGGCGCGGAAAGTCTGGGGGGATGTCACTGAGGCTGTTCCGATCCAGGGCGAGCCGATCTCCGAAACGGTCATCCGCGAGCGACGCTAACGGTGGCGGCTTTGCTTCCTCCGTTGCTTTTTTGTGGGACAAGATTCCAATCTTGTCACGTTAGGATCAAGATCAATTGTTGCTTTTTTGTGGGACAAGATTCCAATCTTGTCACGTTAGGATCAAGATCAATGGAACCCGATTTCCACCTTGGCCATCGATCTCCGTGACCATGGGATGAATTGGTGTTATTGGATTATGTGAATCCCGACAAGATCGGAATCTCGTCGCACGAGGTAAGCGTTGGCTACGGACCGTGACAGAATTCGCCGTCGACATCTGCCGCACTGGGACATGCCAGGTGCGCCGTATTTCGTGACGACTTGCCTTGAGGGCAGTATCCCCGCGCGGACTTCTCGATCTGGCTCGTTACCGCGCCGAGTTGCTACGCCATCCCAAGCCCGAAAACGTCGTCCAGGATGACTGGAACAGCCTCTGCTGGAAGCGCCACTTCCTTCGCCTCGATGACTGGCTCGATGGCCAGCCCGCCGTGCGTGTGCTGGAAACCCCGGATTTGGCCCAGATCGTGGTCGATTCCCTTTTTCACTTCGCGGGCGAGCGTTACACGCTTTTCGCATTTGTTGTGATGCCCAGTCATATTCACTGGTTGTTTCAACCATTACCCGAATGGGTGGGGAGCCTGCCCGACAATCCGAGCCGGTCCCCGCGAGAACGGATCACTTACAGCATCAACCGCTTTACTGCCACCCAGTGCAACCGACTTTTGAACCAAGGAGGCCACTTCTGGCATCCCGAGTCTTACGATCACTGGGTACGTGACGAGGATGAGCTGGAACGCATCATCGGCTACATCGAGGGCAATCCAGTGAAAGCCTGCTTGGCCGAGTGCCCGACCGCTGGCGATTCTCCTCCGCGTGGCATCGGCAACAAACAGGCACCGAATTGGGTCTGCCACTTGCTCCAACGCGTTAGGTTTCTCCTTGTGGGACAAGATTCCAATCTTGTCAGCCTATTCGTGGTGTTCGTGATAGAGTGACAAGATTGGAATCTTGTCCCACGGGAGAATGACAGGGCGGGCGCGAAGAACCTCAGGGAGTTTTGCCGGCGCAACCACTCAAAGCCAGTGCTTTCCATCCTCCACACTCGTCGAACACCACCCATGGGATCGAACTCAATCCTGGGGCTCACATCACCGGCAGACGATTCTCCGCCGCTACAGGGCTTGGGAATCTGCCCGGAAGTCAGCGGTCAGAATAGGTGGACCCTCACGATCCCGTAAGCTGCACCGGTGTCTTCACCTCCTGGGAAGAAGACCTCTGGCCCTTGGCGACGAGCAACGACGGCGTGTCGAGGCCCCCCGCGATCAAGGCGTCCAGGGTCCCCAACTGGAGAACCGAATTGCTCGTGCCGATGCTCCTCACAGGCAGGACACTGCCTCTTCCGAGGTCGAGCGCGACCGTGCCCCCAGCAGTCGTAGGAGTGAGCCGCTTCACCAAGACGCTGCCGGTCGGCGTCCAGATGCTGATCACGCTGTCCAGCGCCATCAGTCCCTGGCTCGTCGACCCAGGAGTGGATGGCTGTACAGATTGGTGCGACGAAGGGGCCACCCACGTTCCCCGTCTGCCACAAAGTGGGTGGCGCTCACCGCTCACGCGGTAGACCTCAACCTCTTCCCCGTCTCACCCCAGCGTGTACCACGGGGGTCAGTTCAAGCGATCCGTCACCTTCTTGTTCCGAAGTGGTCTTTGGGTATGTGTAGAAGAACCAGTCGCGACCGCTGCCGGCCGATAGGTAGTTGGGATGGACGGCGTTGTACGTTACCTTCAGACGCTGGTTGACAGCCGTCGAGGAGCTTGCCTTCCAGTCGGTCAGCACCTGGCGGAGTGAGTCGCCGGAGTTGACGACCGTCGCGGAGCCATCGATGAGGATGTTGGTCCCGTTACCGAGCTGGATGGTGTGCTGGCCCAGCCCGCCGACGACCAGGTTGGCCCCGTTGCCGGCGCTGACGTAGTCGTTGCCGTTGCCTTCGACCTCGACGTTGTCCCCGTTGCCGAGCTGGACGGTGTCGTTGCCATTGCCGACCGTGACGGTGTTGTTCCCGTTTCCCGCGGACACGGAGTCATTGCCATCGCCGAGGGTCACGGTGTTGGCCCCATCACCGAGCTGGACGCTGTCGGTGCCCTTGCCCAACGTGATCGTGTCGGCGCCGGTCCCGACGTGGACGTAGTCGCTGCCGTTGCCGAGGGTGATCGCGTTGTTGCCATTCCCCGCGGTGACCGCGTCGTTGCCGCTCCCCGCGGTCACTGTGTTGTTGCCGTCGCCGAGCACGACCTGGTCGTTACCGGCGCCGAGGCTGATGGTATGGTTCCCGGCGCCGAGCTGGATGTAGCCGGTCGTGCCGGCGGCGTCCTGGACGGTGATCGTCTTGTTGCCCCCGCCGCCGAAGACCTGGTTGCACCCGGTGCCGAGGGTGATCACATCGTTGCCGCCGCCGAGCTGGATGTAGTTGTTGCCGTTCCCCTCGGTGACGTTGGTCGTCAGCGTCAGCGTCGAGGCGAGCTGGAAATTGTCGTTGCCGCCGAAGCCGAAGATGAAAACGGCAGTGAACGCCTGGTTGAATGTCTTGGAACTCGAGACGCTGTTCAGCGTGGAGTTGACCTTGAGGCCAGTAGTGCCGTCGGACTTGCTTCCGACCGCGCTGACCTGGGCGGAATCCACGGAGTTGGCGCCGACGATGAAGAGCTGTGTGCCGAAGGCGTAGGCGCCCGGACCGAGAATAACCTGGTTCAGAGTGGCTGAGCTGGCGAGATCGTTCCCATCGCTGTTGACGTAGCTTGCCGTGATGGGGTCGGTACCGACTCGGAGGGCCGCGGTGGTGAAGGCGGCCTGGTCGACGCCGTTGACCACGGCCAGCGGCACCGTCGCCAGCATGGTCGAGCCGGAGGTAAACACCACGCTCCCATTCGGGACCCCTCCACCGGGGCTGACGACCGACACCGCCGCCGTGAACGTCACCGGCATACCAACGGCCCAGGGGTTGGCCGAGGCGCTGATGGTCGTGCTGGTGGCCGCCTGGTTCACCGATTGAGTCAGGGTGTCCAGGCTGAAGGCGAAGGTACCGTCGCCGAGGTAGCGCGCCGAGATCGCATGAGACCCCACGCCCAGCGCCGCAGTGGTCAACTGGGCGACACCTCCAGACACGGGAGCGGTTCCAAGATCAGCGCCGGTGGTCGTATCGACGAAGTCGACCATGCCGGTGGGTGTTCCGTCGCCCGGGTTGGCGGATCGGACGGTAGCCGTGAGAATCACCGCTTGGCCGTAGAATGAGGACACCGCCGAGCTGCTAAGTGCCGTGAAGCTCAAGTCGGACGGGGCGAGCGGCGATCCGTTGACCTCCAGCGTGTTGCCGATGTCCGGCACGGAGCTGGAGGTCGCGTTGTGAACCAGCTCGCCGGTGCCGTTGACATTGATGACATTGCCCCCGGGGCTTGCGGCGGTGCCAAGGTCGACGCTGCCGCCGTTGATCAGGATGGCGGCATCGGAATAACCCGTCGACTCCTGGATGGTGCTGTCGCGAACTGTGAGCGAGCCGCCGTTGACGAGAATGGTTGGGGCATTGGTGGCGGTCTGAGCAGTCACTCCCTGAAGAATCAGCGTGCCCCCGTTGAGGGTGACGGCCGGCGAGTTGCCCGTGATGACCGTTCCATCGGCGAGAGTGACGGTGCCTCCGTTGACGATGAAGTCGCCCGCGGAGGCGCTTCCTTCGACGGTGACATGTCCGCCGTTGACGGTCCAGTCGACCGGAGCGACGCTGGCCGCTACGATCACGGTGCCGCTCGTGACCGTCGCGTTAGTCACGGTCGCGTTCCCGCTGGAGGAGGTCAGGTCAACTTGCACGTTACTGGAGGCGGTGATTGGCGCGGTCGGTGTCGTGCTCGCACCAACGAGGTCGAGTGTGACCGTCACCGGGCTGCTGGGATTGGCAGCGTCGACCGCCTGCACGGCCGTGGTGACGGCGCTGCTGGAAGTGGCCTGGAGAGTGACCGAGCCGCCAGAGGATGGGGCATTATTGACGACGGACTGGATATTCGCCTCGGTCGCGGAGTTGACCGTGATGGAAGTGCTCCCCGTGCTGGCAACGAAGTCGGCGGAGCTGCTTATGTAGACCGCTGAGATCGTGTGGCTTGCGACTGAGAGCGAGCTTATGGCAGCGCTCGTGCCGCTGCCGTTGACCAGGGCCACTGGGCTGCCGAAGTTACTGCCGTCGACCTCGAACTGGATCGAGCCGGTGGGAATGGGCACGGCGCTGCCTGCTTGCGGTGCCACGGTCGCGGTGAACGTTACAGTCTGGCCGGAGACGGAGGTGGCCGGCGAGGCGCTAGCGGTCGTGGTGGTGTTCTCTTCCTGGCCTTCGAAGGCGCCGATGTCGACGGCGCCGTTGACGATTCTAGGAAAGCCGCGCTGGTCGGTGGTGCCTGATACGGCAGCGATGCTGCCGACATACATGGCCTGACTGCCTGGTAAGAGGGCCATGGTCTCAGTTGGGCCGCCGTTGTTGGCTAAGGGGCCGAGTTCCGGATTGCTGACGTTGAGTAGGTTGTTGTCGGCGGCTGACAGGCTTGCAGTTTCGTCGACACCCACCAGGTTGTTGGACGAATTCAGGACTAAGCCCTGCAAGTAAAGGTCATCTGGTCCGGTGCTGTCCGGATTCGCCGCAACGATAGAGTTATTCATACTGAGGGCGCCATGATATAGAGGACCCGAGTAAATGCCGGCGCCACCGCCAACGGAATGGTTCCCGGCGATGGTACAGCTAGTGATCACGTTCCTAGTAACGTATGTCAAACCCCCACGTGCGCTTGTAATATCAATGCCACCGCCACCCGCACCGCTGGCTTGATTGGCGGCGACGGTGGAGTTGGCGAGAACAAGCTCGAAGATATCGAAGATGCCGCCGCCGCTGTCAGCTTTGTTATTGGCAAAGAGGCAATCGGTCCCGATAAACATACCGTCGTTTGCGACACCCCCTCCTTGGTTGATAGCCGAATTGTTCGCAATGGTGGATCCGGTCAGCGCCATCCAGCCGTCATTGAACGTGCCACCACCGGAAACGGCCGAGTTGCCTTCAATGGTGCTTCCAGTCACCGTCAGCAACCCAGTTGCCTCGTTCGCCATGCCGCCGCCGCTGCCTGCGTTGGCTCCGGCGGTCGAGCTGTCCTCGATCGTGCAGCCCGAGACTGCCAGGAAGCCGAAGTTATCGATACCGGCGCCGCCGGACGAGCCCGCGGCGGCTGTGGCTACGGTCCACTGGCCGTCCATGATGGTCAGACCCGAGACTGTGGCCGTCGCGTTGCGATCGATCTGGAACACCCCAATGGCGTTGCCGCCGCTGATCGTCAGGAGGCTGGCGCCGGGGCCTTGGATCACTTCCGGACCAGACACTTCGCTCAGCTCCAGCGTGCTCGTGAGAGTGATCGTCTGCGGTGTAGTGAAGCTGAACTTGATCAGGCTGCCTTCAGGATTAGTGTTGGCGTTGGCCTGGTTGATGACGTAGACCAGGTCCCCCGAGTAGCCCGACCCGGAACCGGTGTTGCCCGTGCTGTTCACGGTGTAGATTGTAGGGCCGCTCGACACGGCGGAGCTTTCGTACGCCCCGATGTCGACAGTCCCGTTGACGCTTCGGGGGAATCCGGCGCCGCGTTGGTCGGTGGTTAGCTGCAATCCCGTCGTGGGATCGACGGCCAAGGCGTAACTGCCGGCGTCGATGGCCGGGCTGCTGGACAACAAGGCGATCGTCGGGGTTGGGCCGCCGCTATTCTCGAGCCCGCTGGGGTCAAGCCCAGCGTTGGCGATCCCGACCAGGTTGTGGTGCGAAGGATCCGTCGATTGATCAACCAGTCCGCCCGAGCCACCAGTGCCGATCAGGTTGTAGGAACTGGCCGAGGAGACTGCCTGGCCGGCGACATCGTCGGCTCCGCTGGGGTCGGTGTTGAGGGCAACGATGGTGTCGTTCAGGATCACCTCGGCACCCGGGACTCCATCCACGGAGTTTAACAGCCCCCCACCCATGCCGGGGGTGCCTGTTTGGTTGTAAGCGATCGTTGTATTGACGGCCGTCAGGCCGTCCGAGTTGAAAACTCCCCCGCCGCCCCAGAAGGTATTAAAAGGGATTCCTATGACAACGTTGTCGGCGATAGTGCTGTTGAGGAGCGTTAGCGTACCGGCATTCCCAATGCCGCCGCCGCCGTAATCAGCCACATTCCCGGCAATGGTGCTGTTTTCGACGAGTAGCCAGCCGTTATTCCACATGCCGCCGCCTACGGCTTGGGTCCAGGGCCAGCGCTCACTAAACCGCTGCTCCAGCAAGGACTTTCAGCATGTAGTTCTCGTTCCAACCACAACTGCGACGTTTCATGACGAGACTCGTGCGGTCTGGATACTGCTTCAGGAGTGACAAGGTGAACCGATTGAGCCATGCAAAATTCTCCCGCAGCGCCTCGTCTCTGATCCGCGATTCGTCCTCGCGATACGTCACATCGAGAACCCAGTGGCAGGTATTTTCGATACCCCAATGACCTCGGACCGCTCGGGCAAACTGCTTCACTCCCATGGGCAGACTGCTGATGTAGTAGCGGACTTCGATGGTCTCCTTGCCGTCACGAAGGCACCGGGACGTCACCACCCCGATCGTCCTCAGCCCCTCCCACAGCGTGAACCCCGGCAAGCTCTTGGGTGCCGGGAGTTGGAGGTACGTTCGCATCTCCTCACGCCCATGCCCCTTCTCGGTCGTCACGTGCTCACGAGCGTTCGCCAAGTCTCCCTCGAGCTGTTCGTCGATATAATCGATGACCGCTTGATGCAGCGTCTCCTGGTTCCCCTTCAGCGCCAGCACGTAGTCGGCCTTGCCCTCAATGATCTGCGCAGCGATCGCCTTTTGGGTTCCCATCGCGTCGATGGTGATGATCGCCCCTTTGATGTCCACCAGTCTCAGAAGCTCGGGAATTGCCGTGATTTCGTTCGATTTCTCACGCACGCCACCTGCCCGAGCGACAGCCCAAACTCGCTGGCCCAGACGCTTACCGAATGCAAGGCGCCCAGGCCGTTCTTGCGATCGTGGCTCCGCCGTGCCGTCTTGCCGTCCACCGCCAGAACGGGTTGCTCCACGCCGGTCGCCGTGGCCGCTGTCGCACGCAACGAATTCAACCAGTTCGCAAAACAAGCTTGAAAGGCACCCGGTCGCAGCGTCATCAGCACGCGACGAAAGACATCCTTACGTGGAATACCGTTGGGCAAATCCAGAGTGTTCAAGAGAAATTCCTGTTTCAAAGCAGCCCACTTGCCAATCCCAGTTGGCCCGCTTGCACCGGCCAGCACCGCCATCAAAGCAATGACGACCACGCTGACCAACGGATGTTGCAAATTGACGGTGGAGCGAGGATCCTCCAACTCCGCAAAATGCACTACGACCTCGTCCAAGGAAACATGCCGGCTGTCTGCCATCGGTTGTTCTTGTGCGCCGCCGTGAATATAGCAACACAGAGAACGGTATACCAATAAACCGATCAGGGCGCAAGCACCCCAAATTGCCAAGACCGCCTAAAGTGTGCGCTGGCCCTGGGCTTGGGTCCGGTTGTTCAGGATGGAGCAGTCGTTGACTGTGAGTGTCGAGTAGATGTTGTTGTAGATACCGGCTCCCTCCGAGAACGAGCCGCCCGAGATGGTCAAGCCCGAGAGGTTTGCCGTTGTGCCCGAGTTGACCTGAAGCACGCTTATCGCGTTTCCTCCGCCGCTAATCGTCAGAAGGCTCGCACGAGGTCCTTGGATCACCTCGGGACCAGACAATTCGCTCAGCTCCAGCGTGCTCGTCAGGGTAATCGTCTGCGGTGCAGATGCGTTGAGAACCGCCAGGTCAAACTCGATCTTGCTACCAGCGGGATTGGTGTTGAGGTTGGCCTCGCTGACCGCGTACGGCAACGAACGCGTATCGCTGACGCTGTCGCTGGTGTCGGTCACGGTGTAAACCGTGGGGTTTCCAAACACGGGGCTCTCGAAGGCCCCGATGTCGACATTCCCGCTGACGGGCCGGGGAATCCTGCGCCGCGCTGGTCGGTGGTTAGCTGCAATCCTGTCGTGGGATCGACGGCCAGGGCGGAGCTGCCGGCGCCGATCGCCAGGCTGCCGGGAAAGAGGTCGATGGTCTGGGTCGGGCCGCCGTTGTTGGCCAGGCCGCCAAGCCCAGCGCCGGTCCGGAAATGCCAACCAGGTTGCCGTTCGTGCCGCTGGTCAATCCACCCGCGGCGACGCTACCGATCAGGTTGTACGCGCTTGCTGAAGAAACCGCTCCCGCAATGTCGTCGGGAGGTGAGGGACCCTCTCCACTTCCGTCACCATCCGTATTCTGCGCGATGATCGTGTTATCGAGTGTGGCCGTGCTCCCCTGTTGATCATAGAGCCCAGCCCCTCCGCCTGCGGCCCCATAGTTGATATTATAGGCGATCGTCGCGTTGACCGCCGTTAGCGAACCTGAACTGAGGCAGATTCCGCCCCCGTTGCCGGAGGCTTCGCCGCTGCATTGGTTGGCGGCCACAGTGGAGTTCACGATTGTCAGGGTCCCAGAGCTCCATATACCGCCACCGTCTTCACCCGCATAGTTGTTCGCGAGTGTGCTGTCCTCGACGTTGAGCGTGCCCGAATTCCAGATGCCGCCGCCGTTGCCGGAGCCGCTCTGGAGATCCGCTTCATTGGCGGTGACGGAGCAGCTACTCACCGTCAGCATACCTGAGTTATTGATGCCGCTTCCGCCGCCGGCTGCGCCGTCCGTGATGGTCAGACCCGACAGAGTGGCGGTCACGTCGCTATCGACCTGAAAGACGCTGACAGCCCCGCCGCCGTCGATCGACAGCAGGCCCGCGCCAGGTCCTTCGATTTCCTCAGGTCCCGCCGTTTCGAACAACTCCAGCGTGTTACTCATTGCGATCGTCAGCGGATTGGACGCGTTGAAGACTGTCGGGTCGAAGTCGATCACACTACCGGCCGTGTTGCTGTTGGCGTTGGCCTGCGTGATGGCCCAGAGCAGGTCGCCCGAGGGGTTGCCCGTCGTGGCGTCGGTGCCCGAGCTGGCCCCGGTATCGGTTGTTAGGTTGACCGTGTAGTACGTGGGGTTGCCCAAGAGGAGCACCCGTTCCTCCAGGCTCTCCGGCACCCAAAGCCGTCTGCGGCGACGGAAACGGCACGGGATCTGATGTTGGATCCTGTTGGTCGAGCGGCGTGCTGAGGAGAGGTGAAACGACATGGATGCAGCTCCTTGGGGTCGATACTCAAGAACTCTCGGGAAAGCAAAAGGCGGCGACGCGATACTCGCGTCTGTGGCAAGACACTCCCCGCTCCCGGGCGCGAGACCGAGCGCCCGGGCCTCTCAGACCCTCTGTTTAAGAAGGCCGTTTTCTATGGAAGCGGCCGGCGATCTCAGATTCTCGAACCACGGTGCCGGCTCAGAAATCTCGGCCGGGCTCGGCAGTGAGCCCCACGTTTACGGCTTCGATGGACGGGCAGAGTTTTCCTTTTTTCGCCGACCGGCGTTCAATCGTCGTTCATGCCCGGTCAAGATACGGCCTCGTCAGGGCGGACGCGGGGGTCTATCAGGCAGTCCCGGATTCCCCTCAGGTTCGTCCCTCCTGGACAAACAAGACGACATCGGCGGCGGAGTGTTACACCGTCCCACAAGAAAATCTTGAGCCTTCCCGAGTCTTTCGCATCGTCGCCGGGTGTGTCTCAAGAGCGGGCTGCCGCTCCTGGAGTTGCAGACCCGCTCTCGAGTGTGAAAAACTAGTTTTACGAACTAGTTTATCGGAGGGAATATGACACGCGTAGGAACATTTGAAGCGAAAACGCACCTCACCCATCTCCTCGAGCGGGTGGCAAAGGGGGAGCGGATCGCTATCACCAACCGAGGCAAGCCCGTCGCCATGCTTGTCCCATTTGACACCGAGAACGAGCGGGACACCGCCCGAATGGGCCGAGAGATGCTCGCCTACCGGGACCGGGTAAAGCCGCGCCCTTGGCAGTGGGCCGTTTCGGCGTATCGCTCACGAGGGGCACCGGTACTGAGAAGTTTGCACTTGAGCCTTCACCTCGCCCGGCACGGACTTCGAGCCAACGTTTCGACCCGGCCGATTCCACCGGTCCGATAGGCTTATCCTCGATCAGCAAAGCTCAGGGCAGTGCCGTCTGACCACATTTGCCCAGCAGTGCATCGACCTCAACCCAGAGGCGGCGCGGCAGGCTTTCCGCTCGTCCTCGGGGAGCTTGGCCAGGTACGATCTCTCCCGAATGCCCACCAGGTCCGCGTCGGCCTTCCAGTGCTGAAGGATCTGCGAGACGGCGGCTCGCGCTTGCTGCGGACCCGCTTCAACCTGCTTGGTCCAGAACGCCAGGTCGGAATTGAGCCAGACGATCGCCTGCGTGCGCCAGCGTGTTCTGGCCGCTTCATCCAGCGGCGGCTGATCCTTTCCCTCCCCGCAGCCCGCCAGGGCCGCAGAGCAAGCGCCGTTGTAGCGGTTCTGGACCTTCATGTCCTCGGCCAGCCTACGATCGGCCTGGAACGCCTCGGCGATCAGCCGGGCCGATGCAGAGTATCGTTTGAGGGTGTGGCAGAGGAGGCCGAATCCCAGACGATCCGCGGCGTTCTTGGGCTGATCTCTGCCCTGGAGCACGCCCGGGAGTAGCGCGGCCAGGGCGGCTTGGCCCTCCGCAATGCTGAGATCCCCGTCGATCTTCTTAACGAGCCCAGGATTGGCCTTTTCCAGGTCGCGGGCCTTGTGCAATTCCACCACTGCCTCGGCAAACGTGCCTTGATCGCGAAGGGCGAGGCCCAGGTTGATGTGACCCTCCGCGAAGTCGGGCCTTAGACGGATGGCTTTGCGGTACTCGGTGATCGCATCGTCCAGCTTACCATGCTCGCGTAGGGCGCCACCGAGGTTGCTGTGGGCCAAGGCGTAGTCAGGCTTGAGGCGGATGGCTTCGCGAAACTCGGCGATCGCATCGTCCAGTTTACCATGCTCGCGCAGGGCGTTGCCGAGGTTGGAGTGGGCCTGGGGATCGTTGGGCAGATGACGCAGGGCATCACGGAACGCGACGATCGCCTCGTCCAGTCTCCCTTGGGCTGACAGGGCGATGCCGAGGTTCGAGCAGGCCCCGGGATCCTCGGGATTGAGACGCAGGACTTCACGATACTCAGCGATCGCCTCGTCTAACTTCCCTTGCTGGCGAAGGCGTTGCCGAGATTGTAGCGGGCCTCGGGAAAGCCGGGATTGAGGCGGAGAGCTCGCGGTACTGGGCGATTGCCTCGGCTACCCTCCCTTTTGCGCTGAAGGCGTTGCCGAGGTTGGAGAGTGCCTCGGGAAAATCGGGCCTGAGACGCACCGCTTCTTGGCACTCGGCGAAGGCCTCGTCTGACTTCCCTTGGCGGTGCAGGGCGAGGCTCAGGTTGTTATGAGCCTCGGGATAGTCGGGATTGAGACGCAGCGCCTCGCGGTACTCGGCGATCGCCTCGTCCAGCTTACCTTGGGCTTCCAGAGCAAAGCCAAGGCTGAAGTGCCCTGAGTAGCTCCGAGGACGGATTGAAACCGCAGCGGAGAAGAATCGGATGGCTTCATCCGGCTTATTCGAGACGGCCCCTTTCCAGCGGGCATATCCCGATTCGAAATTGACCCAGAAATCTCCCGGACTCGACAGCCAGGCTCGGTACAAGACCCGCCCGGCCCGTCCATAATCGTCTTGTTCAGACAGGGCCGCGGCAAGCATAACCAGGCTCGCGGCCGGTTGGTTGATCAGGCTCTTCTCATCATCGGCGAGCTATCGCAGCGCTCCCTGGTGCTTCTGACCGATCTGCTCCCGCACCGTGTTCCGCCAAGGGTCCGGGTCGGCCGCTGCCGCGGCCATGACCAGACGCCGCCAGGAGGCCTCGTCGTTCTTCGCCCTGGTTCTACGGCGGGCGTCGGCCCAGTCGTCCAGGAACGAAGCCAGTTCCACCGGTGCCGATCGGTCCGCGATCCGCTTCCCAGCGTCCTTCGGGTCGAGCTCATCCAGGTCCAGCCCGAACTCGCGGAAGGCTGAGGCATACTCGGAATCAGTCCGCTTCCTATCCCAGTGCTCGCTCCGTACGCCCCGAATCATCTCCAACTTTCCCAAGAGCTTTCGGTCGCGTTCGGTCTCGGCCATACGCTGGTCGGCCGCATGCCACTCGCGTTCCAGGTCGGTCAGAACGACGGCAACTCGGTGTTGGAGTGCATCGTCCGCCTCTCCCTCATTCAAAAGGCCCTGCGCTCGCCTGGCGGCCCCTAACGCGTCGGTCCACTTTGCCAGATCGCCAGCCGCCGACTCTTGGGCTTGACCGCTGAGGCGCGATGCTTCGGCGATCGCCTCGGAGACCACCCGGGTCGTCGCCAGGAGCCGCGCCGTCCGCTGCCTCGCGAGGTAGGCCCAGCCGCCGCCCACAACGCCGGCCGTCAGCAGCACCGACGCCGCCAGAGCGACAGTGATCCGCCGCCGTTTCCGCTCCTCTTCCGCACGGGCCTGGGTGTCCACACGCGCCAATTCAGCCTGTTGCAAGCGATCCTGGACTCCGGTCAAGTATGCCGTGATTCGAGTAGAGACAATGCCGGCGTCGCGCGGCCGTTGCTGCCTGTCTGCGCCAGGCAATCGCGGGCCAGGGAGATCAACTCGGAATCCGCGGCGCTGATGTCGAGCCGGTGCAAGGCGTCGGCCAAAGCCCCCTGCGCGGCCTTCTGGCGGACCTCAGCGCGAGATTCACCTCCGAAGGGCGGCTTGCCGGTCAGAATCTCGCAGAGGATCGCGCCCAAACCGAAGACATCGCACCGCTCGTCCAGCCGCTCGACCTCGCCCCGGGCTTGCTCGGGGGCCATGTAGCCGGGCGTGCCCAGCACGCTGCCCGCCTGCGAGTCGCTGCCGCTGGGGCCGCTGCGAACCGTGTCGATGGGCGACTCCAGTTGCGCCGCGGCGCGAGCCCGCTTTTCATCCGCGATGCCCCCCTCGGGTAAGACCTTGGCCAGGCCCCAGTCCATCACCTGGACTTCGCCGAAACTGCCCACCATCACATTGGCCGGCTTCAGGTCGCGGTGAATCACTCGCCGCGCGTGGGCATAAGCCACCGTTTGACAGACTCCCTCAAAGATCGCCAGGAACCGCGGCAGGCCGCTCGCCGGGCTGGGCCGCTCGGCCATGAGCGCTGCCGGGGTGCGGCCCGTGACAAGCTTCATGGTGAAGAACGGCCGCCGGTCGGCCGTTGCGCCCACCTCGTGGACCGGCACGATCCCCGGGTGCTGAAGCTGGCCGCCGATCTGTGCCTCCTCGATGAAGCGGTGGATCACTCCCTCATCACCGCGATGTCGCTCCAGCAAGACCTTCAGCGCCAAGTCGCGGCCCAGGTCGGCGTCACGGGCCTTGAGCACAACGCCAACGCCGCCACGGGCGATCTCGCCCAGGACCTGGTAGCGCCCGACGGTCCGCCCGGAGCGGCCGCCAAGGCGTCGGAGCGGGTCCACACGATCGGCGGGTCGTCGTCGACTGGCTCGGGAAGGAGCAGGAGCGGGGGCGGGTCGCCATGCGGCAAGATCGCGGTCAAGGCACTGGAGCCCAGCGGGAGACTGGGTGTGAAACTATCCCGGTCAAGCGGGAAATGTCCGGAGATCTGGTGCGCGGGCAAGCGTGGCCCCGCCGTCTCGTTCAGACCTTGGGCCAAGTGCATGGCCTTCAAGCAAATCCGCAACGGACCGGCCAGCTCGGGGTGGGCGGCAATCAGCCGCTCGGGGTCGGCAGGGGCTCCGGCCTCGAGCTGGGCCAGGTAAGACTCCAGCACCTCCGCCAGCGCGGCCTCCTCGGTGCTGGCGCCTTGGCTGCTGTCGAGAGGTAGCGAGCCTTCGGCGCTCATGGTTCGAGTTCCTCTAACAACTGGCCCAACCGCCGCATGGCGCGGGTCCACAATACGCGGGCGGCGCCGGGCGAGCGGCTCATGTGGACGGCGATCTCGTTGAAAGGAATGTGCTCGATGTTACGCAGCACGAAAACCTCGCGATAGTCGGCGGGCAGTTTTTCCAGCGCGTCGGCCAGCAAGACCGCGCGCTCGCGCCGGATCGCCAGCGAGCTGGCCGAAGGGAGCGAATCGGCCAGCGCCTGCTGCGCGGCGCGCGCCGGCTTGCTCCAACAGCTCCTCCAGCGAGACCTGGCGGCGCGTGTTGCGCGACCGGCGGCGGTAGTATCGGGCCTGGTCGGCCAGAGTGCGTACAAGGATCTGCCGCAGCCAGGCAATCAGTTGCGGCTCATCGCGCCCCGCGAAACTCTCGAACTGGCGATGTGCCTTGAGGAAAGTTTCCTGGACCAGGTCGGAGGCGTCGAGTTGCAGGCGCAGAGCGTTGTCGAGCATCGATCGCGCGATCAGCCGCAGATAGTTGCGGTACAGCTCGAAGAGCTGGCCCTGCGCGGCGGCATCCCCGGCGCGGGCCTGGGCCAGCAGCCGGTCGGGGATCGCGTCAGCCTGCGACATCGCAAGACTCCTCGTCTCAGGTGTAGGATCTCCGGCTACTGGTGCCGGGAGACCCTCAGTGCGTTTGAGGGCGGAGGCCTTCAAGGTGCGCGGCAACTCGCGCCCAGCGGGGGATGCAGCCGCCCGGCACACTGAACAAAGTTGCGGTCCGCGACGAGGTCCCTCTCAGGGAAGACGACATCGGCGTTTGGATGTTACATACCGGCATCACTTTGTGACACGCTGTATGCGCCGCGAATTCCTGATATTCGAGGAGTGATCCTCCACCGCAAATTCGGTCGCGCTCATGGCCTCGAGACGAGAGCGGCCTTCAGCAGCGCGCCCACGACTGAACGTTTCACCCTTTGTCCACCGGGCATCGCTACAAGTACGGCAAGCCGGAGGGACGTCTGCCAACACTCGGCGATGACGGCCAAGAGGGATGGGCAAATCGCCCCGAAAAGGGTCGAGAAGACGGTTCTTCCCCACGATTGGCTACGCCGACTATTCCGGCACAACTCTTTTAGCACACCATACTTAAGTCTAGCGTCGTGGCCCGTGAAAACCAGAAGTTGCGAGTCGCGGCCACGTGAAGCAGTACAGGAAAACAATTAACTTATTACTAGATAACGACTTGCGTTGACGACCAAGTTCTAGAGCCTTTTCTAGAAAACCCAAAAACGTAGCATTCCGTAGCATGTTCGCCCTCTTGCCGGAGGGCGAATGCAGTTACCCACCGGCTGGCGTTTCGAGCCGGATGCTGGTGGCCAGGACAAGGAATTCCTCGAGGTCGTGCGAGGGGAGTCAAAACTGCCAACCACGATTCCCCGGTGCCAGATAGTGGGTGGACCCTCGCTCCCGGGACGGTTCGACTTGACGCGCTTACTTCGCCTGGCTACTTGACACAGAGGCGTGGCACGGCGGGCCCGTCGCCCACGACGGTCGTCCACTCGCGCACTCGCCAGCGGGTGACCAGCCCATTCGTCACGTAGGGATCGACCGCGGCAAAGGCTTCGGCCACGGCGGGGGACTCGCCGCGGAAAAGCAGGACTGCGCCGTCCACGGGATTGGCCAGTGCACCGCCGAGGACCAATTCGCCCCGCTCGCAGGCGGCCCGGGCGTGTGCCAGGTGTGTCGCGCGCAGCGGCATTCGCCGTTGCTCGTAGTCGGGCACCACTTCGTAGAAAAGAAGGTAATGCACGTTCGCTGTCCCTAGTCTGCATTCGCTCGTCCCCGCGCTCGAGGGGTAGGGCAGGGCGGGTCATTTGCTCGTCACGGCTCGGTCGTTGTTTTCGGTTGACTCCGCTCGATCTTCCTGGGAGCTTTCCGGCCCTGGGGATTTGGCTGCCTAACCGGTGGGCGACACGGGCGGACCACTGCAAGGAGTCGGCGGACCGGGCGACTCTTGCCTCGGGTCCTGGATCACGAGCGAGCGAGGGAGTCGAACGCAGAAACAATCAATCCGCCACCAAGACCAGGTGTTTGCCTTCGTCCCGCTAGCGCTGGGCCTCGGAGCACTTCTTGCAGCGGAACGAGCGCCTGCGGACCTGGCCGCCACAGGCGCTGGCAGCGATGAAACTTTTTCTGACGCGACTTGTTCTTCCTGGGACGCAGCGCCACGGCGCACCTCGCTAACTGCAACAAAAAAGCCTGTTAGGGAACGACTGGTCGCTCAGCGTCCGCTCACGGCGAACCCGGCGAGTCGCGCCCGGTTGAGACTCGTTAGTCTAATCGATCACCGTCGTGGTCGGCCAGAGCGATAGGCGGTCAATCCCAGATCGATCGCGCCCAGGAGAACGCGCCCCAGTGTAGGCAAAAGATCCCTGCGATCATGGCCCCGAACGCAAGCCACAACACCAAGGAACCTCCATGCTCCAGAGCCGACGACAAGGTGAGAGCCCATGTCACGGGGAACGATGCGACGAAGGGAATCCAGCCAGAGAACTTGAGATGCCGTTCCACGAGCAGGATGGTCAGGCTGATGATCGTCAGAACGGCGGTTCCGACCAGGGCCTCCACCATCAAGCTGTCCGAAACCGTTGGGAGCAAAAGAGGTCCCAGTCCGCCTTCATCGGTGAGGAACTCGCTGAGGAGCGGAAACATCCTCCAGAAGGCCATGTTCAGGAACGCGAAGCTTAAGAGCGCCGCCGCGCCGAGGGACATGAGCGGAGGACCTTCCGGGTAGGGTACCGGCCCCCGTTCCCGCTCGGCTCCAGGGGGAATCAGTCCGGAGGCCGCCGATTGTTCGCGAGCAGGCTCGTGTTGGGATGGGCTCATGGTGACGCCTCGACCGCCCGGATTGATAAAATCCGATGTATAAGTTCGCAGGCGGGCGGGCTGCCAAAATTATCTCAAGCTGCTGGTTGCCCGGCTAGCCGCGAAAGTCCAAAATCGATGACCGCCCGGGAACTATCACCCGCCTTCTCGAGGAGCTACTTATGAAGCTGAGCTTTCACCATATTTTGTCGATTCTTTGCCTGACGATCACGCCGGCGGGCCCGTGGACGAAGCCTGCCTGCGGCGCCCAGCCCCCCGTGGTCTCCGAGCGAGCGTCCAAGATCCACGCCGCGGGAATGCTCTGGGACGGCCACAACGATCTGCCCTGGCGGCTGCGAATGGAAGGAGACATGGCGCTTGCGAAGTTCGATCTGTCGCAGCGGCTTGGCTCAGGCCAGACCGACATTCCCCGCCTGCGCGAGGGGGGAGTCAAGGCCCAATTCTGGTCGGTCTATATCCCCAGCGAGCACGAACACCCCGCGCGGACGGTCACCGAGCAAATCGACCTGGTCCATCGTCTGATCGAAAAATATCCCGCCGATCTGGAGCTCGCTCTGACGGCCGACGACGTCGAGCGCATCGTCAAGTCTGGCAAGATCGCCTCGCTGATCGGCATCGAGGGAGGCGTGGCCATCGAGAACAGCCTCGCCCAGCTTCGAGCCTTCTACCAGCTAGGCGCCCGCTACATGACCCTGACCCACAATACAACCCTCGATTGGGCTGATGCAGCCAACGATGCGCCCCGGCACGACGGACTGACGCCTTTCGGCGAGCGGGTGGTCAAGGAGATGAACCGGCTGGGAATGCTCGTCGATATCTCGCATGTGTCGCCGGCGACCATGGCCGACGCCCTGCGCGTTTCTCGGCCCCAGTCATCGCCAGTCACTCCAGCGCTTACGCCATTTGCCCCTCGCCCCGCAACGTTCCCGACGACATCCTGGCACTGGTCAAACAAAACGGCGGAGTGATCATGGTCAACTTTTACTCGGGATTCATTGTCGGCGATGCGGCGCAAGGCAAAGGCCGTCGCGGAGCGATTCCGGACGGAGTATCCCGACCCCGCGGTGCGGAGGCAGGCCATGGAAACCTGGTACCGGACTGAAGGCGCGAAGCTGCCACGAGGCACCATCAAGGACGTGGCCGATCATATCGACCACATTGCCAAAGTCGCCGGGATCGAACATGTGGGGATCGGCTCTGACTTCGACGGCATCACGCGCTGGCCCGAGGGCCTGGAAGACGTGTCCTCCTACCCTCGGCTGACCGAGGAGCTGCTCCACCGCGGCTATGCCGAGTCCGACGTGCATAAAATCCTCGGCGGCAACATCCTGCGGGTCTTTCGTGAAGCCGGCAACGTGGCCCGGCGGCTGCGGCAAAACACGCCGCCGGAAGTGGATGACTTCAAGCCGGAAAGACATGCCTATTAGTCCGATTCTGCTCGAGGATGAATGAGCCCGATCCTGCTCGAGGATGAATGAGCGAGTTGGCAGATTGTGGGCGACGTGTCAGAATCAGAGCACGGCGCTTGTACACCATCCGGAGGCTCACTCGGAGGATCCCGATGTCCGTTGAGGTACCATACACGTCCGATCTGGGAGAGCGAATCCCCGTTCTGGAACGACCGGATCTCTTCGAGATCGTGGGCGGGCGCGTGGTGGAGAAGCCGCCGATGGGTGCTCTTGAGGGATTCCTGGCCTCAATTCTGATGCGCTACCTTGCCCCATTCGTCCACGAAGCTGGCCTCGGTTGCGTCGTTCCGGAAATACTCTTTGTGCTGGAGCAGTCACCGGAGCTCAAACGTCGCCCAGACCTCGCGTTTGTGTCGGCCGAGCGGTGGCCGGTCGGCAAACGCGTTCCCAGGACCGAGGCGTGGGACGTGATCCCCGACCTGGCCGCCGAATTCATCAGCCAGAGCAACTCAGCCGACGAGGTGGCCGGCAAGATCGACGAGTATTTTCGCGCGGGGGTCCGGCAGGTCTGGGTCGTCTATCCAGTCACCAGCAAGGTTCACGTTTACGAATCGGCGACGCGGGTGAAGATATTACAACTTGGCGACGAACTGCAAGGCGATCCGCTGATTCCCGGATTCCGGATTCCGCTCTCGGAATTATTCGGCTCGTGAAGCATCGAGTCGGGCTCACGCCTGAGGCTGGAGGTTGCCCTGTATGACCCGTGCCCTCCCGGGAATGGTCGAACAAGTCCGTTCACTCACTGATATGGCCAGGTTACGGGGATCAAGTTCAGAGCGTCTTCAGGTACTCGATCAAGTCCATCCGCTGGTCTTCGGACAACTTGTCGCCGAATGTATGGCCGCGGTTGCCCAGCCCGAAGCGGGACGTGTCGTAAAGGAAGTGGGATACGTGGACGGAACTCTTCATGGCGGCGACTTCCTGGTCGGTCAGTTCGTGGTACTTCCAGCCCATTTGCCGGGTGTCGTAGTGCTCAAAATCAGTCGAGGGGGGACGAGCGAAACGGCGAGGCCGGGTTGACGACTTGAGCAGCGAGTGCAGGGTGGGAACCGACCCGTTGTGGAGGTAGGGGGCCGACGCCCAGATGCCGTCTAGAGGCGGGGCTTGATAGCCGATGCGCCGGTGTCGACGGCGTAGTTTGCGCCGAACCACGTCGCGTTGTAATGCGTGACGGCCCGATCCGAAATGCCCAGCGACCGCGCCGGGTCGGTGCCGATCACGTCCAGCGGCACGATCTTGCTGGGATAGGACTCGCTGGCGCCGTAGGTGCCGTGGCAGCGAGAGCATGTCTGCTCGAAAACGGCCTTGCCCCGTTCCGCCCCTGCCGCTTCGATTGCCAGGGGATACTTTGGCGGCTGAAGGCTGAGCAGGTACGCCTGGATGTCGCGAAAGGTTGGTTCCAAGGCCTGGAACTGCTCCAGCGTCTTTTCACCCAGCAGGAACTGCATGTTCGCTCGGACAGAGGCGGCCGGGGTGCGGCCGTCGTAATACATCGTCTTCTTGTGCTTCAGGTTCCACCAGGGAGGTGCGTCAAGTTCGGGCAGATTGGCGCCCAGGAGCAGCGGGAACTTGCGCCGCGACAGGTCCGGATTACGCACGCTCAGCAGGACGACGGCCATCATGCCGGCGTTCGTCGTTCCACGCGCGGAGTTGATGATGAACGGCAACAGCGGCACCCGCCGGCCTTCAGCACGGAACAGGTCTCCGAAGAGCAGTTCATAGTCCACCTGGGTATTCGGCAGCCCCACGTAGCTCTTGCCGCCAATCGAGCCACCGTGGCAGGCCATGCAGTCTACCTGGATGCCGGACTTGTTTCCGTCCGGCCCCTTCGACCACCGCAGGCCCATGGGCAGACCGTTGTTGGGATAGGGCGCCGGGTGCAAGCCATAATGCAGCGCAAATGCTCGGGAGTAGCCTTCGACATCCTGATCCGGATCCGGAGCCGGCGTGCCCCACAGCTTTCCCGCATTGCGGTAGGCATCAATCTTCCATTCCGCCTTGAGATAGCTGTGTTGCAGGAGCGCGGCCCGGCCGCGCTCGGCTGCACCCGGATCGGCAGGCGTTGTTCCTGCCCAGACGCGCGGAGCAGCACATGCCAGGCCAGCGAAAACAGAGCCGACAAGGAGCCGCCACCACACTATCAACCGCGCTGGCGCTGCCATGGTTCCAGAACTCGGGCGAAGTATCGTCTTGTTGAGAGCCGACCCGAAGTTAAACGACGGAGCTCACCTCTATTTATAGACACCATCTCGGCGATCGGGAATGGTGCCGCACATGCAAGGTTTGAACAGACGAATCCCGTGGCATTGTGTCACCTGAAGGCTGGGCAAATTGTACGCTAGTGCATCGACATCGCCATTTGACGTGGCTAGAATTGGCCAGTCGATGGATTTCCGAGCAACTCGGATACAAAGAGACGGGCAGGGCACGGAGGCCATGCCCGCCACTCCCCTGGAGTGGCCAGACTTGCAAGGAGAGAGGGATGGGTCCTGCCGAAATCGTGGCCAGCTTGAAGGAACTCTGCCGCGAGAAGGGCCCTCGGCTCACCACCGAGGAGATCGTGGCCTGGATCGACCGCCTCGGCGGCTTTGGAAGCTCACACGAGCTAATCCAGTTCGCCAAGAAGATGAAGGCTCGACAGTACGCCCGCCTGGTCGAGTTCGAGGACGAAAAATCCGGCCTGAGAATAAAGCGCCTGTGGAGCTTCTTCGATACGAAACGGTCACGACGCTTCTACATTGATATTCTTGAGATGCCCGACGACCAGCGTGCCCGCCTGATCCGCCAGTACTCGCGATTTCTCAAGCAGCTTCGCTTGGTGCGCAAAGCGATGTCCGACTACTTTGCCGGCCAGCGGTTCTTTGAGTTCTATCCCGGCGATGCCGAGGACGACAGCGAACAGACCGCCACCGTCTCGAAAACGCCGGTCAGGAGTCGCTAGCAACTCTGCAGCGACGATGCCTTGCGCAATTCGCCCAAGCTCAGAAAGATCTCCCACCACTTCAATCGTTGGTCGGTGCGAACGCTCCGTCTCCGAGCCGCGTTGGAAGCGCCCAGTCCCCGACGCCGGTGAAGACGTCGTCGGGGCGGCCGCTGAGGCGAAGCCGGCGCGGAGGTCGAATTGCATGTTTGGGGTCAGGAGATAGCCGTTCGACATGATTGACCGAGGTGTCAGCCTGCGCGTTGTTCTGTATCCGTTTGGGGCACACGAAGACGCTCAAGGCGACGGCGGGAGAAGAAGGCAAGCAAGAACAGCAACGCGACGGGGATCAGCAGAGACAACCGCAACGACCAGATCACGTAACCGTCTGGCGCTATTCGATAGTACCTGAGGTCCAAACCAGGAATCGTAAAGCCCCCGAAACGATCGCCTCTGAGGATGTCCGCAGCGCGAACCTTTCGTGCGTCGATGATCAGCGGTTGGACCTTGCCGGACGCTTCCACGTCGAACTGGTCGCATAGCGAGAGATTGCCATCCCCCACCAGCACATGGACATCGTCCCCCACGCTCCGCGAGGTCGAGATCCTGAGGTGATACGGCAAGCGATCGAAGAACCTGGAGTAGACCCAGAGGCTCGAGACCGCAAGGGCCATCCCGACTGATAGAATCCAGCCCCATTCGAGAATGATGCGTTTCATGGTTCCCCAGCACCTCGATGGCTTGACTGGAAGTCGTCGCCCCTGGATCAGACTTGCGCCCACTGCCAGCCAAGCCTTGCCCGCGGCGGTCCACAGCCGCTTCAGCGAAAGTTCAGATGACCCCGCCTACTGGGTCGTCCCCACCAACCCCACGTCCGCGATCCGCTGGACTGGCCGCAGGCGAGGAGCGAGCCAGCGGCCGAGGAGAGCGACCAGCAGCGGAGGAAAACAAAAGAACGCGATCGGGAACACGAGTTCAAAGGCGATAGCCATGGTCAGTACCACGGCCCAGTGCTGCATCGCCGCGTTCCCCAGGAGTCGGCTCAATCCGTTGACGCTTGCCAGAGCGATCGGTCGATCGATTGCTCGGAGCACACCCAGCGCCGCATCGGGTGCGATGAAGCAGGACGCAAGTACGACAAGGGTGGCCCCGGCGCCGGCGATGAGGAACGCAATCGCCTGCTTGGTGCGGCGATTGCGTCGTCGCAATCGGTAGAGGGCGATTAAAAGGGTATCGAGCATCGGCAGCAACAGAAAAGCAAAGATTGCCCCATCCTCGAGGTCACCGCTGAACAAGGCGCTCGGATTAGCGCGAAATTGATCGCCAGGACCACGATGGCAAACCCGATTGCACCCAGAGAGGAACCAGGACATTTCATACGCATCCTCCTTGAGGGCTCCGTATCTGGCCTCTCTTGCAGTCCCGCCGGAGAGGCTCACGGCCGCACCCCAGCCGTGCTTGGCATCACGGAAATCGTCGCGATACTCCTTCTCGGGGTCAAGATCGTTCATCCGGCAAGGGTGCTTGGCGACACTAAGTTGCCCATGCGGCTGCTGGCGACGCACCCGGCGGAAAATACCTTCACCGTTTCATGTGGGCCCGCACGATGGACGCCGTTGTGGATGTGGAGTACGCTATCGGCGATGGAGGATTTCGACGGCAGGCTGAACATTGTGGCTGACCCGTGCATCCTGACACAGACGCACCGAGGCTGTACTTGAGAAGGGACACCGTCGGCCAGCAATGCTTTTCGCTAGCGGAGAGGAGACTTCGAGCATGAGCCAGCCCCGACGCCGGTTTATTCAGACGGCGCTCAGCACAACGGCCTTGATGGCGGCGAGTCGCAGCGGGATGCCCAGCGAGGAGCGGCACGCTCAGATATCGACCAGCGAGCTTGATCGCGTGGCCGCAGTACCAGTGCTCGAGTTGAAAGAACTCTCGGTTCCCATCGTGCTCACGCAGATGGAGCTCCTGCGCAACGGGCAGAGTTTCTTGTCCGCGTTCGGTCGAAGGACGGTGCGGAGGGCCTGGGCGTTCCCAATTCCATGCACATGATCCACATCTACCCGATCTTTCTCAACCGGGTCGCTCCGTTTTTTCTGGGCAAGGACGCGCGTGATCTCGAGCCGCTGCTCTGGGAACTCTACCGCCACAACGACAATTACAAGTATCAGGGTTTAGCGCTCTGGGTGTGCGTGGCCGCCGCCGAGTTCGCCATTCTCGACCTCCTGGGCAAGGTCACTGGTAAATCGATCGGCAATCTGCTTGGGGGTGTCAAACGGAAGGAAATTCCTGTCTATCGGGCCAGCGAGAGGCGAGGCAATACTCCTGAGCAAGAGGTGGAATACCTTCATCGGATCGTGGCCGAGAGCCAGGCCAAGGCGCTGAAATTCCGCGTGGGCGGCAGGATGAGCCGGAACGCCGACTCGCTCCCTGGCGCACGGAGCGCCTGATTCCGCTGGTACGCGAGACCTTTGGCCCTGGCATGACCATCTACGCAGACTCGAACAGCTCTTACGACGTGCCCGAGGCGATCCGTGTCGGACGGCTCATGGAGAAATATGATTACGGCTTCTATGAAGAGCCCTGCCGGTTTGATCATCTGGAGGACACAAAAGCGGTGACGGATGCGCTTCGAATTCCCGTTGCGTGCGGCGAGCAGGAGTTCAGCGAATACGGCTTCCGCTGGATTATCGCGAACCATGCCGTCGACATTGTTCAGCCTGACCTGCACTACCATGGCGGGTTCATCCGTTCGTTGAGGGTTGCCCGGATGTCCAACGCAGCGGGGCTCCTTTGCACGCCGCACATGTCAGGCTCCGGGCTTGGCTACCTTGACGCGGTTCATTTCGTCTCCTGCATTGACAATCCCGTCCCGTTCACAGAGTTCAAGGGAAACGCCGATATACCGGTGAGCAGCTCTACATCGACTCTGAAGTGCGAGCAGGGCAGAGTTCGAGTCCCTTCGGGTCCAGGCTTCGGGATTGTGGTGGATCCCGATTTCGTCAAGGGATCAAGGAAGGTGACGACATTCTGAGCCGGTATTCAAGCGAATAGATTCAGCCAGCTTCAATTCGGGAGCCCTTACCCGTGCATGGCCGCCGATGCGCAATTTGAACCGGCGGGGACCAGATCATACATGGAAGGTGCTTTCACGACCGGGGTAGATTGACAACTCACCCGTCTTATTCGGCAGGCAATGTCAGGAGTGGGACCGAGCATGAGCGCGGGGTACAATTCCAATCATGTCGCGGATCTTGATTTATTGAAGGAGAATCGACAGTCACTGGGTAGAGGGGACGAGGGTGTCTCGGTTCTCTGAGACGAAAGTCGGGATCTGGCAATTGATGGGGCCTTCAGCACTGCCGGATGCGCTCTTGACCGATCGATTTAGGGCTCTGGACAATGCATTTCCGTTTATCGGCGTGACAGGGCCGTAGAGCCGCTAGTGGCGTCTGACTTGATTCGCACTGATACCAGGGATATAGAACACATGTCGACTACGAGCGACGCCGAGACCACGAAGGATTTTCCTGGTGCCACGATCCCCATCCGCGCTTTGCACCAAGTCCCCGACCAACTGGGGCGATTTGGTGCCTTCGGCGGTCGGTTCGTGCCCGAGACCTTGATGGACGCGCTCAATCGGCTGCTCGAGGAGTATGAGAAGGCTAAGGTTGACCCCGCCTTTCAGAACAAGCTCGACGACTACTTGAAACACTATGTGGGCCGTCCCTCGCCGCTCTACCTGGCCGAGCGGCTGAGCGAGTTTGCCGGCGGTGCCGGCATCTTCCTCAAGCGGGAGGACCTGAACCATACCGGCGCCCACAAGATCAACAACGCGATCGGCCAGTTGATGCTGGCCCGGCGGATGGGCAAGTCGCGCGTCATCGCCGAGACCGGCGCGGGCCAGCATGGCGTTGCCACGGCCACGGCCTGCGCCCTGTTCGGCCTGGAGTGCACGGTCTACATGGGCGAGGAAGACATCCGCCGTCAGAAACTGAACGTCTTCAATATGAAGACGTTCGGCGCAACGGTCGTGCCTGTGACCACTGGGTCGAGGACGCTTCGCGACGCCACCAACGAGGCGATGCGCGACTGGATGGGCTCGTCGCAGGAGACGCACTACACGATCGGCAGCGTGGTCGGCCCGCATCCCTTTCCGATGATCGTCCGCGACTTCCAATCGGTGATCGGCCGCGAGACCCGCCAGCAGTTCCTCGAGCGGTTCGACCGGCTGCCCGACGCGGTGGTCGCCTGCGTGGGGGGAGGGTCGAACGCGGCGGGCATCTTTTATCCGTTCATCGAGGACGCCGAGGTCGAACTGATCGGCGCGGAGGCCGGAGGCCGGGGAATGAAAGCCGGGGATCATGCCTCCAGCCTGACCCAGGGCAAGCCCGGCGTCCTCCACGGCAGCTTCAGCTACGTGCTCCAGAACGACGACGGTCAGACGGAGAACGTGCACTCGATCTCGGCCGGTCTCGATTACCCGGGAGTCGGGCCCGAGCACAGCTACTGGAAAGAGAAGGGACGAGTCCGCTACGAGAACATCACCGACGTCCAGGCCCTGGACGCCTACCACACCACGGCCCGCCGCGAGGGCATCTTGCCGGCCCTGGAGTCGAGCCACGCCCTGGCCCAGGCCTTCAAAGAGGCCCGCCGACTGGGGCCCGGCAAAGCGCTGATCGTCTGCCTCTCCGGACGAGGCGACAAGGACGCCTACGAGGTCGCCCGGCTGCGCGGGAACCAATTTGAACGCGGCCATGAGCACCACAGCGCCAGCTCTCAGCACTCTTGAGTACGCAGATATTGAGCACAGGATTGACCCCAAGCCTGAAGCCGCCAGCGAAGGGCTTCCCTGCACCATGAATCGAATCGACAGCTTGTTCTCACGCCTCAAGAATGAGCAAAAGCGTGCCCTGATGCCGTTTGTGACCGCCGGCGATCCCGACCTGGAGACGACGGCGCTCTTGATCAGCGAGCTGGTCGTGCGCGGGGCCGATCTGATCGAGTTGGGCATTCCCTACTCGGACCCGATCGCCGACGGACCGGTGATCGCCGCGAGCTATCACCGGGCCCTCGAAGGTGGAGTCAAAGTGGCTCATATCTTTCAGACTCTGCGAACGCTGCGCGCGGAGGGTTCCACGGAGCTCAATTCCACTCCGCTAGTGTCAATGGTCTCTTATGCGATCATTCATCGAATGGGGGTGGAGCGCTATCTGAACGAGGCCGCGATCGCCGGCCTGGACGGCTTGATCGTGCCCGACTTGCCGGTCGAGGAATCCGAGTCGCTCATGAGCAAGGCCACCGCGCGGGCTCAAGTTGATCCAGCTCATCACCCCGACCACCCCACGCCACCGGGCCGTCGAGATCGCCCGGCTGACCACGGGGTTCATTTACTACGTCTCGGTTGCCGGGATCACAGGAGAGCGCCAGAGCCTGCCCGCCGACCTGGTTGAGAACGTGGCCTGGCTGCGCACCCAGACCGGCTTGCCCGTCTGCATCGGCTTCGGAATCGGCTCTCCAGAGCAAGTCAAGCAGCTCGCCCCGGTGGCCGACGGCCTGATCGTCGGCAGCGCCCTGGTGCGGCGGCTCGCCGAGGCGGTGAACCGGCCCCGCGGCGAAGTCGTCAAGGAAATTGGACAGTTCATCGGCGAGCTGGCTGGAGCATTGAAAGGCACCTAAGCAGAATCACAGATCTCGATAATACTCCTGGAACATCGCGATCCCGCAGCCGGAATGGTCCCGCCAAATCCTCATCCAGCGCCGGTCTGGAGGCATGGCCAGATGATCGGCGAGGGTTTCCCGGGCCAAGTTGGTGATCTCATTGATGTCAAGGCTGTTTGACCTGGAAAGGGCCTCAATCTGATGCACCGCGTCGACCGGATCGAGGCAGGCCAGGGCCAGGATGATTTGTGGCGTGAGGTCGTTGGGCCCTCCGCGAAGTGGTCGGCTGCGAACGAAGGCGGTACCCGGCTCGAACAACATGGCAGCGACGGCCTGATCGTAACGCGAGAGCAGCATGGCCTGGTTAATGAGAGGAGAGCCAGAGGAATTATTGCCCAGATCCATGCGGGGATCCTCATGGCCCCGGTCTCGGGCAACAGCCCGCCAGAAGACCTCGGCGACGCGGTCCGGGTCGATTCGCTCGACAAGGGGCAGGATCGACTCGGCGCAACCAGGAGCGCCGAAGTACTGCGCCTCCGAGTTGCTGAGGCTGTCGATTTCCTGAATCGCCCGGTCGAGTGCCGCGCGAGCCGCGGCCGGATCCTTCGCCAGCAATCCGTCGGCCAGGAAGGCCCAAGCGTAGGCGCGTTCCCGGGCGCTCGGGAACCCGGACGCGATCCGGCGAGCACGTTCGGGATCGCTCGCGGCGAGATGAAAGCAAACGCGCGTCCCCGCGTATAATCGCCACATCGACTCATGCAAGAGACCTAACACATGCTCTGCTTCAGCCGGAAACGCATAAGAAAGCCGGTTGGCGATGTTGGCCAGGATGCGCTGGTTCCACCGATCCTCGCCGACCCCCTTGATCAGCTCCTCGGGTTTTTTCGAGTCGACGCGAGCCAGATGATAGAGGAACGAGCCGGCCACGGTTCGACTTGGTTGAGGAATCGCCTCGACGAGCTTCAGCCCCTCGGCGAAGAGGGCCAGAGCCTTGTCGTTCTCGCCCAGCTCGAGCCACCGTTCGGCAACCTCGCCCATCTGGAAGAGCTTGTTCGAGCCGAGCTCCGCGCCTCCGTGCCTGCACAGCGGCCCGCTCCAGCAGGGCGAGCCTGCGCGGTCGCTCAGTCGTCGGCAGGGCATCGACCAAGTCCACCAGGGTTCCGGCCTTGTCTCTCGGCGTCGGTGATCGTCTCGGCCACGGCTTCAGCCTCGACAGGGTCGGCGGCGGAGAGCCCCAGCGCCGCGCGCACCCTTTCAGGTAATCAGCGGTTTTCGAGCGCAGAAACTTGGTCTTCTCGACCTGCTCCAGCAGCCCCGCGGGATCGATCCAGCGGAACACGCGAAGCAGCCAGAGCTTCGCCGCGTCATCTCCATTGGCGACTGCGTCCTTCAGGATCGGGTCGAGCACCCGGCGCACCAGCGCCCTGCTCTGGTCCATCGTAACCGGGGCGGGCAGCGTCGCCATTCGCCGCGAGGGTGGCTCGCTCTGTCGGGTCAGTACGAGTTCGACCACCTGGGCGGTCTCCGTGCCGATCGGCTGTCCGTGGAACCGGAACCCCTCCTTCCTGGCGAAGCAGGAACGAGGGAGTTGGCCGAGCCTGCTCGAGCGTGAACCGGCCCGCCTCGTCGCTGATCGCGTTGGGTTTTACGCTAGTTTGAAAGATGAGGGCTCCCGCAACCGCCTGACCTTGGCGGTCAACCACCCGGCCCTGGATTTTGACCAGAGGCCGGAGCGTCACGGAGACGAACGCGGCAGGTGTTCCGCTTGAGCCGGACCCAGTCCGAGAGAGCAGGGATGAAGCCATCCTTATGTACAACCACCCGGTAAGTCGATCCAGCCCACAGCGCTCGGGGGAGTCTGGAACGTCCCATCGGCCCGAGATTTCCGCGGCACCGCTCCCATCGAAACCGGCTCGGGCGTGTGAATCAAGTCGCTCGATGCGTTAAGCGGCACAGAAGTTCGGGCCCAGACCTCGATCGTGGCGTCGGCAACCGGAGCGCCCACGGCAGTCCGGATTCTCCCCGTGAGGCGGGCTGGCGCACCAACCGTCAACGTCACATCCTGCTTGCTCGCGGAATAGGGTATGGGAAGCACGTGACGCACCGGGCCGGGGAGGGTGATCAGCGCGGTCCGCAGGTCGATCCGCGCGGTCAGCGAGGGCAGGGTGGCACTGCCCCGAGTGTCCGTCACGACCGAAAGCCGATCGAGCCAAGTGTCGGGAACCAAGACGCCGGGATAGCGTGTATTCTCGCCCTGCACCATCCGCGGGCAAATTCTGGCGCCAGCGACCGGCTTTCCCTCGGCGTCTACAATCGTGAGCTTACGCGCCGCCGGGATCGCCAGCACAAGGCGGTGCACCCGGCCCGGTTCGTTGTCACGAAGCCGATCGACGACGCCTACACCCAGGCCAGCTCTTGAACCCCCAGATCGTTCCGGCCTCCTGGCCGGTCCGGGATGCGTCAGGGTCGAACGTGAAGCGGCCCGCCTCGTCACTGCGGACCTGCGCCACGATGGGCACCGTGCCTTCTCTCGTCAATCCGATAGCGAGAGCGACCTCGGCGGCGGGGACGGTCTGACCCATCCCATCTACCACCACTCCCGTGATGGGCGACTCTGCCAGGGCAAGACCGTTCAGCATGAAGAGCAGGTGGGCTGCAATCAGGGTCATGGTGCCTCTTTTCCGAGTGCAAGCTTACGCGGGTTGACCAAGAACCCGCCCCCTCTTGCAGTATCCTACACTCGTCCGACTCTACGATCAATCAGGCGGTCGACTCAACGATTCACGCCACAGAGGATCCACGAGCCGAGCTTCTCAGACCTCGTAGCTGGCGTGCATTTCGGGCAGCACGACGGGGCTCTTGACATGGGGCTGGAGCAGGGGAGACAGAGATTCCATCGATTCCGGCTCGCCGTGGACGAGGAAGGCATGTTCGATATTGCCGCCGGTCTGTTCGAACCACCATGCCAGGTCGGTGCGGTCGCCGTGCCCGGAGAAACCATCAAGTACGTAGACGGCCGCGTTGAGGTCGTACCACTGGTCGAGGATCTGTATCCGCTCGACGCCCTCGGAAAGCTTCCGGCCCAGCGTGCCCTCGGCCTGGAAGCTGACGATAACGATGGCGCAAGCAGGGTCGGAGACGACGTGCCGCAAGTGATGGCGGATCCGGCCGGCCTCGCACATGCCCGACGACGAGATGATGATCATGGGGCCGCTCAAGTGGTTGAGCCGGCGCGAGTCGTCCCAGCTCTGACAGAATTCGACATATTTCGATCCGAAATACAGGGGATCTCGGTCCATGAGGCTCCGGGCATGGGGGGTATAGGCCTCGGGATGATCGCGGTGAATTTCCGTCAGGCGGTTGGCCAGCGGGCTGTCAACGTAGATCGGGATTGGCCGAACTCTGTGCAATGCGAACAATTCCTGGAGGCAGAAAACCATTCGCTGGGTGCGGCCCAGGCTGAAGGCCGGGATGACGATCTTGCTTTGCAGCCGCGTGGCACGAGCGACGATGGCGTGCAGTTGCTTCATCAAGCGGTCGTAGGAGTCGAGCTCGCGGTTGCCGTAGGTGCTCTCCGAGACCAAGATGTCGATGTCGCGCACCAGGGCCGGGTTGGGAAGCAGGCTGGTGTTGCGCCGGCCCAGGTCGCCGGTGAAGACGAACCTTCGGTCGCGGCCGTTCTCCGCAAAATCAAGCTGGACGATCGCCGAGCCGAGGATGTGCCCCGCATCAAGGTACGTCAAGGTCACGCCCGGCACGATCTCGCGTGGCTCGTTGTATCGAACGCGGTCCAACCGCTCAACGACCCATTCAACGTCCAGCAAGTCGAACAGGGGCTCGGGAGTTTCGATGTGGGGATGACGCAGGTGAGCATTTCGCACTTCCTCGCGCTGGATCCTCGCGCTGTCGCGCAACATGACGCTCGTGATGTCGGCCGTAGCGGGCGTCATGTAAATCGGGCCGTTGTACCCCTCCTTGACCAGGAAGGGCAGCCGGCCGATGTGGTCGTTATGAGCGTGCGAGACAATCACCGCGTCCAGCGTACGAGGGTCGAAGGAGAGCTGGCGGTTAAGGCCGTTGGGGTCGATGCGCTCGGAGTCGAACAAACCGCAGTCAAGCAGCAGGCGATAGGACCCAATCTCCAGAAGGTGAGCGCTGCCCGTGATTTGCCGGGTCGCACCATGAAACGTGATTCGCAACCAACACCCTCCCGACCAGCCGACGATCGCGAGATCCGCCACCGAGCCGAATCGCCTGGTTCTCGCCGTCGTCTTGATCTCTTCCTTGAAGGGGACCAACGAGGCGCTGGCCCCCAGGCGGTGGGGCCCGACCCGGTCGACATTCAATTCCGTTCGATTGACTTGACTTTATCATGCCAGGAACTTGCCCTTTCTTCAAGCCGATCAGGCGATCGCAAACGGAGAAGCGGGCGTGAGAACCGGCTTGGCGGCCGGTTCGGAAGCGGGGCTCATTGCCGCCGCGGCCCCCCGGTCTGAGTCCCGCCGGGCCGCGGCTTCGGTCCGCGGAGACCCAAAACAATTAGGCGTGAAAAAAAACCTTTCAAGAACAATTATTGACCTCTCCGCGGCCTCGGCGTAAAATTTGCTGGTTCTCTCAACGTCAGGTGGTTTCAAGTCCCAAGCAAGCAACCAGCGTTCGAGACACGTCTCTCGTCGGGATTGTTGACCAGGATCGTCCTTTCGGGTAGGGAGCCGCCCAGGTATGGATAGGACCCGCATGATTTCCAAGTCTCATCCACTTCATCGGCTCTTTCGCGGACTGACCGAATCGACCTTCATGACGGAGCTGGGGATCGGTGATCCCACGCTGGTCGGCTACGTGGCCGACTTGCTCGCCAGCTTCGTCCCCAGCCAGACGGTCTGGCGGGTTCGCGACAAGCAAGGCCGGCCGATCGTCCATGTCACGCGGATGGTGGCCGAGGCCGAATCGGCCAGTGACGAGCAGCGGCGCAGGGAGTGTCATCGTCACGTGGGCGATTTCACGTTGTTCTGGACGGGCGTTTATCCCGAGGCTCTGGGCAGGCTTCAAGGCACCGAATCGCCGGACTGCTTGATCAGTTATCAACAGCAGGGAAAGCGGTCGTACTACCTGGCAAGCATCCTGAGCACGGCCGACGACCGAGGCAGCGTTTTGCGACGATTGAGCGACGAATTCGAGCTCTGCGCTTTCGGCCTTTCCCGGGTTCGCCGAGAGTGGGAGAGAATTGAATTGGACGGCACAACCGCGACCAAGCAGAGCGGGCCGATGTGGGCCTGAACCGGCATTGCCTCGATTCGCCGCCAAGCTGCTCAGACCCAAGGCAATGGCCGCACTCGAAAAGGCAAGGCGAGGAGTGTCGCTCTGGGGCGCATCAGCGTACAATGTTTATCCAGATAAACAACGGTCGATCGTACCGCGTGCCCCCCAATACTTGGCGAACTTTGCTCTCCTCCTTGAGGCGAATGCTGGGCCATGGTTCTTCCCCTCGGTGACCTTACTCGTACGCGCATTACGCCGGTGGTCACGTACGCCTTGATCGCCATCAATATTCTGGTTTACCTCGTTCAGGTGCAGCAAGGCGACCAGTTCACCATGGCTTACGCGTGCACGCCCTGGGAGATCACGCACGAAGCGGATATTGAAGCACCTGTGCTCAAGCCCCCCGCGGTAGTTCGCATGGTCGACCCGCGTGATCCCACCGGCCGACGAGTGATCGAGATCGAGCGCCGGCCCGTCGCGATCCCACACGCACCCGGCCCTCACCCCGTCTGGCTGACCTTGTTCACCGCCATGTTCCTGCACGGCAGCCCGATGCACCTGATCGGCAACATGCTCTATCTCTGGATCGTCGGCGACAATGTCGAAGAGGTACTGGGCACGGTACGCTACATCGTCGTTTATCTTGCCTGCGGCTTGATCGGCTCACTGGCCCAGATTGTCGCCGGGCCCGACTCGATGATTCCCACCCTGGGAGCATCAGGCGCCATCGCCGGAATCATGGGGGCGTATGTCATTTGGTTTCCGCACTATCAGATCCGCGTCTTGCTCTTCCGGTTCATTACTGTGCTGCCGGCCGTTGTCGTTATAGGCGGGTGGATCCTGCTTCAGGTCTGGCTGGCGCAGGGTCGTTCCGCAAGCTCGGTGAATCCGGTGGCGTCGCCTATCTCGCCCACGTGGGCGGCGCGGTGACCGGCATCTTCGTGGCCTTCTTGTTCTATGACCGGGCTCAATATATCAAGAGTCGAGATGAACACTTGCAAGGCTGGTCGCCAAGCCCGTATGACGGTTACGCGTGAACTCACCGCGGAACGGCGTTCGTGCTCCCTTGTGCAGACATCCCCGAGGTTGTAAGAGCCGCACATTCCTCCCATCTTCCGCCGTTCGACCTGACGCGGTCTTGCGTGTTATAGTTAAACGGTTCTCAGGACCAAGGGTTCGAGAGCTTCGCGCTCTCGTTCACCTGGCCGGGAGTGCGGTACAACGCCTGGAGAGAACGAGACCATGTGTGGCATTGCTGGTGCAATCGATCTCAGAGCTCAGCGCGAGTTTCCCGCGGCACGGCTACTGGCGATGACCGGAGCGATCACCCATCGCGGACCGGACGACGAACACATCCACATCGAGCCTGGCGTGGCCCTTGGGGCGCGCCGGCTGTCGATCGTGGATCTCTCAGGCGGACGCCAGCCTCTCAGCAATGAAGACGGCTCGGTCTGGGTAACTCAGAACGGAGAGATCTTCGAGTATCCCGAGCTCCAGCAGGAGCTCCGGGCGCGCGGCCATACACTCGCCACGCGCTGCGACACCGAGCTCTGGGTCCATCTTTATGAGGACCTGCGCGAGGGTATGTTCGCCAAGACCCGCGGCCAGTTCGCCGTCGCGCTCTGGGACCGCAAGACGCGGACCCTGATCCTGGGACGTGACCGGGTGGGCATCTGCCCGCTCCATTACGCCGAGGTAGACGGCTGGCTACTCTGGGGCTCTGAGATCAAGGCGCTGCTCGCCTCGGGGATGATCGACTCTCGACCCGACCGCAAGGGCATCGACCTTTTCTTCAATACCTTCTGCGCGGGACCGGCCGGACCTTCTTCGAGGGAATCAAGATGATCCCGCCGGGGCACTACCTGCTGGTGCGCAACGGCCGGGTTGAGCTCAAACAGTACTGGGACCTCGATTTTCCCGATGCCGGCAGTCGAGCGCACATTGGATAATCCCACTCCCCTGGTTGACGAGCTGGAGCACCTGATGCGCCAGGCCGTCGAGCGGCGGCTGCGCGGCGATGTGCCTGTGGTCAGCTACATCAGTGGCGGCCTGGACTCGACGGTCGTGCTGGGACTGAGCTCTCGGCAGCGTGGCTATGCCGTACCCTCATTCACAATCGGGCTGGATCGGGCGGGTCCCGATGAGCGGTCGCACGCGGCCGAATCTGCCGCGGCCCTCGGCTCGAAACTGACGACCATTACCCTGAACCGGGCCGATATCGTCGCGGCTTACCCGGAGCTCATCCGCGCCGCCGAGGGGCCGGTCATGGATTCGGCCTGTGCCTGCCTGATGCGCCTGGCCGGCGGCAGTGCACCAGCAGGGTTACAAGGTGGTTCTGACCGGCGAAGGGGCCGACGAGGCCCTGGCCGGGTACGCCTGGTTCAAGACGCAGAAGATGCGCGACATCCTGCTCCGCCGGTTCGGACCGACGATCCCGGCGGCGATCCGCGGCATGGTTCTCGGGATGATGGGCGGCGACCGCGCTCACCTGCCGGCCCGGTTCCCGATCCAGGGCGTTCGCACCGCTCAGCAAGACATCTACGACCTGCTGGCGCAGGCCCGGTCGTTCCTTTATTCAAAAGACATGTGGAAGCAGCTCGGTGACCATTCGATCTATGACGATCTGGGCATCAACCATGATCGGTTCCGCAAATGGGCCCCGCTGAACCAGTCGCTCTACGTCGGCTACAAGGTGATGCTGGCCGGCCTCCTGCTCAACGGCAAGGGCGACCGAGTCTCCATGAACTCGTCGGTGGAGGCGCGTTACCCGCTCCTGGACGATGATGTGATTGCCTTCAGCGCGTCGATCGATCCGCGGTACAAGCTGCACCGCTTCACCGACAAGTGGCTGCTTCGCCAAGTGGCCGCGCGAACTCTGCCGGCGAGAATCGCCAACCGGCCCAAGACGATGTTCCAAGCCAGCCGGTCCGAGGCGTTTCTTGACCAAAGCCGTCCCCGCTGGGTCGACGAGATCCTCTCCCGCGAATCGCTCGAGGCCACCGGCTACTTTGACCCAGAGGCCGTGGCGCGCGAGCGTGCCTCGCTGGTCCGGTTCCCGCGTATTACTCCCAAGAGGATCATCATGGATCTAAGTCTCACCTGCGTGGTGGCGACGCAGCTCTGGCACCACACGTTCTTCGGCGGCGGTCTGTGCGACCTGCCAGCCTGGTCGCCCACGCCGGTCCGTCTGCCGACGCCTGCCAGACTCGACGTTTCGACTCCGCTCGAGGCAAGCTGCGCTGCCCGAGCCTGAAAAGTCTGCGGCACCTCTGGTCAGCTCCTGGATCGCCGCACTCCCGCAACCGGACGTCCCCGCGCCCCACACTCCAGGCATCACCTCCCACGCCTCGCGCCCCACGCCTCACGCCTCACGCCTCACGTCCCACGCTCCACGCCTCACGCTCCACCCCGGACGGAGCCAACATGCTACGAAATGCTACGTTTCTTGGTATTTCACACCAGTCATTGGAACCCAGTTCCTCGACGCAAGTTAGCCTAGGTTGCGCGACTGGTGGGGTGGACAATCCGATTTCCCTGGGAAATCCCCACCTGGCTGGTCTGAGTCTTCACTACATTTCCCGATCGGGGCTCAGCCGATCGGGGATGCTCAGCTTCAGGGCAGCCAGGATTCTTGCCTGCTCTGGCTTGGGTCGGGCGACCCGCCGCAGGGCCAGCGTCCTGCCATCTGTCGTCTCCAGAAGGATGTCGCCGATCTGAATATCTCCCAACTGCCGGAGGATGACCTCCGGCGTCATTGGCCGTGGTTTGGGGGAGGCATTTGGCCGGCGGCGATCGGGCTTGCGAATCTCCGTCTCGAGTCCTGCCTGCTTGGACAAGTGATCCAGGGTCTTCCAGAGCGCATAGGCCAGCACACAGACCAGCACGTGCGCCTGTGTCCGTCCGCTGTAGTGGTGCCACACCGGGCGTAACAGCAGCTCGCTCTTGAGCACCCGGAACGCGTGCTCCACAACCGTCAACTGCATGTACGTCTCCCAGAATCCCTGCACCGACCAGCCTCGTTGGTTGCTCTGGAGCAAGTAGGCCCCGTCACGAGCCAGCGCTGCTTTGAATTTCACGACGTTCCACGACCAGCTCAGCTCGGCCCGCTTGGCCTTGCTGACTGTGATCGTTACAAAAGGGCGGGCCTTGGGATGTCGGCCTGTGAGCCGTCCCACACGCTCCAGGATCTTGTCGCGGTTCTTCAGACGCCCTGTGCTGATGAGCTGCTGGAGGCGTTGCAGACCGCGAGCCAAGCCACGACGCTGGCGGCGACGAATCGCACGCTCCTTCTTACGACGCGGGCGACTGCGAGCCAGGAGATAATGCTCTCGCTTCCGGCGGATCAGCTTGACAGTGACCTCGGGATTCTCAGGCAGGTGGTGCCAGCCGCCGCTTTGCAATTGGCTCTGGAACTTGGTCAACTCGCCACGCCGAGCTGCGAGCACATATTTTCGGCCGGACTTCTTGAGGAAGGCCAATGATTCCTTGCTGACCATACCGCGGTCCATCACCCAGATCCGCTGGGTCTTGCCGAACCGTTGCTCAACCTCGGTCACTATGGTCTCGACCGTCTGCAGGTCCTGGGTGTTTCCCGCCAGCGTGCGATGCGCCAGGGGAAAGCCGTCTCGGGTCACGACCAGGGCCAGGACGACTTGCTTGCAGTCGCTGCGATGGTCCCGTGAATAGCCCCTCTGGGCCAAGTCGTTCTCCTCTGACAGGCCCTCGAAGTAGGTGCTCGTGAGGTCATAAAGCAAGAGGTCGTAATCGAGCTGGAAGAGCGTGCCGAGCCGGGTCTTCAGGTCCTGCTCGATCGCCTCCTGGGCGGCCAGCAAACGATCGAGAGTGTGGTATAGCCGGTCCTTGGTCACGGCTTGTCTGGCACGCCGAGTAGGTCTTCCAGGCCGGTAGAGACATACCAGTGTTCGGCCAGGGCAAACTCGCTGCAGGGGCCGCAAAGACGATTGATCACCTCGATGGCCACGACATCGGCAGGCCGCACGGTTTCTTTGCCCTGGGGGATGTGACGCTCGACGATCTCGTCGAGGCCGAGGAGTTTCCAGAGCTGAAGTCCCAGCCAAACGTCGCCGAATCGGCGTCCGTTGGTCCAGCCGATCGAACCCAGCCGGACACGTACGACATCGGGATCATCTGGAATAGGGACCTGATCGTCATCGGGGAATAGGCGGAGTTGCTGCGAATCGCCTTGGCGATTGTAGATGACCACTGTGCGCTGCCAACGATGCTGCTCGTCGTGGTTCAGTTCGCCGAGGTAGGCGACGATGTGCTGCCGCGGCCCGGCCTCGGTGCGCGTGCTCTCGACCAGGGCGTAATACGTGTGGGACTTGCCGTCCTTGTTGCGAGTGTATCGGCGCAGGAACATGCCGGCCTCCCGAGCACCAGGATGTTCGGGAGTCGACATGGAATCAAGGTCTAAAGTCTCAAGTAGGTCTTCACTACAACGATCCGTGGCCGTTTTCACTACAAAAAACCATGGAAATAGGCCGCGCGGACGGCATTTTGGACCCAAATCCGCCACTAACCGCGCAACCTAGGTTAGTAGGCAACATAATGTTACATCTGTTTCTCTATCGTCTTTCGTCGGCCAAGACACGAGACTTTTGGCTTTCGCCGTCCGCGACTGTAGACTTAACTATATCACGCCACAGGAGTTGCGTCAGAATGCTCCACGTAGCCAGTTTCCAAAGAAACCGCTTCTTGGACCCCCTTTCAGGGCAGCATACCTCCAGCTAGCCAGCAAAGCATGCTGACAGTTGGCGGAGGCGCGGAGCGGGGGAGTGGGAGTGATGGATTCAAACGTGCGGGATGGTAACATGCGGTGTGATCGATCTTCTTCGCTCGACGTGTGAGCAGGATGAACGATCGACTTTCGTCGATGGATACTCATGGGCGACGGCGTGACGACTCTCGATGAAACCAATCCGATGCCGACGGCTCCCGAGGCAGGGCAAATCGTTCGCGTCCGGCAACGCCAATACTTCGTGGAAGAGGTCGTCCCTCGCGCGGTCGGGGACGATGCCGCCCTCGTGCGTATGTCCTGCCTGGACGACGACGCCCAGGGGCAGCCTCTTGAGGTGCTCTGGGAGAAGGAGGTCGATTCCGAAATCACAAAGGGGGAGGCCTGGCAGACGCTTGCAAGCCGCGGGTTTGATCCGCCCAAGTTGTTCTCGGCCTACTTGCACACCCTCCAGTGGAACTGCGTCACCTCGACGGACCCGAACCTCTTCCAGTCGCCCTTTAGGGCCGGCATCCGGATCGACTCCTATCAGCTCGAGCCGCTCCAAAAAGCGCTGCGCTTGCCCCGGGTGAACCTCTTCATCGCCGATGACGGGGGCCTCGGCAAGACGATCGAGGCCGGCCTGATTGCCAGGGAACTGCTGCTCCGCAAGAAGGTCCAGGACATCGTTGTGTCATGCCCCCATCGATGCTTTTCCAGTGGCACGATGAGCTGGAGGACCGGTTCGGGATGATCTTCCAGATCCTCGACAAGGAGTACATCGCCAGGGTCCGCCAGGAGCGTGGCTACGGGGTTAATCCCTGGACGACCCACTCCCGGTTCCTGATCTCGCACCGGCTGTTGATTGACGAGGCTTACACCGCAGCGCTGCGCGACTGGCTCGGCCCCTTCCGCCCCGGATCGCTACTGATTCTCGACGGGGCCCACCACGCCGCGCCGTCGAGCGGAGCGAAATATGCGATCGACTCGAAGATCACCCGGGCCGTCCGCGACCTGGCCGGGAGTTTCGAGCACCATCTTTTCCTCTCGGCGACCCCACACAACAGGCACTCCAATAGCTTCTCCGCCGTGCTGGAGATTCTCGACCCTCAGCGATTCTGCCGAGGCGTCCAATGCGGACGTAGCAGCTCGCCGATGTCATGGAGCGCCGTCTCAAGGAGGATCTGCGAGCCGTCGAGGGCGGGTTCCCACAACGGGTCGTCCGGCAGATGGACATCGGCGGGCTTCCGCCAGAGACGCCTGAGCTCCGGCTCTCCGTGCTGCTTAACCAGTATCAGGAGCTGAGAGAGGAGCGACTGAGCCATGAGACGAAACGGAAGCAGGCCAGCGCAGCGCTAGCCTCAAGCTGGTGCGACGGGCGCAGGCAGAGGAGGTTTGCCGTCGTCTTCCACTTGCACAATTTCGGCCACAGCGAGCCGAAGGGGAGCGGCAGCGAAAACGACCGCAGGGCCTTTGCCTATGTCTCGGCCGTGATCTTCCCGTCGGAGTGCTCACGCAGCCACTATGCCCGGCGGCTGGGTCCGGATGGTCCGGTCATTCCCGACCCGATCGCGCTGGATCGGATAGTGTCCGCCGACCCCGAGCCGAAATACGTCACGTTCATCAACTCCAGCCCTCAAATGCGTCAAGGTTTTCGTACGGATCGCCACTGCGGTCCACCGCGAGCGACCCGACCTACCGCTCCTAATCGGACTGATGCCGCAGTTTAATGCGGCCTTTGATGATATCGAAAACCGGAAAACGGGTCTGATCCCGTGAAGCCCCCCAGCAGGGACATAGACCGGAAACTTCATCCGGATTGGTCGGAGGGCTTGTGCGAGCCCGTCCTCGTTCGCGATCGCTTGTTGGAGCACCGCGATGGCCGCACAATTGTCGCGGCTCGCCAGTGGCGAGAATCAGGGTGACGTCGCTGACTGCACGGCTGCGGTCTCAGCCGAGCGGCTGGATGCCAGCCAGCCACCGGGCACGCCAGCGAGGACTCGGCCGGCGTTCGAGACTAACAGGAGGGGTTCAATCGCGGCGAATCCACCAAGCAGGATGCCCAACAATAGATCAAGCAATGCCGTCCCGACGCCGACGGCCGTGCCGTACACGAGTTTCCTCTGCGGCCGCGCGTCGAGCCGTCCACCAGGCAAACAGCGATGTCGCCAGGAAGCCACCGATCGGCCCGACCCAGGCGCCGGTGCGGGCGCGAAGGCCTCCGGAGATAGCGAGTCTTTTTGGCGGATTGCGCTATAGATGAAGACAATCGCGACGAGAACGAGGATGGGAAGTGCTTCCGCCAGGATGACGGCCCGAAGAACCCGCCTCGTTTAAAACCAGGCACTGTTGCTCATTTGAGATCTCCAAGCCTGACATAGCCGTGGAGGCCGGACTCCGTAGTCACTCTTGTGAGACAGCAATGGTGCAGCCTCGCGCGTATAGAAGGCCCCGCTGGGATCGAGGGGTGTGGATCATGTGATTCGGCACAAATGATCATTCTTAAATATCGCTCACAAGAAACATGAATTGCCACCATTGTCAGTTCCCGTGGGCTCTTGGCCCTCCTCGGTAACCGCAGTGAGACGAAGGAGGGTCTGAGGGGCTGTGTGTTAGAGCGGATAGAGCACGATTCCTCGGCTACCCCCCGCTGCCGGTTTGAGGCACGCTCTCGCCCCCACGCAATCGTTTCAGGTGAGAGCTGGCAAACCTAAGGAGATTGGGATCCTTGATCTCTTGCCCGATCCTATGCGCCTGCTCAAGGAGCTCGATTGCCCGCTCCACCTGGCCCAGGCCAGCGTAGGCGTTGCCCAGGTTGACCAGGGTGTTGCCCTCGCAACTCCGGTCGCCGATCTTGCGGGTGATGGCCAGGCACTGCTCGGAGAAGGCGAAGGCCTGCTCCACCAGGCCAACGGCCGCAATGGCGGCGCCCAGGTTGCCTAGGGCGTTTACCTCGCCGTACCGGTCGCCGATCTCGCGGGTGATGGCTAGTTGCTGCCAGTAGAGGATGATGGCCCTCTCCACGTGGCCCAGGCTACAGTAGGCGTTGCCCAGGTTGCCCAGGGCGGCCCCCTCGCTGTGCCGATTGCGGATCTCGCCTGCGATGGCCAGATCCTGCTCGTGGAAGCTGATGGCCCGCTCGAACTGGCCCAGGTCGGCGTAGGCGAGGCCCAGGTTTCCTAGAGCGGCTCCCTCGCCCGGCCTGTCGCCGATCTCGCGGGCGATGTCCAGATCCTGCTCGAGGAAGCTGATGGCCCGCTCCGACTCGCCTAGGCGGGCGTAGGCGATGCCCACGGTCCCCAGTAGCCGCCCCAGCCGATTCCGCGTCATTACCTCCTGGACCGTCTCGGCCAGGAAGGGCGCCAGGAGCTGCAACCCCTCGCGAACGCGGCCTCGCTGCAGATGCCCGGTTGACGCCGCTCCAAGAAGGTCGAACGACCGATCGAATTCTCTCGCCTGGAACAGGTGATGACCCGCCTCGATATGGTCCTCGATGTACGGTGACTTACTGGCGAGAGTTTCGTAGTAAGTCCCCACGCGGCGGTGGGCGGCCTGCCGTAGTACCGAGTCGGCAGGGAAGTGCCGAGCGGCGAACTGGGCGGTCGCCGGATGGATGGTGAAATGAGGGACATACCCCGTTTGCCGGAGTACGTCCAGCTGCTCCAGCAGCGAAGTGCGGCGGAGCCGCTCGGCAGTGTGCTCAGTTTGACTGGCCGGCTCGCCCTCCTCGCCCAGCTCGCTTACCAGGTCCCACTCCCAGGGCAGGTGGAGCAGGGTCATGCGGAAGAGCATGCGGTGCGCGCGGTCATTCAGCACACGGTCCCACAGCCCCGCCAGACGAAGGTCGTCCGCGAGCCTGGTCTCGACCCGGGGCAAGGCCGCCTCGATCAACTCGGACCATTTCCGCTCTAGTTCCGCGGCGGACGGCGGGTCGGCAAGTCGCCACGGACCGTGTTTGTCCTCCCAATCCAAGAGCGCCTTCTGGATCAGGTCGTCAGCGTATTCGACGGCGCGGGGATGCCCAGCCAGCCGTCCCACCAACTGGGCTCGCGCCTTGGTAGAGAGCCGGCGCAGGCCCTTAAACCAGCCCATCAGCCGGAACAGGGCGTCGGCCCGCAGCGGTGGCACCGGGATGAGGAACGGGCGAAAATCGTCGTGCCGGTAGCGGCAGCTCGCCACTAGGTGCAGTTTGCCTCCGTCCTCGGCGCATTGGGTCAGAACCGACCAGATTGCGCCCAGCTCCGACGTGCGCCACTGGCCGAAGGCATCGGGATCGGGAGGACCGTCGCCCTCGTCGCCCGGGCCGACCAAAAGTGATTCGAGGTTGTCCAGATAAACAACCAGCCGCTTGACGTTTCGCAGCAGCAAGTCCAGGAAGCATGCGAACTTCCGGGAGGGGTCGTCGCCAGCATTACGGTCCACCTGCGAGATTGTCTCGTCCCAGCCCGAGCCGAACCGCTTGCGGCCATACTCCGAGAGCTGCTCGACGAGGGCCCACGCGATGTCGCCGGCATGCTTCGCGGCGTCCTGGCACCAGAGGCAGGGGTCGTCGCCGGCGTGGAGCAGGTCGGCGGCACCATGTGCAGTGCCAGGGTTGACTTGCCTAACCCGCCCAATCCCTGGAGCACAAAAACTCGCTGGCCTGCTCGGAGTTTGCGACGGACGCGATGCAGCTCAGTGCGACGGCCGATGAATCCAGTGAGCAGGATCCGCCGGACGCCGCGGTTAAGAAACGTGCCTCGGGGCACGTCCCCCACCGGCCGAGGCGTTCCGGGAGGAGCCGGCAGGCTCAAGGGGTGGTCGGCGCCTCGGTGGTAGAGGACAAGCTGCGACCAGGCGAACGGGTGTGGCTCCCGCACAAGCTGCGCTACGGACTCTGTCGTCGCCTGGCGGTAAACGGAGTGAGCCGAGCCCGCGACGCGGCTCATCGCCTCGCGTGCCCGCCGCACCGCGTAGCGGGTTGTCCTCCCGGCGACGATCTCGGCATAGAGCGTGGCCTCGGCCTCGGTCGAGAGCACATCGAGGATCGGCCCGGCATAGGCGACCACCTGCGCCACCCCGTCGCGATGCAACCGCGCCGCCAGGCTCTCGACACCCGGCCGGCCCTCTCCTAGCGCGGCCGGGTCGTTGCCGTGGCAATTGGCCAGGTAGAAAAACGGTGGTAGCAGGCCATCCGAGGTATTCTGTTTCAACTCGCTGAGCAGTTTGCTCACCGTGACCTGCTGCGCTCGCCCATCGTCGTCCTCGAAGGTTAGCTCGCCCGGGCCTCCGTGACCGGAGAAGTGGATGCCGGTGGGCCGCGTGGCCGCAACCGTTCGCACCAGGTCGTCGAGGGTGCCTAGCTCGGTCGGGATGAGCAGGCAGTGGTCGGTCAGGGCCCGGGTCAATCGATAGCTTTCCACCTCGTAGTTCAGGCCGCTGTTCTCGGGAGCGGAGACGTTGATCACGAGCTTGAACGGCTCGGCCGGCGGTTGCAAATACGCGCCGGGGCCGACGGCCTGGGGGATGGTCCGGACCAGGTCCAGGACGCCGTCGCGGACCAGGAACCGGCCGTCGTAATGGAGTAGCTCCCAGGGCAGCGACAGCACGAGGTCGTCGTCGCTGCGGATGGTCACCAGCGGCCGGGGCTGGCCGGGGATGGTCGCTGCCTTCAGCAGCTCGAGTGCTTGGGAATCGAAAAGCAAGTCAAAGAGCAACCCACCGAGTGTGGCGGCGTGGCCGATCAGTTCGGCCCGGGAATGGTCGTCGCCGACCGGCTTTCGGGTCAAGCGGTCAAACCCGATGCGGGCGTTGGAGAACCGTGCCTCGCTGCGCCACGGGGCCGGATGACTGCGGGGCGGCCGGCCGGTCGCGTCGTTGATGATCACTGCATCGCCTTCCGGCTTAAGCACGAACACGAGGTGTTGGCCGAAGAAGAGCCGGCGGACGTCCCCCCTGGGCAGTTCGCCGCGGCGGCCCACCATAGCCAACAGCTCGCCGGCGATGCGCGTCACATCGAGGTCGCGGGCGTTGATGCCCTGGATCGCGTTCAGATAGGGAGGCAGGGTGACGTCTTCCAGCAGGATTGGCACCAGCCGCCCGGAGGTCGGTCCATGGGCAGCGAGGAACGAAGTCCACTCTGGCTCGACCCACTTGCGGCCAAGTGTATCGGCCGTGAGCACCAGCGCCATCGATCGGCTATGGAGCATGGTGTCGCTGAGGTCAAGGACCCAGTTGTCGCCCGGCTTGAGATTGCGCTCGTCCTGGAAGACCGTCAGGCCAAGCCCCACGAGCTGGTCCCGCAGACCACGAACCCAATCGCGATCGGGCGTGCCGTAGGACAGGAAGACGTCGTAGCTGCTGGCTGCAACGCCGGCATCGGACATGGCTGATCTCCGGGAATGCCCCGAGTCCAAGACGTGTGCACGGTATTCCGACCAGTTCCTGGTCGTGGCCGGCTTCCGGCCGTCTCAAGGCTAACTCACTGGCTCGACCTCGGTCCAGCATCCCTTGCTGGTTTTCACTCGAAACCAAGTCGAAGCGAGGCAAGTGGGTTCGGAGGTTGAGACGAACTGCCTTGTCGGAGATCATGAGCGCTGGATTCACGCGACCAGACGATCGTATCTGTGAGGCCTCTTCGGCGACGAGGAGCTCCCTGATGAACAACCTGGATGGGCTCGCCCTGGCCCGGCAGCGAATTGCCGACGAGAAATCGCGCCGGACTGGATCCCTTGACCTGAGTCAGCTCGGCCTGAGCGAGCTCCCCGAAGAGCTCTTCGAGCTCAATGGCCTGGAAAGTCTCAGGCTCGGGAAGAGCCGGTTTGAGGCCCGTGAGGCGGGCGAGACGTTTCCTCCCGATCTGAGGAATCGAATTGCGGGAAGCCTTGGAAGCCTGAGTCGTCTGCCGAGGCTATGCAGCCTCTTTCTAGCAGAAACCGATCTGACCGAACTCGCTCCACTGGCACGGCTCGTCAAACTGCAGTCGCTGGATTGCTCTGACACTCCGGTCAGCGACCTCGCTCCACTGGCACGGCTCGTCAAACTGCAGTCGCTGAATTGCTACGGCACTCAGGTCAGCGACCTCGCTCCACTGGCACGGCTCGTCAAACTGCAGTCGCTGAATTGCTACGGCACTCAGGTCAGCGACCTCGCTCCACTGGCACGGCTCGTCAAACTGCAGTCGCTGAATTGCCATCGCACTCAGGTCTGGGACCTCGCTCCACTGGCACGGCTCGTCAACCTGCAGTCGCTGAATTGCTCGGACACTCTGGTGAGCGACCTCGCTCCACTGGCCCGGCTCGTCAACCTGCAGTCGCTGGATTGCTCGCACATTCTGGTGCGCAGACCTCGCTCCACTGGCCCGGCTCGTCAACCTGAAGTCGCTGAATTGCTCGGACACTCTGGTGAGCGACCTCGCTCCACTGGCCCGGCTCGTCAACCTGCAGTCGCTGAATTGCTCGGACACTCTGGTGAGCGACCTCGCTCCACTGGCCCGGCTCGTCAACCTGCACACGCTATCTTGCTCGAACACGCAGCTCAGCGACCTCGCTCCACTGGTTCGGCTCGTCAACCTGCACACGCTATCTTGCTCGAACACACAGGTCAGCGACCTCGCTCCACTGGCTCGGCTCGTCAACCTGCACACGCTATCTTGCTCGAACACGCAGGTCAGCGACCTCGCTCCGCTGGTTCGCCTCGTCAACCTGTATTCGCTGGATTGCTCGAGCCCGCAGGTCAGCGACCTCGCTCCACTGGTTCGGCTCGTCAACCTGCACACGCTATCTTGCTCGGACACACAGGTCAGCGACCTCGCTCCACTGGCTCGGCTCGTCAACCTGCACACGCTATCTTGCTCGGACACTCTGGTGAGCGACCTCGCTCCACTGGCCCGGCTCGTCAACCTACAGGCGCTGGATTGCTCGCACACGCAGGTCGGCGACCTCGCTCCACTGGCCCGGCTCGTCAACCTACAGGCGCTGGACTGCTCGAGCACGCAGGTCAGCGACCTCGCTCCACTGGCCCGGCTCGTGAGCATGCAGTCGCTGGATTGCGAATACACGCAGGTCAGCGACCTCGCTCCACTGGCCGAGCTCGTCAACCTGCAGTCGCTGAGTTGCGTACGCACGCCGGTCAGCAACCTCGCTTCACTGGCCCCGCTCGTCAACCTGAAGTCGCTGAATTGCCAGCGCACTCAGGTCAGGGACCTCGCTCCACTGGCCCGGCTCGTCAACCTGAAGTCGCTGAAATGCTCGGGCACGCAGGTCGGCGACCTCGCTCCACTGGCCGGACTCGTCAATCTGCAGTCGTTGGATTGCCCGTTTACGCAGGTCGGCGACCTCGCTCCACTGGCCGGACTCGTCAACCTGCAGTCGCTGAATTGCTGGGGCACGCAGGTCGGCGACCTCGCTCCACTGGCCGGACTCGTCAATCTGCAGTCGCTGGATTGCTCGGCCACGCAGGTCGGCGACCTCGCTCCACTGGCCCGGCTCGTAAACCTGCACACGCTGCATTGCTACGGCACGCCGGTCAGCGACCTCGCTCCACTGGTTCGGCTCGTCAACCTGCACGAGCTAGCTTGCTCGGACACACAGGTCAGCGACCTCGCTCCACTGGCTCGGCTCGTCAACCTGCACACGCTAGCTTGCTCGAACACGCAGGTCAGCGACCTCGCTCCGCTGGTCGGGCTTGTGAAGCTGCGGAATCTCGGATGCTTTGATACCAACGTCAGGACCAATCCCGAGGCACTGATCGTGCTTCCTCAACTGTCATCCCTTAGGTTGCGAACCCGAGGGCTGACGGAGATCCCCCTTGAGTTGCAATCACGTCATTCAGACGATAACTGCCTTTTCAGGCTGCGATCGCATTTTCTCGACCTGGGCAAGGGAAGCGAGCGGTTGCCCGATGTGAAGGTGCTGGTGCTGGGAAACGGCCGGATCGGCAAGACGCAGATTTGCCGCCGGCTCGTTGGCGAGGAATACGATGAGCGGGTCGGCAGTACGCACGGCATCGTGATTACATCGACCGTGCTGCCGATCAACGAGGGCCGAGGAGAGTCCGCTTCCGAGGCGCTGCTTCACCTCTGGGATTTTGGAGGGCAGGACCTCTACCACGGGACTCATGCCCTCTTCTTGAGCACCCAGTCGATCTTCATGATCGTCTGGACGACGTCCTCGGAAAACGAGGAGACGCACGAGTACGAGGGCATCACGTTCCGAAACCACCGATTGCCCTACTGGGTCGAAACCGTCCGTCATCTCATTGGGACCAACCAGCCGCTCATCCTCGCGCAGAACCAGTGCGACCGGGCCGAGGACGAGGCTCTCCGGCCGCCGATCGATGACGCGATCCTGATGACGTTCCCCTCACGCAAGCCGGTTCACTATAGCGCCAAACTGAATCGAGGCCGGGGAGCCCTCGATGATGCGCTGAAGCAGGCGATCGAGCGGCAGTGGGAACTCCGGGGCCGGGCCTTGTTGAGCCAAGGCTGGTTGAAGGTCCGCCGGCGATTGGAGAGCATGCAGCAGGAGGATCATTGCAGGGAGGTTGCGGAGAAGCGCGATCGCACGATCACCCGCGACGAGTTTGATGCGATCTGCAGAGAGGCTGGAGGAGTGAGTAGCTCCGACGTGTTGCTTGAGTACCTGAACGCGGCCGGCGTCGTCATCCACCACCGTGGACTCTTCGGCGGTCGGATCATCCTTGATCACGCCTGGGCGCTGGAGCCCGTCTACGCCGTCTTCGACCGAAAAGTGTGCTACCAGACGCTGCGGGACGCTCGCGGCCGATTCACGCGGCCTTTGCTCCAAGAGCTCGTCTGGCGATCGCACAGCGTTCCCGAACAGGAGCTTTTCCTCGAGCTCATGACCTCGTGCGGAGTCTGCTTCAGGCATCGCGAGGGAGATGAGCTGAGAGGCCGGCCCGCGGAGTATATCGCTCCGGATTTGCTTCCCCAGGAAGACGAGGTGGAGCTGGAGCTGGAAAGCATGTGGTCGAGGCGAGAGTCGGGAAATTCGCTGACCGTTCGCCTGCCGTTCTTGCCTCCCGGTCTGATGCGCGGGCTGATCAGCAAGCTCGGCCAGCAGGCGGGTCTGAGTGCGATCTACTGGAAAAACGGCCTTTGTTTCTACGAGCGAACAACTCGGAGTTACGCCCGGATCGACCAGCATCTTGACCCCTCTCCGGATCACTGGGGCGGGCACCTGAACGTTGAGACGAGAGGCGGACAATCTGGCGATTTGCTCTCCCGCATTCGGGCCTGGCTAGTGAACGTGCTACAAAGAGAAGCGGGCAAGGGCTGGACGATTGATGACTCATCCGGCAAGAGGCTCACTGAAAAGCATGTCCGTGCAACCCCGGCATTCGTCGCTTCAGCCGAGTTGCAGATTGAAGGCAGGCTCGTATATTCCTCGGCGGACGGCACGGAGGGGCCGGCCCAGCCACCACTTCTGGCACCGGGAACACCCCCGCTGGACCCGCAAACCTACGGCATCTCTTATGCCCGGGAAGATCCGAGCCAAGAGATCGTCGAGCGGATCTGCCAAAGCGCTTATGCCAGGGGCAAGACAGTGCTCAGAGACACGACGGGACTTGCGCGGGAGACAGCTTTCTCCGATTTGTCAAGCAGCTTGGCTCGGGCAATCGGAGGCTGTTTGTGATCTTGAGCGACAAGTATCTGAAGTCTCAATACTGCATGACCGAGCTGCTGGAGGTCTGGTACGACTGCCGCCGGGACCCGGACGCCTTCGCTTGCCGCATTCGGGCCTATCGGCTTCCGGACGCGACGATCCACCGCCCCATCGACCGCGTCGGTTACGTCGGTCATTGGAAGTCGGAACTGCGTGCCCTCAGGGAGACGATCGACCGCGCTGGTTGGGATGAGATCGGCTGGGAGCTGCATCGGAGCTACGAGCGCGTCAAGGACATCGCCGCCAATATCGGCCGTCTGATCGACGTCCTTTCCGACCGCATCGACGCCCGGAACTTCGAGGATTTCGAGCGGTGCGGCTTTGATGATTGAAGGTTCTGAGAATCAGCTTGGGGGGTAGAGAGGGTTTCTAGCTGAGGAGACCAACCTCGCAGACCATTCGACGCACCACCTTCAAGTTCCAGGCTGAGCTTCTGAAGTCGCTGCTTGGCTGCACTGGATCCAAGGGCTAACGAGAAAGGGCCTTGACAGGTCTTTATCGCCCGGTGGTCAACGAACAGGCTGATAGGCAAGGCCAGTCGCGATCTTCTTTTTGTAGGCACGAAAGGCATGGATTTCCACGGAGGGCATTTTCTTACGGAGTTCGCCCAAGAGCTTTGTGTTGCCCGAAAGGGCTTACGCGCTCTGAAACCTGCTCCTTCACGGTCTGACACTTGGGCCTTTAGCGCGGGCCGCCTACCTCGGGAGTGGAAGCTGGGGAGGCTTCCGGAACCTCTGGAATATGATCTCAAGAACCGCGTCCATACGGTCTTTCCACAGGTCATATTCAACATCATCAGCCAATCGATCAGCCGGATATCCTATGGTCATCCCTCCAGCAAGTTTCAACCACTTCACGACCGGGAGGTCATTAGGGCCCTCACCCACGAACACGCAATCCGTTAATTTGATTCTCTCTGCTTTACAAACTTTCTTGACCGCACCGATCTTGCCCTCAAAATCATAGGGGGTCACCTCCATATCGTCGAGAAAGCCCTTCTCATCATATTTAAATCTATTGATGTACACATAATCAAAATAGTCAAAATAATCCGGAAAAACCGCCTCCAAGAGCGTGTCGATTCCACCTGAAACGATGGCGGTTTTAACACCCCTTTTCCTGAGTATTCTGAGGGTGGCTTTACAGTTCTTCGTCAGCCTTACCGTGCGGGCGATTTGATAGAAGTGCTTCTTGCAGAGGCCCTTGCTTTCGAAACAAGTCGAACGCGATCTGGCACCAGCGTTCGTAGCTTATCTTTTTATCTTTATATTGCTGGTGGTACCGCTTGCGCGTCGAATCTGGAAATCCAAGATGAGTCCAGACAAGCTGCCAAGAATAACGGAAGGCCTCGTGGCCGACGTTGCCCCGAACGAGCGTCCCGTCTAGGTCAAAGAAGACGGCTTTGTAATGTGTCTCCAGATACCTGCGCGAGGGATGGCCTGGGGGTCTTCGACTTGCCCTCCCGCGGCGACTACTGGCGGCCATCAGGGACAGTCGCTGATCGATGCCCGCGATCGCGTTCGCGAATCCGGCGTCGAGTGACTTAAACCTGCCACCGTGGACCGGTTCCCCGCCATCCGGCAGCGCAGCGAGCTTCGCCAGTTGGCGAATTTCCTTCCAAAGACAGGTCTTTAGGATAATCGGCACCACAACAATCTGTTTCTTTTCGTGTCGTACGATCGCTCGCTCAAACTCTTTCTTGTAGCAAAAATTAGAGTTGAGGAACTCATCGCTGATGAGAACGAAGACGATCTGGCTTTCTTCAAATTCCTTCCATATCCGCTGCTCCCACTCCTCACCTGGTAGAACGGTCTGGTCATGGAATACGTCTAAACCGAACTTCTCTCTTATCGGCATCAACTGTTTGAGAAATTTCTCCTTGTCTTTGCGATCCTTCCTGCTATAAGAAATGAAGGCTTTCATCTCAGCCCGTTCTCGCGAGTGCAGCTACTTGAGCCTCAATCCCTGAGGGGTGATCTACGACGAAAGAGTAAGTGACTCTTCAATTTCGTCGCCCTGTTGCACGGATTGAGATCCTGTTATGCCAGATTGCGCCAGAGTATTCAATTTGGACGACGCGAGATCGTGGGGAATCGTTGATCCAGGGATATCGGCTCTCATGCACAACGCCATCGACGCGGGGGACGCCGACGCCTGGACTCACCGGTGCGGTTTTGTTGTGTTCGCAACGGTGGTACAGCGCCCAGGCGGATTTGATGACCTGCGGTCTGCAGAGGTAGACCGGAAACATTGTCGTGCTTTACGTGCATTTCGACAAGAGAGACGAGCGCACTGTCGATGACTTCGAGAACCGGCTTTGAGGAGGCGGAGGGAGCGCAGGCCGGAGGCGCGGCGGCCTCCGCTGCGCATCCTGCGCTCGACGGGGGCGGGATCCTAGGCGCGTTCACGGCGGGCGTCCTCGACGGGTTAATGAGTCGAGCCGACCACGAGGAGAAGCAGAAAGCGAAGGAGGAAGGTCGTGTACCCCAGCCGGTGCGCCTGCTCGATCACGTTGATCTCATCACGGGGACCTCGACCGGTGGCATCCTCGCGATCGCGCTGGCGATGGATTCTTCGCCCGAGCAGGTTTGCGAGTTCTACAAGGTGCACGGGCCAAAGATATTTCCCAAAGACCCACTCCGCACTCGCACGCTCCTGCACTTGCTAAGGTACAAGTACAATTCTCAGCCGCTGCGCCGAGCCGTCGAGTCGGTTGTCTGCAATAAACCTCTGGATGAGGCGTGTTGCGGTCTGGTGATCACGTCGGTCGACGTGGACAACGGCGCGATCCGAATGTTTAAAACGAACCACCTCCAAGCTAATTACCGGGTCACGCCTGACATCCCTGCAGTCGAGGCCGCCCTGGCCACTTCGGCAGCCCCCACCTACTTCCCGCCCCATTCGATTGCCGGCGGGGTTACCTACGTCGACGGCGGGCTGTGGGCGAATAACCCCGCCATGGTGGGCGTAACCGAGGCTGTCGCCTATCTGGGCTACGACCTCGATCAGTTGCGCTTGCTCAGCATCAGTACCACGAATGTCCCGTACAACCTCTCACGAGCCAGGCGTGTGGGCGGCCTGATCCTCTGGGCGAAGCCGGCGGTCGATGCGTTTATGCGTTTCCAGATCGAGGCGGCTCACTCGATGGCCAAGAGCTTGGTCGCCCGGCGGGGGGGAAATTATCTGCGGATCGATCCGATGTTGCCGCAAGGACTATTGACGCTCGACAACGCCGGCATGGTCGAGCGACTCATTGGGATGGGCCGCGAGATTGGAAGTTACGACACCCACTATAATTTCTTCCGCGAGGTAAGCGCCGAGATAACCATTCTTGCGGGGCCTGGTAGCCTGCGAGGTGGACCAGTTCGTCCACGTTCAGGAGGCTACCCAATGGCAAGAACCCCCGACCCCAAGGTCCATGCGCTTTGGCGCGATCGCATTCGACGCCAAGAAGCCAGCGGTTTGACAATCGATCAGTTCTGTACACGGGAAGGCGTCGCCAGGTCGAAGTTCCATGCTTGGAAGCGACGACTCCGTCTTGCTGACTCGGCAGGTCCGGGCTCAACGTTACCCGCCCGGTCGACTTTTCTCCCCGTGACTGTACGCCTCCTCGAGCGAGTTGCTGACCAACCGCTGCCGATCGAGGCCGACCTTCCCAATGGAATCCGGCTTCGCATTCCCACGGTCAATGAGCACTTGGCCTGCCGTCTCGTCCGCGCTGTCGCAGCAGCCAAGACCAACTCTGGAGGCTCGCGATGATCAGCCTCCCTCATGCCGTCCGAGTGTTCCTGCACACCCCAGCTACCGATCTCCGCAAAGGCTTCGATGCGCTCTCCGGCCTGGTGACCTCTGCCTTTGGCCAGGACCCCACGTCCGGCCACCTGTTCTTGTTCGTCAATCGCCGCCGCGACCGCATCAAGATCCTCTACTGGGATCACGGCGACGGGCTGGCCATCTGGTACAAGCGACTGGAGGTCGGCTCGTTCCAGATCCCAAAAGCCCCCCGCGATGCGGTATCGATCGAGATGACTGCGACCCAATTGGCGTTGATCCTCTCCGGCATCGACTTGAGATCGGCTCGGCAACGCAAGCGGTACCAGCGTCCGACGCCAGAGGCCGAAAAATTGATCGTTCCCCTCTTGTAATATGGAATGATCATGCTATAATACATTTTATGATCACGCCAGAGTCATGGCCCGCCGACCCCCGCGAATGTCACGACCTGCTGAACCGGCTCAACCAGCAGGTCGAGGACCTCCAGGCGCCGGCGCTCGATCAAGCCGCCAAGCTCCACGATCAGACCGTCCAGGAACACCAGCAAACAGTCGATGAACTGCGTCGGCAGCTCGAGCTCTATCGCCGCTACGTCTTCGGTCCACGGCGGGAACGGCTGGTGGAAGCCCCCGGACAGGGGCATCTGTTCGAGCTCGACGAAGCTGATGAGAGTCTCACCTTGCCGCCCGAGCCGCCGGCCCGTGATTCCAGGCCACCGGCACAACCGCGCCGATCTCGCAAGCCGGATTACGATCGGCTACCTCAAGTGCGCATCGAGCATGATGTACCCGAGGCCGAGAAGCTTTGCTCGCAGTGTGGAGAACCCAAGGCACGCATCGGCGAGGATGAGGCCCGTGTGCTGCAGTTCATCCCCGCCCACTTTGAACTTCATGTCCACGTCTTGCCCAAGTATGCCTGTCCCCACTGCCGCGACGGTGTGGTCGCCCCCGAGCCTCCGCCACGTCCCGTAAGCGGCTGTATCGCTGGAGCGGGCCTGCTTGCTCAGGTGGTCGTCTCGAAGTTCGCCGAACATTTGCCGCTGTATCGATTCGAGGATATCTCGACGCGTTATGGTCTCTATTTGTCACGGAGCACGCTCTGCGATTGGGTCGGCAAAATTGCTGACCTGTTGGGGCCGCTCTATGAGCTTCAGAAGGAACTGGTGCGCCAGGCCGGGGTGATCTGGACCGATGACACACCGGTGACGGTGCTGGGTGGCGAAAAACCGGGGAGCCACACGGGGCGGTTCTGGGTCTACATCGGCCCCGCCGCGTTTCCTTACGACGTGTATGACTTCACGGAGAATCGCAAGCGGGACGGCCCTGCGCAGTTCCTGGCGAACTACACGGGATATCTGCAAGCCGACGCCTTCAGCGGCTATGACGGGATCTACACGGGCTCTGATGGCCGGATCCTCGAAGTGGCCTGCTGGTGCATGCCCGTCGGAAGTTCTTCGAGGCGAGGTCGTCGTCTCCCGCGGAAGCTTCGCTGATTCTAGAGATGATTAGGCGGTTATACGAAGTTGAAGACCGGGCTCGGCCTCTGGACGACGCCGCGCGTTGTGCGGTGCGACAAGCCGAGGCGGTGCCGATCCTACAGCGGCTCAGGGACGAACTGGATCGACTCTCGTCGAGGCTCTTGCCCAAGTCGGCGCTGGCACAAGCGGTAACGTATGCGCTCAACCAATGGCAGGCGCTGTGCCGTTACACTCAGGACGGTCGGCTGACGATCGACAATAACGTGTCGGAGCGACGGCTGCGGGATCAAGCCATCGGACGGAAGAACTGGTTGTTCCTGGGCAGCGACGAGGCGGGTCCGCGTGCGGCGGTGATCTGCACGATCATCGCGGGGGCGAAGCGGCACCGGCTGGAGCCCTGGGCCTACTTGAATGATGTAATCCTGGAGCTGTCGGTGGACGCGAGCCCGGAGTCGTTGGAACGCCTGCTGCCGGACCGCTGGGCAGCGGCGCACCCCGAGCACGTGCTGAACCATCGCCTTGACGAGTCCCGCCAGAAGGCCCAACGACGGGACCAGCGTCGGGCAGAACGGCGCCGCACGAGATAAGCCGACGAACGACGAAGAAGTCGTCACGCTGGCATTTCCCTTCGGCCCTGTCCCCGCGCGCGGACACCTGGAAATCCCGGCGCTTACTCCGCGAGCACTTTCTTCCTAAACCGAATGCGACGCTGCACCGCTGCCAAAAGTCGGGCCCGGGAGCCCCGCCCGCTTCCGCGATTGCGTGATAGCGTCGGCAGGAACTCGCTTCGCACTGGCAAAGGCTTCGCAGTGTCGAGCGCGGTTTTTAGTTATTGCGGGGCAATTGCAGGGGACATCACTGCTAATTGTTCGAATCAACCCGAACATGGGCTAGAAACGACTCCCGTCCCCTTTCCCACTCGTCTGGTTGGATCTGCGCCACTTAGAAAATACAAGTTGCATCACCAGGACGCGATAATCTCTTTTGCCCGCGCGGAAGGGTTCTTCAGAAACGATCTTGAAGCCGTAATGCTCATAAAAGGCGATGGCCCTTTCGTTCTGGGAGTGTACGCGCAACGTCATCAATCTGGTTCTGCGCTTGCGCGAATGCGCCAGCACCTCATTCATAAGCCTCTTGCCAAGACCAAGTCCATGAAATCGATAGAGCAGATAGAGTCGCTTCAACTCCGTTATCGAGAATGGCTCTCCCTCTTCCGCAGAGAGTGCAACGGCATAACCAACCACACAGTTTCCTACTCCGGTTTCGAGGGCCCAGATTCGAGCCCGATCAGAAGACAGCAATTTTTGAAAGCTTTCGACGCCAAGCTCTGTGCTTACATAAGCATAGATATCCGCACCCTCAGAAAGGCCCGCATAAGTCTCGATAACGGTTGCTTGACTGATTAGCGAGAGAGCTTGCTCATCGCCCGGGCCGCAAATCCTCAAGACAAATTCCACGACCTGATCTCCAGGTTCGAAAGCCCCGCAAGAACGACTTGCCCCCTATGAAGCTAGCCATTCTCCGACGACTTTATGACAACTTTCACTGCCGATTTAGCAGTGCGTTAGGAAAATACCGCGGGCTTAAATACAATGAAGCGATTCTCCGGCTTCGGAACCCAATGAGGCAAGGCACCAACCGGCGTCGCAGCAGCGATGCTTTTCCCCGTTGGTAACCTCATCGTGACAGTGAGCCGAGCAAACCGCTGAGGATCGTCGGAATGTCCGCCGCTATCTCCCGCGAGGAATTCGTGAAGAGAGTCACTCAGAGCGGGCTTCTCTCCGCGATCGACCTGCAGGCCACGCTCGATGGCCTCGGCGGCGCAGCCGGCAAATCGAATGCCAGGGAACTCGCCCGCTGCCTGGTCGACGCCGGTCTGCTGACAACCTTTCAGGCCGACGCCATACTGGGCGGCCGGTTGCCGCAGTTGTGTATCGACAATTACATAATCCTCAGCCGACTCGCGCCGGCGGCATGGGAACCGTCTTCAAAGCCCGGCACCACCTGATGAACCGAATTGTCGCACTCAAGATCCTGTCGCGCGGCACCGCCGGACAGAGCGCTCTCGCCGCACGCTTTGAGCGAGAGGTGGAGACCATCGCCAAGCTCAGCCACCCCAACATCGTGATGGCCCACGACGCCGGTGAGGCCGAGAACGGTCTGTACCTCGTGATGGAATATGTCGACGGTCGCGATCTCGCCACCGACGTCAGGCAGAGTGGGCCGCTGTCTCTGCTGGACGCCGTGGACTGCGTCGCCCAAGCAGCCCGCGGGCTGGCCTACGCGCATGACCACGGCATCGTCCATCGCGACGTCAAGCCGGCGAACTTGCTGCGCGATGCCAGAGGCGTGGTCAAGGTGGCCGACCTCGGGCTGGCGCAACTCAGCAACTCCGAAGCAGACAGTGTGAACGCTTCACTGACTCAGGTCGGAAACATCCTCGGCACCGCCGACTACATGGCGCCCGAACAGGCGCTTGACCCTGCGACCGTCGACCACCGAGTCGACATCTACAGCTTGGGCTGCACGCTTTTCTACTTGCTGGCTCGCCGGCCCATGTACTCGGCCGGCTCGCTCGTGGCCCTGCTGCTGAAGCACCGTGACGCTCCGATCCCAGCACTCAAGGGGGCCCGGTCCGACGTGCCCGCCGAGCTGGATGAGCTTTACCGGCGGATGGCGGCCAAGAGGCCCGAGGACCGCTTTCCGACCATGGCCAGAGTAGTCCACGAACTGGAACGGTTGAAGCAGGCCGTCACCCTCTCCGACGCGAGGCCCCTTGGTGGCGGGGCGTCGCCGGCGGGCGCATCGCCAACGGGCGTCACCATGGCGGCCGACGCGAATGTGCCTTTGGACACCAGTGACCTCCGCCTGAGTCTCACCCTGCCCGCCGTGGCAGACACAGCGACGTCCTCGGAGGTGCGCCGGGTGTCCGACCTGACCGTCGTCCTGGTCGAGCCCTCCCGGTTTCAGGCGAGAATCGTCCGAAAGTTCCTCCTGGAACTGCGTATCGGCAACATTCTCACAGCCGGTTCGGGGCGGGAGGCGCTCGAGCTGGCGAAACGCCAGAGACCCAACGTCGTCCTGAGCTCCATGCACCTGACGGACATGACCGGCGTGCAACTGGCCCATGCCCTGCACAACGATCCCCGCTGCGCTGGCGTTGGCTTCGTGCTTGCTTCGAGCGATTGCGACGGCCCCGAGGCCAGACAGTTGCGGGACGCCCCGTTTACATCGTTGCTATCCAAACCAATCGACCTCCGGCGGCTTGCGCAGTCGCTAGCCCAGGCCACCGGACGACTGCTTGAGGAGATCCTGAGCTAAGTGAGAACGCAAAGTCCTTCACCTGACTTTTCTCTGAGGGATAATACGTGCTGGAGTCCTATTTGCCACTGAGGTGCGCCGTGCTAACATCCATGAAGAATCACTTCTTGCTTCTCACAGGTGCAAAACCATGAGAAAAGCCGTGTTGATCGCAGGCCTGATCCTCGGCAGCGTGGGATTCGCCGTGGCCCAGGATGGAAAACCAGGAGATGCCCCGCCAGGGCAAGCTGCGGGCGAGACGAGGACTTCTCCGGAGGAGCAGTTCATTCGCCTGGCGGACGACGCATTCGTGCACGACTACAACAAGGCAGACACCAAGGCTCTGGTCGCCCGATTCACCGAGGACGCCGAGGTCATCGAGGAAGACGGCACCAGGTATCGCGGCCACGGTCTGATCGAGCAGCGCCTGGCCGAGACGTTTGCCGCCAGCCCGGGAATCAAGATCGAGATCAAGTCCGACTCGATCCAGCTTCTCAGTCCATACGTGATCAAGGCCGAGGGCCGCACGGTGGTCACGCCGGTCAAGGGGTCGCCCGAATTGCGCAGGCACACAGCACTTCTGGTTCGGCGCGATGGCCGCTGGTTGATCTCCAGTATTCGCGAGGAACCCGACCCGCTGATTTCCCCGCACGACCGGCTCAAGGAGCTGGAATGGATGCTCGGCGAGTGGGTCGAGGAGGGACCTGACTCCCATATCCGGGTCACTTGCCGATGGTCGGAGGATGGAAATTTCCTGATCCGGACCTTCACAGTCAATGTGCAGGGCAAGCCCGTGCTCACGGTCCACCAGCGGGTTGGCTGGGATCCGCTGGCCCGACAGATTCGGTCCTGGGAATTCGACTCCGAAGGGGGCTACGGCGAAGGCAAATGGAGCCGGGACGGCGAGCGCTGGGTTATAAAGCACGCGGGCGTCCGGCCCGAGGGAGTGACAGCCTCGGCCACGCATATCGTCTCTCGGGAGCGGCCCGACCTGGTGCGCTGGGATGCGGTCGACCGAGTCCTCGGCAATGAGAGTGTGCCCCAGGAGCGGACTTACGCAATGGTTCGCGTTCCCCCGCAGCCGCGGGTCCCGTCCTCTGGCGCAGGGCCGGCTTCCCCCAATTCTCAAGAGAAGAGGAGCCCCCGATGATTCGCAAGTCTTCACTTGTCGTGCTCGTCGTGTTCCTGGCGTTACTGCTGGCCGGCGGGCCGAGCTCGGCGTTCCACGGTTTGGTGGTGGTGGTGGTTTTCGCGGCGGTGGCGGGGCTTCCGCGGCGGCGGCGGTTTGGAGGCGGCTTCCGGGGCGGTTATGGCGGCGGTTTCCGAGGCGGCTATGGCGGGATGGAATCGTTCGGCCGGACGCCCTCGTTCAGTGCGGGCCGCTCGTACGGGGGCTTCGGCTCGGGCATGAGCTACGGAACTCGAGGAGCCGCCGAGGGGATGCGCGGAGGCCAGCTCGGTTACGGCGTGCGCTCGGGTTCGTACGACACGGCGCGGGGAGGGACGATCAACTACGGCGCGGCGGGAGAGGGCGTCAGAGGCCCCGCCGGCGGCGCGGCGGGGCGGAGTCTATGGGGTTGAGGGCACTACTGCGGGCGGCCGGTCCTTCGGCGACGTCGGCCGCGTCGGCGGGGCCGTCGGGCCCTCTGGCAACGCCGTAGGGCGAAGAGCCAATTACGGTGTCACTGCACTTGCGACCCAATGGCTTCAATGCCTACGGGGGATATCACAATGGCTGGGTCCACGGCTACTGGGGTGGCCACAACGCCGCCGCCTGGGGCTGGCGCAACCCGTACTGGGGGGCGGCTGGGGCTACGGAGGCTGGGGCTTGGGCCTGGGCGCTTGGGTTGGGGCTCGGCTATGGGCTGTCTTCCTGGGGCTACGGCTCGTCCCTTTACGGCTTGGGCTACATGCCGTACTCGAATCCTTACTATGACGACTATTACGGCGCGGCGCGGGGGTGGCGATAGCACCCCCTTACAATTACTCCCAGCCGATCGATACCACGAGCGCCGCGGCCGACGAATCCGTCACGAACCCGGCCGAGGCACTCTTCGACGCCGGCCGGGCCTCGTTCAAGCAGGGCAACTACACCGACGCACTCCAGCAAGCCGACGCGGCCCTGGCGAAGCTGCCCAACGACACCACACTTCACGAGTTCCGGGCTCTCTGCCTGTTCGCCTTGAAGAGATACGACGAGGCCGCCGCGGCCCTCTACGCCGTGCTCTCGGTCGGGCCCGGCTGGGACTGGACCACGCTCATCGGCCTCTATCCCGACATCGACACCTACACAGCGCAGCTTCGCGCGCTCGAGGATTACTGCCGGTCGCACACGGATTCGGCCTCGGCCCGGTTCGTGCTTTCCTACCACTACCTGACCCAGGGATACACCGACGCCGCGGTGAGCGTACTCAAGCAGGTGGTCGCCCTCAAGCCTGGCGATGCGCTCTCGGCGAAGCTGCTGCGGCAGCTCGACCCGTCCAAGGACGCTGCCGCTGCAGCCGCCCCCACTCCCGCCGAAACAACTTCACCGCAGGGGGCGACAATCACCGGGACCTGGACCGCCCAGCCGGCGGCCGACACCTCGATCGCACTGACCATCCAGCCCGGCGGAGAGTTCATATGGCAGGTGACGAAGAAAGGCCAGACCCAGCAACTTCGCCGGGAAATCGACCTTCGGCGGGGGGCTACTTACGCTGGCTCAAGACAAAGGCCCGGCGCTGGTCGGGCGGGTGGACTGGAAGGACGCCAAGCACATGAACTTCCGGATCGTCGGCGACGGGCCCGATGACCCGGGACTGTCGTTCGCGAAATGAGGCGACCGCACCGATACTGAAGACCCTCCATGCTCGATGACCGAAGCCGGTGCCCGTGGGGACTCTGGTCGCAACGGACGGCATGGCGGGGCTGCGAATGAAGCTCGCCCTCGATCAAACGACCCGACTGATCAGACCATGAACTTGGCCAGCATGGAGAGGATCTCGGTCAGGCCGGTGACGGTGCCCAGCAGGGGTATCATCGGAATCAAGGCGGCGGCCACCAGGACAATGAGCGCCTTCTTGTCGAAGGGCAAAAGCTGCATCCGCTCCACATGCTCATAGACCGGCGACATGTTCGCCAGCGATCCCGTATCGGACTACCCAGGAGGCTCGACCGGCTCGCGCTGGACGACTTGAGCCATTTCTCGTCGAACGCGCGGTCGTGGTCGCCGATCAACGAACCGAAATCCAGAAGTCCCCGGAACCGGCATCGCGCCAGCCGGCCCGTGAACACGAGCAGGGGCACGTGCAGAATGACGATGGCCAGGACCACGAAGACCATGATGTGGTATTTCAAAATGTTGAGCGACGAGCCCCGGTGGACGATCTCGTAAGCGAGGCTGCCCGAGAGCACAGCCGAGATGGCCATCAAGACGAGGGCGAAGCTCACCAGGCCCCAGCCCAGGAATCCCAGGCCCCCGGCGCGGTCAGGGTGGGTGGGCGTCAGCTCGAGGCCCAGCCTCGAGATCCGGTACAGGAACCAGGACCAGAGCAGGAAGATCCAGAGCCAGCGGAGGAGGAAGAAGAACAGGATCGGCAGGCTCACCAGGATGTACCACCAGCCGGCGAGCGTGATCCCCTCTTCGGTCCGCTCCCAGGTGGATTCTCCCGCGCCGAACCGGATCACCACCCTGCCGATGATCGCGGTCGCCACGGCCAGAACCAGAATCACCCCCTCGGCGACGACCGACTCGCGGAGCCGCAGCGCCTCGGCCTTGGCCGCCTCGAGCTTGACAGCCTCCCCCGCGGGCACGACTCCCGACGCGAGAAACTGTCGCGCCTGGACTTCCAGACTCCGCGCGACCACGACCTCGGCGAGTGCCAGCAGGGGAACCACGAACAGGAAGCGGCTGAAGACCACCGGGTCGCGTAGCAAGGTCACCGCCACTCGGTTGCCGAAGGCATGTCCGGCCACCAGGGACAGGAACACGAGCGGCACCCAGGTCACAAGAATCAGGAGCAAGCTCTTGCGAATCCGCCGCGGCCGATCCGGGCGGTTGAACCCGAAGCGTTGGGCCAATCGGAACGAGGGGCCGCGACCGACGAGGTCAAATCCATCTGGGTCCGCCATTGACATCGGCCTCGATGTTGGGGCTGTCAGCCCGGAGTGTTCTGGCGTGATGTAACCGTCGTTTGACGAGCAAGAGTTTGAAACGGAACCGCCTCGCTGTCAACGCTGGCCCCTTTACCCTGATGCGTTGCTGGGTTATTGTCCTGTCGATCAAGTCGAATCGCTGTCCCTGCTCCACAAACTGAGAATTCAAGGAATCAGCGGTCGGTCCAGGTGCTATGCCTGGTATCGAGCTCGAACGAAGATTGGACCGCACTCCTCTACGGAACGATTTCGCAACCTTGCCCGGGAGTTGTCCGCATGAATCGAAACCGGATTTCCGCGCTCGTGCTCATCACGGCAGGCGCAGTGCTCGGCCACGTCGCCGCGACGGGTCAGTTCACATTTCACCGCTCGGCCGCGCGCAGAGCTTGCCAGGAGGGCTCGCTGGGCAGGAAGCCTCGCAAGCTAGTCGTTCCGATGGCTTCAACAAGGCGAAATTACTGGCCATGGCAGGTCCGGCCGCGGACCCGACTGGCAGGCCAGGACCCAGGCAGCCGCGGCGGGCAAAAAGCCGAACATCGTGGTGATCATGTCCGACGACGTGGGCTGGTTCAACCTCGGCGCCTACCACCGCGGGATCATGGCCGGGAGGACGCCGAATCTCGACAGGCTGGCCTCCCAGGGCATGCTCTTCACCGATTACTACGCCGAGGCAAGCTGCACCGCCGGCCGCGCCAACTTCATCACCGGCCAGCTTCCCATCCGGACCGGCCTGACGACGGTCGGCCAGGCGGGGGCCACCGTCGGCATGCCGGCCCAGGCGCCGACCATCGCCACAGTTCTCAAGACGCAAGGCTACGCCACCGGCCAGTTCGGCAAGAACCACCTGGGCGACCGCAACGAGTACCTGCCGACCGTGCACGGCTTCGACGAGTTCTTCGGCTACCTCTATCACCTTGACGCGATGGAAGATCCGGCCCATCCCAACTATCCGCCGGAGCTGAAGGACAAGGTCGGGCCACGGAACATGGTGCACACCTGGGCGACCGACGTGGACGACCCGACGGAGCAGCCGCGGTGGGGCAAGGTCGGCAAGCAGCGCATCGAGGACGCCGGCACGCTCTACCCTGATCGCATGAAGACCGTGGACGACGAGATCCTCGAACACTCGCTCAAGTTCCTCGATAAGGCCAAGGGCGACGGCAAGCCGTTCTTCCTCTGGCTGAACCCCACGCGTATGCACATCGTCACCCATCTTTCCGAGAAGTACGAGAAGCTGCGCACGCCGGAAAACGGCTGGACCATCCACGAAGCCGGAATGGCCCAGCTCGACGACATCGTCGGCGCGGTCATGAAGAAGCTCAAGGACGACGGTCTCGAGCAGGACACCATCGTCGTCTTCACCACCGACAACGGCACTGAGAACTTCACCTGGCCCGATGGCGGCCAGACTCCGTTCGCGGGTGGCAAGGGGACCGTGATGGAGGGGGGATTCCGCGTGCCGTGCATCGTCCGCTGGCCGGGCAAGGTGCCTGCCGGCAAGGTCGAAAATGGGCTCATCTCCGGGCTCGACTGGTTCCCGACGTTCGTGGCCGCGGCCGGCAACCCGAGCATCGTCGAGGAGCTGAAGCAGGGCAAGCAGATCGGCGAGCGGAATTACAAGGTCCACCTCGATGGCCACAACCAGATCGATCTGCTCACCGGCAAAGGACCGTCGCAGCGTCATGAGTTGTTCTACTTTGCGGAAGGCACGCTCGGCGCGGTGCGCCTCGACGACTTCAAGTTCCGCTTCATCGATCAGCCGAGCGGCTGGTTTGGCGGCACGGTCAGGGTCGACGTCCCCATTCTCGTGAACCTGCGCCTCGATCCGTTCGAGCGCACGGGGATGACCGGATCGATTCAGAATTTTGACTGGTTCAAGTTCGAGTTCTGGCGGTTCGTCTACGTCCAGCAGGAGGTGGCGAAGCTCGCTCAGACCGCGATCGAGTTCCCCCCGATGCAGAAGGGCGCGTCATTCAACCTGGAGGCGGTGAAGGAACAGGTGCTCAAGGCGAGCCAGAGCCGAGCGGGACAATGAGACAAGAAAAGGGAAAACAGGGATGCCCTGATCGGAATGACTCTCCGATCGGGGCTTTCACGTCTACCCAATGGTCAAGGCGTTGAAAAGTCGCTACTCTTGAAAGGAATCATCCTGTCAGAAGCTGAATCTCGGACACCTCCCCATTTGTTTGCCTGGCGCTGACAGATGAATCGGTTCGGTGTGAGCGCAACGATGCGCCTTGTTCGAAGGCAAGATGAATTGCTCGATCGGCGCATTCGATCAATAAGAACGTTCTTTGATCAACCACTCTTTCGGGGGCTTCACGATGGTTCGTTTCATGAGGCGAGCATTACTTTTTGGATTGATTCTCAGCATCTCGGCAGGTTTCGGCCCAGGGCGCAGTATGGCGGCTGGGGCGGCTGGGGCGGCGGAGTGGGCACGGCCCAGGGCAGCATGATGCGTGGCGCGGGTGTCGCCGCGGCCGGCGCGGGGGCTTACAACCAGCAAACCGCCGTGGCCCGCTCGATCAACGCCAACACCGCCATGCAGGTCAACCAGTACATGTACGAGGTCAACAAGACCAACGCCAAGTACTATTACACAAGGTCGGCGAACAAGCAGAAGGAAGCAAGCTCGACAGGCGAGGCAATTTACAAGCGCCTGCACGATAACCCTTCCGGCTACGACATTCACACGGGTGACGCGCTCAACGTGGTGCTCGACGAACTGACCAACCCCGCCGTCTACACCCAGGTGATCACGGGGCGAACCGGCCCATCGACAGCCAGCTCGTCAAGAACATCGAGTTCGAGTACGCCGCCAACATGATCGCGATCAGCCTGGCGGACTTCAGCGCGCGAGGCGTCCCCGACTATCTCTTGACGACCGAGGAGTTCGCGCCTGACCGCGCGGCGATCAAGGCGCTGGCTGGCAAGGTCCGCTCGGAGATCGAGAGCCAAGGCCAGGCGTCAGCAGAGACGCTGGCGAACGCTCGCGTAGCGATCAAGGCACTGAAAGCCAAGGCGGACGACCTCCTGCCCCAAGGATCACCCAACCGGCCGAGGTCGACAATTACCTGAAGGCTCTCCTCGGGCTGTCCAAAATGCTCGAGACACCTTCGGTGGATCAGTACCTCACGGAGCTGAAAAAGGGGGAGACGACGACACTGGGGCACCTGATCGCCTTCATGCACACCTTCAACTTGCGTTTCGGCGCGGCCAAGACGCCGGTTCAAGAGCAGACCTACGATCTGCTTTACCCGCTGCTCGTCGCGGTTCGCGACCAGGGCAAAGTACCCAGCGCGAACCCTTTTACCACCTCGAGCGGACCGCAAGACCCCAAGAGCGGTCTCCGCGTATTTCTCAGGGATGCAGTACGACCCGAAACACGGCGTCGTGCCTCCCCCCCGCCGCCGCCCAGCCAGCCTTGATGAGCGGGATGAGGCCCTGGGCATTGACAGACTTCGCGTCCTCTTCCAGTCCGCCCCAGCCCGGGCGGCACTATTGATCCACATTCTCTTGAGCTTTGAACCTTGCCCGGACTTCCCGCATGTCGCGGGTCCGGTTCCGGAGGGGTGAGGTTGTCGATCCCTGAAGGAAAGGAACACGCATGAAACAGGCCTATCTGATGATCGGCCCTGCGCTCTTGGGAGCCTGCCTGAGCGCGTGCCCAGGACACGAGCACCCCTGGGCAGAATCGTTCGACACCAGCAACAGAGGCCCAGGTGGGCCAGCCCGCCGCCGGCGTGGAACGTGCCGACGACACACGGGCTATCGGGGCCTTGGTCGAGGCCTTCACGAAAGCATTCAACTCCGGCGACGCCAGGGCCGTGGCTGCGACCTTCACGAACGGGGCGGTGGTTGTCGATGAGGAGGGACGAGCGCACCCTTGGCCGTGCCGCCATCCGCGACCAGTTCGCCACGTCGTTCAAGAACACCCCGGGCAGCACGATCGCGATCCAGGTCGACTCGCTGCGGTTCCTCGGCACGGAGACGGCGCTCGAGGAAGGCAGGGCCACCATCACTCCGGGCGGAGGCGCCGGGACGCCCGAGATCAGCCGCTTCACGGCCATTTACGTCAAGGAAGATGGCCACTGGCTGCAGGCGGCCGTTCGCGACGAACCGGTCGCCAGCCTCAGCGTCCACGACCGTCTCAAGGAGCTGGAGTGGCTGGTCGGAGAATGGGTCAACGAGAGCCAGGAAGCAGTCGTCTTCACCACTTGCAAGTGGGCCGACAACGGCAATTTCCTGCTCCGCGAGTTTACCGTCAAGGCCCAGGGCAAGCCCGTGATGAGCGGCTCGCAGAGGATCGGCTGGGACCCGGTCAAACGCCAGTTCAAGTCGTGGGTCTTTGATTCCGAGGGGGGCTTTGTCGAGGCCTACTGGACCCGCGACGGCAACCAGTGGGTGGCCAAGGCCGAGGGTGTGCAGCAGAACGGCGAGCCTGCGTCGGCCACGAATATCATCACGCGTCTGGGCAAGGACCGAATCAGCTGGCAGTCGGTCAACCGCACACTCGGCGGCGCGGCGGTGCCCGGGGTCGATGAGTTCACCCTGGTACGCAAGCCTCCCGAGATCAGCAAGTAATTCCAGCTCGTCATCACTTTCAGTACATTACTCCACGACAAGGACACATCCATGAGAAGCACGATCAGGAAACTGGCCCTCGCCTCGACGCTGGCGCTGCTGGCCATTCCGCCGGCAGCCTTCGCCGGCCGGGGGGGCGGCTATCGCGGTGGCGGCGGTTATGGTGGTGGAGGCTCGCGGTGGCGGCGGAACGGCGGCGGTTGCGGTGGCGGCGGCTATGGCGGCGACCGCGGCGGCAGTGGATGGACGGCGGATGCCGATCCTCCATGGGCCAATCGCCCTCGTTCAGTCAGCCGCACTCCGCGGCGGGTGGCGCGGCCGCGGGCGCTGGCTACGCCGATCACAACAACCAGGGCCTGAACCATCCCGGGGCGGCAGGCGCTGGCTACGCCAATCACAACAACCAGGGCCTGAACCATCCCGAGGCGGCAGGCGCTGCCGCGGGCGCCGGCTACGCCAATCACAACCAGTACGACCAGTACCACCCCGGCATGGGATACGGCAACTATGGACACTACGGCTATGCCGGAGGCATGGGTGGCTATGGTGGCTATGGCTATGGCTATGGCAGTGGCGGCTATGGCTATGGCAGTGGCGTCGGAGCCTGGGGCATGGGCTCACCGATGTACGGCTGGGGTTACTCGAACTATAACAATGCGTACTACGGCCTTCCCCAGATGGGTTCGGGACAGATTGCCGCTCCCACTCAAGGCGCATTGCCGACAGGAACGACCTCTCCCAACCGACGACTGGCGCTGGTTCGGGACAGCCTGCTGGTCCGACACAAGCGCGCATGCCATCGATACGACTACTCCCAGCCGATCAGCACAACCGCCGCGCCGCCCGCGGCGCCCGTGGCGTCCCTGGCCACCGCAGGCTTCGATCAGGCAGTCGCCGCCTTCAAGCAAGGAAACTACGTCATGGCCGGCCAGCTCGGAGATCAGGCGCTCGCCCAGATGCCCAACGATCCGAACATCCACCAGTTCCAAGCGCTGGGGCTGTTCGCCCAGGGCCAGTACGATCAGGCCGCGGCGCCACTCTATGCCGTCCTGACAATCGGGCCAGGCTGGAACTGGACGACCTTGATCGGCATGTATGTCGATGCCGACACGTACACACAGCAGCTCCGGGCCCTGGAGGCGTACATCAAGGCGAATCCTCAGTCGGCGCCTGCACACTTCGTACTCGGCTATCACTATCTGACCCAGGGGCACAATGACGCTGCGGCCAAACAGTTCGAGAAGGCGGCCGGACTTCAGCCGTCGGACAAGCTCTCCGCGCAGCTCGCCGCCCAGTTGCAACCCCCCGCGAGCCAGCAGCCGTCCTCCGAAGGGGCTGCTCCTCCCACGGCAACCGCCGCCGAGCCAGCCTCGCAAGGCAAGCTGGTAGGAAGGTGGGCGGCCACTCCGGCCAAGGATGCCCGGGTCGCCCTCGCGATCACCGACGACGGCAATTTCAACTGGGCCGTCACCAGCCCTGGTCAGCCGGCCAAGACCATCACCGGCAAGTCCACATACGCCAACGGCGTGCTCACGCTGGCCGGTCAGGATGCACAGCTCGGGGCGCTGGCCGGACAGGTGGCCTGGCAGGACGACAACCACATGACCTTCCGTGTTCTCGGCGCTCCTGCAGGACGATCCCGGATTGAGGTTCGAACGTTGACTCCCATCATCCGGGGATGACTCGTGCCGCGATCGATCCATGATTGATCGCCGCACGAGCGTCTGCCGAGCTGCACAGGGAGCATCCACCAGAGGAGGTATGCGCCAGATGCGTTCGATGGGTGTCTTCCAGCCGATCATGGCGGTGATCCTCTTGTTTGTAGCGGGTTCCTGTGTCTCCCGGCCGGTCTTGGCGAGCCAGGAAGCGTCGCCGGCGAACCGAGCGGAAAGGGCACCAGTGCCGGGCTGGCACCGCACCTGTCGATCCCCGGTTCCGCTCTCCTCGAGCGACCGTGCGGACATTCCTGATCGCCATGAACCGGACCGAGGACGACCCAAGCAAGATCGAGGACGCCGTCGCCTGTCTCGATCTCTCGGAAATCCCGGGCGGAATTCGGGCCGAGGGTCGGCTGGCATATGAACTCGAGTTTATTCTTCGATCGACAAACGTGCCGACGGCGGTGATCCCCAACGACGAGATCGGTCCGGATTGCGAAATCGGCGAAAGCAAGGAGACCAGGCTCACTCTTCATCGGCTGACGGACGGTCGCTGGCTGTTCGCCGGCAAGACGCTGCGAGAGTTGCCGAAGATGCGGCTCTTCCTCTGGCAGAAGGCATTGGCGGCGGGCCAGGGGAAGGAGGCCAGCGATGTCCCCGCCGATTTCCGATCACCATACGCGATGTTTCGCGCCTTCATCGCTGCGTTCAAGAAGAACGATCTGGATGCGGCCGCAAAGTGCCTGGATCTGTCCGAGATCCCCGACCCGGCGCGGGGGATCGTGGGGCGGCAGCTTGCTTTCAAGCTCAAGGAAGTGCTCGATCGGACCATCTTCATCATCTTTCAGGACGTGCCGGATTCTTCCGTCGGCCTTCCCCTGGAGGCCCTGGTGCACAAGGATGGACAGATCACGGCGGAGCGGCAGGTCGAGGGTGCGCGTAAGGGTCAATGGCTATTCAACCGGGCCACGGTTCGCTCGGTAGACCGCCTCTACAGTACGTTCGAGACGGAGCCCATCCTCCCCGAACTGGCCGCGGCAGGCCGAGCGACCGGTGGGCCCAGCTTCAGGCTCGAGCCCGGGTTATGGCTGCGGCATCGCCTTCCCGGCTGGCTCAGGTACCGATTCGAGCTGACGAATCAGCTCTCCATCGCCGTGTATCAACTGCTCGGAGCAATCGTATTCCTGGTTCTCGTCGTGCCTGTTTATCGGCTGGTCGCAGGTTTGTTCGCGAGGCTGGCCCGCGTATTGGTGCGCTGGAGAGGTGTTGCCGCTGATGATGAGCAGATTACCTCATGGGTTCGTCCGATCGGCTGGCTGGCCGTAGTCTGGATGCTCATCGATGCCGTCACGCTGCTCAGTCTGCGGATGGAGCCCGCGGGTGTCTGCCTCGCATTCCTGGTTCCGGCCTTCTGGCTCGTGCTTACTTTCTGTGCCTACCAGAGCGTCAACCCGATTCTGAAGCTCGTCGCCGGTCCCGTCGTGAACCAGCAAGGTGAGGCGTCGCTCGCGGCGATGGGGTTCCCGGTGCTGTCGCTCGTCCTCAAGATCCTGGTGGCCGTCTGTGGGCTGGCCGCAGTGCTCAGGCTTTTCGGGTTCGACGTCGGGACCGTCCTCGCGGGCCTGGGCATCGGCGGCCTTGCAGTCGCCCTGGCGGCACAGGACACACTCAAGAATTTCTTCGGCTCGCTGATGCTGATCGCCGACCGGACATTTCGCGTCGGCGACCTGGTCAAGATCGGTGCCAACGATGGAGTGGTCGAGTCGGTCGGACTGCGGAGCACCCGTATTGAGCGCCCGACGACTCGCTCCTGACGATCCCCAATTCGGACCTGACCACGTTGCACGTTACGAACTTGGGAGCCCGGCGCTACCGTCGCTTTCGTACCCAGCTCAACATCGCCTACGGCACCTCCTTGGAAGCGCTCGTCCAGTTCCGTGAAGGGATCCTGCAGCTGCTCCAAAAACATCCTGACGTGCGACGAGAGAAATATGAGGTCGCCGTCAACGACCTGGGAAGCTCCGGGATTCAGCTCTTGATCCAGGTCTTCCTCGAAGTGCCCGACGGCCATGCCGAGCTGCTAGCTCGTGACAGTCTGATCCTCGACATCCTGCGCCTGGCTGAGCGGCTGGGCATCGCCTTTGACACCCCAACTCTGCTCCTCGATCGAAGCCCAGGCGAAGTGGTTGCGCCACACCGGGGGAACTCTGATCCGCGTGCCGCGGTCACAGTCGAATGATACTAGCGCCCATCATTGCATAGTGGATTCTCGCCCCGAGATCGTGTAAGGTCATCAACCGCGACGACACGACTCGGTGCAGACGCGTTGATTCTGCCCAGCGCCTAACGGCAGTCCGTCGACGATCTAAAGTGACGACGAACCGCGCGTTTACGACCAAAGCTATGAAAGTCTCTATGTATGTTACTTATTAACGGTTACTACCTCGCGATCAAGGCTATTTTCTTCTACAGCCTGGTTCATTCGTTCGTGAAGTTCGAGACGCTTCAAAGGAGCTGGCTTTTCATCGCATTGATTTACGCCGCGGGCGTTACCCTGCTGAGCTGGGTGTGGCTGGTCTTGCCGGGACAGTACCAGACCAGGCCCTGGCTAATCTGGGCGGCCGAGAACGCGGTGATCTCGGTGATCTACTTCAAGTTGCTCGAGCGGTTCGACGAAGGGTGGATCTTCTGGACGCTAATCATCGCTGGCCTGGGCGTGGTTTATTTCTGAGGGAGAGCGGTCGGGCGCTCGCCCGAAGCGAGGGACGAACCGAATGATTCACTTCCAGTGTCCGACTTGTGCTGCCCCCTTTGACGTGGATGAGCGGCTGGCCGGCCGGGCCGGGCGCTGCAAGAAATGTGGCGGACGATTCAAGATCCCCTCCCGTGGGGCAGCCGAGGCGGTCCGGGCTCATGCTGCCGCAGAGCGGCCACGGCCCGTCGGGGTCGCGGCTGCTGCCGCGACCCCGAACGGACCACGACTGAGTCCCATCGAGCCTCTTGCACCATGCCGGGCAAAGGTCCGCGCCGGCTGGCGGGCGACCGATCAACTGGCTCGAGGCGGTCAGCAGCCAGGTGGCCCTGGCGCCCATCAGCATGGACAACTTGCGAGGGATCAGCACTAGACCCTCGCCCCTGGACGAGCCGTCGATTCCCGGGCCGTACAAGCTTGCCTCCGAGAGGTCCCTTCCCGCTCTTGAGGCAGTTGGCGGCAAGCCCGCTGGAGCCGTCACGCGCGGCTATCGCCACGGGATGGGTAAGGTCCAAAAACTGTTTCGCTGGCTCAACGAGAGCGCTTACCTCGTGTCCGTCCCCTTCCTGATGTGCTTGCTGCTGGGATTGGCGGTCGGGAACCATTCGCTCATGGTGCTGGGAGCGACGGCCGTGGTCGTGCTTAACATCGGGAGGATCTTGGTAGGCGTGGCGAACCTAGTCGTGATCCCCTTCCGGGAAAGCCCTGTTCAGGGCTTATTGTTCCTGGTCCCGCCGATTACCTTTTTCTACATGGCGCAGCACTGGAACAAGATGGAACGGCCCGTCAAGCGGATCATCGGCCCGATCTTGACCATTGGTCTGGTGTTGCTGGCGTTTCTGGCCGAGCCCTGGGTCAGGGGCGAAGGCAAGTCCAAGGGATCGATCCACGAGACGGTCAAGGCACGGGTCGGGTCCATGAAGACAGGCATCGCCAACCAGATTGGGGAGGTCCCGAACCTGAAGCGGGACGCGCTGAATTCGCTCGAGCGGAAGGCGGCCGGCGTCCTCGAGTCGCTAAATGCCGGTGATGCCCTCAAATCGATCGAGCAGTAGGCGACGAACCCCGGAACTATGAACTGGACGAAGGGTAAGGCTTCAAACAAGCGTTAATTTGTAGTATCCAATTGCCGCAAGAGAGCCCCATGATGTCGCACGCTGATGACCGGACACCCACCAACCGCGCTGCAGTCGACGCCGATGAGGACGATGAAATCGAGCTCGAGCCGACGATCAAGCAGGCGCGCGGCTCTCCCAGTTCGACGTCCGAATCATTTCACATGGCGCTGGCAACGAGCTCGCCGCCGAGCCTGACCACCGAGACGGGGGAACTACTACGCTACCGACTGCAAGCCGCGGCGCTATTCCTCGCAGTGGGCTACGGCCTGTTTTTCCTGCTCGGCCTCTTCGAGCCGACTTCCGCGTACGGGCAGACTCGCATTTTTCTGGGCTTGCGAATGGCGCTCTGCATCGCGGTTTCGGCCCTGCTCGCATCGCCGCTTGTGCTCAGCCTGCGCCAGCTTCGCGCTCTGGAATACGGCTTCTTCGTTGTCATGGTCCTGGCCATCGTCGTCACTCAATACTTGGTGGGCTCGGAATTGATTGAGCGGGGAGATCAGGTCCACCTGGTCGGCCTGGAAAAGAGCGGAGTTCTGAGTTTCCTGGTCCTGATGATCCTCTACGGGGTGCTTATTCCCAACGAACCCAAGACCACGGCCAGCATGGTGCTCACGATGGCGATGGCTCCCCTGGTGGTGATTGCGATCTTGAGCGCCAAGGCGGCCGGGTCGTCGCTCATGACTGATGAGCTGGAGGTCAAGCAGCTCGCCCTGGGAAACACGCTCTTCATCCTGCTCAGCGCCGCGCTGGCGATCTACACCGCCTACGTCCTGCACGGCCTCCGACACGATCTTCATAAGGCTCGAAAGCTGGGGCAGTATCAGCTTGGCGAAAAGCTCGGAGAGGGGGGTATGGGTGAGGTTTACCTGGCCGAGCACCAGCTCCTCAAACGGCCGTGCGCCCTGAAGCTGATCAAGCCCGACGTCAACACCAACCCCATCGCCCTGGCGCGGTTCGAGCGGGAAGTGCAGGCGGCCGCCATGCTCTCGCATCCCAACACGATCGAGATCTTCGACTACGGGCACACTGACGACGGCACCTTTTACTACGTGATGCAGTACTTGCCCGGCCTGACCGTCTCGGACCTGGTACGGCAGTCCGGTCCACTGCCTCCTGGCCGAGTTGTCTATCTGATGCGACAGGTCTGCGGGGCGCTGGCGGAGGCCCATCGCCTTGGGCTGGTTCACCGGGATCTGAAACCGGCGAACATCCTGGTTGCGATCCTGGGAGGGAAGTGCGACTTCGCCAAGGTGCTCGACTTCGGACTCGTCAAGCTGACGGCCACACCCGATGCCCCCCAATTGACCGCCGATTACACCGTCAGCGGCACGCCGCAGTACATGTCACCCGAGCAGGCGACCGCGACTGCCGGCGTTGACGGCCGAGCCGATATCTACTCGCTGGGGGCCATTCTCTACTTCATGCTGACCGGTCGGCCGCCTTTCGAGGGAACCAACCCAACCGAGCTGATGATCGCACATGCGCGCGACCCCGTGGTGCCGCCCTCACGCCACCGAGCTGAGATCCCGGCCGACCTCGAGGCCGTGGTCGTGCGTTGCCTGGCCAAGAAGCCCGAGGATCGTTATCCCGACGCCCGAGCCCTGGCCGCCGCGCTGGCCGCTTGTGCCTGTGCCGGCGATTGGAACGATCAAAAGGCCGACCAATGGTGGATTGATCAGGCCACGTCGCAAATCCAGGGAGCCTCTGCTGCCACAGGTGCCTTCGCCCCGGCTTGAGTCCCGGTGCGCACCGGTCAACTCCCGATCGGTTCCTGCCGCCGCAAATGGATGGCTATGCCCATGAGCGCCAGCCACCAGGAAACTCCATAGATCAGGAAACACCAGTCCGGGAAGTTGACCATCAAGAGGCCCGTCGCCCACATCTGCACGGCTGGAACGAAAAACCAGGGTGAGAAGGCCCATGCCAGGCAGGCGAACAGGAACGTGCTCAGGGTCGCCCAGACGGGCTTGTACCATGCCAGCTCGAAGCTTGTGAGCGAGTTGAGCGTCACCAAATTGAACGACAGAACGAGAAACGTCGTCCAGAGCTTGGCCACCAGGTTGATGGCGGCTGACGACCGATTCCAGCCGCGTCCTAGCGATAGTCTCAAGAATAACAGGACCGCTCCCAGACCCAGAAGCCAGAGGAGCGGATGCCGAAAATCGGCGCGTCCATCGGGAACATAGATTATCTGGCACAGGAGGAAGATGAAGAGATTGATGCACGCCACTCCCGCCAGGGCGACGGACAGTCGCGGCCTCACCGCCGATCGACTGAACTCTTCGATCAGTTCGGCTCTCCTGCGGCGAACGCTTAGCGTTTCGGAGCTGAGGGTAGTCTCTTGATTCTCACTTGAGCTGAGCACCACCCTGTGGGTCACCTGCCTGACGTTTTTCTCACCAACACTCATCGCTGATCCTGCTTCTCCACCGACGTTCGCTCGAAATTCAGCCGACAAAGATTCACTGTTCGGGGTAAACGCCCTAAACTCTACATCATCTTGTGATAAAATGGAGGAACAGGATAAAATCTTGGAGCTTATTGGCGTTATAGCCGCTGGGGACTATTTAATGAATTCAGCGGGCGGGAGTACCGGGCCATGGCGGAAATAATGACCGAACCTTGCTCAAGCACCTTGAGCTGGGACGAAACACATCATCGGCTGATTCCTCTGCTGTGTGCCGACAATTCCACGAATGTTTTCTACATCCTGGGCGAGTATGTCGGTTTAATCGGCTCGCTTGCCGGCGTGCACCTGGCTGTACTCCACTTGGTCCACAGGTCGTCTGCCGACTGCCGGCTTCCTTCCCTTGTGCGTGCTGGGAATGGCGTTAATCGCGGCGTTTCAGCATCGGCTCTCTGGACTTGGGCACGAGGCTGCACATTACGCCCTGTTCAAGAACCGGCTGGCCAACGAACTAGTCTCGGACCTCCTCTGCATGTTCCCACTCATGGCGATGACCCAGCGGTTCCGGGTCACGCACCTGGGGCATCATCAGTTCCTCAACGATGCCGAGCGCGACCCGGATGTCCCCCGTCTTCATTTCGACGGTGACAGTTATCCGTTCCCGATGAGCAAGGCGACGTTCTGGTATCGTTACGTCTTGCTCTCGATCTGGCCGCCCACACTTCTGAAGTACCTGTTTGGGCAGGCCAAGAACGCCAACGTGACCGCCGGGTTCGGCGATCTGCGCTGCGTTTACCGATTTCGAGTCGGCCGCTGCATGCGGGGCGCGTTCTGGCTGCCGACGCTGACGTTCGTCCACCTCACCGGGTCGTGGCCGGTCTTCTTCCTCTTCTGGGTCATTCCGCTCTTGACCTTCTACGCCTTCTTCATGCAGCTTCGCGAGATCGCCCATCACAGCAATGCCCCGACCGACGGCGAATTCCGCCACTCGAGGAACTTTCACTGCAACTTCATCCTCAACTGGGCCGTGTTCCCCTACGGCCAGGACTATCACCTCACACACCACGTCTTTGGACTGATGCCTCACTACAATCTGCCAAAGGCGCACGACATCCTGATGCATTACCCCCCCTACAGGGAGCAAGCGGTCGCGTGCTACGGTTACTTTTTTCCCAGGCTGGGACGAAAAGGCCCGACCGTGCTGGACGTGTTAGCGAACGAGTCCTTTGCGGCAACTTGCTGATCGGGAGGGAGGCCACACGATGCAGCAGCGGCGCATGGGCCGGACCGGGCTCAAGGTCTCCAATATTTGCCTGGGAACAATGACCTTCGCCGGGCAGGCTGATGAGACAACGTCGCGCAAGATCCTTGACGAAGCGTACGAACAGGGCGTGACTTTCATCGACACGGCCGACGCATACCCGATTCCACCAGAGCCCGAGACGGCGGGGTTCACCGAGGAGGTCATCGGCGGGTGGCTGGCGGCCGAACGAGGCCGGCGCGAGGGACTGGTGCTGGCGACCAAGTGCCGGATCCGGGTTGGGCACGGTCCCAACGACCAGGGGCTCTCGCGACGCCACATCCTGGCGGCGTGCGATGCAAGTCTCAGGCGGCTGCGCACCGACTACATCGACCTCTACCAGGCGCACTCGCCCGATCCCGAGACACCCATCGAAGAAACCTTGCGAGCATTCGACGACTTGGTCCGTGCCGGCAAGGTGCGTTACGTGGGCTGCTCGAACTATTCTGCCTGGCAGCTAGCCCTGGCGTTAGGCACCAGCGCCCTTCATCAACTCGCACGGTACGATTGCCTCCAGCCACGGTACAACGTCCTGTACCGCGACATCGAGACGGAATTGTTGCCGCTTTGTCGCGACCAGGGAATCGGCGTGATCGCCTACAACCCGCTGGCCGGCGGCTTGCTCACGGGCAAACATCGGGGCGATGCGCCTCCGGCGCCGGGCACGCGGTTCACCCTGGGAGCCGCCGGAGAGCTCTACCGCGACCGATACTGGCACGCCGCCCAGTTCGGGGCCGTCGCCGGCCTGAATGGCGTTTGCGCCGAGCGCGCACTCAGCTTGGCCACCGCCAGCGTCGCCTGGGTCCTCGCCCAGCCTGGCATCACCTCGGCAATCGTGGGTGCCAGCCGGCCGGAGCAGCTTGCGGACACTCTCGCCGCCGCCGACATGATTCTCGACGGCGAGACCAAAGCCGCCTTCGATGCCGCCTGGTGGTTGCTGCCACGGCGGCCGTCGTCACATTGACGCCCTCTAGCTCCCGGTGACAAACAGCTTCAGGGCTGGGTCTTGGTCGACCGCTTGGCCGGTACCCCGGGCTCAAAGAACGTTGTGGTTAGGTGGTAGGGAATGCCGTCGGCCGAGTACTCCAGATCGGCAAAAGCTGCGATATACTCAGTGGGCGGTTTGGTGATCGAGGCGGTGATGGTCGTTCCGGCGGCGACCGGCGAGGAGATCCACTTCGACTCGCGGAAGTCACGAGTCTTGGAGGACGGCCGACCAGAGCCGGGCCGATAAGGGGGCGGGCTGGGAATGAATCGTCACTGTGGCACTCTCGGATTGCACACGACCAAGCGACCAGGAGAGCGCGGGGAGCGGACGATTCGACACGGTCTGACGAAAGAACACCCCCAACGCGTTGATGGCCCAGTCGCGGTTGACCTCCAGGCCATGGCCGGCGTTTGGCAGCTCAACCAGGTACTTCGGTCCGGTGAGGCCGTCCCAGTAAAGGTCGAGTGCGTTCAAGGTCCAGTAGCGGTCGTTGGACCCATTGATCAGTAACTTCGGAATGGATAGCCGGTCGCGGTACGTGAACGGGTCGACCATCTTCCAAAGCGATGTACCCTCGGGGGTCTGCACTCGTTCCATCAATCCGCGCTTGACGTAGTCGTCGATCTGCTCACTGTACCGGCCCCAGACGTCGAGCTGGTTCGGGCCTTGTGTGCCGATGTTGAGCATGACGATGACCATGGGCGCGATGGCGATTACCCGGTTGTCGACCGCGCCGGTCAGCCACGTCGTCCAGCCCCGCTTGGAGGCTCCGGTCACCACGAATCGCTTGAGCTCGCCCTTGCCTCGTTCCTTGGCCCAGGCCCCGACGGCATCCATCGCCCGAACCGCGCTCTTGACCATCGGAAAAAGCAGGGGCCACTTCTTGTCTTTGGTCTCGAGGTAGCGCACAAAGGTCTCGGCGATCAGCGCGTCCTCGGTCTTGCCACCGAGGAGGGGCTGGTTGGGAACCTGATGCAGCACGGCAACCCGCGCTCCGGTCACCTTGGTGAGAGCGAATGCCTGCTTGTGATCGTCTTCGTCCGACTTGTCGCCGGTTCCGCCGCCCGTGATCAAGAGGAGCACCGTGTCCTTGTAGGTGAGGTCGGCGGGCTCGTAGATCGTCAGTTCGTGGCTCCAGGTGATGCCCTGCCAGACCTGGGAGCTGAAGTCGAGCGCGTGGATCGTGCCCAGAGGTGTCGTATGGTTGCTCGTTTGCTTCCAAGAGAATGCGGCGTCATGCTGCTTCACGTAATCGTCGAGATCGGCACCGGCAGCCTGGCCGGGCGAGCTTGCCAAGAGTAGGCCACAGAGTGAAGCGAGCATGGTGCGAACCTTCCAGTGCGAGTCTGTAATCACGAAAGTTGCTCCAAGATCCAGGGCCGCCATGCAGCATACATAAGGGTCAAGAGTCAAGGGTTCGATCGCACATACTGCCACAGCCTCATCCGCCGTGGTCGGGTCTGCGAGTCGTCAGTCCGTGGGTCTCAAGATACGCGCGCAGCGATTCTCAAGCTCACGAAAGAGGCGGATCATCAGGGCCTCCCGGGCAAGCACACCAGAGGGGCCCGTCAAGCGCTCCGGAGTCGGACTCTCGAGGTACTCGAGGTCGCCGGCGAGCGTGCTGATCTGAGCAGTCTGTCCCTCGATCAGAGCCTGTCGCATGGACTGGAGGCTGGGGTCTGGTGTGACGATGCGACCCATTCGGCCCAGATTCGCAGTGGCGCGCGCCTGAAGATTGCGCAGCGTCTGAGCTAGCCGTTGGCTCGATGAGGCGCTCGACGCCTGGGCCTCGAGCTCCCCGACCTGGGGTAAAGCCTGAGAAACCGCGATGAATTCGTCGATCGCGGGGCCGGCCTGGTTGGCGAAATCTTCAAACCGGGCCACAGGCGGCAGAGAGCGCTCCGTCCACCGCACGGCGGCAAATCCCGCGCCGAGGACCGCCCCCACGAGCAATAACGCCAGCGCCAGTCGCCTCAGGTTGAGCCAGCGAGAACGGATCACGGGCCAGGGCCGGCTCAGCATCAGGCCACCCAGAAATCCGGTCACAAGCCCGCCCAGGTGAGCCGACTGGTCAATGTTCGGAACCGCCGCCGCGAACAGGGTATTAAAAACCACAAAGCTCAGAGCACTCGAACGCAGAGGACTGAGGACCGTGGCGGGGACAGATCGACGATTGATGAGCAGAAAAGCCAGTAGGGCTCCTAACAGCCCAAAGATCGCTCCCGACGCGCCCACACTGATCCGCACCGGCAGCGTGGCCATGCTGGCAATCGCGCCGCCGACCCCGGCCGCAAGGTAAAGCACCGCGGTCGCGATATTACCGAAGAATCGCTCGACCAGCGGTCCGATATTGAACAGGCACCACATGTTGATCGCCAGGTGGAGCAGCCCGCCGTGAATGAAGACGCTGGCCGGCAGCCGCCAGGCTTCGTGCCTGAGCACGACTCTTGCGCCGTTGTTGGCACCCCACGAGAGCAGCTGCTGGGCTGACGGCGAGAACGGGTCTACTCCGCGAATCGCCATCACCACGAACACCACGATGCAGGCCGTCAGCAAGAACGGCGTCACCACGACGTGAGCAGTCGCCGCCATCAAGTCACGTCGAAATGTGCTCAACTCGAGATTCAAGGTGCGCATGCGCCGCGTGACCTCGGCGACCTTGGGAAGGGCGTTGGAAATGCGCTGGACAAGCCCGGCATCAAGCCCTTCAAGTGAGGGATCCACGCCTTTCGCGCTGCATCCCCGACAGTCCGCAGGTAACTGGCGAGCGCTTCGGCGAGCCCTGTGTGAGGTCCTTCCAGCGGTAACTCTTGACCGAACCCAAGCGCGATGTGGACCGGTTTCTCCCCCGAAGTCACGACGTGGACCTCCGGGGTGACCATGGCGTAATCCAGTCCATAAGCCCGGATTTGTACCGCCCTCTTGGACCCATCGCCGTTGCCGGCCGCATTGGACTCCCGCCGTGACCAGTAAAGCCGTGCCGTGGTGAGGATGATCTCGCTTTGAAAGCCCCCAGCATCGTTGTCGATCAGAGCCACGAGCAGCTCATTTTCCATGAGCGGGAGTGGTGCGCGCAACGCCAAGGTCAGTCGGGCCGGTGGAAACTTCGGGGCCAGATGGACCTGCGGGAACTGCGCCAGGCGAGCACACGACGCCAGGACATGAACTTCCCAGGCGGTCGTCGTCTGCGGGCCTTCCTCTGGTCCACTCATCCCATCCCTCGTGCCAAGAATCGACTCTTCCTCAGCGGGCTATGGTTCAGTCTGCTCGAGACCATTCGAGAGTAGCGGAATGTCCCGCAAAGAGCACTCTGTGCGCATGTAAACCAGGCCTCGTCCGGTTCGTCCCAGGGCAGTGTCCATTTCCCTTTGGAGCAAGCATGAATGCCGCCGACTGTAACGCTTCAACGCAACTGGCACAAATCAGCCTCAAGTTAGAAGAAACAGCCTCCCCAGCTTCCAGGGATAAAGTTCCCTGTCTCAATTCGAGGTTCCTCTCCCGGCGACGAAGTCGTGACTGGAACAATTTAACCGCCTTCGTCATCTGCTCGCGGAGGTCGGTTGGCGAGCCGACGACGAATGCCGGGATCGGATCGGCGGGCTGGGGGACGATGTCGCTCATTGGACTTCCGGCAGCAGCTTGAGGGTTCGGTTGCGTTTGAGGCGGATGATGGAGAAATCCCGACGGTTGGTGGTGAACACGGTGCGGATGTTTTCCCGCTCGGCGAGATGGGCGAGGGCGGCGTCGGCGAACTGGATGCCGGAATCCTCATAGCGTTTCATGAGTGCCCTGACGGCAGGCAAGTCTTTGGCATCGAGGGTGAGGAGGGCGAACAGCCCGCCGTCGAAACTTTCGAAGAGCTGGTAAAGGCTCCTGTGCCGCGTACGAAGGAGCCAGGCGGCTTCGGTGAGAATACAAAGGTGCCAGAAACCGAGAGACGATTTTCCTGCATCATTGTACTCAGAATCGGATCCCGACACCTTTTCGATCTCCGAATTGTTCAGCTCTTCGCGGGCGTAAAGATACTCGTCGCGGCGTCGAGTCACTTTCCTTTGATTTCTTCAGCGGGTTGCTTTACTTCAAGAGCAGGGAAACGCGACCCCGCATCGTCGTCGATCCGGCAGGAAACAAAACGTAGTGCCAACGTACCTTCTTTCGGTTCGCGACGCGGACATCGAGCCATGCGGCGAGCAGCCGCGGAAAGGAGGACGTCATGTCTTTTCGCTCTGCCCCACGCGCACTCTCCCGGACAAGCCGAGCCTTGCCTAACTCCGCGAGCAGGCAAAGGAATTGCTCGATTCGTACCTCGCCGGCATTGATGCAGCCGTCACCGAAGTCGAGCGGTTCCATCGGAACCCCAATCCAGCGGATTTCGCTTTGGCCCACGCGGAGCGAGTGCTTGCGCGAGCCTACGGCTTTTCGAGCTGGCCCTCGCTCGAGAATCACGTTGATGGCGTGAAGTTCGAGGCACTCCTCGCGGCGGCCGAAGCCGGTGACGTGGCGGCCGTGCGGCGGCTCGCCGAAGCGCAGTCTCGACCTGCTCAACCCGCACATTGCCGACTTCCGCGACGGCGCCCTCCGTCGCGCCGTGCTGCGTCGCAATGAGGAACTGACCCGCGTCCTGATGCAACTCGGCGCAGACGCGCCACGTGGGGAGCTGGCCGCACCTCGACGCGACCGTGAAGGCGGAGAGTCTGAATCTCACTGAGCCGACGCTCAAGGATCTGGCCGAGATCCTGCTGGGCGGCGGCGGCGATCCAGAATTCGTGCGGATGTGTCTGCCGCATATCACGCGAAAGCGCGACGATCCGTGGTGGAATGGCATGCTCCTCAATGCCAAGGTGCCCGAGGGTTTGAAGCTGATTCTGGAACATGGTGTCGATCCCGACATGGCCGACGACGCGGGATATACGGTCCTGCACCACCTCGCGTATGATTACTGCCGAGCGTCAAACGAAGAGGCCCGCGTCATCCGGGCGACGATGCTGCTGGATGCCGGCGCGTCGCTGGCAAAACGCGATCCGCTGCTCAAATCGACACCACTTGGCTGGGCCTGCCGGTGGGGACGCATCGAACTTGTCAGACTGTACCTGGAGCACGGCGCCGACGCCGTGGAATCGGATGCCGAGCCGTGGGGGACGCCTTTGGCATGGGCTACGAAGCACGGGCATCACGAGATCGTCGGGCCAATGTTCAACTATCTGGGTCGGCAGCTTTGTTCGCGACACACTTGCCGCTTCGGTCGGATCGACCGTGGTGTGTCGGACGCATGGCGCGTAGCGTAGGCGATTCTTTACCCGACCAGCCGACCATCACTTCAGCATGCCGCTTTTATGATCACCCGCGAGCTCCAGGGCGGGGAGCGACTCGCAAGGCCGTACTGCGCGTTATACTGGCGTCCGGGGTCGCGGCGCCCGATCCCGATCGGGGATCGGGATCTCCGGGGTCCGGGCGCGGGTCGACGGCCCGGCAGTGCGGGCCGATTCTCGAGCGAAGGGGGGCCAGGCATGACACCGGCGAAGAACGTCTATTCCCGGATCGGGGTCAAGACCTTGATCAACGCCCAGGGGACGGTCACCGTGGTCGGCGGCTCGCTGATGCCGCCGGAGGTGGTCCGGGCGATGGCCGAGGCCGCCGGGTGGTTCGTCTCGATCCCCGAACTGCAGGAGAAGGCCGGCGCGCGGATCGCCGAACTCCTCGGCGCGCCGGCGGCCATGGTCACCGCCGGTGCGGCCTCGGCAATCACCGTGGCCACGGCCGCCTGCATCGCCCGCGATCATCCGGAGTCGATCGGGCGCCTGCCTGAGACCGAAGGCCTGAGGGATGAGGTGATCATCCAGAAGGGCCATCGGAGCGGCTACGAGCCGCAGATGGCCCTGGCCGGCGCCAAGCTCGTCTGGGTGGAGAGCCGTGAGGAGCTGCAGCGGGCGATCAACCCCCGTACTGCGATGATGTTCTTCCTCAACCGCTTCGAGCCACTGGGGAGGATCGATCGCGCGGAGTGGCTCCGCGTTGGCAAGGATCGCGGCGTGTCGACTTTCCTCGACGCAGCGGCCGACGTCCCGCCGCTGTCGCGCTTCTCCGAATACCTCCGCCAAGGGTTCGACCTGGTGACATTCTCGGGCGGGAAGGCGATCCGGGGGCCGCAGGCCTCCGGGCTGCTGCTCGGCCGCGCCGACCTGGTGGCGGCGGGGCGGCGTGCCATCAGCCCCAGCATGGGCATCGGCCGCGGCATGAAGGTCGGCAAGGAGGAGATTGTCGGGCTACTGGCCGCCGTCGAACGCTTCGTGACGCTGAACCACGACGCGGAATGGCACACCTGGGAGGCCCGGACGTCGCACATCCTCGCCGAGCTGTCCAAGGTCCCCGGCGTCGCCGTGCGGCGGGACGTCCCCGAGATCGCCAACCGTTTCCCCCAGGTCGTCGTCGAGTGGAGCCGATGGCACGCCGCGCCCGCCGCAGACGAGGTCGTCCGCCGGCTCTGGGATGGCGACCCGCGGATCGCTGTGCTGCTCGAAGGGCCCCACGGGCTGCGGATCGTCGTCTTCACCCTGCGCGACGACGAACATCTCATCGTCGCGAAACGAGTCCGCGAGGTCCTCGAGGGGCATCGAGCGCGCCGGGCGATCGCCGCCAAGCCATCAAGGTTTCGCTTCGAAATCCAGGGGCTCCCGTCGTTGCTTCCCTTTCTTCCAAGCCTTAGACAGGCCTCCAGTGAGCAATCATGGAATCTGGGACGACTCGAACGATAGCGTCGCCCCATCATGCTCCCCTCGACAGGAAGCTCCCGTCCGAGTAAGACATCGCAGCAAGTTCATCACCCCGGCGCTCTTGGGAGCTGAGTGGGACCTCCTTACCCCCGATTCGCGAGCAGGTCTTCCATATCTTTGGAACACGACGCATGCCCACAATTCCTGAAGCATTGGCTATCGCGCTGCAGCACCACCAGGCGGGCCGGTTGCGCGAGGCGGAGCCAATTTACCGGCAGATTCTCGCGGCTGACCCGCATCACCACCATGCGTGGCACTTGCTGGGGGTCATCGCATGTCAGGACGGCAAACATCAAGCCGGCGTGGAGTGCCTCCGGCGTGCTCTGGCGTACAGGCCCAATTGGGCCGAGGCGCACTATGACCTGGGAAACGCCTGGGAGGACCAGGGAAAGCTCGACGAAGCCGTGACGTGTTATCGGCGGGCGCTCCAACTAAAACCTGACTATGCCGAGGCGAACTACGCCCTGGGCAATGTTTTCAAGGTCCAGGGGAAGCTCGACCAAGCCGTGATGTTTTTTCGGCGAGCACTGCAAGGGAGACCTGATTACGCCCCGCGCACTACGGCTTGGGTAGTGTTTTCAAGGACCAAGGAAAGCATGATGAAGCCGTGACGTGTTATCGGCGGGCGCTGCAATGGAAACCTGACTTCGCCCTGGCGCACTACAACCTGGGGGTTATCTGGCATGTCCAGGGGAAACTCGACGAAGCCGTAGCGGCTTATCAGCGAGCACTGCAACTGCAACCAGGCTTTATCGAGGCGCATAACAACCTTGGCAACGTTCTCAAGGTCCAGCGGAAGACGGACGAGGCCGAAGCGTGTTATCGGCAGGCGCTGCAATGGAAACCTGATTACGCCCTGGCACAGTACAACCTGGGGCTAGTCTGCCGTGACCAGGGGAAGATGGATCAAGCTGTGGCGTCTTATCAGGCCGCACTCTGCAACTGCAACCTGACTTCGCTGAGGCGCACAATGGCCTGGGAAGTGTTTACAAGGAGCAGGGGAAGCTCGATGAAGCTGGAGCGTGTTTTCAGCGCGCTCTGCAACTGCAACCTGACTTCGCTGAGGCGCACTGCAACCTCGGTGTCGTCTGGTACGACCAGGGGAAGCTGGACCAAGCCGTGGCGTGTTGCCTGCCGCGCTGCAACTGCAACCTGACTATGCCACGGCGCACTATAACCTGGGCACACTCTTCAAGGACCAGGGGAAACTGGACGAGGCCGTGCCGTGCTATCAGCGGGCACTGCAACTGAAACCTGACCACCCCCTAGCGCACTACAACCTGGGGGTTGTTTGCCAGGGACAGGGCAAGCTGGACGAAGCCATGGCTTGTTATCAGCGCGCCTGCAACTGCAACCTGACCTTCCTGAGGCGCACAACAATCTGGGTAATGTCTGCCACGGCCTGGGAATGCTCAGCGAAGCCGTGGCTTGTTATCGGCGCGCGGTGCAAGAGCGACCTGACTACGCCGAGGCGCACAACAATCTGGGCAATGCTTTCAGGTATCTGGGGAAAATGGATGCCGCCGTTGCGTGCTATCAGCGTGCACGGGAGCTGAAACCTGATTTTGCCGCAGTTCACAGCAACCTCCTGCTGACACTTCAATACCGTTTCGGCGTTACCTTGTCTGAACTGGCTGCCGTCCATGCCGAGTATGACCGGCTGCACGCGGCGCCGCTCCGGACTGCCAGGGCACGGCATGCGAATGATCGCGATCCTGATCGTCGGCTTCGCGTGGGATTCGTCTCGGCCGATTTCGGACGGCACCCGGTGGGGTATTTTCTGATTCGGGCCCTGGAGCACCTCGACCGGAGCCAATGCGAAACGGTTTGCTACTGTGATCGGATGATCAAAGACGATCTGACCCAGCGTTTTCAGGCCGTCGCGACGACTTGGCGTGGTGTGAGCGGCTTGAGCGACCAAAGACTGACCGAGCAGATCGTGGAGGATCGAATTGATATTCTGTTTGACCTGGCGGGACATACGGCCCACAACCGGCTTCTGGTGTTCGCCCGCAAACCAGCGCCGCTGCAAATAACTTGGGCTGGCTATGTGGGCACCACAGGGCTAGAGGCGATGGACTACATCTTGGCCGACCGTCATGAAATCCCCCCCGGCGCCGAGGCCCACTATTGCGAGACGGTGCTGCGAATGCCTGATGGATATGTGAGTTATGATCCACCTAGTTATGCGCCGATGGTGGAACCTCTGCCCGCCCTGAAAGTAGGGTATGTGGCTTTCGGCAGCTTCAACAATCGGGTGAAGATCGATCCCCGGACGGTCGAGGTCTGGGCAAAGGTTCTAGGCCGTGTGCCACACTCACGGCTGGTATTGAAATACAAGGGAATGAGTGATAAGTCTCTCGTCACGGGTTTGGTCGAGGAATTTGCGAGGCATAAGGTGGATCTGGAGCGGTTAGAATGTCTTGAGCAGTCGGCCCACCCGGAATTGTTGTCGGCGTACAACCGCATCGATCTGGCTCTCGATCCGCTCCCCTACAATGGCGGCTTGACGACCTGCGAGGCATTGTGGATGGGCGTGCCGGTGCTGACCTGCCCCGGCGAGACGTTTGCGAGCCGTCATTCTCTGAGCCATCTATCGAGTGTTGGACTCACGGAGACGATCGCCAGGACGTTGGACGAGTACGTCGAGTTGGCTGTTACTTTGGCCCGTGACTTGTCGCGGCTGGCGAGCCTGCGAGCCGGTTTGCGCGAGCGGATGGCTGCCTCACCGCTGTGCGATGGAAAGCGCTTTGCCGCGAATTTGACGCATGTCGTGCGTGGCGCATGGCGGGAATGGTGTCAACTGGAGCCTGCCGAGGATTCGCGCGGAGATTCATGAGATCCGTGCGACAGCTCGTCCGAAGCTCCCCGACCAATGTACGCTCGAACTTGCGTCGGTGTCGTCGGGCCGCTCAGCTCGGGTCGCCGTAGTCGTCTTGCCACCACCGGGCGGCACGACCCTGGTCCCAATCCCCCGCGCAGGCGCACGCGCCCAGGGCTTGCTCCAGGGCCTCGGCGTCAGGGAAACGCTGGTCAGGGGGCTTGGCCAGACATCGTAATACGACACGCTCCAGGTCCTCGGGGATGCCAGGGCGGACCCGCGACGGGGGCTCGACCGGGTCGCGGGCGTGGGCGATCAGCACGGCGGTCCTCCCGTTGGCCTGAAACGGCGGCCGGCCGGTAAGCAGGTAGTAGGCCACCGCCCCCAGCGAGTAGATGTCGCTTCGCTCATCGAGCTTATGGCCGCCTTTGGCCTGCTCAGGCGACATGTACTGCGGTGTGCCCAGGATCTGCCGCTCCCCGGTCAAGGTCGCCTCGCCGAGGATCGCCGTGGGCAGGACCAGCCCGAAGTCGAGCAGCTTGGCCACATCCCCAAGACCACCCGGCGCGCGGCGAAGATGTTCGACGGCTTGATGTCGCGGTGGATCAGGCCGGCGGCATGCGCCTCGGACAACGACCCGCAGACCTGCCGCAGCAGGTAGACCACTCGGCCGGGCGGTAGCGGGCCGTGGCGGTTCACCAACTCGTGCAGGCTGAGGCCGTTGAGGTGCTCCATGACGTAGTAGTACGTCCCGTCCTCGCCCCGGCCGTAGTCGTAGACTTCAACGGTGTTCGGGTGCGAGAGCCTGGCGGTGAGGCGAACCTCGCGCTCGAACGCGCTGCATCGCCCGCGGGTCGGTCACAGCTCCCGGCCGGATCAACTTCACGGCGCAGGGGCGTCTCAGGAGCTGGTGCTCGGCCAGGTAGACCTCCGACATTCCGCCGGCGCCGATCTGCCGTTTGAGGCGATACTGGCCCAACTGCCGAGCCTCGACGACCTGCCGGCGCAGCCGGAAGATCGTGCGGGCCCCGTAGGCCGAGCCGATGGCCAGAATCGCGAGGATCAGCGCGTCGAAGGCGAACAGGACGGCTCGCGGAGTTTGGCTATCGAGCCAACCCTCCCAGAGCCACGCCATCGCCGCCGGGTGCTGCACCACCAGTACCGAAAGGGTCGCGAACGGCAACAGCGCCAGCGGTCCGGCCACCAGCGCGGCGCGGCGCCAGGTCTTGGGGGCGTAGAGCCCGTAGGTAAGGATCAGGACGGCGGTCAGCAGCACGGCATTCTTCAGAACCATCGGCGCCGTCATCATGTCACCGCGCTGCGAGAACCTCAGCATCAGCCGATATTCGATGAAGGTGACGCGGCCGGCGAGCAGGCCGACCGCCCCCAGCTCCAAGGCCTGGAGCGAGGTCAGCGGGATGGGGCTGCGGCTCCTGAGCAGGGCGATGAGGCCCACCAGGGCCAGGATAATCGCCCCGTCCACACGAGCGATCGTCGCGTCCTCCCGCCCGAGAACGCCGCGACTCCAGAGCGTCGAGGCCGCCAGGATGAGGATGTAGACGATCGCCAGCTCGCACAGTCGTGCCCGCACGGCGTCCGTGAGCTCGGAAATCGTCTGCTGCTCCTTCTGCGACGCGATCGCCTGCCTGGGAACCAAGCCCCCGCTCTCGTTGGCCGGCGCGTCCCCGGACCCAGCGGCCGGCTCCGGCGGTTGCGAGGGGGCTTCGACCCGGAGGGGCTCGCTCGCCGCCCGATCCGAGGGCGGACCCGCCGCCTGGGCGGGCGTCAGGAACCCGCTTCGGTGCACCCGTTCGTGCTCGGCCAGTAGCCGGCTAACCTCGGTCCGCAGCTCATCGTCCCCTCCGCAGGCGGCGCGCAGCCAGGCCTCCCGCCCGGCGGGGTCGATCCGGACCGCAGCCTCGAACAGCTCGCCGATCCGTCGCCAGCGCTCCGGCGCCATCCGTCCCACCCCCCGAGCTGACCGGCGAGCCAGGCCCGCGCCAGCCGCCAGTCGTTCTCGACCGTCGACACCGAGACCCCCAGAGCCGCAGCCACCTCGGCGACGGTCATCCCGCCGAGGTACTGCAGCGTCATCACCTGCGCCTGCCGCTCGTCCTGCTCCGCCAGCCGGTCGAGGGCCTCGTGGACAGCGACGACATCCAGCCCCTGCCCCTCGAAGCAGCCCACCACCGCGTCGAGTGCGACGCGCCGCCGGCCCCCGCCGCGGCGTCCGGCAGCCCGCCGCCGGGCGTGGTCGATGACCGTAAGTCCTTGCGGCGTCTCGGCCACTATCCCCTCCGAAAAAGCGACCAAGGGACCCGCCGGCATTTTCGGCGGAACTACTTGAGAAGGCAAGGACCGCAGGGCTCGAGGCGCCACGCCCGCAGCCAGGCGAGTCCCCGGCCCGTGGAGGTGATGACCATTCACGGGAGAATACAAAGGTGCCAGGAACCGAAAAACGACTTTCTTTAATATTTGTACTCAAAATCGATTCCTGACAAGTTATCTGCCGCCGCGGAAGTTAGGAAGATCTTTCCGTACCGAGGTCTTATTCCGTACCACCGCGTGCAACGATCGCGGTGATCGCCGGGCCATTCACCCAGCTCAGTTCTTGGAACTGGCTCGCATAGCCAATCGGCGTGACGTTGTGGAACTCACGCATGATCTCCTTCTCGGGATCGCCCATATCTCGGAGTTGTTTTCGGATCGTTGCCCGAGCGTTAGGGTTTGCGCCGCGTTCCAGGAGTAGCCTGGCCTTCGAATCGTCCGGGGCGGCGAGAGTGACAACCGTGTGGAACAACGGCGTGTGGCCGCCGAACCCATCAGCGTCTAACACCGCCTTCGCATTCACGTCGGCTCCTCGTTCGATCAGCCACTGCGCAATCTCGATGTCGTCATATTCGATAGCCAGGTGGAGCAGTGTGCTGCCACGGACCGGTGTGACGTGCAGGCCGTCACCCGGTCTGATCCCCAACTCAGGGGGAAGATCTCGCGCTCCTCGAACCGGTGCTCAAGCAGCGACGGGTCGCGGTCCAGGTGGGCCTCAAGCAGGTCATTCCGACCGCGATGGAACGCCATCGCCGGTGTGTCCGGCAGATCGAAGCCGGCGTCTGCAAAGACTTCAAGGCATGCGTTCCTGCCCTTGGCGTTTCGGCAATAAGTGCAGACCAGCATGCTGAGCGGGCTACCGTAATCTCGGGCGGCCGCAAGAGGGTCTGCGCCATGGTCGAGCAGCCATTTCAAGGCCCTGGGCGCAAGGGTCTCGCAGGGAGCGCATATGATTGGGTAGTGCCCATCCCAAAGGGCGTTCACGTTGGCGCCGTGGGCGACCAGCAGCTCCATCATGGGAATGCGCATGTCGGCCAGCGCTGCACGCATGAGCGGCCCGTCGCCCCCCTGATGCACGTCGGACCCGTTCTCGATCATCCACCGCGCCATCGCGAGTCTTGCTTCACTGGGGGCCTCCCGTGGCACGCGACATTCGGCAACCCAGGCCAACGGCCCATTCTTGCCGTAACCGAGGGGGGCGCGATGGAGCTCCGGGTTGCGAGTCATCAGCTCCTTGACCTGCTCGAGGTCGTTGGCGTCGATGGCCTGCCTGAGCTGCCCGACCGTTTGCAGAGAATCGACATGGGCTTTGAGCTTGGGCCAGCTCGCAAAGCCGTATTGCCGGGCAACCTGAAGTTGCGCGTTGGCAAGCGACGCCGCTCGGCCTGCTCTGAGCAGGTCCTTGGCCTGATCCTTGAGATGCCGCAGGTCGGGATTCTGGGGAAGCGGACGTGAAGATCCCTGAGGAGTGCTCGACATGGAAACCTTCTTTCCGTGTGGTGCCCGGTGTCCGCACGACGGGCCGAAAGAAGGTTCGTATCGATGTCCAACAGGCAGCTGGGCTTCTACCCTTTCCGCGGACCGGTTGCGTCCTGTACGCAGATTGGGATGTTACAGGCGCCGGGCCCGGCGTCAAGCTTGCGACGGGTGACGGGGCCATGGCTCGTGCCAGTTGTGTTCACGCATAGTTTAGGTGGCCGCCCGGTTGATACCACATCACCCTACGAGTCTTCACGATGATGGGCGTCGAGCACGACGCACAGGACCGGAAACCGAGACGCGATTCGTAGTGACGGCAATCCACTGCCTGGGCTCCTGGCCAAACTAATCGCGTGCACATTTCCGCCGCCTGCTTGATTATCCGTTGACATTACGATCGCAACCAGCTTGCAATAACTCGTTCTGCCTCCTTGCGTGGTAGAAGGTCATGTCCCGTCTGCCGTGAAGGTAAGGCGGGGTATGCAAACCGATCGGAATCAACTGCCTGACGACGGCCAAGAACCACGTCAGCGTGCCCAGGCCCAACAAACCGAACTGCCCAAGCCAGGGCTTCGCCAAGTAATGTGCCCAAATCAACCCCAAGGGAACTGCGGCAACGGCCCTCGCTGCTCTCAACTGGCCCTGCCGCATCAACGAGGGAGGCACTAGTAAGACGGACGGCAGCCAGAGCACGTAATAGTGGCTCCACGCCACCGGCGAAAAGAAGACGGTCGCCAGGCAGGCCAGGGCCAGCGCTCACTAAACCGCTGCTCCAGCAAGGACTTTCAGCATGTAGTTCTCGTTCCAACCACAACTGCGACGTTTCATGACGAGACTCGTGCGGTCTGGATACTGCTTCAGGAGTGACAAGGTGAACCGATTGAGCCATGCAAAATTCTCCCGCAGCGCCTCGTCTCTGATCCGCGATTCGTCCTCGCGATACGTCACATCGAGAACCCAGTGGCAGGTATTTTCGATACCCCAATGACCTCGGACCGCTCGGGCAAACTGCTTCACTCCCATGGGCAGACTGCTGATGTAGTAGCGGACTTCGATGGTCTCCTTGCCGTCACGAAGGCACCGGGACGTCACCACCCCGATCGTCCTCAGCCCCTCCCACAGCGTGAACCCCGGCAAGCTCTTGGGTGCCGGGAGTTGGAGGTACGTTCGCATCTCCTCACGCCCATGCCCCTTCTCGGTCGTCACGTGCTCACGAGCGTTCGCCAAGTCTCCCTCGAGCTGTTCGTCGATATAATCGATGACCGCTTGATGCAGCGTCTCCTGGTTCCCCTTCAGCGCCAGCACGTAGTCGGCCTTGCCCTCAATGATCTGCGCAGCGATCGCCTTTTGGGTTCCCATCGCGTCGATGGTGATGATCGCCCCTTTGATGTCCACCAGTCTCAGAAGCTCGGGAATTGCCGTGATTTCGTTCGATTTCTCAGCGCACGCCACCTGCCCGAGCGACAGCCCAAACTCGCTGGCCCAGACGCTTACCGAATGCAAGGCGCCCAGGCCGTTCTTGCGATCGTGGCTCCGCCGTGCCGTCTTGCCGTCCACCGCCAGAACGGGTTGCTCCACGCCGGTCGCCGTGGCCGCTGTCGCACGCAACGAATTCAACCAGTTCGCAAAACAAGCTTGAAAGGCACCCGGTCGCAGCGTCATCAGCACGCGACGAAAGACATCCTTACGTGGAATACCGTTGGGCAAATCCAGAGTGTTCAAGAGAAATTCCTGTTTCAAAGCAGCCCACTTGCCAATCCCAGTTGGCCCGCTTGCACCGGCCAGCACCGCCATCAAAGCAATGACGACCACGCTGACCAACGGATGTTGCAAATTGACGGTGGAGCGAGGATCCTCCAACTCCGCAAAATGCACTACGACCTCGTCCAAGGAAACATGCCGGCTGTCTGCCATCGGTTGTTCTCCGTGCGCCGCCGTGAATATAGCAACACAGAGAATGGTATACAAATAAACCGATCAGGGCGCAAGCACCCCAAATTGCCAAGACCGCCTAAAGTGCCGCGCTGGCCCTGCCAGGCAGGCCAGACCATATGTCGCGGCCTGGGCCAACACATCACCCCGCAGCCCCGCTGTCAGCCCGGTGACGATCAGCAGGACCAGCACGATCACCTGAACGCCCCGCACCCACTTGGCGGTGACGTAATCGGCATGCCGATGCTTGTTGATTGCCGTGACGGCGGCAAGCCATTGCTTATGTGCCTCCTGGTCGGTTACCGAATTTGCTCCGGCAGTCGCTTTGCCGCGGATCCTGGCGGCAAGCAGGTGGGCCGCATTGCTAAAACTCTGGTTGCTAGCATTGTCAATCTCGACGAAAACCTCACGTCCCATATCCGGGCTGGTCACCACTTTCCGGCTCCAAGTTCGCAGAGAGTGTAGGTTCTCACTCCAGCCGATACAGGCGGCTGGGATGGCAAAGGTGAACAGGAACAAACCCAACGCCAAGCCAAGGGTGATAGTAGTGGCCCGGCTCAATGATCGCGGCGAGGGGGAAGGGGCCAGGGCCGCCGCCCAGCGTTGCAATAGTAAGACTGCGACGGGTAACGCCGGAATGAGCTTTACCACGATCGGCCAACCCAGCACGACACCGCCGAGGCACCAGATCGGCCATGATCGGCCGCCCAGGCTCAGGCGAAAGCCGAGCAGCAGCGAATAGACCAAGGTGATCCCGACTTGACCGCGTTGCAAGCATTCGAGTGTCGGTAAGAGGACCGTCAGGGCAGCACACGCTCCGATCCGGAAAGCGGCATTGCGGTCTATATCGGCCTCACCGGATGTAGAGGCTACGAGGAGTCTCCAGAGGTAGCGGGACTCGCTGTAGCAGCCAAAGGCTAAGACGAGGCTGATGATGTACCAGACGATGATCTGGGACTTGTAATCCAGGGCCGCGAGCGGTGAAACGAGTAGGGCAAACAGAGGCGGGTAGAGGTAGTACCAGTGGCGTGGGTTGGTGACTTCGTAGGGGTCACGACCGTCGAAGAAGGCGGCACCGGCTTCGGTGTACACCGTGAAATCGGTTCGGTGGAACTCGGCGTGGTTGGGATGGATCTGACCACGTTCACGGACATCGAGCCAGCCCCAGATGGTCAGGCCGATTACCAGAACGGTGGCCACGTAGCGGAACCGAACTTCTGCGAGGGCGGAAATAACCCCACCACCGCCCGGCCCGTCGTGCCGAAGACCGGGGTGGCCTGACAGTCCACTTGTTTCGACTTCCTCGCCGCCCATTGACCGGAACTTCCCCTGGCCGAGCCCAAATCAGTATCCGCGCACTTTCGACTTAGACTCATTTCCGTCAACTAATCATCGGGACGATCCGTCGGATTACCAGCATCTTTCCGCCACCAACTTTCCCTTCTGCAAGGTCAAGAAAACGACCGCGCTTCTTACTCACGTGCCATGAAGAACACCGTGGCTTTGGAACACCTGCGACGATGGCAACGAATCGTGCTAACCGAGCATAAATGCCGGTTATCAGCCGCTCCGTGCTGACCTAACCCTGCTTTAAGCACCTCCAGGCCATCGAGACGTTGGATAGAGCACAAACCCAACATTCCTATCACGGTGGGGGGATAGGCAAGAGACCCAGGTTGAAAATCGGGACAGGGCCACCACTCACGAGGCGACCCCTCGCACACCACCGCACGGCGAACGGAAACTGTTACGCAATTAGTATTGACGGCAATCCACTGCCTGGGCTCCTGGCCACACTAATCGCGTCCCCGTTTCCGCCCCCAATCACTTGGCCAGACCTGGCTGGTAGCTTGGGGACGCGTCAACAAGACTTTCGATCGCGACGGTTGCGACCACACGATCGCGCCGTTAAGCTCGGTTCAGTCGCATCAAGGACTGACGGTTTGAAGGGGATAGGAACATGAGCATCGAGATCGCCCGCAGCTTCTTCTTATGGTGCTCGGTCATCAACATCGTGATTCTCCTGGTCTGGGCCGGGCTCGCAACTCTCGGGAGGAATTGGATGTACCGCCAATTGAGCCGGTTGTTCCGAATCTCGGGGGAGCAGTTGGACCTGTTCAATCTCGCCGGGATAACCCTCTACAAGACCGGGGTACTTCTGTTCAACATCGTCCCGTGCATCGCCCTCTACCTCGTGAGATGACCGGATTCTCTCCAGGAGGATGCTTGCTCGGCAAACCGAATTAAAGGCCGTGTGGGTTACAGAAGCACGAGAGATGTTGCGTGCTGCAGTAACTCAAGAGAGGTGCGAAGATGAGGCACGGCATGTTGTCGAGCAGAATATCGAGAAGTTACTTGAAAAGGCGGGTATTGGAAGGGGAGCTAACGATTCCTCGCAGTTCTCACGTCGGACAACTGGAAACTGAAACCGGGTCGGGAACCGAAACCAGGACGCGATTAGTCTTGACGGCAATCCATTGACGGGGCTCCTGGCTAAACTAATCGCGTCCCCGTTTCGTCCCTAAGGTTAACAGGTTGTCGAGCGGGAAATGGACGGCCTCGAAGGATTCGTAACCGGCGCCGATGAGAACGCCGAAGTCCAGTTTGGTCCCGGCTGGACTCTGGTTCACCGTGTGTTGGCCGATGCCGCACTGCCTGAGCAGACTGTCATTTCTCCGGCAACACGGGCACGACGATGCCGGAAGGCGTGCTTTGCGATCGGTAGATGTGCTGCTGGGCTTTTTTGAAATCCGTGGGGCTGGCTTCCGGGATGTTGACGAAAGTTTGCGGATTCAGATCCACCAGCGGAAACCATGAACTTTGCACTTGCACCATGATGCGGTGTCCACGACGAAACGTGTGGTTCACGTCCGGCATCTCAAAATTCACCGGCGTCACCTGGCCGGGCGCGAACGGCTCGGGATGCTCAAAGCTGTTTCGGAATTTGCCCCGGAAGGGCTCTCCCCGAACCAGTTGCTGGTACCCGCTTATGGTTTCGACAGGAAGGAGCACGTCCGTTCGCTCCTGGCGGGAGTCGGGCTGATTGGGCTGATAGTCCGCCGGGTATTCGTCGATCAGCTTCACCACGAAGTCGGAATCGGTGCCCGACGTCGAGACAAAGAGACGCGGACAGACTGGACCGGCGATAGTGACGTCAGCAGCCAGCGGTTCCGTCTGGTAGACAAGGACGTCAGGACGTTTCGCTGCAAACCTCTGGTCACTGGCCATGTATTCTTGAGGCACGCTGGTCGCCGCATAACTAATGTAAGGGACCGGTTTGCGCGGATCGCCCACGTACTCATCGAACGATTGCTCGTGTTCCTCCGGAGCAGCGAACGACAGTTTTCCATCCGCATGAAAATAGAGCGTGCGCTTTTCGGTATTGCTCGGAGGCCAGCATGCATAGTGCCGCCAGACGTTCGTTCCTGTCTCGAAAACTGTGGCTTCCTGGAGTCTGGCGTCCCCTTTGCCCTTTAGATGTTGCTCAAAAAAGGGATAGATGATGTGCGTGCGATAGTACTCGCCTGTTTTCGCATTGAAAGCGATGCGCCCGAAGCGCTGGCCTTCGAAACGGGCCCAGCCGCCGTGGGACCAGGGGCCGATCACCAGTCCGTCAAAAATCCCCGCGTTGTCTTTTCGGACCGCATGATAAGTCCGAAACGGCCCGGCCAGGTCCTCGGCATCAAACCATCCGCCTACAACCAGCACAGCGCACTTGATGTTTTTCATGTGGCGCGAAAGATCACGCGCCTTCCAGTAGCTGTCGTACGTGGTGTGGCTGACCTGGTCACTCCAGAGGGAGTTCTTGCCCTTGAAATAGAGTTTGTCGGCGTTGGCCAGCGGCCCCATTTTGAGGAAGAAGTCATAGGCATCGGCAGCGCCCCAATCGAACGACTCCCGAGTCCGCGGGGGAGGGCCCGGCTCGGCTCGGGGTTTGAAGAAGTTATAGAAGCTGAAATTGGCCAGCAGCATGAACGCGCCGCCATGATAGGCATCATCGCCCATGAACAGATCGGTCTCGGGGGCTTGCGGCGATGCCGCCTTGATCGCCGGGTGAGAATCAATGATGCTCGCCGAGGTGAAAAACCCAGGATAGGAAATGCCCCAGATGCCTGCCCGGCCGTTGTTGTTCGGCACGTGCTTCAGTAACCATTCGACGGTGTCATAGGTGTCGGTACTTTCATCGACGTCGGCGCTGGATTTGGGATTATCAATGTGAGGACGCAACTCCACGAAGGTTCCCTCGGAAAGGTACCGGCCGCGAACATCCTGCATGACAAAGATGTAGCCGGCCTTGTCGAAGGCCTCGGTCGGCCCGAGCTGCGGCCGGAACTGATCGACGCCGTAAGGTGCCACGCTGTAGGGCGTCCGCATCATGAGAAATGGATAAGAGTGCGAGCTGTCCTTCGGAACATAAATCGAAGTGAACAGCTTCTTGCCGTCGCGCATCGGGATGTAATGCTCGTACTTGGTGTAGTGTTCCTTCACGTCAAACGCGTCCGGCTTGGTTTGCGCGGCCAGGCATCGGGCAGGACACAGCAGCGGTCATTGCCAAGACAAGAGTCCGCGGCCGGAAAAGCATCAATCGCGTCTCCATTACACCGACCTTTCCAAAAGGCGAAGGTGACACCAGTCCTCGAAAAGCGAATTGAATCAAACTCGAGCCACGGATGATACGGATGATCTTATCAGTGGGTCAACCGTCGGTCGGACTTTTCTTCTAGACGGGGAAATTAGGACGCGATTAGCATTGACGGCAGGCCACTGCCTGGGCTCCTGGCTAAACGAATCGCGTCCCCGTTTCCGCCCTCCCGAACGGTGCCGACCAAGCTGGGATGATCGCGGTTGTTTGGCATTGGGGGCAACGTTATGCAAGCGAAAGAGCTGAAGTTCATCGCCACGCCGGAGAAGGGCAAAGTCTCCGCCTTACTTGTCCGGCCTCCCGACGCGAGCCATCTTCTCGTCCTTGGCCACGGGGCCAGCACGAACATGCGTCACGCCACGTTGCAGTCCATTGCGGACCGGCTGGCTGAGGCGGGTATCGCGACGTTTCGCTACAACTTTCCGTACTCGGAGAACGGCGCGGGGCGCGACTCGCAGAACGTGTGCACACAGACGGTCCGTTCGGCCGTTGCGGCGGCCCGCGAAGCCGCCCCGGATCTGATGCTCTTGGCGGGCGGCCACTCGTTCGGCGGTCGGATGACCTCCACGGCCGCTTCCGAAACCCCGCTCGATGGCGTGCGCGGGCTGGTCTTCTTCTCCTTCCCGCTTCACCAGCCCGGCAAGCCGGAAACCAAGCGGGCCGATCACCTCGCCGCAGTCACGATCCCGATGCTCTTCCTGAGCGGCACTCGCGATGCACTGGCCGAGCTGGATCTCCTGAAACCGGTCTGCAAGAAGCTCGGCAAACTCGCGACGCTGCACACCGTGGTCACCGCCGACCACGGCTACAAGATCCTCAAAAAGTCCCGCACCAGCGAGGAGGATGTGTTCGCCGAGATGGCTCGCGTCGTGCGGGACTGGGCGTCGAAGCTGCGCTAAGGATGGACACTCTGCCGGCGCTGGATGGTGAGTTCCGGATGTGATCGCGATTGAAGGGGGGCACGCGAATTACCATTCAGCTCGAAGTCGACAGACGCACCGACTCGGCCCGTCCGATCCGGCCCTTTGCATCCCTAGGAACAGGCCATCGACTCCCCTTCGAATGTGGCAGACTATGATCCTACGGCGACTTATGCCGACACGGCCTCATCTGACCGCGACTGCTGTGGTACTCGCTACTGCTGGGGACAGGTTTGCTGCTTTGGCAAAGGTACGCGCCGCGGGCCATAACCGTAACAGCTGGGAAGCACCCCGAAGAACTTGTCTATATTCGCTCGAAAGACGACGTCATCAATGGCGGAATGATCTTCAACGCGCCGAGGAATCTGGCCAAGCCCATCGCGGTCATCTGGGTACACGGATGGGGAGTCAACTTCTACTACCCAACGTACACGATGATTGGCCGAGCCCTGGCGGAGCGCGGCTACACTGGCATCACTGTCAACACACGTATGCACGATCTTGCGAACGTTGAAGCCTGGCGAGGGGAGAAACGGATCCGCGGCGGCGGTTATTGGGGTCTGGGCAGTGAGGAAGTGCGAGACATCGCGGCCTGGGTCGACTTCGCCGAGGATCGAGGATTCAAGCAAGTGGTGCTCGTCGGGCACAGCGCCGGCTGGGCGGCGGTCAAGGGCTACCAGGCAAACACGCAGGACCCTCGCGTCGTGGGGCTGGTGATCGCTTCCGGGATGGTTCGCGCGGACACCGATCCGCCCGATCCGGCACAACTCGCGGTAGCGAGTCGCCTGGTGGCTGAAGGCCGGGGCGATGAGCTGGTGCGAATTCCCAACCGCTCCTTTGCTTCCTATATCAGCGCGGCCACGTTTCTCGAGGGCGCAAACACCTCCCCGGAGTTCAAGGACTTTTTCGGCGTCCACACTCCCCATCCCGCCGCAACCCGGATTCGCTGTCCGATTCTCGCTTTTTACGCCACGAGGAATGATGTCGGAAATGAGGCGGATCTCGACTTGCTCAAGACCTGTACCCAGCGCCTGTCGAGTGGTCCGAGTCGCGTGGAGACAGTCATGATTCGGAACACCGACCATATGTATATTGGGGAAGAGGTACAGGTAGCCCAAACCATCGCCAAATGGGCCGACACCCTGGTACTACCGGAAGCGGCTCGATGACCGTCCCCGAAGATGACTCGACAATCGCAATTCCCGCGAAGTCCTGGCCAGACTCCTCGCCCGCCTCATTGTCGCGTTTGAAACTTGAATCTGCATGGTTTTTTTCTGCCGAGACGACTCTCGGCACCCTATCCCTGACCGGGGATTAGTTGATCGAGCTGCGACATCGGCGCCCCCGCCCGTCGAAGCTCGTCCTTGTTCAATCATGCTTTTTGCCAGGAGCGAGAGCAAATCGGTTCTTGCTTATGGTAATCTGGGAAAAGTGCGCTGACGCTGCCAACGCTCGGGCACCTTGGGATTGAAGCAGGCTGTACTTACGACCGTCTGCGGCAAGAGCCCATTGAGCCATCACCTTGAGCGGTGAAGAAATCCAACGCCCTCACGAACATGCGGGGGGCTCGTCTTGAGGTCCTCTGCGTCGGTGCGACCAAACTGGACACCAGGAGAAAGCAAGTCCCATGAGCAGGAACCGATCGATCCGACCTGGAGTCTGTATGCTGGAGGACCGTGTGGTCCTAAACCATGGAAGTGCGGTGGCGGCCGTGACCCAGGCGCAAGCCCACACCTCGCCGCACCGCGTCGCGACACCCTCGTTCTCACCGGCCCTCGTTTCGGTCGGGGCACTGGGTGATAGTTATACAGATGAATATATCTATTATCCACCTGATCGTTCGCAGGCGCGGGGCTGGGTTGAGATCTTGAGCGCGACGCGGGGGATCTACTTCGGGCCCCACACCGACCAGAGCCGGGGATCACCCCGGTACGCGGGTTACGCCTATGACTGGGCTTTGACTGACTCCACATCGTCCGAGATGGTCCGCAGCCAGCTACCAGGCCTGGCCGCCCAGGTCGCGCGGGGACGTATTCATTACGCATGGATCTTCTCCGGCGCCGACGACTACCTGAACCTGCTCTACGCCGTGCAGGCCGGGACCGTCAGCCCAACTGACGCAGCCAATGCATTGCCTCAATTGACCGCGCAGGCATCGGCCAACATCAACACGGCCATCACAACGCTTCTAGCCGCCAGTCCGAAGGTCAAGCTCGTGGTCTCGACCCTGCCTGCCGTTGGATTCCTGCCGATTGTCAAGCAAGGTGAGACTACCCCGGAGGCGCAGGCCCTCGTGGCGGCAACCGACCAGGCGATCGTCGGCTTCAACGACGCAATCAAAGCGAGCGTCGCAGCGGCTGGACCTCGGGTCACTCTTGTCGACCTGGCTGCTGCGTCCGAGCAGCTCGCCAGCTCGCCAGGCTCTGTCCCGTTCGGCGGCATCACGTTGAACCTGGTGACTCCCGGCGACAGCTACGATCACTTCTACCTCGCCGACGGAATCCACGTCGGCACGGTGGGCCAGGGTCTCATCGCAGACCAGTTCATCAACGCAGTCGACTCAGCCTTTGGGGCTCACATCGCGCCGTTGACCCCTACCCAGATAGTCCATTACGCCCAGCTTGTTTGGTATCGTGTCCATCACTCCGGCAAGTGAGTACCTTCGGTCTTTGGCAATCCGTCCCGGCGTCCAGAGTTGTTCTTTCAGTGATCGGTGGTCTCTGCATTTGCCTGGGACTCTTGCTAATGGTCACCACAATCCGGCTCTTCAAAACGGTCGGCAAAGGAACGCTCGCACCGTGGGAGCCACCTCAAAGGCTTGTGATCCAGGGCGTCTACCGTTACGTCCGCAATCCAATGATCTCCGGCGTGCTATTCGTCCTGCTTGGGGAGTCGGGCCTCACGGCGTCCGTGCCGCTCTTCCGCTGGTTCGTCGCGTTCGCAGTCATTAATGCCGTGTACATCCCCCTCTTTGAAGAGCCCATGCTCGTGAACCGTTTCGGCGAAGAATATCTAACTTACAAGCGGAATGTGCCGAGATGGCTTCCGAGGATGCTCGCCGTGGGACGGTGGGGTGGGAGACCCTTCTTGAATGGGGACACGCCCGAGGCCGAATCGCTTCAGCCATCTCGGGAAGAGTGTCGAGGACCATCCGGCTATAACCCAGCCATGCTGCTCTCAGCACCAACTCTTCGACCAACTCCGACCCCTAACGGTATTGGCAACATCTTGATCCAGTCGAATACTCACGAACCCAAGCATGAGGTTCAGTCCCCCTCCAAGATGCCAAACGCCCGCACGGGGAAGGTTCCCATCCCCTTGACCTTGACCGGAACGGCGAAGAAGCGAGCGCCCCCATCAGGCAGCCGGTCTAGCCCGGTCATGTGTTCGACGATCGGGATTTCATCACCCAGGAGCGTGGAATGCACGGGGCGGGTCATGTCGTCTGTGTCGTCGATGTTGTAGGAATCGATGCCCACGAGCCGCGCCCCCGCCACCCGGAGATACTCGGCGGCATCTCGGGTGAGGAATGGATGACCCTCGAAGTAGCGGTCGGTCCTCCAGTGAGCCGACCAGCCGGTGTGGATGAGGACTGCCTTGCCACGCACGTCCCGACCCTCGAAGACCTCGTAGCTGATCGAACGTTCCCGCCCGATGTCCCACCGCACCACGACCGCCTCCAGGTCTGCCAGCCGATCCAAGGGCAACTCGGAGAGATCCTTGCCGACGGCGTAGCGGTGGAACGGCGAGTCGAGGTATGTCCCCGTGTTCGCCACCATCTCGATCTTACCGATCTGGAACTCCGTACCTGGAGCATACAGCTTCCGTGACGCCTCCCGGCTCAGGTAATCGCAGACAACCGGGGCGGGTAACCCCTTGTAGGTGATCATCCCGTCCTCGACAGTGTGGCTCAGGTCGATGAGCATCGCCGCACCTCAGATCCGCTGGGGGTCTTCAAGCGACCGGAATCGTCTTCGCTTCTCTGAGCGATCAGCCTATCCTGATAGACATGAGGCTTCAACGCTCCGGGAATTCGGCAATGGCACGCCCCAAATCGATCGCCGAGAAGAACGCTCTGAAGGGTACGATCCCTACCCTGACACTCGGGACGTTCGTTCGGGCAGGCCCGTGTGGCGAACCTGCTGGTCGCCACGGCTCTGTGTCCCTTGAATTCAGTGTCTAGAATGTCATCCTCGGCTTTGAAGACTCTCCGTGACGCTGGAGCAGTGCCTTCCAGATTCGGGCTCTGGCATACGTTCCCTTCGGCTGACAAGTGAGTCATTCTTGGCAAAGATGGAGGGGGGGCTGAAGCCCCTCACAATCCCATGAGAAACATGCGTCTGGTCACGGCGATCCTGATCCTTTTGACCCCAGCGGCGATGACAGCCCAACAAACGGATGCGCGAAGACCCAAGAGGTCTTACAGCACCCGTTTCCTGCATGACGAAGATCCCATCTCGGAGGGCGGGAAGTGGATCAACGGGGGGAAAGACGGGATCGATTGGTACAACGTCATCACCAACAACGGGGTCGCCTATGGAGCGGTGAGCCAGGGAGATTACACCGATCCGACCGCATTGCTTTCGGGAACATGGGGAAAGAAGCAGACCGTGAAGGCAACGGTCTTCAGCAGGAACCAGACGGAGAAGTACTACCAAGAGGTCGAAATACGCCTACGCAGCACCTTATCGCCGCACCACTGCACCGGGTACGAAGTGTTCTGGAGATGCTTGAAGACCAAGAATGCCTACGTGGAAATCGTGAGGTGGAACGGGAAAGTAGGTGATTGGACTTCGCTGAAAAAACACACCGGTGCGCAATATGGGGTCAAGGACGGAGATCTGGTAGAGGCGACTATTGCTGGCGATGTGATCAAGGGATACGTCAACGGCGTGGAGGTGATATCCGCCACGGACAATACGTACAAGGAGGGCAATCCGGGGATAGGGTTCAATTACGGCGTCGAGAAAAGCAATGGTGACTTCGGATTCACGTCCTACGAGGTGGACAGCTACGACGAGTGAATAGAAAGAGAGATGATCATTAGTTCATTCCATGCGACCGATGAACTGGTGCTCCTCCTGGAGGGCAACATGGAGTTCGAAGTCGCCGGGCGGGTTTGTCACTCTGAGATTGGAGAAGAGCTTCTGATCTCCGCTGGTGCCATCCATCCCGCTCGGAACATCGGGGCGACCACGGCACGCTGGCTCTACGGGTACAAGAGTTAGGATAGCGACTGGTCACGGTAGGGCGGCTGGAGAAGATCCGACATGGGGAATAAACAGCCTTCCGGCGACGTGTCGATCGGAAAGTTCGACATCCTCGCAACGTACGCCTACGCCCAAGCCCTGCTCGACGGGTTAAGAGACGACGAGGCGAAGCAGCGAGGCATGGTGGCGGCGATCATGGGCGCTCAAGCACGGCTGGGCGTTCGCAAGGAACATCACGAGGAGTTCCAAGCGCGAAAAGGAAGCGGCCGAGAAGAAGAGAAAGACGACGATCACCGCCGAGTCGTTCGACAAACAGGTCTCCCATAAGATGGGAAAGTTCTTCGACGAGGTGTTCCTGCCGATTCTGAAGAAGATGGTCGAGGCTGGCAAGTCTTACGACGAGGTGAAGCGGTTGGTGAAGATCCCGAGCACCTGGGGTGCCAAGATCACCGGGGAACAGTTTAGGGAGAGGTTGTCCAAGTTCATGAAACTGGAAACCCCTTCCTCATGAGATAGAATCCTCAGCAATCTGCCACGGGAGTTCCATGTCACAGAGTCAATGGGTCAGATGAGGAAGGACTCTCGCGGAGGGGGTCACCCTCAACATGTTGGGGACGCCTAGAACTCGAAAGGAACGCCATGGAATACACAACCCTGGGTAACACGGGCCTCCTGGTTTCGAGAATCTGTTTTGGAACCATGACCTTCGGCGATGGCCGGGGAATGTTCAAGGCGATCGGTGCACAGGGGCAGGCCGAGGCCGACGCGCTTGTCAAAATGTCGCTGGAGGGCGGCGTCAACTTCTTCGATACAGCGGATGTGTATACAGAGGGCGAAAGCGAGAAGATCCTCGGCCAATCGCTGAAGAATCTCAAGGTCGCGCGCAAGGACGTAGTCATCGCGACGAAGGTCTACGGACGGGTCGGCCCGGGGCGTAACGACGTCGGGGCGTCGCGCGGCCACATCATGGACGGGGTTGAGGCCAGCCTGCGCCGGCTGCAGACCGACCACATCGACCTGTACCAGATCCATGCCAACGATCCCATCACCCCGGTCGAGGAGACACTCCGTGCTCTCGACGCCTTGGTGCAGCAGGGAAAGGTCCGCTACATCGGGTGTTCCAACTGGCAGGCCTGGAAGATCGCCAAGGCCCTCGGCCTCTCCCAGTTCAAGAACCTGGCCCGGTTCGAAACGCTCCAAGCCTACTACTCGATCGCCGGCCGCGATCTTGAACGTGAAATAGTTCCGTTGCTGGAAGAGGAGAAGGTCGGTTTGCTCGTTTGGAGCCCGCTGGCCGGAGGCTTGCTGTCCGGTAAATTCAGCCGGACGAACCAGAAGCCGGCGGATTCGCGCCGATCAGAGTTCGACTTTCCCCTCGTGGACAAGGAGCGAACCTGGAAAATCCTCGACGTGATCGCACCGATCGCGGGTGCACGGCTGTAGCGCCGCCCGGGTGTCTCTGGCCTGGTTATTGGCCAAACCCGTCGTCACGTCCATCATCATCGGGGCCAAGCGGCTCGACCAGCTGAATGACAACCTTGCGGCCATGGATCTCAAGCTCGCTCCAGACGAGATCAAGCAACTCGACGAGATCAGCACCCTGCCGCCGGAATACCCCGGATGGATGATTCCCTTCCAGGGAGCCGACCGAACGGATCCGACCAAAACCCGATTTGGGAGAAGAGAGTCCTGAGCCGTATCGACCGGAAGTATCCCTATCTGCCCGAAATGGATTTGATCGAAGCGAACTTCCCGGCCAGCGAACTCCCTTAAGAAGACGCACTTGCCGTCCATCCGGATCGCTCGGCCGTTGCGAGAAGTGGGCCATGATCTCGAACATGTTCGCTCGAGGAGTCTGGGAATTTGAGCAGTTCGGCCGATTTGTCGGTTTCGTGGCCCGAACTCTCGTGGTCATACCCAGAGCGATGGTGGAGCGGTTTGGCGAGGTTCTGTGGCAATTCGAACAGGTCGCCGTAAAGAGCCTGCCGATCGTGCTGGGGGCGGGAATCAGCGTGGGGCTGGTGACCTGGTTTCAGACGCACCGGCTGCTTGTGGCCAATGGAGCAGAATCCGCGCTGCCCAGTTTTCTGGCGGTCGCGGTCGTCGTGGAGATTGGACCAGTGCTGGGGGGCGTGCTGGTGGCCAGCCGGATGGGCGCCGGGCTGGCGGCCGAGCTGGGGTCGATGCGCCTCAACGAGGAAATCGAGGCCCGTATCGTCCTCGGCGCCGATCCGGTGCCTAGCCTCGTGGCGCCTCGAGCGATCGCATGTGCCCTGGCCGTCCCTTTACTTACGGTCCTCATTGATGCATCGGCTCTGGCCGGAGCGCTCGTGGGCGAAGTCACCGCGGGCAAGCTTTCGCCGCTGCTCTTCTGGCGTGATTCCCTGGTCTTTCTGCGGCTCTCGGACGTGATTCCAGCAACGCTCAAAACGGCGGTCTTCGGACTGCTCGTGGGCCTGATCGGCTGCTGGACGGGTCTGAATGCCGATCGCTCTACCGAGGCCGTGGGCCGGGCCGCAACCCATGGCGTCGTCCGCGCCACTCTGGGCGTTTTCGCCGCCAATGTCATCCTCGTTCCGTGCATCCAGATGGTGACCGAGGCCCTGGGGTGGGGATCGGTGTGACCAGAAGGATGATTGGCCGCCGAGTCATTCGAGAGCAGCCGGGAACGCCACGGAGCGTACAAGGCAGGAGAATAAGGCTTCTCATTAATTCAGCAGCCTGTTACTTTTGCAGCGAGGCCTCGGCTTCGCGTACGGGCTCAAGGGCAACAATTCATGAGACGGGACATGGGTCGGTGGCGGGCACTGGCGAATGCGGCATTTGCCCTGGCCGTCCTGGCGCTTGGTGGTTTCGGGCTGTATCAAGTGGCCACGCGACGGTGGCATGTTCAGCCCACGTTTCACATCCGGGTCAAGTTCTCGACCGTCAGCGGCCTGGAGGCCGGGCACCGCGTGCGGTTGCAGGGGATGGATGCCGGAGTCGTTGAGCGGATTGTCGCGCCGGCACAACCTGGCCAGCCCGTGGAGCTCGTCATGCGGCTGGATGAACGACTGCGACATCTGATCCGTTCAGACGCCATTGCCCGCATTCTTGCCGAGGGGATGGTCGGCGCTCGTGTCGTCGAGATCACGCCCGGCCAGCCGGACTCACCTCTGGTCGCCGAGGGAGGCGCCATTGAATCGGAGCCGACGATCGAGTTCAGCGACCTGATGAAACGAAGCAGTGCCTCGCTCCAGCGGCTCGACGAACTGGCAAGGACCGCCAAGACGGGACTCGAAGAGATCAACGCCATTGCCGGCTCGATCAGGGAGGGGAAGGGTTCTTTCGGCAAGCTCGTGCGTGATGAAGCGGCTTACCAGAGCCTGATGTCCCTGACCCGCCGGGGCGAGCGTACCCTCTCGGCCATGGAAGACAACCTCTCCGCGCTGAAGCGAACCTGGCCGCTTTCCCGCTATTTCGACTCGCGCTCCTTCTTCGAGCGTGAGAAGGTTCTGTACCAGCCAGGCTCACGGCGGGACAGCCGCTTATTCCGGGATGAGGAGCTGTTCGAGCCGGGGCGCACCATCTTGACCCAGTCGGCCGCACTCGCCTTGACGCGGTCGGCCGCTGGTGCAAGCAGGTCAGCCAGCCACGCTCCGAGGTCGTCATCGCCGCCTTCACCAACGATGACCGCGACGTCGACCTTGCCGAGGCGCTCACTCAGGAGCAGGCCGACTCGGTACGCAAGTACCTGATCGATAAACATGGCATCGACTCGGCCGGCTGGTTCCGATCGCGCAAGGTCGCAGCGGTCGGCTTCGGCACCCAGCTTCCACGCCTTCCGGATCCTCCCCTGGCACAGCTTCCCCCGCGCCGGATCGAGATCATTCTCTTCACGCCCCAGACATGAACGATCGAAGCCTCCGGAATGGTTGGACCTTCTAGGTGGAGTGGAACCGCCATGCAAACATCGGCCTTTCGCGCGGGGGTGCTCGGTGCCGGCCAGATGGGAGCGGGGATTGCGGCAACCTTGCTCCGATCGGAAATCGCCACAACCATGGTGGACGTGAACCGAGACATCGTCGAGGCCGGCTCCGCGCGCGCCCGGCAACTTGCCGGCCTCGAAACAAGGGCAACACCGCTCCCGTGGATGACGCCGAGCGGGACCGGATTGATTCACTGCTGAGCACGTCCACCAGCCTGGCGCCGCTGGCCACTGCGACGTGGTGATCGAAGCCGTCACCGAGAACGAGGCGATCAAGACCGGCATTTTCAAGGCGCTTGCAGGCGTGCTCCGTGATGAGGCGATCCTGGCCAGCAACACGTCGACGATTCCCATCTCGCGCATGGCCCGTTCATGGATCCATCCCGAGCGGTTCGCCGGAATGCACTTCTTTCACCCGGCCCAAAGAATGAAGCTGGTCGAGGTGATCCGGGGCGAGCAAACCGACGACCATACGGTGGCGTCACTCGTGGATCTGGCCAGAAAGCTGGGAAAAACTCCAATCGTCGTGCGCGATTGCCCAGGTTTTCTGGTCACTCGCGTCCTGTTCCCTTACCTGAGCCAGGCGCTCGAGCTGGCTGCTGGAAGGTGTGTCCGTGGACGCGGTCGACGCCGCGGCCGTGCAGTTTGGCATGCCGACCGGCCCTCTTGCCCTGCATGACTTCATCGGTCTGGACACCGTCCTGGCCATCTCGCGCGTGCTGGCCGAGGGGTATCCCGACCGGGCCCGGGTCAGCCCGCTTCTGGTTGAGATGGTGCGCCTGGGCCGCCTGGGTCAGAAATCAGGCGCCGGCTTCCGCAAATACGATCGCAACGCTACATCCGGGGCCGCCGATCCCGCTTTCGAGCCGCTCCTTCGGCAGTACCAGCACCCTGCCACCGGCAATTTGCCCGGTCAGCAAGAGATCACGGACCGGCTTTTCGTTCCCATGCTGCTGGAGGCGATCCGTGTCCTGGACGAAGGCATCGTGCGTGATCCCGCCGACGTCAATACCGGTGTCATCTTGGGCCTCGGTTTCCCCGCCTCTCGCGGCGGTCTTTTCGGCTGGTGCGACGGCGAGGGGGCAGGTTAAATCATGGATCGTGCGGCGCGATATGAGTATCTCGGCCCCGCGTTTCATGCACCCGCTTCGCTGCTTCGGATGGCCGCGACGAAGAGCTCATTTCATGCACCGAGATCTCCCGCAGCCACCAGCACGACGCCTCCCCACCTGGCTCCTGAGCCAGCAGGCCCCAGGTGGAAATCGATGGTCATGAACATGGCTCGAGTTCAGACCAGTGGTTGTGAAATGGTGAACCGATGAACCGGTGTCGCGGGAATTCGAGGCTGGAATTTCAAGAGCATCTTGGTAAACTCGGCGACTCGACAGGGACGTTCGGAGTTCTCAACCAGTGTGATCACCAGTTATGTCCGACAAGCGTGCGCCTCACCGTGGCGTTGCTGTCAAGGCAGCCGCGAGCGACGCGGCCGCTCAACTCGAGCGGCTGATGTCGAAGCAAAAGTACAAAGATGCCGTCAAGCAGGCAAAATTGATTCACAAGGCCGAGGGGACTGAGCAGAGTCACCGCCAGTTGGAGCTCGCCTATTTCCTGAGGGCTCAGCAACTTCTCCGCTCGGAGATGCCGGAGTCGGCCGTCGAGGTGTCGCGCCACCTGCTCGAGTTCGGAGTGACTGACGCGAGGCTGGTGGAAGAATTTGCTCCGCTCCTCGTCAAGCTGGGCCTGGCGCAGGACGCCTTCAGGATTCAGGGCCACCTCGAGTCTCCTCAATTTCAGAGCCGCCTGCTCCTGCTCGCAGCCGATCAGGCCGTCTTGCATTCTGAACGATCCCGTGGCTCCTCACCGGAGGTTCAGGAGGCCGCTGTCGTGCGGCAAGCGTTGGAAGCTTTGTACGCTGGAGACGACACCAAGGCTCTCGAATTGGTGCGCGACATCTCCCGGAGCTCTGCAGTGAGCGAATGGAAGCTTCTGGTTCGCGGTCTGGCCGCGTTCTACAGAGGAGACCAAGACGAGACCAAGGCTAACTGGAGCCGGCTTGACCCCCAGCGCGCACCGATGCGGATCGCCACGCACTTGCACAACCTCCACCAGGGCCATACGGCCAAGGACGCCGAGGGACCAGACCTCGAGAAGCTGGAACGATTGGCTTACGGCGAGCCAATATTGTCCCGGCTCAGAGAGCTGAGCGACCTTGTCGCCAAGAATCGCTGGGCAGACGCTATGCGGAGAATCACAGCGCTGCGGCTCAGCATCAGGGCGGTGGACCCTCGACTTGCCGAGAAGCTCACGTCCAGCCTTCTTGCACCGCTGATTGAGTATGCGACATCGATCGACTATACCCGGGCGTCCCGGCTGCTCAGGGAGATCACCCGGGTGGCCGAGCCGCTGGCCATCGACCCCGGCTGGAATCGTCTCTGGGCTCTGAGCTGGGAACATCACAGCGCGTCCGAAGCCATCAAGTACTGGACCAGGTACATCGCCGACCTGGAAAGCTGCGCGGCTCTGAAGGCCGAAGAACGGCCGCTGGCCCAGGCCCTGGTCTGGAAGCACATGGCGCAAGTCGCCCTCGCAGAGCTCCATGATCGCTCCGAGGAAGACGATGACCTTGACATCGACGACGAATTCGACGATTTCGATATCGAGGACGAAAACGGAAATGCTCTGGGTCCGGACGAAGATCGACTGGTGCAGCAAACCAGAAGCTGCATTGAACGCAGCCTCCAGCTCGCCCCCCGGCACCGTCCCACATACGATCTGCTCGTTCAGCTTTGCCACATGACTCACGATCCCGAGAAGCTGACCCAGGCAAGGCAGCGCATCCTCGAGGTATTCCCGGAAGATGTGGAGACTCTGATCGAAACGGCGCTGGAGCTGCATGATCGCGACGAGCACGCCGCGGCATTGGAGATTCTTTCACGAGCACGCAGGCACAAGCCCCTGGACGAAGCCCTAGTCGAGTTGGAACTGAGGATGCGGAAGTCTCTGGCTCGCTGTATGGCTGTGCAGAAACGGTGGGACGAGGGGCGTGCTCAGTTCGCGGCGATCGAACAACTGCGGCCGGACGAGCTGCGTTCCTACTCTTACCTGGCGCGGAAGGCGATTTTTGAAACCAAGGCCAGCCAGGGCGACCCGGCCGATCGCTACGCTCAAGAGGCTGCCGCTCTGCTTTCGGAACCTGCACCTCTGTGGCTGGCATTGCACGTCGAGTCGATCCTCTACGGATTGACGAAGGCAACCCAGAGGCATTACGCCGAGCTCTGGAAGAAAGAGCTCCGAAAAAAATGCCGGAGCGAAACTGCCGGCGCCATGGCAGCGTTGTGGACCGCCAACGCTCTGGACGACTACGAGTACGACGGACGCGACCATGACGCCAGCGAATTGCTCAAGTACCTGCGCCGCACCGCCCGCCTGAGCTATCGCCTTGAGGACCTGGAGCACGTCTGCGATTTCCTCGGCTACTTTCCCAAGGAGAAGCTGCTGACGCGCAAGCTGGTCAAGCGCGGGTTGAAAGCCAATCCGGAATCGGCCATTCTCCATCTGGTTGCAGCCGGCATCGAGATGGACAGCCCAGCCGCGTTCTGGCGACCTGACATTCGCCGCCATTTGCAAGAGGCATTGAGACTGGCGGAGACCTCGACGCGGCCCCGCGAGATGCGCATGATTCCCACGGTCAAGGATATGCTCTCGGTATGTAACGAGTTGCATTCCAGGATGGCCGGCCTCCCCTTCGCCTCCCCTGGACGCATTACCCTCCCGAGCGGAAAACTGGGATCGATCGAGGACTTTCTCAGGGCTTTCCTGGGGGCTGCCAGGGCGGAGGACGAAGACGAAGAGGAAGATGACGACGATGGTCCCCGCCCGTTCTTCGGCCGTGCGTTTCCAGCTTCCCGCCGGACCAGCGGAAGCTCAAAGCGAGAAACGAGAGCTGGCTCATAGCCAAAAGGTTGATATTCTTTCATGATTGATCCCTACGAGCAACTTGGTTTGCCGCCCTCGGCAGACGAAACGGAGATCCGCCAGCGCTACCTGGAACTGGTCCGCCAGTTTCCGCCTGATCGAGCACCTGAGCGGTTCGCGGAGATCCGAGCTGCATACGACGCCTTGCGCGATCCGGTGAGCCGGCTCGAGGCCAGGCTCTTTGAACTGCAATCCCGGACCGACTCTCTGCAGATGATTGGCGAAGAACTGCGCGGTCGACTGAAAACCGCCCGGTTCCCGCTCTCCGTGCTGGCCTCCTGGGCAGATTCCGCATGAGTGGTGCAGGCGAGATCGAATCAGTCCTGGCGCGGTTCCACCAGTGGCTGGCCGAAGCACGAGCGGATGCCGCAAGCTCGGCCGCCTCGGCCATTGAGCCGCAGGCCGAGCCTGAATCGCACCGGCAGTTCGGGCTGGTCGACCTCGTCGAAGAATTCACGGCTCTGCGACAGGAGCTAAAGCTGCAGACCAAGAGCACGCGCGGCTTGCAGGAGCAGGCCGAGTCGCTGCTGCCGCCTTTCGCCAGGCGATCGAACACTTTCGCTCGGTTACACCCCGGGAAGAACAGGCGGCATGGTCTGCCGGCAAACCAATCGCCGAGGCGCTGGCTACCCTTGACGAGGCGCTCGATCGCTGTCGCGTCGAGATCGAGAGGGCCCGAATTGTCGGGACCGAGCAAACCCCCCGCAAGCTCGGTGAAGCCCTCGATCGGATGCACAAAAGCCTACCCTGGCTGCGCCGCTTCCTCTTGCGGCGGTACCACCGGCAAGTGAAGGAAGCCGCCCAGCGCGAGGCTCAAAGAATGAACCAAGATTGGCTGCAGTCGCTGCTCGAGGGATTCGACCTGATCCAGAACCGCGTGGCAGGAGTACTGAAGTCAGAGGCGATCGAGCCGATCGCCTGCCTGGGCCTCCCGGTCGATCCTGAGCGGATGATCGTCATCGAGACCACCGACACGTCGGACCGGCCGCCTCAGACCGTCATCGAAGAGCTGCGCAGAGGATACATCTGGAGAGGTCGCATCCTCCGCCTGGCCGAGGTCCGGGCGGTGCGCAGGCCAGAGAATCTCAGATCACGAGGAACCCACAGGCGAGGCGGATCCCCCCCTGCGCCACGCCAACATCCCCGAACCGTCGGCAAAAAACGGATCCCGGTCAGCTTGGCTTGAAACGGAGTGAAGGAGAACAATCCATGGAAACCATCCTCGGCATCGATCTGGGAACCACCAACAGTGAGGTCGCGATCATTCGCGACGGTCAACCCGTGGTACTTGAGGAGGACGGCGATCCCATACTCCCCTCAGTCGTGGGGCTTGACACCGACGGCCGCCTGCTGGTCGGTAAGCCGGCGCGTAACCAGTACGCTCTGGCGCCGGAGCGAACCATCCGGTCGATCAAGCGAAAGATGGGGCAAGAAACGACCGTGGCACTCGGCGACCAGAATTACAGCCCCCAGGAAATCTCGGCGATCATTTTGCGGACGCTCAAGCGTCGAGCCGAAAAGGCGCTGGGCTATGCGGTCTGTAAGGCCGTGATCACCGTGCCCGCTTTCTTCAACGACGGCCAGCGCAGGCCACGCGCCAGGCGGGTGAGCTTGCCGGGCTGGACGTCGTTCGCATCATTAACGAACCGACTGCAGCCGTCTTGACCTACGACCCTCATCCCCGGGACCGAGAACGGCTGCTGGTCTACGACCTGGGCGGCGGGACCTTCGACGTCTCCGTGGCACAGGTCGAGCAGGGCGTTGTGGAGATCCTCTCCAGCCATGGCGATACCCAGCTCGGCGGCGACGACTTCGATCAGCTCCTGCTTGATCTTGTCTGCAACTCCTTCAACAAGAAGTACGCGATCGATCTCCGCCAGTCGCCGCCGGCGAAGGCGCGATTGCTCCACGCCGTCGAGGAAGTGAAGAAACGACTCTCGTTCGAGGCAGTCGCTGCGATCGAGGAAGAATTCATCGCCACCAAGGAAAACATGCCCCTGCACCTGAACATGGAGATCATCCGCGCCGAGTACGAGGAGATGATTCGCCCGCTCCTGATGAAGACTCTGCATTGTCTCGACCAGGGCTTGACCGACGCCGGGCTGCAAGCTACCGAGATTGACAAGGTTGTCCTGGTCGGAGGGGCGACTCGCACCCCGTTGATCCACCAGCTTCTTGAAGAGCGGCTGGGCCGGCCCGTGCATTCGGAGATTGAACCCGACCTGGCCGTGGCCCTGGGCGCGGCCGTGCAAGGCGGCCTGATCGCCGGAGTCGAGGTCGGCCCGATCTTGGTCGACATCACACCGCATACCCTGGGAATCAAGGCGATCGGGGATTTGCACGGGTTCATGTCGTCCCATCATTTCTCTCCCATTATCCATCGCAACACCCCGCTTCCAGCCAGTCGCACAGAGATCTATTCGACCGTTTGCGACGGCCAGAAATCGGCACAGATTCGCGTCTATCAAGGGGAGAACGAGGACATCCGGTTCAATACCCTGGTGGGCGAATTCCTCATCGAAGGACTGGCCGACGTTCCGGCCGGCAATGATATTCTTGTGCGCCTTGACCTCGACTTAAGCGGCATCCTCCAGGTCACCGCGACCGAACGAGCCACGGGGCTGGTCAAGCGAGTGACCATCGACAATGCCACCGAGCGGTTTCGGGTCCGCCGTAGCAGTGCCGCGGCCGATCGCCTGGAAGCGGCCTTCGAGACGGTCGGAGACCTGGATGGCGAATTTCTCGGCCTCGAAACACCGGTCCTCTCACTGCAAGGCCCGGCCGCGAGGCACATCCACGAGGCGAACGACCAGACAGCCACCATGGCCCCCTCGCTGCGATATGTTATCGAGACCGCCAACAAACTCGCAAAAAAGGCGGAACACATCATCCCCATCGCCAATGACGACGACGCGTCAGAGTTGCGCTCCCTACTGGGCAGCCTGCGATCGGCGATCGAACGGAAATCGACTGACGAGATCGAGGGCATCAGTCGCGAAATCGAGGACCTCGTCTTCTACCTGGAAGACAAGTGATCGTCGGGAAGAAACACTGATGGACGTGATCTCACCCGATCAGGTTCGCTGCCCGACCTGCCGCGCACTCCAGGAATGGTCGAACGTCTGTCGCCGCTGCCGATGCGACTTGAGACTGCTTCGCTCCGCCTGCTCGGGCAACCGGGAGCACCGCCGCGGTTGCATTCTTCAACTCGAAATCGGCCGGCCGGACCTCGCCATGAGTCACGCTCTGCGCTGTCACGAACTCCAACCCGGCGCTGATTCCCTGCGCTTGCTCGCCCTGTGCATTCTGGGTCGGCAAGATTGGGAGACCGCGCTGGAGCTGGTTCAAAAGGCGTCATACAGGGGAGTTGGTTGGTGGTGTTGGTGGTGTGGGAGGTTTGAGGAGGTGTGTTGGTGGTTGGGTATAATGTGGAGGTGTGTGTAGGTGTAGTTTTGAGGTTTTTGAGGTTTTGGGGTGTATTGATGAGTTATTATTTATATGAATTTGTATTTATTTTTTGTTGATTTAGTGGTTTGCGATATGGATTTGGTTTTAGGTAGCGATTAGATTTAATATATTGTGAAACAGGAGTTGCGTTGGAAAGGTTTATGTAGCTGATTGAAAAATTGTTTGCTGATTGTTTGTGGTGTTTTTGCAGTATCGATAGCGTGGTGTTGGTTGGTAGTTTTTTGAGTGTTGATTGAGCAGTTGCCTTAGCGCAGAGGTTTACTTTGTTTGCTTGATAGCTTGTGATAGCTGAAATTGCGCATCGCTGTGATTGAAGGTGGAGGGGTTACTCACTTTTGACGCTAGTGAGGCTTGGTAGGGATTTGGTTGAAAGTAGGAAATCTGGGGAAAGCAACACTTTTGCTAGTGCGAATTTTTCGCATTGCGGTAGCGTAGCTTGGATTTGACGGGTTAAGTTGCTTGTTGCTTTGTTTTTGTTATGAGCTATTGTGTTGGTTGAGGTTAGGCGAAGGGTTTTGAGGTGACTTTGCGAATGCGACGGCGGAGGGTGGTGCGGGTGGTGGAGGAGAGAATCGGTTGGGTACTGGTTGTTTGCGGTAGTGAGCTGGGTGTTGAGTTGCTTGGCGATCGGGGCGGGGGATGCTCCGAATCGGCCGCGCTGCCAGCTCGTTGAAGAACGGGGAGCCGTTCTGGCTTGTGGACAGGAAGCTCAGGCGGACGGCGTCGGGGGTGTCCTTGGGGTTGAGGGCGGCGGCCCAAGGATCAACTGCTTTGCAGCGTCGTAACCTTGTCCTCGCTGCCGAGCTTCGTGAGTGAATTGCTGGATCAGCTCCCAGCTGAAGCCGGCGTAGATGCGGCCGACGCGTGGACTTCCAGGTTGTGGGAGGCCAGGTGGATGGATGTCCTGGGCGTCGCGGAGATTGGTTGCTCTGGCTCTGGAAATCGCGCCCGATGATGCTATCGTGGGTGATCGTCGATAGCGAGCGCTGTCGCCGAACCCTTCGCTGTAGCCGCCGTCGAGGATATAGAGGAACTGGTCGTGAACGGCGTGGCCGAACTCGTGGCTGGCGACTCGCGATGGGCGATATTAGGCAAGCCGTCGCCAGACTGAAGAAGTTCAGCGTGTGCTCGTTCGGGTCGAAGAAGGCGTTGCAGGTGTGGTCGATGTTCACGTGGGTGGGGAGGTTTCTCAGACGGTGCGTTGGCGGCAGGAAATCGAGCGACGAAGGCTATGCGTTGCTGACCCACTTGAAAGCCTGACCTGCGCCAGCTCCTGTTCCGTAGGCTTGAAGAAGATGTTGTTCCGTCCGGTGGTGAAGAGGGCCGGCTCATTGACGATGGTGCAGTACGGCCCGGCAAGCTTTGTGCTGGGCACTCCCGGGGTCGTGATACTGAAGAACCCGTTGGAGTCGGTGACGATCAGTCCTGCCGTTGCTGATCTGGGCCGTGAGACTGGTTCCAGGCTGCGTTCTGCGCAAGCGGATCGAAGGGGGTCTTACGGAACCGTAGATGTTGCCGGTGACCTGCCGCCTAGGCTGGACTGTGGCAGCGGGGTTCTGAGGCGTGGTAGATCAGGTCTTCTTTGTCGAGGATCTTTGGCGTCACCCTGGCCGCGATCCGGTAGCGCCGGGCGGACGGGGCGGGCGAGCTCGGTCGAGCGGACGACGAAGGCCAAGGCGAGCGTTCGGGTTTGCCGTTGGCGTCGACGTGGATCTCGGAGTGGACGATTTCGTTCTTGGTCGACGGCGAGCGCGGCGTTGACGCGCTCCTGGGTGTCGGCGAGCCTGACCTTGGTGGCTTTGTCGTCTCGTTCCGATGGTGACCTCGGTTGTCGCCGAGCTGGTCGACTTCGGCGTGTTCCGCTCGCGGATCAGAAGGAGTCCTGCGGCCGCCGTTCTTGACGTGGATCAACTGCGATTGCGTGCTGTACTTCCAGAGCGGCACGCCCTTGTAGTGGTAGCCGTAAGTGAACTTGCAGAGAGACAGGCGCGGAGGAGATCGCCTCGGCCGTCAGCGCCACCTGGCCGCTGCCCGGGGTGAGCAGGACGCGTGTCTGCGATCGGAAGACCGGGGCCAGCTCCTTCTGGACGCGGGCGCGGTTCTTTGACTGGCTCATGAGGTTGCGCATGGCCGCGGCGCTGCTGAGCGTGCCAGGGCGAGGCCGCCGCTTCCATCAGCGTGGCATCGTTCGCGTCGGGCTTCTCGTATTTCTGGCCGATGTTCGCCCCGCTCGGGTAGAACCGATCCGGAGCATTCTTGAGCGGGGTGACGTGCTGGGCGTGCGCCGCGGGACCCGCGGCCAGAGCCCCCAAATGGCCAGCTCGGCGATGCCTAATCTTGAGAAAATAGTCGAGCTCATCATTAATAGCTTTCGTGATCTGAGTGCAAAACCGAAACCCGGAGCACGTGTGCTCGGAGCACACTCTTCTCTGTCCCTCCCGTTCCAGTGCATTGCAGTTCTCGTCGCACAATGGAGGCGCAGGGGCTCACGACCCACCCAATACCTGGGATGGGGTCTCTACAGCACGGAAGTCGACTCCCTCAACGTGGCGTACCGCGGAGACGACTGTTGGATATCGGGCCGTGTCAGGCTCACGGCGATTTCTTCGACGCCATGCACCGTGACTCCACGGCCTGGTGATATGCGCGAATCGGTCCCAGATCCCCGCGTCGGCCTTCTCGTTGGCGGGGGTGGACTTGCGGATGTGCTCGGCGACCGAGGTGACCCGCCGCGGGGGGAGCCCTTCGAGGGTCGCCATCTTCCTCCCGAACTGGATCGTGACTTTGTGCGGGTTGACCTTGGACTCCCGGCCTGCCTTCTCGGGCAACCCCGAGAGGTTCCGTTGGGCAAGCGACTTCGCCGAGTCCTCAAGCTCCGCTGGGGAGACCTTGCCGCTCCGGACTGGCGTGAGCTGGTCGGTTCCGTCTCAATTCGCCGGAACTTCGAGACCTTCCACTCAGCCCGAGGGCTCGATTGTCCAGACTGTCCGGTGATCCCGGCGATGCCCCCTTGCTCCTCCCGTACTATCAATGGCTCCTTCAGCATTGCGGCCGTTAGTCTCGGTAAGGTAAGCCGCCGGCTCATCCACAGAGAAACCGGGGCTTGCCATCACCGCCACCAGAAGAAGGGTCGCCGCGATAGCTGCTGTGCTCGACATGGTTTGGTCCCTCACCCCGCGACCGGCCTGGCCGTACCCGACCCACCAAGGAATCGCCGCTACCGCTGGGGCGTTACGCCAAATCCGGAAGGATTCCCGGAAATCCTCGAGGGGTCCGTCCCGGGCCGCTGGAGCCCCTCTCATTTCACCGAATTCAGACGACTCCCGGCAAAGCCCAACCCTTTGAGCCATTCTGGCAAAAGGTATACCCGACCATCCGCGAACTCTTGCCCGTTAACCGGGGTATTCGTCAAACGAGACTTACCGCGCCGGTCGTTTGCCTCTCAGAATCCGTATCGGAAGTCCGAGGTTTCTATAACGTAGACCTGTCCAAGATCGCCAGTTGATTGTGAGGACCGCGTTAAGAAGGATAGGTGCTGTCGCCTCGCATCAGACGGTCCTCAAGGAAGGGTCATTATGAAACCGTCGGCCTAGCATTGTCAAATAAAAACCCAGATTAAGAACTCATTCAGATTTACTTGTACTTCCGTGATCTTCTCCACCGTGTGGCTGACTGTCGATAGCCCATCTCTGAGTTAAAGTTGCATAGGAAGCCGCCTCCGCCGCGAACGCCTTCTTTGCCAGGACCTTCGCGCGGGATGGCCCAGCCGGCCCGAAGGGTCTCGTGGCAATGTACTTCGGAATCGTCCCAGACTTCCTCGATGATTACCTTCGAAATCTCCGTAATCCGTCCTGATAATGGTCCTGAGACCCGAGAACCGTGAAAGACTGGTCCCCAGCGGCGCGTCAACGAATACATCCGAGTCGTCGAGGCCTACGCGAAGGTGGCAAGGTAAAGCACAGCATCGCCGACCTCTGACGCAACGACCTCCTCGTCGAGATCATACTCAAGCTCTGGCAGCTGCTCGACGTGGATTCGGCACCCTCATTTGTGCCTGGCATACTCCTGACTTTGCACCCCTCAATTCAGCCGCGTCCCGAGTCCAGGAGATGAGCGATGGGACGAGGAGACCTGCCACGTGGGGGAATTGACAAACAAGCTAATATAGGGAATATTTCCTGAGCTTATGTCTCGAAGGCGGGCTGGGCGGCTTCTTCAAGGTAGGGTCAAATCGATGGACGGAAGGGGCATCAAACGCCAGCGGGCGGTCATGCGCCGGTCTCTGAGCGGCGGACTTATGGCTCTCGCGGTCTACCTGGGGGCCCTTCCAGCCAGTGGTCAGGTTCCCGCCGTGAAACCACTCCCGGTGACCGAACCGCCGATGAATCCGGCTTCGAGTCCGGAACCACGGTCGGCCTATTCGCTGGGCACTCCAGAAATCAAGATCCAGTACCGGTTGCAACGGGATAAGCAGACTGGCGTGGTCACCCTCGCCAGTGCCGTGCCGTCGCCGAAGACGATTGCAATCGCGTGGGAAACCGCCTTCGGCCCGACGCCGGAGAACCCGATCCTGGTCCAGCTCACCTTCGATCTGAACGTCCAAAACGCCAAGGTGCCGGGAACCTTCACAACCATGGTTCCAGTCGCGCCCAGAATGGACAGTGGTCGGCCGACCTCACGGACATGGTCAATAAGCTGATCGTTGAGATCAACGGCACGCTGCCGCCCAACTATGACCCCTACACGATGAGCTTCCCGCTCGACAAGGAGGCGACCGTGAGGGCCATACCCGTGCAGAGAAGCCCCGCTCAGTTTGGTCCACCGGCAATCGTCAAGGGGCCGGGCGCGAATGTGAACAACGGCCAGCTCAAGGTCGCATCGGTTCTCACGTTCGGAGAAACCGACTCTCCCTGAGCGACCGTGCACTGGACCTGATAATTACTTACTTTGGGAAACAGTCAGCAAGGTCAAGCACTTCGATCGACGGTATCGGTTCACCTCGAGAGAGCCGGCGGCACTGCCTGGTTGATTCGATTGCCCAGATTCTTGAGGAACCTCGAGCTGCGCAAGCGCGAATTGCCGTGCTTCTTGTCCTCGGGCGGCTTGGATGGTATGACGACCACGGGCGCGGGCATCACGACGATGGGCTGAGTTGGCGAATTCTGGGTAGTGGCGACTGTCGTCGAGGTTGTCATGGCGGGCGATCCCGGGCTGGTTTTCACGTCCGAGACCTGACGCGGCGCGGTCGGAATCGCGAAGGAGGGGAGCGTCGTGACGGCACCGAGCGGCTGACCGGTCAGTAGCTTGCCGACTTCCTCCGCCTCGGTGGTCACATTGGGCGCGAGGAGCCCCGGGGCGAACATGGCCGGGGGAGCTTGGGGCAAGCTTTGCGACCGCGGTGGTGAGACCGATTGCGCCGTGCGGACCACAGCAAGGTCGTTCACCGGGCGAGCCTGGGTCATGACTGGATCGGCGGCGCCTGGCTTCCCCGGCGACCGGAGGCCCGTGCTAGCCCCGGCCGTCGGGTCCTGCGGGGCAACACCACGCAATGCGTTGACGCCGGTGGCGACAGGCTGCATGTTCACGGTCAGCTTCGACTTCAATTCCTTGGGCTCGACCCTGACCCTCAGATTCTCGGTGTCGTTGGGGATGAAGGGTTGCACACTCACCGAAAACGTCAAGGGCGTCGGCGCCGCAGCGTGGGCCACGAGAATATCCTGAAGCAGCATTAGCAGGGTGACTGTAAATTTCTGGAGATCGATCAAGTAGTCGCCCTTGCTGCCTGCGTCGGCCGAGACGAAAAAGAACAGGTACTGGCCGTTGATGGTCGTCGTGAAGCGGGCTCGTAGGCGTTTGGGTGCCAGGCCAACCTGGTCATCCCAGGTAATGGCCAGTGCCTTGCCGCTGCCCGGGTCGGCGCTCGCCACCAGGTTGCTCTTGCCGTCGGCGCCGGTGAGCCACTGGTAATACACGTCGATTACGTGGCTCTTCTCATCCAGGTCGTACCCGTCGTGCTTGGGCCTGGGCTCGTTGGTTTTGTACGGTACGAGAAGGCTGTTGCTGATGCCGTTGGGCGTGGACAGAAAAACCTCGATGTAGGTCTTGCCGTCCTCGGTGGTCGTCGGGATGACGTTGGCCGGAATCTGGACGTGGACCACCTCGCGGCTGAGGATCTCGAACGCCGCCGACCGGCCTCCCGCGATTACCCGAGTGTCCAGCAGGCTGATGAACTTGCCGAAGACGAAGATGTCGGCGATGCTCCTCGCGCCGGCGGTGACGGAAAGCGTGTTCGTCGTTGTCGGGCCGGCGAGCTGACTCGTAAGTGTCGTCACCGGGGGTCGTTGCCGTGCGGTTGCCATCCCCGGAGCTGCCCCGCGGCGGCGATTGGCCGTCGTGCGTTTTCGGCATCAGGTTCCTTGATCACGTCGACTCCCGAGTAACCCGTCAGCTCGGGAACAAGTGCCGTGGCGCCTTCCGAGAACAGGTCGAACCCGCTGGCACTGTTCTCGAACGGGAGCTGGATCACCTTCGATTGCATCGGGCAGCATCGCTTCGAGCTGCGCGAGCTTGGACTGAAGCACGCGGAGGTCGGCCCCGCGATACGCGCTGGGCGCTGCAGATGTCGATGACCGCCTGGCGTATCTCTTGGACTTTTCGCCCTTGCTCCATCAACCGGCGCTGTGTGGAAGACCAGGTGCTCCGGGTCAGTTGAGCTTGAACCAGTTGCTCGCAACGTTCATGCGCATCACGGGCAAGAAGGTGGGGATCAGCAGCACCGCGGTCAGCTCGCGCATGCCCGGCTCGAGCTTCGACTTCTTGATCTGGTAATCGGGTCCCGGCCCGCCCGCCGATGAGCTGGCTGGCGATCACGCCAACGTTTGTTCGCTGATTCGGCGGGTTCTGGAACCGGGGGGTGAATCGGAAGCCGAAGACTGTCGTTGCCATGCGCGAAGCCGTGACCGTGCGGTTCAGGGCGATGGTGTCGGACGACTGCTCGATCTGGCGGCGGAACGTGTTGAGCTGGTTGAAGCCGATCTGCCGGTGGCGAAGGCATAGGAAAGGGCGAGCTGAAGATCGCGCTTGAGGTTGAATGAGTCGGCGATGTTCTGCTGGTCGGTGACCGGGTCGAGAGAGAAGGTGATGATCGGCCAGCGGTGGCGGACGTAGTCCTGAAACGCCGCCTTACCTTGGTCGTTGGGGACACTGCTTGGGTAGTAGAGGTGGACGCCCTCGAGAGACTCGCAGGGAATCCCCGCGGCCGCGAAGACCTTGTGCGCGTCTTGCGCAATGCCTCATCCAGGAGGGCCGCGTCTACCGCGATCGCCCAGCAGAGCGCGGCGATCGGCTTGCCCTGAATGTTGTCGCGGCTGATCCCGACCCGTGAAGACAGCCCTCGTTAAGCCGGTCAAGCCGAGACGGCTCCCCCCCGACGGGCAAAACGAACTGCCGCTGGCTGATGGCCTCGCTGAGTTCCGACAGGAACTCATCATCAGCCAGGGCGGGAACCTGCTCGGGTGCTCTGGGTGTCGCGTGGCTCATGGCGTCATAGGCGGGGCCGAGGGTGTGGCGCAGATAGTTGCGAACGTCGACGGCCCGGATCTCCTGGACGCGGGAGGCCTCTTTCACTTCCTTGGCCAGAAGATAAATGTTCTCGGTCAAGAAGAAGTCGAGCAGATCCCTCGGCGCAATCGGGTACAGCTCTTTGGCAGTCCGTACGGACGGCAGGTTCAGGTTGTTGAGCTTGGTCAGCCGCTCGGCCTTCAACCTGTTGAGATCGGCGTTGTTCTGGGCCAGCACGCTGGTGACCGCGGTTCGCTGCGCGGGCGGGATAGCCAGCAGGTCGTCGAGAGTCAAGACATCATCCGGAAGAGCCGTCTGATAAAGCCCTTCCATGAAGGGGCGAAAGAGCTCCATGTTCAGAGTCTTCGGGTTGAGCACCGGGCTCAGCTTTTTCTTGATAATGTCTTCTCCTGGCTCTGGTTTACCAGCGACAAAGTTGCGCACGATGAGCCGAACATACTCGCGAACGGCAGGCTGAAGCTGGGCATCGACCATGTCACCGCGGCGGATGGCGGCGATCCATTGACGCAGCGCGGCGACAGCCTGGGGAAGAGATTCGTCAATCTCCGTGTTGCCGGTCTGCACCTTGGCCAGGGCCTCCGCCAGTACGGTGAGCCGACTGGCGAGCGTGCCCTGCACTTGCTGGTCATTGGCCGGGTCACCCGTCAGCGGTTTCGTCTGCGCTGAGGATGAACTCCTCGAGCGGCCGGGCGATCTGATCCAGCGGGTTGACGACCGGGTCGCTGGCTGCCGACGCCACGGGCAGACGGAACACCGGGCGCACGGGAAGCTTGAGGGCGGCGTTGAGCACTTGCTGCGCAAGCCCGTTGAGCAGCAAATCGATCAGCCTTCCGCTCTGGACTGAAAGCGCCCTTTGCCTGGCGATTCCATCGTGTATGGGCTTGAGGTACTGGTCGAAGAAGCCCGAGCGGACTGTCTCGTAGAGGAATGGTCCAAGCTGGTCGACAAGGTCGTTGACCACCAGGTTCTGAAACGTCGTGGGCAGGAAGTCCGGAGTGAACTCGTGCTCGACGGTGACCGACAGTTCTGCTCCGTGGCCGCTGCTGGGTGCACTCGCCCGGCGTGATCGAGACCGGCATGCGGACCAGGTAAACCCGTAACCCGAAGAGTCGTTCTGGTCAGGCCCCAGGCTGATCCGCCGAATCTGGTTGAGGTGCTCCAGGAACCGTTTCTTCTCGTCGAGGTAGACCGTCGGTTCGACTCCAAGGCCCGATTGCCGACGATTTGGAACCGCCAGCCAGGGTGCTGGGGGCAGTGCCCAGGTTACCGAATGCCGAGCTCTTTGGATCAATCTGAGAGCCAAAGAGCGATGTTCCACCGGTCGCGAACGGGCCGTTCGCACCGCTGACCGCCCCTATGAACGCAGTGGGGTCGGTCGTCGTCATGTTGGTTGTGCCCGGGGCCGAGAGCGCGGCTGAGAGTGCTGTCGTCTGGGTCGTGGTGGCTGCGTCGAGGCGATTGATCCGAGCAGCGAGGACTAGGTGAAAGTTTCCTAGGTCGGTGCTCATCTGGTTGTCGAAGTCGTTTCGAAACCGGGTAAGCCGGGCCTGACTGAAGACGTCGGGATGCTTGACCACCACCAATCCATCGTCCCGCAATTGCTCGGCAATGCAATCGAGCCGCTTGCATAGCTCCGAAACAGTCAGAGGGACGGAAGGGTCGAATGGGCGGAATGGGTTGAGCTTGTCGATCACGCTTTCGCCGCCGCCGGCCCGTTGTGCCTTGGCCGGGCCAGGGAACGCCGCCCAAACCGCAAGTGCCAAGATCATGGGTTTGACGCGGTGGAGATCCATTCCTCTGGTCCTCGGTCATTTCCTACCAGGGATCGTTGACGCATCGTACCAGGCGGCAATTCGCGAGCTCGGGGCGCGGCATTGCAGCCGCATCTGGGTTCGCCTCGTGGTATCTATCGGATCACACCAAGCCGGCAATGATGAAAATCCCTCAAACCCGTCTAGCCGCGTCGCGCGAGATTTTTCCGAGGCCAACGTGCTCAAGTTGAGAACTCTTCCTGCCGAGGGGACTTTAAGTTTTTCAGGAGCATTCTCCGCTGTAGAGACCGCCGCCCTCGGACTTCACCTTGGGGTTTGAGTTGAGGGCAATGACCACGGCGGCCCGCTCGGGCGTGTAGCCCAGGTAATTCACGCACTGACTCCGGACTTCGTCGGCCGTCATGGACTTACTGGGCTCCTCGCAAAGCGCAGCCAGGACCGCATCCTCCAGGTCGACCGTGGTGCCCGAAGATGTCATCGAGACGCCCCTGGGACCGCCGCTTTGCTCCAGCACCATCCCTTCGACCACCTCTACCAGAACTCTCACCGCGGGTTTGGCGACTTTTCTGGCAATGGCGACCGTGAAGCGTCCTTCATCGACCCTCAGGGCCTTGCGTTCATCGCAGAGCAACTCAAGCAATCTCGCCACGTCGCCCAGTTTAATGAGATTGCGCATCACGAGAACCCGTACCTGGGCAGGGCTTAGCTGCTTCCCCGTGCTGGAGTCCAGGACTTCCACAATGGCCTTCTTGAGATTCAACCCGCCCGTGGTGGTCCGGGCCATCACCCTAGGCTTGGCCTTCGACTTGGCGACCTGCCCAGTCCCCACGGACCCGGTTTCTGGAGTCCTGGCATCAGTCTGGCGCGGTACGATCTCTTGCGGCTTGGTGCTCTTTCCCTCTTAGCGTCGGTCCTGTGTTTCGCACCTTTCTTGGTCGTCCGTTTGGCCATGGTCGATTTACCACCTCCCTCGGAAGCGGACAGACCGCTCTCGAAATGATGTCGATCAGATACTTCGAAGACTCAAAGCGATCGTATGAGAACCCAATCCATTCCGGGTTTCAAGGAACCATAGCGGATTCCAGCAGCCTATTTCCCTGAACCTGGTCAGCCCGGGTTTTCTATCCCTGGGGTTAGATGCTCCCAGAGACGCGAGCGCCCCTGCCGGTTGACGCTCGGCTGGCGCTCCGTTAATTTAAAGTCTTGTATCTTCGGGGACTGCACCGTTGCGCCTAGGAGAGACAACCTCGTGGCCTCCTTGTTTGTCATCCAAGGGGCCGATCAGGGCAAGCGCTTCGAGTTCAAGTCGAGTCCCGTGGCCTTGGGACGGGATAACTCGAACGCGATCCGGCTTCACGATACCGAGGTCTCGCGGCGTCATGCCGAGATCTGGCAGGACGAGCAGGCGTATCGGGTTGTCGATCTCGGCTCGGCCAATGGCACGTACATCAACGGCCAGCTCACGGATCAGGGGCTGCTGCACTCGGGAGATCGACTCCAGCTTGGCCAGACGGTCATGCTCTACACCGACGACGGCTCGACCCCCGTGCGCAACTTGACCGAGCGGGTCGACCTGCTGAGCCGAAGCAATCCCGATGACCGATCCGCGATTCTCAAGAGCATTCCCTCCGGCGAGGGCTCGCGGGTCTTGCGCCAGCCCGAAATCGCGGCGGGATGGTTGCGCGAGCGGCTGGCCAGTCTCTCGGTCATGTATCAAACAACCCAGGCTATCAGCGATATTCTCGATATCGACTCGCTGCTGCCCCAGGTCCTGGAGTTGGTTTTTGAATCGATCGGAGCCAACCGCGGCGCAATCCTGCTCAAGGACGAGAGCGGCGCGCTGGTTCCCAAGGCAGTCCGCTGGAGCGAACCCGTTGAGTCTGACGAACGGATGACGATCTCGCGCACGATCGTCGATTACGTGCTCGACCAAGGGCAGGGGGTGATCACCACCAACGCGCCGGCGGACAAGCGGTTCAGCCCTGCGCAGTCGATCGTCGAATACCGCATCCGCGAGGCCATCTGCGTCCCGATCCAGGGGCGGCACACCACCCTGGGCGTACTCTACGCCGATATCCGTTCCGAAGGCGGACTGGCCATTGTCCCGGGCGGCAAGGAGGCCACGCGAGGGAAGTTCTCGCCAGACCAGCTTACGCTCATGGTCGCGATCGGCCACCAGGCCGGACTCGCCATCGAGAACACGATGTTCTACAACGCCAAGATTCAGGCCGAGCGGTTAGCCGCCGTTGGCCAGACCATTGCCACCCTGTCCCATCACATCAAGAACATCCTTCAGGGCATTCGGGGAGGAAGCTACCTCATCGACCTGGGTCTCAATGAGAAGGATGAGACCATCGTTCGCCGGGGCTGGACGATCGTGGAGAAGAACCAGGCCAAGATTTATAACATGGTCATGGACATGCTTTCCTTCTCCAAGGATCGTGAGCCCGCGCTGGAGGCCACCGACCTGAACGAGACCGTTGACGACGTGGTTGAGCTGATGCAGTCGCGAGCCGAGGAACTCGGAGTCCAGCTCGCGTGTCAGCCGTGCCCCACCATGCCGCGGGTCATGATCGATCCCGAGGGCATCCACCGCGCCGTGCTGAACATCGTCACCAACGCGATCGATGCCTGCGAGGGCGCCAGAACGCACGGGTTTCCATCGTCACTGAATGGGACGCCGAACACTCGACTGCCCGGATTTGTGTCGCCGACAATGGCGTGGGTATTGATCAATCAGAAATCGGCTCGCTCTTTCAAATCTTCGCCTCCTCCAAGGGCGCACGCGGGACCGGCCTGGGACTGCCTGTCTCCCGCAAGATCATCGCCGAGCACGGCGGAACCATCGTCGTGACCTCGCAACCCGGCCAGGGATCCTCTTTCACCATCGAACTTCCCATGACGCGCAAGTCCGACCCCAAGGAATTGGCCGAGGGACTGACGATCACGGGCTAAGCGCCTCCTTCGCTTGCGCTTCAGGCTTGTAAAGCGGTCGGGGCCGGCCGCATCGAATGATCAGGCCGGCAGAGTCTCCGGGCTTCACACTCCCCTTTGTTCTCGACAAAAGTCGAATTCATGTCTTACATCAATTTGACGGATTTCATGCAAGCGGTAAACCGCTGAATCAGATCATTCCTCATGAAAGCAGCGCGGGGTGTGTGATGGTGTCTCGCTCCGCTGGGTGACTCACGATGAGGAGTGCTTCCCCGATGAATGAAAACGAAGGGATCAATGCGCGCTGGAAGCGATTGCGCCTGCGCACAAGGCTGATCTACCGGCCTTGACCGTTGCTCGGGCTCGCGAATTCCTTTGCGAGTACCCCGACTGCGGGCCAGCCTGGAAGGTCCTGGGAGAGGCCCTGCTCGAGCTGGCCCGCCACTCCGAAGCGGAACAAGCCCTCAAGCAGGCGATCGCACTTTGCCCGCCGGACAAGCTCTGGATTCCGCTCAGTCAGATGGGACATCTGCAAAGGGCCAAAGGCGACTACCAGGCCGCCGCCGCCTGGTATCGGCGCGCCATCGACAACATGCCCGACGAGGCAAGCGGACATATCTACCTCGGCGGCATCCTGGCCAGGTCTGGTCGACTCAAGGAGGCTGAGATGGCTCATCGGGCGGCGATTCGCTGCACCCAGGGTTGCCGCGACGAGGCATACCTCAATCTTGGGCTGGTCCTCCGCGCCCAGGAGCGTCATGAGGAGGCCGCAACGTGCTTCGAGCAGGCCCTGCAGCTTGATCCGAAGTACGCCGGGGCCCGGAAGGCGCTGCGCGACGTGAGGAACACACTTAGTTTCTCAAGGGATGCGAGAAAGGAGATGGCGGCCTTGCCGGTAGCCGAAGTGGCGACCGCCGAATCACGATCGGCGAGCCTTGCGGTGAGTTCGGCGGTCGCGCGATGAGGAGAAGTTCACATCATGCCACCCGGGCGGCCCATGCCGCCCATGCCCATGCCCCATGCCGCCTGCAAGCGATAATTCTCTGGGTTCAGGCCCATCTGCTCGGCCCTTGCCTCCTCGAGCTCCTGTTTAATGCCCTCTATCGTGCTGATCATCACCACGCCCTCGCGCACGCAATAAGCCAGCCCGAGTTGCTTGAGGACAAGTCGGAGTGAGAGCCTCAGAGGGACGTCCTCGAGGTCGATGACCACGGGTGACTCCAAGGTTTTCTCCGCCTCCTGGAGCGCCAGGGGATCCACATAGATCGATAAACGCTTGCCATCGGACCCCTTGGTCGCTTCCTTGACGTGGTTGAGGATTTCTTCCAGGGGGGTTGCGGTCGGAAAGTGCAAGGCCATCGGCTCTTCCAGCTTCTTGATGACCGCGATATTCTTGGGGTTCTTGTCAAGTCTTGACAGGGCGGCGGACATCCGAGCGATCCGGAGGCGGGCGATCTGCTCGTCGGTGCCGGACGAGTCGAAGCCACCACCGAATCCCCCGCCGAGGTCTCCGCCTTGAGGCTTCGGCTGGGGCTGAGCCTGGCCGGGGTTCGTCGCGGCCGCTGCGGTGCTCGGCTTTTCGGCGGGCTGCGCGACGATATTTCCGGTGGCTGCACCCATCGATCCCATCGCTCCGCGCATCATGCTGGCACCTGACATCCTGCCATCATTCCGCCCATCATAGGGCCCAGCATGCCGCCGCATGGTTGCGGCGCCCTTGGCTTCCTCCAGCATGCGCTCGGCTTCCTTGGCGAAGTACTTCCATCGTGCGAGATCGTACGAGGATTGCCGGCCGGCTTTCGCAAGTACCTCCCCACTCTGAAGCATCCGGGTCATCCGCTGGAGATGACCCTCACAGGCCGCGATCGGAGGGGAGTTTTCGGGCGTCTCGCGTTTCTCCGCCTCCAAAAGGCGAAGGGACCACGTATGGTAGGATTCCGGGTCGTTCAGCTGACCCGACCCGACGTTAATTTTTGCAGGTCGTCGAGAATCTGGCGAGCGAGTTGGACCTCCACCGGAGCGGGTGCAGACTCCGCCGGCGCGAAGAATTGGTGCGTTTGTGGAGGCGGCGGCGTGCGGATCATTGGGTCGATTCTGCCGGGGTCTGCTGGAGCTGCCGACGCCCCCCTGCAACGCGACCACGCTGGCGCCGGTAGTGAGAACACCAGCAGCGACCAAAAAGGGAATCACAATCGATTTGATTTGAGACAGGATCATAGTGTGCAAGACTCCTTCGGTAAGTGAGGCCACAGGAAGCGAGACGGCCGACGAGGCGGTGATCGCGGCACCGTGGCGGGCAGCGACCCAAAGTGCGGCATTGAGTGTCAAGCTCGTCAGCGATGCAGGGACCGACGCCTTCAGCTCGGATCCTGCCAGATGGGCCGCAAGGGCCGTCGATGCGACCGAGACGCCCCGGCGGGAAAGCCTCGTGCGCAGCAGGTCTCGCGCCCGTGAGAGCCGCCCCTTGACCGTGCCGACCGGCCAGCCTAGCCGTGCCGCGGCCTGATCGTGGGTCAGGCCCTCGAAATAGCAAAGCACGATCGGCGTCCGGTACTTTCGGGGCAAGCGGTTGACCTCTTCATGGACCAGGGGACGCTCCTCGTCTCTGAGGACGGTCTCGGACACCGGCTCGGAGAATCTTGATCCGCCGGCGCAGGGCAAACCTTCCAGCCGCTCGGACAGGGCGACTGTCGTCTGCCTGCGGATTCCCACGCTTCGAGACCTCAGGGCCACCCGGCAGGCCACCCCGTACAGCCAGTTGCCCAGCAGATCCTTCCTTCGCAAACTAGCAGCCTTTCGAACCAGCACCAGGAAGGTGGCCTGAAACGCATCATCGACATCATTGGGATCACGCAGAAACTGGCGACAAACGCCCAGGACCATCGGTCCATGGCGGTCCAGCAGAGCTTCGAACGCCGACCCGTCCCTTTCGATCGTGAATCGATCCAGAAGCTGTTCCTCGCTCAGCCCGGTTGCCGTGCCGTTCGCAAATAGCCGTTCGAGCTGATGGGTGAGCCCGCGTTCGACCCCGGTACCAAAGGTGTCCATGCCCGTCAGGCCCCCGCATCACTGGCCATTGAAGAGAATCGCGATCAAAGCCTCGCAGCCAACCTGTACTGCGCGCCAGCGACGTGATCGATACGCGACTTTAAGAATAATTTATCGCTGTGTCCCAACCCATGCCGTGCGCCGTAAACGTAGCGAGAATGAGTGCGTGGACTCTAACGGCGCATAACTACCCAATCCGAGACGGCTCATTGGCGAACGCGCAGCAGCTTACGAGTCCGTTCCTGAAGGCCCGACCAGGGTGGCTCGACGATCATCGGCTGGTCATCCGGCTCTTCGTCCAGTGGTTCGGGACGACCCGATTCATCGACCTGAACGAACTGCATAGAACCATCCATCCACGGTGCGGATCGGTCAGGCAAGGGTGTGCCCCACAGTGCAACTACGATTTGGGCACTGCCGCGATGGATCTGCCGGCCTCGAATTTGCACAACTTGGCCGACCGGAACAGGTTCATAGCAGCGCAGGTCGAGGACTCGTTTGAGGACGAGATTGGCGTTCAACCCGGCGGCACGGAAGGCCGTCGCGTAGCCGGCCTCCAGGGCAAGAGCGAGGAGGGTTCCCGCGTAGAGTGTCCCGTGGTGATTGGCATCGCGCGGCAGGACCAAGCGATGAGTCAGAGTTTCGAATTCTTGGGACTGCGTTTCAGGCATGCGCTTCGAGTCCCGCGAGCTCTGAATTGGACGGGACGTGGTGCAATTGCAATCAAGAGAACGTATCATGCGATTCGTCAGACCGCAACTGCTGGAGGTCAAATGAAGCAGCCGCGCGGGAGCCGAGCGATCGCCGGTCGGGAAGAGCCATCCCAAGCTACCTCCGGCGGACGCGTGGACGGGTACGCAGTCGCTCGGCCCTACCATTCCTTTGGGAAAGGACAGAAGAACTCACGAGGCGCATGAGAAACCCCCGCCAAGCGGGGGTTCTTATGACTCAAGTTGCGCCGGTAGGAATCGAACCTACGACCTCCAGGTTATGAGCCTGGCGAGCTAGCCGCTGCTCCACGGCGAAGATAACTTTATCTCCTTTACCCTTTCAAGAAAAGACCCGCTCGTTTTTTTGACCGACGATGGTTGCCGTTTACCACCTTCCGACAGAGCTAGCCTGCGATCTTGTAACCCAGAGATCGATTAGACATTACAGGCACTTAGAATCACCGATCGTCCGGGGATTACGCCTTGAACCACGGAAAAGTGCTCGCAACAATGAAGCCAATCCTGCGTCATGACTAACCTGCTTCCAGAAATCGTGGTCAACAAGGGGGCATAGCACAAGAAAACGCCGAAACTATGTGCAAAGGACAGCAACAGGTTCCCTTCGTCCGGTTCCAAAGTCGCCAGGGGGACGTCCAATGCACGAATCCATCAACTCGTTTCTCGCCAATCTCCAGGCGGAGCGTCGGGCTTCGTCGCACACCTTACGCTCTTACCACGACGATATGGAATTATTCTCACGGTATCTTGAGGAGAACCAGAAGGACGGCATTGATCCCACGATCGCCGACTCGGCCCGGTTTCGCCGTTATTCAGCTTGGTTGAACGGGCAAGGCTATGCCACATCGACAATTGCGCGGCGGCTGGCAAGTCTGCGTCGTTCTATCGCTACCTGAGGCGTCAGGGTACGGTCACCTCGGACCCGACATGCGGTCTACGCAACCCTAGACAAGCTCAACGATTGCCCAGGCTGCTGCGGATTGACGACGTGATTAGGCTGCTGGACGCCATTCCGGTTGAGACCTCGCTCGGGGTGCGCGACCGGGCGATGCTTGAAACCCTTTACGGCGGGGGGCTTCGGGTCAGCGAACTGGTGGGGCTAAACCTTGACGATATCGACTTTGAGGCAGTCTTGATTCGGGTTCGCGGCAAAGGCCGGCGGGAACGACTCTGCCCAGTTGGCTCGATGGCGATTCGCTGGATTAAACACTATCTCCCCATCCGTCATCCCGAGTCAGCCGGCGAGCAGGCCCTGTTCTTGAACCGATATGGAACCAGGCTGACGACGCGGAGTGTGGGTCGACTCTTGGAGGATCACCTGGCACGAGCCGGTCTGACCAGCGCTGCCAGCCCACACACGCTACGACACAGCTTTGCTACTCACCTGCTAGACAGGGGAGCCGATCTGCGAAGCGTTCAAGAATTGCTTGGACACCGTAATCTCACCACCACGCAGATCTACACACACGTCACGAGGGACCGCTTGCTCCATATATATCAGGAGGCGCATCCTCGTGCTCGATAAGGCTGTTCCAACTATTGGGAGGGGGCTGCCGGGTGTCTCCGCCGAACCCCTCCACTAGGCTCTTGGGTATCAACGAGAGGATCCCTAAACTGGGTAATGCGTTATTTTTAGCTAAGACATTCTCCATTGAGCTATGCAGCGCGAACGCTCCGCGATCAGCCTCACCGATCGTGGAAATCTTCCCGCGGGGAAACAGACCGGCCAAGCTCACTCGTTTGACGATGTTGCATCCATGACATAGACGTTTACTCAGAACGACGTGATGCGGTGAGTCGGATAACTCCGACGCAACGCCAAGCTGCCTTTTTGCAAACCCCCAGGGAAGTGACCTTGCGATTCAACTGTGTCGGTTGGACCTCGTTTGGTTTATGGGTTAGGGGTCAAGCACGCGATGAGAAGTCGGTGACCCCACCCAGCTCTCACGGAAGACGAAACGGCCTCGTGCTCTCTCACGTAAGCGCGTGAGAGGAGAGAACGAATGAATTCTATGCGCAAGTTCCGAATCCTAATTGTATGTCCCGAGCCCCAAGGACTTTCGTTGTTGACTTCGATGTTGAAGTCGCTAGGGCACCTAATCGAGGAAGCGCCCACTGACCGGGCCGCGGTGCGATTCATCGAGCGAAACCCGATCAGTCTGGTCCTAGTGAGTGTTGATCCTGGTGACGCCGATGCTCTGGAGCTGCTGAGTTACGTTCGGCGCAAGCACTCCGATGTCCCGGTACTCTTGATGTTTAGTCGGGTTCATCCCGATCGCGCCAAGGAGGCGCTCAGGCTGGGAGCGATGGCTGTTCTGAAGTATCCGGTGCCCGCTGCCGAGCTGAGAGCGGCCGTGTTGCAGGCGCTGGAGCAAAGCGAGGTTGCGTCGATCGAGGTGCAGGCTCAGCCGGCTGGAGCCACCGTGGCGACCGTGCCCGTCTCCGCGACGCGGCCTGCGGCCAGTTCGCCGACACAGGCCCCGCCATCCTCAGTCGAGTTCTATCAGTCCAACGGCATGACCATCCCGCTGCCGAGCAACTCCCAGATGCCCACCGCCGGTCAGCAGGGTGGGGCGCCCTCGGTGGCCTTGGCCCAAAGGCCGGCAAGCCGGCCAGAAGTTGGAGCTCACAACGTTGATTTGGCCAGGGAAATCGACTTGGTCACCGCCGATCCCAGCCTCAAGCAAATCATCGAGATGGCTAGCACCCTGGCGGCAACTCGCTCTTCGGTCTTAATCATGGGTGAGCCCGGAACCGGTAAGTCGTTGCTAGCCCATCTTCTTCACCTGGGCGGCGGGCAGGCCGGCGGCCCATTCATTAGCCTCAAGGCCAGCGAACTGACTGAACCCGAGCGGGAGGACGAAGAACTAGAGGGTCCGGCGTTTCACCCCGTGTCGGCAATCAGTGTCTGGGCCGAAAAGCTGGCTCAAGCACGCGGCGGGACTCTTCATGTTCAGGAAGTGACCTCCTTGCCGCAGGAAATCCAGCTCCAATTGCTCCGCGAACTTCAGTTCCACGATATTGAAGTGGCCTCCAGTCAGCACCGGCAGGCGGGGCTCAATGGAGCTCGTTTCGTTCTGTCCAGCAGCGACAATTTGCCTGCGGTCGTCGAGCAAGGGAGGTTCCGTCCGGAACTCTATCACCGGATCAGTACATTCTGCCTGATGGTGCCCCCCCTGCGGCACCGGGGAGCCGACGTCGAGCTGCTGGCCGAGCATTTCCGCGCCGGTTTCGCACAGGAATTTCGCAAGGACGTCGTCGGGTTCAGCCGCGACGCGCTAGACGCCTTGCAGCGGCATGACTGGCCAGGCAACGTGCGTGAGCTCAAGGGCGTTATCCAGCGTGCCGTTGCTCGCTGCTCGGGCCCGCGAATCAACTCCACTCACCTGGCTCCAATCCTGAACTACCAGCGCCAGTCGCGTGCTGGCTCCGCCAGCAGCAATCGACCCCATTTGCCGATGGGAATCCGGCCTCTCAAGGAAGCGCTCGAGGAGCCGGAGAAACGAATCATCATCCAGGCCCTTCAAGCATTCAACTGGAATCGCCAGGAAACGGCCCGCGTGCTTGATATCAACCGCACGACCCTCTACAAGAAAATGAAGAAATACGGTCTTCTTATGGATGAGCCGATCTGGGTCAATTGAGCTCGAACTGGGACAGGTCCAGATCCGGCAGCATGGCACCGTGATCTTGAAGGTTGGTGTAGAGCTCAAAGCACCGCCTGAGATCGTGCCGGATGTGCCCCATCGGGGCCGATTCCAGATAATGGCGCAGGTAGTCCCTGTAGGCCGGATGGGCGCATTGATCGATGATGCGGCGGGCTCGCGCGATCGGCGAGAGCCCTCGCAAGTCGGCCAGCCCGTACTCGGTTGCGATGGCCTGGACGGAGTGCTCGCTGTGATCAACGTGTGAGCACATCGGAACCACCGTCGTGATCCTGCCTCCCTTGGCCGTCGAGGGGCACATAAGGATTGACAGGTAGGCGTTACGCTCGAAGTCCCCGCTGCCGCCCAAGCCGTTCATGAGCTGGGTGCCGTAGAAATGGGTGGAATTGGCATGGCCGTAGACATCTACCTCGATCGCCGTGTTGATTGCAATGACGCCTAGCTGGCGGGCGATCGCGGGGTTATTTGAGATCTCCTGCGGCCGCAGGACGATTCGATCGGCGAATTCGTCGAAGTGATCGTAGAGAAACTTCAGCTTCTCATTGGTCAGCGTCAGCGAAGTGGTGCTTGCCGCGGTCACGGAGCCCGCGGCAATCAGATCGAGCGTGGCGTCCTGCAGAACTTCGGTATAGATTTTGAATTGCGGAAAGCCATCGTTGGCGGCAAGACCGCTCAGAACGGCGTTGCAAACGTTCCCCACGCCGCTCTGCAATGGAAGGAACTGGGCTGGAATCCGTCCCGCGGCCATCTCGTCGAGCAAGAACTGCGCGACGTGGCCGGCGATCCTGCGGCTGACCTCGTCGGGCGCGCTGAAGGCTCGTCCTCCATCCGGTTCATTTGTGTGCACGACCCCCACTACCTTGGCCGGATCAACCTCGGCGTACCGTCTACCAATTCGATCGAGCGGATCGCTCATCTGGATTGGAGTGACGCGGCGGCGGCGGTAGAATGATGATATCGGCCAGCTCGCGGAGCCGCCTCAGGTGATAGGCGTTGAGCTCGATGATTACCTTGTCGGCCTTGTGTAGAAACGTGGGCGAGTTGCCTATGCCGGTCGTCAGGTAGACTCGACCATCGGCAGTGATCTCGGTTGCCTCGATGAGCGCGAAGTCGATCCGGCCCAGGAATCCTTCCATGACCATCTGGGCCACATGCGAGAGGTGCATGTCCACGAAGTCAAGCCGGCCGGTGTTGGCGAGTTTCCGCATCGGCGCGGAGGTCATGTAAGGCGCTCGCCAGCTAACTGCCTCGGCCAGACCCAGCTCATCGTCACAGGCGGCGCCTGTGGAAGCCCCGCTAAGCAGCCGGATTTGAAACGGTGTTCCCGCCGCATGCAGGGCCCGCGCCCGCTGGGCGATGGCCCTTGGCACCGACTTGGGGGATCCGGCCGGCGTGAATCCGCTCACCCCGACCATCGCCCCATGAGGAATCAGCTCGGCAGCCTCCTCGGCTGTCAGCGTGGGAAAGCTATTTCCTTTTGCCATGTCTTGAAAGCTAGCGGGGTTTTGGGAACCCGATCCAAGGGGGGAAAGACCCAAGAAGCATTGCCAGGTAAAGCGGACAGCCGGTGGTCAGCTCTTGATGATGTCTCGCACGGTACCACCCGAGGGGATCATGGGCAGAACGTGCTCCTGGTAGGGAATCAGCACATCCAGGACGTAAGGACCGGGGTGAGCGATCATCTCTTCGAGGGCTCCCAGCACCTCCGATTTTTCACGGATCTGCCGGCCCGCGATGCCGAATCCCCGGGAAATTTCGACGAAGTCGGGGTAGATATAATCGGGGACCTCTCCCTCGCCCTTGCCGATGGCTTCGGGGAGGTGCACTGGCCCCAGGTAGGTATGAGCCCGATTCCCCGCGTGGAAGCGATCTTCCCATTGAACGACCATGCCCAGATGCTGGTTGTTCAGTATGATGACCTTGACCGGCAGCTTCTCGCAGTGGAGCGTGGCGAGTTCCTGGATGTTCATGAGGAAGCTGCCATCGCCGTCGATGTCGACCACCAAGGCCTCGGGGAATGCCGCCTGAGCGCCCATGGCGGCCGGCAGACCGTAACCCATCGACCCCAGGCCTCCGGAGGTCATCCAGGTGCGCGGATGCTTGAACTGAGTCCACTGGGCGGCCCACATCTGATGCTGTCCGACCCCGGTGGACATGAGGAATTCCCCCCTGGTCAGCTTCGAGAACTGCTCGAGCACATACTGGGGAAGGATCACGTCGTCCCGCTGATCGTAGGTCATCGGCTCAGCGGTCCGCCATTCGTCGATCTGCTGGTGCCAGGCGCGCCGGTTGCCGGGCCCGACCAGCGGGTTGATCGCCCTCAGAAACGCCTTGACATCGGTATGAACCGGGATGTGAGCGTGTTTGTTTTTGTTGATTTCCGAAGCGTCGATCTCCACGTGGACGATGCGCCCGTGCTTGGCGAACTCGCTAAGCTTCCCGGTGACACGGTCATCGAATCGAACTCCTAGAGCCAGCAACAGGTCTGCGTCGTTCACGGCGTAATTAGCGTAGATGGTGCCGTGCATGCCTAGCATGTTGAGTGAAAGGTAATGATCGCTGGGAATCGACCCCAGGCCGTGCACGGTCATCGCCACGGGAATGCCCGTCCTGGTGGCGAACTCGCGCAGCTCTTCATGGGCATTGGAGGCCAGTACTCCACCTCCGCAATAGATGATGGGCCGCTCGCTCTGGGCGATGGCCGCAACGACCTCGCGGATCTTCTCCGGCGACGGGGGCGGCGGCGGCAGGTAACCGGGCAGGTCCATGGCCACGTCGTAATCCGGGTGGGCCACCACGGTGTTCTGAATGTCCTTGGGAATATCGACCAGGACCGGGCCGGGCCGGCCGGTATTGGCGATATGAAATGCTTCCTTCATAACCCGAGCAATGTCCCTGGCGTTTTGCACCAGGTAGTGATGCTTGGTGATCGCGCGGCAGACTTCGATCATTGGCGTTTCCTGGAACGCGTCAGTGCCAATGACATGGCTGGGAACCTGCCCCGTGATCGCGACCAGGGGAATCGAGTCGAGCTTGGAGTCCGCCAGCCCGGTGACCAGGTTGAGCGCGCCTGGGCCGGAAGTCGCCATCACCACGCCGGGCTGTCCAGTGACGCGCGCGTACCCTTCGGCCGCGAAAATCCCGCCTTGCTCATGCCGCGGCAAGATGGTCCTGATCCGATCCCGGTATCGCGTCAGCGCCTGGTGCATCGGCATGCTGGCGCCGCCGGGATACGCGAAAATGACCTCGACTCCATGCCGTACCAGCGATTCGACCAGAACGTCGGCTCCGGTTGTCGATCTTGCACTAATTTGAGTCTGGCGATCGTCGATGGCGGCCACGGCGCTTCTCGTTCCCCGCTCCAAGTACAGTGTTAACAAGCACTCCTGAATAGAATTGATTCTAGACCATGCCCGCGTGCAAGACAACCAGTCGTCCCGATCAAGATCCGCAGGTGAACAGGAAGATCGGCGAGTAAGCTTGATGGCACTGACTAAACTCAGCCAGCGACACGCGGTTTCTCCCGGATCGTCAAGCACGACGACCGTCGCCGCCTGAAGCCATGGGTTCCTTCACGGAACGCAGAAAGTGGGGTCCTTTTCCGCGTGCCTTGAGTGCAGCGATGTGGGCCTCGGCCTCGGTTTTTTGGGCGTACTCGAAAGTCGCGACGGTCCGCCCTCCCATATCGCAGACGGCCCAGACCATACGCATCCGGGGGCCGGCAACCGGTTTGGACCGCAGCGGCGGCTCAGAATGCTCGCGCGCGGGTCTCTTGGTGCGCGACTCGGCTGGCGTGTTCAAGCCAAGCGCCTCGGCGGCTTCCGCCGCGGCGCGTAGTTCATGTCGGTTGAGCGTGCGTCGTGCCATAGAATTGTCTCTTCCGCTTGCGATCTGCGGTCATGCCCGCCAGCAGAGCGCGCCGGTTGTCTCACGAGAACTTTCGCTCGGTAAAGCCAGCCAATTGCTTCAACTCCGCCTACCGGTCGGAGAAGTATAAAGAAAAAGGAATGCCGCGACCAGATCTCAACCGAGGGAGAAACGGTCGACCAACTGAGCTGGCAGACGATAGACGGTGGACTCGTCCACGGGCACGAAGCCGAGAGTCTGGTAAAGGGCCAAGGCCGGTTGGTTGCTCGCTGATGTCTGCACCTCGACCAAGGCGCACGCTTGATCTCGCGCCCACCGGATTACTTCCGAGACCAGGTAATGTCCATAGCCTTTTCGGTGGTGGGTTGGCGCGACTTCCAAGCTGCTCAGACCTGTGCGAGTCCGGCCGTCGCCCCGGCCGAACCAGGACATGTCCCAGGTGCTCGCCCGGGCAAGCTCAGTCCCGTCGGATCGCGCCAGCAGACGGAAGCGGGTTAAATGAAACTCGCTCACGAACAGGTTCTCCCACCAGTGGATCGGCAACGCATCTTCCTCGACCTCGAGCCGAGTCTGGCGACGAGTCAGGACGGCGCGCGCATCGCGTGGTTCCGGGCTGGCGAGATCGAACTCCAGACATACGGTCGTGCTGACGGGCTCGTAATTCATCGCCGTCAGCGTTTGGGAAAAAATGGAGTGCCCCGACAGGACGCCCGAGCCCTCAGACCCGGCGTAAAGACCCCAGTAAAAGGGATTCAGCGGAAACTGGCCGCCGGCGTAGAGAACTCTCGCCCCCCGCGAGCGCAGGTAGCGTTCGGCTTGGAGTATCAATCCGCGTGCCAGCTGCGCGTCACTTGCGCCATGATCAACAACGAGCATGGCAATCGTCCCCAGCGCACTGTCCAAGGAAAACGGGGCGGAGGACTCGACCGGCAGGTCGGGCCCGAATCCCGCGTGGACATAGCCGAGAACCTGGCCATCGCGCTCGGCCACAATCAGCCCGGCCTGATCGAAGCATGCAGTACCGAAAGCATGGCTGTCCAGCTCGTGCACTCGGAAGCGGCGCACGGCCCCGAGTTCGGGAACCGACTGGTTCCAGAGCCCGACCAAGGCCGGCGGATCGGAATTGCGAAATTGGCGGTATCGAATCACGGATGACGGTCACGATGCTTGAGGTCGAGAGAGGCGGGGAACGGATGGTCCCAAGCCCAGGCGAAAGCCCGAGAGTCTTGTTGTGCATCGGCAGGGCGAACCCGACGGCCAGCGGGTCTCAGGGAACGCCAACAAGCACATCCTGTCCTTCGATCTTCACTTCGAAAACCGCTTGCTTGATCTTCGGGCCCAGTGGCGTCTTTCCAGTCCTGACGTCGAATTGCCAGCCATGCCAGGGACAGGTCACTGTCGTCCCTTCCAGGGAGCCATCGGCGAGCGGTCCTCCCTGATGCGGGCAAATTCCGTCGATCGCCAGGATCTCGCCATTCACATTGAAGAGGCCGTAAACTCGACCCTCAAACTCAATTTCCTTGGCCGCCCCAACCGGAATGTCTTCCAGGGTCGCCAGCTTCACGAATCGTCGACATCCCATGCCCTCCCCTTGATTCCTTCCCAGGAGCTGATTCCGTGGTCAGCTCCGCGGGCTTCACCCTCCAGGCGGCCAAGCACATTTAATCTATCAAACCGGGAACTGTACGGAAATCCGGTGGAGAGGCGGACGGCCGGGGGACGAAGACCCGCCGCCTGCCTACACTGATTACGGTGTTAAGCCGGGCAAGCTTGTTGCCAGGGGGGCTCCAGAAGGCCGGGCAAGGAATTTATCGGAGGACTTGGTTGGTCTACGATCTGGTGGTGGTCGGCGGCGGGATGGGGGGCTGGCTGCAGCCGCTCTGGCACAGCGCATGGGTATGTGCACCGCGCTACTTGAGGCGCACTCGAAGATCGGCGGCTGCGCGGGTTACTTCCAACGCGGACCCTTCACATTCGACGCCGGAGCGACGGCTCTCATGGGGCTACGGGACGGTGAGCCGATGGCCGCCTTCCGCGACGTGCTTGGGATGGATTTCCAGGTTGTTCCGACCTCAGCGTACCGCGTGCACCTCCCTGACCGCACAGTGGACATCGTGCCCGATCGCGACCGGTTCGAGTGGAGATAAACAATTGCCGGCAAGGTGGCCAGAGCGGGCCGCCGGCCTTCGAGGTGATAACCCGCCACTGCGAACAGCTCCGCGCACGGGTCGCGCTCGACCTGCCGCTCGATTTGGCGGCCCTATTGCTTGGCCGGACTCTGGAAGGCCGGCTTGGTCGCCCCAATCCTGGCCGAGCATCAAAACCCGGTTTCCGCGGCGACCGGCTGCCGATCAGACTCTCGACCCGGCGATCGGCTCCCCCAGCCTGCAACCGCAGCCGTAAATCGAGCAGGCCCCGACATATTCCCAGCAATCCCCGTGATGGGGAGTGCGGCAACTGGAGCAGATGATAACGGGTCCGCCGTCGATGATCGCTCCGCAAACCTTGCAGACAGGCGGCCCCAGGTCTTCGTCGCAGGATTCCCGATTGTTCACGATCTCGATTCCCTGTCGCATTCGCCGGCTGACGCCAAGCTGCAGACCGTCGTGAATCGCCAGTGACTCGCTGACCGCCTGACAGAGAGCCTCGGTACTCTGACCGAGGTTGCGGTCTACCTGAACCAAGAGCCGTTCCGGATTGATGGATAGCAGCATTCCGCCGGCGTGAACCAGCCGCTGCAGATTGACGATCGCCTGGCGAACCAGGGGGTTCAAGAAATCACGCGCCATCTCGGCATCGTTGGCCTGGACGACGAACGCGTGATCAAACACGGCGTCGCCCGTCTGCACTGGTTGTGTTCCCTTGGGCGGCTGCGTTGGGGCAGGGCGGGAAACCGGCGCAAGCTCCAGCCGGAAGGGAATTCCCGACCGAAACCGAGCGACCACCCGGGTACGTGGGCTGGCCGGCTGTCCGGGAATAGTGGGAGCAAGTCCCACGCGAACAGCCGTGCCGTGGTACTGCAAACTGACGGTGGGAGGATCGCCGAGTCCCCGGCTCTCGTAGCGGCCGTCAAGTCGATGGGCAAGCTGGCGGTAAGCATGGTATTGCGTGCTGGTCATCCAGGTGTTGAAAGACGCCAGCACACGGATGAACGCGTAGATGAATACGACAATCAGACCCAGGACGACCAGTTCCATAGTCGGCGTAGCTTTCCTTTTGCCCAGGGCTGGTGTTGACCCGCCTGCAGGCCGACCGGACGAAACCTTGCTCCCTTCGCATCGATAGACTCGTAACGATTTTACGTCCTGCCTAGCCGGCCGTGCAACGCGTGATCGTGAGGCGGAGAGTCAACGGGCAGGCAGTTCGACCCCGATTCATAGGCCCCCCGCACGGCCAGCGCCGCGACGTAGCCCGCCGTAGGCGCGGCCTCCCAAAGCCACCATTCGCCGATCCGAGGCAGGGGCGAAGCGGGTGCAAAAGTGTCGGTCAGCTCCGTGGTTCCAAACATGGTTTCGTAACTGGTCGCCAGCCCCGCAAGCCCCACTCCATTGCCCTTGAGAATCGCTTCCTTGCGAGTCCAGCCTCGAAGAAACGCGGAGGCGCGGACGGATTCCTCGAGCGCTGCGAACTGGACCAACTCGGCGGCAGTGAAATACGACTCGACGATCCGCGCCGCTTCCGAGATTGTCCTCAGCCGCTCCAAGTCAACCCCGAGTTCCCGATCATAGCTGACGGCGATCAGGCGCTCGGTCGTCTGAATGTGTCACATTGAAGCGCGGCAAGGAAACATCGCCTGGCGGCCCGGGGCCGGCCAGTTCCGGCTTGCCCCCAGCACCGAATCGAAAAGCAACATTCTGGGCGCAGCGCCCGTCAGGTGGCCCAGGATCAGACGCAGAGCGCCGCGGCAAACCGTGAACCGCCGACCGTCGCGAGGCCGGACGAACCGGCTCGCGCGAGCCCGCTCTGCCGCGGAAAGAATGCTCCACTCGCGCAACTGCTCAAGATCGCCGCACTCCGGCCTCGGGTCGAGATTCACCTGCAATACGCACGTTTCTCCAGATTCCGGACGCGGCGGCTCCATGCCTGGCGACCAGTCGGAAAGCCGCGGCGGGATCTGTCGATTGCGATCGTCCATTCTTTCTTTTTACCCGAGCCGGAGGCCGGCAGCAAAAGCGCCGATCGTGCTCTTGCCGGCGGCTCTGGACGCTTGCCCGGATGGGACCCAGAGCATCCCTCTTGTGAGCATCCGTCTCGCTGAAATCGTACGGGTCGGCTGCTGGCCTCTTGGTTGAGCGACCGGGGAATGGTTAACTAGGACCCTTGCGTGCTCGCCTTTAGTGATCTCCAGGTTCTGATCGAATCGACGCGGAGCGGTGCGAATGCTGGCGCGATGGGTGCAGCGGGCAGTGATGGTCGCCGTGGGAAGTTCTTCTTTGTTCCTGACAGCCTCGGCACAGGTGCCCACGACCCGGGATCCTGCGCAGACAAAAAGGAGTTCGAAGAAGGTCGATCCTCAGATCAATGCCCAGTTTCAGAAGGGGAGCGTAGAAGACTTCATCAAGCGTTTCGAGTCCAACGATCGGGAAGTCTTCGCCAAGCGCCACGAGATCGTCAAGTTCCTGGATCTGAAGCCGGGAATGGCGGTGGCGGACATAGGCGCGGGAACGGGGCTGTTCACCCGGCTTTTCGCCGACGAGGTAGGCTCTGGCGGTAAGGTCTACGCGGTCGATGTGTCGAAGGCCTTTCTCGACCATATCGCCGCCGAGGCCAGGAGGCGAGGTCAGCCTCAGGTTATGACAGTCCGGGGAACGCAAAGCACCACAAACCTACCCGCGGGCTCCGTGGATGTGGCTTTTCTCTGTGACGTGTATCATCACCTCGAGGATCACCAGAAAATTCTAGCGTCGGTCTATCAGGCCCTGCGGCCCCGAGGTCTGATCGTACTGGTCGAGTTTGATCGCGTCGAAGGAAAAAGCAGCGCGTTCGTTCTCAACCACATCCGCGCCAGTCAAGCCGAGTTCCGCCGCGAGATCGAGGTGGCCGGGTTCAAGCCGCTGCCGATTCATTCCGGTCCTCTACTCAAAGAGACATTTATCGCGAAATTCCAGAAGGCAGGAGAGGTGGAGGTTCGGGAGAAGGCCAGCAGAGTGAAGGCCGGCGGACATGATTGAGCACGCGCAGCAACAACGCCGCGGCTGCACGGCGCATGGGCGACATCGCCCAAACAGCGCCGCCTGGATCACTCGTCGGCAGGCGGCGTCGAGGATGGAGGGGTCTCGGTGGAACTGGTCTCAGTGGAACTGCGGTATTTGTGCCAGACCTCGACAAACGACTGTGTTTCCGCATCACGCCAGGACAAGCCTGTCTCTTCCAGTTCATTGGCGCGTTGGCCCCACAGTTCTCTCCATTCAAGAGGCCAACCTGCCACCACGCTACGATAAGCCAGAGGGTGAAATACCGGAGCGGTCGTCCGTACGCCGGGTGAACGCTCTTGGTTCAGCGCGGACGACTTGCTTGGGCGGCGAAATCCGGAACTCCTGACTGGCGGCTCGACTTTGAGTTGATCGCCGCCAACCTCATCCTCGTCCCCGAACTCGATGGAGAGCCTTCCTTGGACACTCCGAACGCGCGACCCAAGCCGGGTCCGCTTCAGGGTCCGAAGCTCACGCACGGCAGACACCTCCAGAAGTCAGAGCTTGCAAGAGAGTCCTGAGGTTACGTCATTTCCCTACATTTATTATTCTAAGACACGATCTTCAGTTTCCACCTGTTCACCGAATTTTCTTCATTTTCTACGATGAATTACCCATAGGACGCCAATTTGCCAAACTTTTCTGATTACTTCGATGCCTGAAAACCACACAGACAACCAGGTGGACGGATTGACCCAAGTCGCCGAAACAACGATGCCAGCCGAGTTCGGAACGGCGATGGCCATCTTTGTCGTCGTCGCGAGCATGGTCGGCGTCGGCGTGCTCACGACCTCCGGCTACACCATGGCGCTGGTCGGTAGTAATGAATACATGCTTACGCTTTGGGTCGTGGGGGGCGTGATCGCGGCGTGCGGCGCCTTGACGCTCGCCGAGCTGTCCGCAGCGTTGCCTTACACCGGTGGCGATTACGTTTATCTTTATCACGCCTATGGACCCCTGGCGGCATTTCTCTCGGGTTGGGCCTCCTTTCTCGTCGGTTTTTCCGGACCCAGCGCCGCTTCGGCCCTTGCTTCGGCCAAGTATCTGCTCGCACCATTGGTTCTTGAGGGAAGCAAGTCCATCTTGATCCAGCGTATGCTCGCGACAACCACAATCCTGGTTTTCGCGGTCATTCATATTTCCGGCAGGGATCGGACCGCGAAAGTTCAGGGCTGGATCACGGGCTTGAAGCTGGCCGTGCTGGGACTGTTGATCGTCGCCGGCCTGACGGTGGGCTGGCCGCGCGGTGCCAATCTTCATGATCCCAAGCCGATCGACGGCAGCTTGATCAGGGTCATGACGTTTTCGCTCGTCTACATTTACTACGCCTACACGGGTTGGAACGGCGCGTCCTATCTGGCCGGTGAAATTCGCGACGCCCAGAGGGTCTTGCCGCGTGCCATCCTGATCGGCACGGCCGTTGTGATGGTGCTCTACCTGGGTGTGAACACGGTCTACGCGCTGGCGCTGCCCGTTGCGGTCGTCCAGGACATGGTGAATGACCCCGCCAACAAGCAGGGGATCAACGTCGTTGCGCCGATCGCCGAGATCGCATCCAGGCAACTTTTCGGCCCGCGATGGTCGACGCCGCTGAGCGTGGCGATCGGACTGATGCTGCTCTCGACCCTGAGCGCGTACCTTTTGCTCGGTCCCCGTGTGATCTACGCGATGGCCCGGAGAGGCCAGTTTCCCGCCATCGCGGCCCGGCTGAACCATCGAGCCGGAACCCCGGTCGCGGCCACCGCATTCCAGGTGGGGATGAGCTTGATTCTGCTCTGGACCGGGTCATTTGAAAGTATCATCGTGTATGCCAGCGTGGGCCTGTCGATTTTCTCGGTGCTGGCCATGAGCTCGATCTTCGTGCTCCGCTGGAAGCTTCCCGATTTGCCTCGCCCGTTCCGGACGCCGGGCTATCCGCTGACCCCTGCTGTCTACCTTGGCCTGACCTCCCTGCTCGTCGGCGCGGCATTCTACGAGAAACCGCGGGTCTCAGCCGCGGCCCTGGGCAGCATTCTGGCCGGAATCCCCTTCTACTACTTCTGGAAGCGGGGAACCTCGATTTCGCCGCGACCTTGATCCAGGGGGCTGGCGCGGAGCACAAACGACCGCCCAGCACCCTTGCTTGACGCGGCCGTGCCGATCCCTACACTGGAATGATGAACTCCTCTGGCGCTCGAGCCATGTCATGGACAGGGCGGGGCGTCCGGTCCTCGTGATTGCGCCGACCGTGCAAGACCCACACAACCTGAATCGTTCGAATATCCATACCGACTCGGGCCAACCGCCGCTGCCGGATTTGCCTCCCGTCGAAGCGCCGTCGGCGGGGTTTGTCGTCCAGCTCTTTGTGATCCCGGCGGTGGTCGTCGCGGTGGTGATTCTGGTATGGCTTCTCTTCGGCAAACTGGCCGGCGGTGAACGCGACCCGGTGGATTACGTGCGGCGATTGAGGCAGGCCTCGGGAGACTGGAGGTCGGCTTTCGAGCTGGCCAGCCTGATTCAAAACGACGCCAAGCTGGCCAGCGACCAGCGCCTTCTGGGCGAGCTGACCGATCTGCTATCTGACGAGCTGAAAACCAACGAGAACACCGAGCTGAAGGTCTACCTGCTCAAGACCCTCGGCGCGTTCCAGACCCTTGATGCCACTCTTGGCGACAACCGCAAGGTCGATCCTATCGAGCCGCTGACATTGGCGCTTGAGCCGGGTCACGGATCGGCGGTCCGCATGGAAGCGGCGGCCAGCCTTGCAAAGCATGCCGCGCGACTGGATGGCCAGTTCGACGATCCGCGTGCCGTCGCTGCGCTAGCCAAGGCAGCCTCTGACGAAGAACCGGAACTGCGTCAGGTTGCCGCATATTCTCTGGGCTTCTTTGGCGGCGACGCGGCGCGTCAAGCGCTGAGGGAACGGCTGCAAAGCGATGACAGCCGTTATGTGCGCTACAATGCCGCCGTGGCCCTCGGCAGGCGAGGAGACCTGGCCGCCACCAACACGCTCAGGGAAATGCTTTCAACCGCCGACCTCGACCGAGTCATCGACATCCCCAGCACCACCGAGAAGCAAAACAAGATCGAGGCCATCGAACTAGAAGCCCTTCAAGCACTCCAGTCCTCATTGTCCACCGGATCATCCGAACTAACGCGATCTCTCCGACCGGAGATCGAAGGACTTACTCAATCGGGGCTCGTGAGCATTCGCAGCCAGGCCCAAGCGGTGTTGAAACAATTACAACCTCGATCCTGACTATCGCTTGCTCCACAACATACCGCGCCTTCCGGACAATTCTTCCGATGCTACAGGGCGATCAAGAATTGTGGCGATTGTGGCGGCGATTGTGAAGTCCGCCAAGCGGAGATTGGCGCACGGTGTGCTGTTGTGGTAGCTCATAGGCGGCCTTGTGAGTTTGCCAACTTGCCTTGATCGGCACAGGGCGACCTGAAACTTCAGGAAACTGCCCAATTTGATGAGACAGGCCGGCAGCCAGTGATATACTGATCTGGAAGGCTCATTGTGTGCCTCGAACGTACTGTATTCGACAGCGGCGAGCGAGATTCTTGAGAGTATCTCGGACGATCGCCGCGGATTATGAAGGAAACGCACACGTGGTCCGTGGTGATGTTCCGGTCGCCGAACCGAGCCTGCTCCTACACGCGATCGAGGACTCTTGCCGTTTGGGATACTTCATTCGAGTGAGCGGGAGAGCTTTCTCAGGGACGAGACTGTGCACTCCTTCGGGCCATGGGTGTAGACTCAAGTCAGGCGAATCGCGACAGGGATGCCCGAAGATCCGCCGAGGAGTACCGCATGTTCAAGTCCCTGAAAGTCGTGCGCCTCGCTGCCGGCGCGGCCGCGGCGTCTTGGGAGGTTTCGCCACGCCGGCGTGGGCCACCTATGGCGGAGGAGCTTGTAACCGCTGCTCTCCCGCTCCGGTCGTGGCCACGCAATTGAATGTGGTCAGCCTGGCTCCGCAGGTCGAGACCGTCTACCGGACTGTCTATGAGACCGTCTACGAAACGGAACCCGTCACCGTCATGGAGACGCGGTACCGAACGGCCTACCAGACGGAGAACTACACCGTCTCGAGGCCCGTTTGGGAAACGTCGTTCACCGAGCGTAAGTACACTGTAATGAAACCAGTGTACCAGACCGAAAACCGCGAACGTCGCTACACCGTGCAACGGCCCGTCTATCAGACCGAGCGGCGGGAACGGCGCTACACCGTGCAGCGGCCCGTTTATCAGACTGTGAATACGGAACGGCGCTACACGGTGATGCGTCCGGTAGTGAAAACTCAGCAGATGGAGCGGCGCTACACTGTCCAGCGCCCGGTCTACCAGACCGAGCGGAGGGAACGGCGCTACACCGTCCAGCGCCCGGTCTACCAGACCGAGCGGAGGGAACGGCGCTACACCGTGCAACGGCCTGTCTACCAGACGGTAAATCAGGAACGCCACTATACCGTGATGAAGCCCGTGACCGAGACCGTGATGGTCGAACAGCCGTACTCGATTTGCCGGCCGGTCACGACGGTTCGTCAAGAGACCGTCGAGTGCGGTTACTACGAGCGGCAGTACACCACGGTTCCCGGTCCCGTCGTCGAGCGCAGGGTCCGCGTGCCGGTCCAGGAATGCGACCTCTGTGGTGAGGAGCGACCGCGGGGGTTGCTCGGCTGCTTGCACCTCAATCGCAAGGTGACTGCAACCGTGGCCGTTCAGTGCCCGCCGCGGACAGTCAGCCAGCGCGTCTGGGTGTCACGGCCAGTGACTCGCGAAGTCAGTGAGACGCGATACGTCCAGGAGACGATGGTTCGCCAGGTTCCCGTGACACGGTGCCGCTACGTCAGTGAGGAGCGGGTCGAGGCCGTCCCAGTCACGACCTGCCGGTATGTGACGGAGGAGCGGGTCGAGCCTTACGAGGTCCAGACCTGCAACTACGTGTCCGAAGAGCGGGTCGAGCCCTACGAGGTCCAGACCTGTCGTTATGTCGCCGAGGAACGGGTTGAGCCTTACGAGGTTCGAACCTGCGAGATGGTGGCGGAGCAGCGGGTGGAGACCATCCCCGTCACGACGTGCAACTACGTGTCTGAAGAACGGGTCGAGCCCTACCAGGTGCAGACCTGCCAGCTCGTCGCCGAGGAACGCGTGGAGCCCTACAAGGTCACCACCTGCAATTACGTCGCCGAGGAACGGGTCGAGCGCGTGCCCGTGCAGACCTGCCGCATGGTAGCCGAGACGGCGTCGCGCCAGGTTCCGGTCTGTGTCGCGGAGCAGGTTCCCGTGACTGTCAACCGTGTCGTCGCCCGCCAGGTGGCCCGCACCATCGCCGTGCAACAGTGCACCATGGTGCCGGTCGTCACTCCGACCTGCCTGACGTGCCAGTGAGCCGTCCGCACGCAACCGAGCGAAGGCGGCGTTCCCCACGGGACGCCGCCTTTTTTTGGGCCTGAAGATTCCGGAACCAGACAATTCCGACGTGAGCCCTGCCAGGTCTCGATCAGTCTTTCAAGTCGATATCAACCCGGGACGGCTCCTTCTTGAGCTCGACCCACAATGGTGAGGTCTCAGGTTTGAGGAAGCGTTCGGGCACCGGGGGTGTCGCGGCGGTGGTCAAGGCTTTCTCGTCTGACTCGTTGTGCTCCTCGGCGAATCGGCCGTGTTTATGCTCAACCGGTGGCGCTGGGGGCCTCATGTAAATGCGAAAGCGGCCGGGTTCAAGGTTGACATCAACATCGTTCGTAATGACGTTGAATTTTCCGTCCTCCTCAATCCGGGCGACACCCCAGTTGGAGTTAGTCGTCGATCCTGGTTCGAAAACGAGCAAGCCGCCTTTCACCGGCTTGCCGTTGTACGTCACTCGACCCCAGACCTGCACGGAGTCCCAGCTCGGCGTCGGGGGGCCGCAGCCGAACGCGGCCAGAGCCGCGATCATTACACCAAACCGTGTCACCCAGGCCGCGGTTCGCAAGACGAACGCTTTCATAGGACCAAGCCCCCGTAAGGCGACCAGGGCCTTGCTCGGATGCGGCCGGAATTGAACGAGGCACCGCGTCGAGAATCAAGCCGAAGCCAATATTGTGCCATATCAATATAATAACATCGGTTTTCCATCTGTGACGCTCGGAACCTCAAGGCTACGGCGGGCCGGGGGCCCGGTCAAGAAGCCAACGTCGAGGAACTGGGCGGCTGGTCGAGCGCGCCATAAGGCGATCATCCCAGCCGGGCTTGGAGCGTCTTCAGGGGCCCGAAGTCCAGCAGGTCGACCCCCGTGCTGGCAAGGCAGTGGAGAGTGCTTGTCACCCAGCCTGCCGGCAGCCGGGCCGATGCGACGTCCACCCCCGCGGCATTCGCTGAAAAGGCGGGCAGGATGATCCGCCCGGCGCCCACCAGGAAGCACGGCGCCGGGTGGCCGGAAACCCGTAGCACGGGATGATGATGTCCCGAGATCAAGCGATCCGCCGACACCAGACGGTGACCGTGGGCGATCGTCCAGCCCGCGACGAGCAGTTGGCTTCGTAGCAAGGGCGCCGCGGCCACGCCGTCAAAGTCTTTTGACGTCGCCATCCAGGCCAGGCTGCGATCGTGGTTCCCCTCGATCAGCACGAGCCGAACGCCGCGCTCGCGGAGCCAACACACCAGCCGAGCAAGGTCTGCGGCGGTTCGCGCACGGCCTGGGAGTCTCGACCAGGTCGCCCGCGACAACCAGGCGATCGATGGGCGACCGTTCCAGCAGTCGTTCGAGCTTCTTGACTGTCTCGGCCAGGGAATGTGCCGGCACGCAGTCGCCGGCCGCGCCGCGCGCCCACTCGTAGCCAAGGTGAACGTCGGCGATCACGGCAACCCGCTCGCCCGGGTGGACGGCACCCCCTTCGGGAGTAAGCCGCCAGTCCTCGCAGAGGGAGGTTGCAGGCCGACCATTGGAAACCCGTTGCCGCATCATGCGACCTCTTCCGTTCTGGGCGTGGTCAACCGCGCGTGCAGTCGCCAGAGGGCCTCGGCCGCTGATTCAAACTGCACAGGCTCATCGGCCGACGGGCTGATCCAGGCCGTGGTAAAGGGTGAAAGACATGGCAGCTTGCGCAGTTTCAATACTGGCCGCGACTCAAGCCAGCGTACGGCGGCGGGCAAGTCGAGCAGATCGTGCAGCACCTCGCGGCGAGTCTCCCGCAGCAGCGGGTGATCAGGGCAGGCTGCCTTGACCAGTGGGTAGAGCCTGCTGCTAACCCAGTTCATCCCGCCGACCCGCACTCGCCGGCCCTGTTCGGGGTTGCGCAGGACCATCAGGCCGGTTGCCGCGATGTACCGGAACCGCTGGGCGGGAAGATCTCCACGATCCAGGCCCTCGAGCACGTCGTTCTCGAGCCAGTCGAGGCCTAGAAGAGAATCCAGGTCTTCCCGAACCAGGCCGGTCCCCTCGGGGACTTGGATCGACCACCCCAGGTCCGCGGCCTGAAGCCCCAGATCGCGGCCGAGTCGGCGGCCCAGTCGGGCCGCGGTCGCACGTCCGAGCGCCTCGCAGGCCGCGCGATTGAGCGGGGCATGAAACGCGTAGGTCAGCCCTGGATCGCCTGGTGACGGACCCTCCTCGACCAGCAGATCAGTCGGGCGTGGCACCGCGCTGACGCGCTCTTGGGTCTCGATCAGATCGGCCAGGACCGCCGCGACCTTGGGTTGTAGATCGAGCGACTCGATCAACCACGCCTGCAATGCCAGGGGCCCCCCCCGCGTCAGTCTTGCGGCACCCTCGGCGCGGAATTCGGCAACCTCGTGCGCCAACTCCATTGACAGAGTCTGGCGATCGCTGTGCCAAATCGGCAGGCCTGGGTCGGCTCCTCCAGAACGGGCTTGAATGACCGATCCATCGCGGCGACGAAATTCCAGGCAGCGGCCATCGAGCACGAACCGATCGCCGGGAACCAGCCGCTCGGCATAGGCGCCCTCGAGTGTGCCGATGGCCACGCCGTCGGCCAGAACCTCGCGGTCACTTCCGAGCTGATCGTGCCGACATTGGTCCAGAACCAGCGCGTGACGCGGCGGCCGCGAACTCCGAACCAGCCGTTGCGCTTCCAGATCCTCGGCGCAGACCAGCGCGGCTCGGCGCCGGGCTCGGGCACATAGGCACCCGGCGGCGCGGCCAGATCTCCGGCCAGAAAGTCAAGGCAGGCGTCGTAATCGTGCCTCGCCAGCCCGGCCATTGGTGCCGCCCGGCGGAGCAGCGTGAAAGCCTGCTCGACGGCGCACTCCCCCGCGCACGCCATGGCCACAAGCTGCTGGCAAACGACGTCAAGCGGGGCGTCGACCATGCGCAGGGGTTCCAGCCGGCCGGCCCGCGCGGCCCGCGCTGTCACGACGGCCCCGGCGACCTCCGCCGCGGTGGCCGCCAAAATCAGGCCTCGCGACGCCGCTCCCATGCGGTGACCCGACCGTCCCACCCGCTGCACGCAACGGGCCACGCCTCCCGGCAAGCCAACCTGGACCGACAGGTCGGCGGTGCCGATATCCACGCCCAGCTCCAGGCTGGTACTGGTGACCACGGCCTTGAGCCGACCTTGTTTGAGCAAGGATTCCACCGCCCTGCGCCGGCTGGAATCAAGTGCCGAATGATGGGCCGCCACGGCCGGCTCCGACCCGTCGGCTGCTGCCTCGGTTGCCGAGCACGCATTCCGGAGTATCGGCGTAATTCTCAAGTCATGGGTGATCTTCTCGGTGAAGGGCCGGGTGTTCGCGAAGATGACGGTCGTCCGGTTGACCTTCATCACCTGGCGAAGTCGCCGGATCAGTCTGCGATACGTCAGGCCGCGTTGCGGCGCCTCACCAGCCTCCAGCAGCGTTTCGACGGAGAGCTCCATGGGCGGCGTGCCGGTGGGCAGGGGCGCCTCGACCACGCGGCAAGTACGCGTCGGCCCGACCAGGTAGGAGGCCACCGGCTGGGCAGGCCGACAGGTCGCCGACAGGCCGACCCGGCAAGGATCGTGCTTCGCCTGAGCAGAGAGCCGCTCGAGCGAGACCGCCAGGTCGGCCCCGCGTTTAGTGGGCACAAGCGCGTGCACCTCGTCGACGATGACATGTTCGACGCCGCGCCAGTGTTCGGCCCAGTTTGCCTGGCTGAGTAAGAGCGAGAGGCTCTCCGGCGTGGTGATCAAGATGTGTGGCGGTTGGTCGCGGAGCTTGCGTCGGAAATAGGCCGACGTATCGCCCGTCCGAACGCCGATGCGGATGGGGCCGCCTTCGGTTTCCAGCCGCCGCTCGATTTCGCTTAGCGGAATTGCCAGGTTGCGCTCGATGTCGTAGCCCAGACTCCGCAGCGGCGAGATGTAAACGCAGCGCAGCCCAGGGGCCAGCGTCCCCTCGAAGTCACTTCGGAAGAGCCGATCGAGGATTGCCAGAAACCCGGCCAGCGTCTTACCCGTCCCGGTCGGCGAGACCAGCAGTGTATGCTCGCCCGCCGCGATCGGTGGCCAAGCCAGCCGCTGCGCGGGAGTCGGTCCCTCGGGAAAGGCTGCCACAAACCAATCGCGCACTGGACCCGAGAGTAACCCGAGCGCGTCCCTTGCTTGACTCTCGATTGTGTGCATCCCAGCAGTGACGGGACATCCGGGTCCCATCGTCTCACCCTCCTGAAATCCACCCTGCTTGGGCTCGAAGACGGCCCACGGGCGGAATTAGAGCATGCTAACGAAAGCCGCAAGGCCTGGGAACAGGCTAACGCCGAATAGACCGCCTCAAGTGGTCCAGCATATTTCCAGACGGGAATGACGAATCCACTGTCACTAAAGTCGCGCTCAACGAAGGGTTTCCGCTGGCCCTCGGTTCGGGCGGGTTTCCCGTCCCGAGCTGCGCCGCAAGGAGGGAGGTTTTCTCTTGGCCGAATTACAAACGGCATTAGCCCAAGTTACGCCACCGGCTCCAAAAAACTCGGGACTCTTGCCACTTTTCGGCCAAAGGCTGACTACATTTCAATCACAGCTGATGCTGATCGGCGACAATGAACCGCCTGGCCTAATGACCAGCGATCGCCAGCCTCTCGGGGGTTCCGTCTGGTCGCCGAAGACTTGGTCATGGTGCGAATGGATTGGCTGGCATCATTCTGTCCAGCATCATTACCACGAACTCCGGCCGGTTCCTGAGGGGTTCGAGGTCCTCGTCCTGGTTGAGGGTTTCCAAGTCAGGAAAGCCTTCAGCACCCGCTCTGTGCAAGGCCGCCATCGCGCGGTTCACGTGAGTCGACTTATTGTTCGGGTCGATTACTACCAGCCGCGCATCGGCGCAGGCAAGGTTGTACGTGTCGGAAAGGGAAGGTTCGACAAGGCTCTCGTAATCTGCGGCAGCCGTGGCGTAGGCGCTTCGGGCGTCGACGTTGTTTCCGAGACTTGCGTTCAGCGCGCCGAGGCTGATGTGGGCTCGGGCCGATACCTGGCGATATTGCTCGACCTTGGGGTGTTGCTGTTTGAGAGGCCCGAGGATGGCAAGCGACTCGCGGATCTCGGCCAGTGCCTCTCCCGCGTGACCAGAGCGCTCAGAGCGCCGCCGATGTTCAACCGGCATTCTGCCAGATCGTAACGGAAGTCCGGCCTGGCCGGCTGCTCTCGAGTAAGTTGTTCCAGTAGCGGTAAGGCTTTGCGAAACGTGTCGATCGCGCGGTCCAGCGCCGGCTCCCTGCGTGATTAGTTCCCAGCGCAATTTCTGCGCGGGAGAGGTGCCCACGAAGCCACGGGATGTTAGGGAATTCCTTGACCAGTGCGACGAGACGGCTCTCGGCGCTCTGGATTACTCGCAAGGCGTCTTCGGAGCGTCCTAGATCCTGAAGTGCGATCCCGTAACCAATTGAGGCCAAAGCGACCAGCGAGCGAACCGACGAGTCTTCCGGGCGGTCCTTTGCGACTTGCTCGAAAGCGGCCACCGAGGCTTTCAAGGATTCGACGGCTTCGTCGCCCTGTCCTCGCGAGGCGAGTCTGACACCGAGGTTGTGGAGGGCTCTGGCCAACCCTTCCCGGTACTTAGGTTCACCTGGTGACTCGCGGCAGACTCGCTCGAAGATGTCCCGCGCCTCTGTAGCAGCGCGGGTCGCCTCGTCGAGTCGTCCAAGGTGTTCCATGACGATAGCGAGACTGTTTAGAGTCTCCGCACGGATCGCCGCGACAGGGGGCGTTTCCGGGTGCTGGCGGGTCATGCGTTCTAGGCGCTCTTGAGCAGCTTCTAGTGACTTCAAGGCTTCGTTGTGGTGTCCCAGCGTATCCTGGAAGGCCCCCAGCCGCAGTTGATCGCTGGCGGCCGCGGCGACCGGGCCTGGGTCGTCGGGCCGGGCCTCGACTAGCCGCTCGCGGATCGCGAGCGCGCGACCTAAGGACTCCACTGCGGCCGCGAGATCGGCGGACTTCGAGTTCACGTCAGCGACCTTCTCATAAGCCTCGGCAAGCTCTGGCCGCGTGGCGGCGTCGGGCTGGCTTTCGAGCTGGGCCTGAAGCTTCTTGAAGAACTCGAGAGCGGCGCCCAGCAGTCGGCCTCGGAGGGCTTCCAACCCCGGCTCGCGCAAGTGGAGCTCTTCACCGACCCCGGTGTAGTATCGCTCGATCGCTGTCATCGCGAGGTCGAGGCGCGCCTCGGCCTGGGTTCGGCGCGTAGCCTTCTTGCTCGACTGCTACGGCGAGTTGACGATTGGCCTTGCCAGCGGCCTCGAGGTTCGTCTCGGCCCGGCGCCACTGGGTGAAAATGCCCGCGCCTCCAGCCGCCAATGCCACGAGCAGCCCCGCGGCGAGGCGCAGCTCAGATCGTCGCCTTTTCTTTTCCTCCTCGGCGCGGGCTTGCGCTTCAACGCGCGCCAGCTCCGTTTGTCGAAGCTTGCGCTGAACGCCCGCCAAATAGTCGGTGATGGAGCGAGCGACATCGCTCGCATCCCGGGGCCGTTCGCTCGGCTCCGAGGCCAGACAGCGTCCTGCCAGAGTTTTCAGCTCCGGATCGATGGTGAGGGCTCGAGATCCGATCGATGGCCGATGACGCGGCCGCTTGCGTGGCTTCTTGCAGGATCTCTGCGGTGGAATGCCCTTGATAGGGCGGGCTTCCCGTCAAGATCTCACAGAGTAGGGCGCCAAGGGCAAACACATCAACCCGTTCATCGATGCGAAGAACCTCACCACGTGCTTGCTCCGGAGCCATGTAGGCGGGCGTACCGATCACCGAGCCGGACAGCGAGGCAGTGCTCGCGAGGTCATGGGTCGAAACGACGCGCACGCCGGCTTCGTCACCTGAACTCGATCCGAGTACTTTGGCCAAACCCCAATCCATGACCTGAACTTCGCCGAAACGGCCGACCATAATGTTTGCCGGCTTCAGGTCTCGGTGGATCACCCCTCTCGAATGAGCGTAAGCGACGGTCTGCGCCACGCGCTCGAAGACGTCCAAGAATCGCGGCAGATCTTCATGTGATGCGCCACGTTCCGCAAGGAGTTCGGCGAGGGTCCGTCCCCGGATCAGTTGCATTGAGAAGTAGGGCCGGCGGTCGAATAGTAGTCCCATCTCGTATACCGGGACGATACCCGGGTGCTGAAGCTGGCCGCCGATTTGGGCTTCCTCGATGAAGCGGCGGCGCAACCTCCGGATTTCGTCTGTGCGATTCCCGGAGAACCTTGATAGCGAGTTCCCGGCCCAGATCCCGGTCGCGCCCCTCAGGATAATCCCCATCCCGCCTCGCGCCACCTCGTTTAGTATTTCGAGACGCCCGGCGTCCTCGGCTGGCTCTCGTTTGGTGGGCACGGCTTCCGTGTCGGCCTCTTTCAACTGGATGCGACGGACGGATCCGAGTGTGTCTTTAAGGGCGTCCAGAACGCCCGCGCACGTGGTCAAGGCCGAGTCGAGATGCTTCCACTCTCCGTCCTGCTTGAGGCTGGATCCGATGCCCGACGTGCTCGCCCTCATAGCCAGGTGCAGCTCGATCTGCGGTCCCAGCACATCGGCATGCTCGGGGAAGCGCCGAAGATACTCCGCCGGGTCGGGCTGTTCGTCGTAGTCTTCTCTGAGGAGAAATTCGCCGTAAATCAAGTCGACAGCGGTCTCCCGATGTCTTTGAAACCGTGGGTATCGTGCGAGATAGGTCTCGGCCGTGATGAATTCCCCCCGCGCCAGCCGTTCCTGTTGATCGATGCGCAGTACGGCTGCTAGATCGCTCAGCGGAAGCTCCGGCTCTTGAGCCAGAAAGGAATCCACATCGGGTTGATGGCCCTGACGATAGAGCGACCGAAAGCGATCGGCTGCAGCGGACGGCGCGAGAGCGCTCAGGGACGTGCTCGTGCTCGTAAGGACGGATTTTTCGGTGGATCCGGGTGACTTCGGGTCGCAGCCCGGCCCATCAGATCGGGGTTTCCTCGAGGCATCCTGACTGGGAGCAGGTTCAGTCATCGCCTTCTTCCTCTAGCCCAAGTTGCCTGGCGACACGGTTCATCGCTCGGGCCATCTGCACGCGGCGAGCTTGTGCAGTGCCGCCAAGCCGTTCCGCGACCTCGGCCCAGCCCATCCCATCGCGCTCAACTGGGCGAGTTTCCGCTCCTCGTCGCTGAGTGCAGCGTCGCATTTTTGCAGGAGCTCCTGGCCCGCGACGTACTGGCTTGGAGTCGGACCAGCGGCGGCCGTAGCGGCCAGCGCGTTCTCGCCGGACGCCTCAGTCCGGCGGTTGTCCCGCCGCTGGCGGTGCTGGTGACGCGCGGCCGAAGCCAGCTTGTTCTTCGCCATCGACGCTAGCAGCCGCACGAGCTGTCCGGGGTGATCCAAGTCGTACTGTCCGGTCGCCGTCCTTAAGAAGAAGCTCGCCAACACTGACTGGCAGACGTCCATCGATTCCAGCACCCGACCCAGCCGCTGGTCGTGAAGCTGCATGCGAATCTCGCGGCGAATCAACGGTTCGTAACGTTGAACCAGCTCTGCGGCGGCTCGCTCGTCCCCAGCGCGAATGCGACGGATGAATTCGGTGAAGGAGTCGGGTTCCGACATGATCGTGTTCTCCGCAATCCCGGTCGATTCGTGTCGGATCATACCAGTTCCGTCGCGTGGTTTCCCGGCACGATCCAAAAAGACATCAGTAGCGGTGACTATCGTCGGAGTGATGTGCTGAATAATTGCTATGCTGCGTAACAAGGCGAGACGCTCGAACTGAAGCAAAGCACTGTCGCAAACCTGAGTCGGCGTTTCGCCCGATCTGCGAAACGGTCTCCCTAGGTTTACGACAGTGTGTTCTTAACACAAACTTGACTCAAGGTCGTGGGACCTCGCCTTCTCTTCCTCGGTTCACCACGCCTTGCTCTCTTAATTCACCTGGATATCGCTCCCGTCCTGGGTAACGACACTCCAAGGTACTGTCACCAGAATGCCCCACGGATTGTACAAGGTCACCCCTTGCGTGTTAGCACTGAGGACCGCGTACCAGTGGCTTCCGACCAGGGTGGTCGTGTTGCTCGAGGTCCCGAGGGTCACGTTCTTGCCGGCCGCGAGGGCGTTCATCACTCTCTGAGCCGTGGTTGTCGTCCCGGGGCTGATCTCAGTGATCCATTGGCCCGTCAGAACCGACATCGCGTCGCCGGCGCCGCCGGAGTGGGGGTTGGCGACGCTTTGCGTCGGGTCATACTGACTGACCGCCTCGATGATCCCGCGCTGGAGGATCACGGTCCATGATCTCGCCCGGCTGGGTCGGGTCGAAGCCGAGGTCGGCGTTGGTTCGAGAGCCGTCGAAGTAGACCCACTCCGTCACCGGGTGGAACCCGCCGGTCTGGGGGTTGTTGTTATTATTGCGATCATAAAGGCTCACGGTGTACCAGTTGTTGCCCTGGTAGTGGATGCGTTGCGAGAGGTCGACGCCCTTGCTGGCCAGCTCTGCGATCGACGCATCGATCCAGCAGGTCGGGGCGCCGCCCTGAGTGACATCGGTGTAAAGTGCGCCATTGACCGAGGTCTGAGCAGGGTTCGTGATGCTCATCTCGAAGGCGTTGAAGTTCATCGAGCCACCGTCGATGCGAGCGACGGCGAAGGCAGCTCCACTAAAAGCCGTGGAGGTGGTGCCGGCCAGAACAAGCTTTCCACCGGAGTCGATGGCCAGGGCGTTCGCGGCGTCGTACTTGATTATGCCAAGGTCGAACTTCGCATCGCTTCGGCCGCTGTTGCCGAAAGAAGTATCCCACAAACCCGTGGGCATAAGCCGGATTGCGGCACAGTCGGTGTTCCCTTTGTTGTCAGTGATCGAGCCCGCCACGATGATCCGGTCCCAGGCGTCGACCGCGACCGCTTTGGCCACGTCGCGAGTGACGCCCCCGGCCACGAAACCGGCGTAGGACCGGCCGTCGATCCCGAAGGTCGTGTCATACAGGCCGTCGGGGGTGAGTCTGCCGACGACGAACTCGGACGAATACGTGGGCGCCGAGGTGATCGACTCGCCGGCGACCACGATCCTCCCCTGATTGTCGACGACCACACCCGCGGCGACGTCGCTAGTCGGGCCGAAGAGGCTGAACGTCAACTCCGATTGTCCCTGGTAGCCGAAGGTCGTGTCCCACGTGCCGTTGGTCTGGAGCCGGACAACGCCGATATGTTCCTGGCCGCCTCCGGAAACCGTGCCGTCGACAACAATGCGGCCAAACTGGTCGAGTGCCACACCGGCGACCACGCCGTTAGTCAGGCCATTGACCGTGAAGTTTGCGTCCGATCGGCCATAATAGCCGAACGTGTCGTCGAAGTAGCCGTTGGTCTGAAGTCGGATGACTCCGAAGTCGTGGTGGCCGTCGCCGAAGGTCGCGGTACCTGCCACGATGATTCTGCCCTGACTGTCGAGGGTCATGGAGCTTGCCGCATACCCGGTCGCCCCAAAGACGCTGAAGTTCGCGTACGATCGCCCGCTGATGCCGAAGCTCGAATCCAGCGACCCACGCGAGGTCAGCCGGGACTACCACGACCTCCTGGCTGCCGTTGGCCTCGGTCCCGGTCCCCGCCAGGAGGATGCGTCCGGAGCTGTCAATCACCAGCGAGCTTACCTTGTCGGCCGCTTTCCCCCCGGCCTTGAACGAGACTATGCCCGACCATTGGTGCCGAAGCTCGAGTCGAGTGTACCGTTGGCGTTCAGCCGCATCACGCCGATGTCTCCCGACGATGCGGCCGGAGAAACCTCGCCCGCGATGACGATCTTGCCGTTGGCCTGGATCGCGACTGCCTCAGCCACGGCCGACGCGTGCGGGTTGGCTGATGCGAAACTGATGGCCTCCTTGCCGGTCTGGTTAAACGTCGTGTCAAAATACCCGGCTGTCATCAACTCTCGCACCTCGAGGCATTCCATCGCGAGCCGCGCGATCGGCTTCCTGCGACTGGTACTCGACCGCGAATCAAACCGGCTTTTCCCCATCAACCGAGCGATTGTTTCCTTGGAGCGGCACAGGATGTTACTTGTGCTGGGCGACATGGGACATCCTCCGTAAGTTGTTCAAGGCCATCGACTAGGTGACAGCTGAGGAACTGATGTCAGTCCCAACCTGTGTCCCCCTCACCAATGGCATCGCCGTCATTTCGTCGAGCGCACAAAAAAAGTACGGAGGATGTGGAATGCTTCAGCGAATCGGCCAATGCCGAGATCGAGATTCTCAGGAGGCAAAGCTACCTCGTCACCCTTCCAGCAAGCTTTAGATCACCGAGCTCTGCGTTCGCGGCCCGATTTAGGCAGACGAGTGATCTTAAGGCGGGCTGCCCGCCCGAGGCGAAGGGGATAGGACGGCTCCCGGTTGCGGGGTTTGGGTCTCCAAGCCTAAGACACCCTTTGCAGCCTTTCGGTCCATTCGGGTCGCTTCGCAGCCTCCCCGCGCGACTGGACCTCGGCGTCGCCAGGCAGGCGTCGAGGACCATCCTCCAAAACGCGCGGCCTCGTTGCGGTCGCCGCGCTCATGGACCAGCACAGCGAGGCTGCGCAGGGTGAGGTCCTTGAGAGGCGTTCCTCACTCGAACGGCACGCCGGTGCGGGCCGAAATGTCGCGTAGGTCAGTTACGACGGCCGGACTCAACGGCACGCCGGTCACACGCCGCTCGGCTTCGGCTCGGCGTTCCGGGTCGCCGGGAATAACAACGCCCGGTGTGCCAGGTGCGGGTTTGGTGGCGCGGAAAGTGCGCACCCACTCGTCGATCTGGCGTTTGAAGGCATGGGGGTCGATGAAGCCGTCGATTCGCAGCGCCCCCAAGAAGTGGCCAATGCCCTTGCCGACGCTGCGACTGGGGATCTCTTGCCGCAGCGCAAAGGGCGGCGCGAACGGGCCCCAGTTGGCACCGCTCAACACGCCACTCATAATGTCCACCAGGGCAGCCAGGCAGTACCCTTTGTGGCCGCCATTATCCCGCGTGCCGCCTAGCGGGACGAGTGCCCCGCCGTCGATCATCTGTTGCGGCCGCGTGGCCGCGTGGCCATCGCTGTCGATAGCCCATCCCTCCGGGATCGGTCTGCCGGCCCGTAAGGCGATCTCGATCTTGCCGTAAGCAGTGGCGCTGGTCGCCATGTCAATGACTATCGGCGGCTCTTCCAACCCCGGAAATGCGACGGCGATGGGGTTGGTACCGAGCATCCGTTCGGCGCCCCATAACGGCGCAACCAGCTTTGTGGAGTTGGTCATCGCCCAGCCGATCAGGTCGCGCTTCAGGGCCTGCAACGGGTAGTAACCGGCTAGTCCGAAATGGTTCGTGTTCCGGACGCTTACCCACCCCGAACCGACCGCCGACGCTTTCTCCATAGCGATAATATTCGCCTTGGGGCCGATCACTAGGCCGAGCCCGTTATCGCCGTCCACCGTTGCAGTGCCCGGCAACTCACGAATGACGCGTACGTTCGCCTTGGGATTGATTCGCCCGAGCGAAAGCATATCGAAGTAGGTGCGGAGCCGTGCGACGCCATGCGAATCGACTCCGCGTAAGTCGGCGGCGGCCAATACGTCGGCGGCGACGTGAGCGTCGTCGGGCGGCACGCCAAGGTGCATGAAGACGCGTGATGAAAATTCATGCAAACGCTCAATGGTGTGGGTCTGGTTTTCGGCGCCAGTCATTCTGTCCCCAGGTCAGGTCAAGCGGGCAGCGAGGCGTTCGACAATCAGCTTGCTGATGTTGAGAGACGCCGTTGCTGCTGGCGAGGGGGTGTTGCCGACGTTTAGGATGCTCTCGTTTTCGCGGATGACGACGTCATCGACGAGGCTGCCGTCGCGGACGACTAACTGCGCACGCACGCCCGCCGGGATGGCTTCCAAATCCTCCGAACGGATTTCGGGCATGAGACGCTGCAGCGCACGCACGAACGCCAGCTTGTTGTATGAGCGCCAAAGTTCGCCCATACCCATGCGCCAGTGTCGGGACGCCATTTTGAGGAAGCCAGGGTAGGTCAGGGTCTCGACGAGGTCGGCGAGGTTGATATCGGTTCGGCGGTAGCCCTCACGGGCAAAGGCCAGCACAGCGTTGGGGCCGCACTCCACGCCGCCGCGAATCATCCGAGTGAAATGAACTCCTAGAAACGGAAACTTGGGATCCGGCACCGGATAAATGAGATTGCGACACAAGTGGAGCGCCGCCGGCTTCAGCGCCGTAATACTCCCCGCGAAACGGCACAATCTTGGCGTCGAGTGTTTGACCGCTCATGGCGGTGACCCGGTCGCAATGCAAGACCGGCGCATGTGACGACGCACTTTGCTGTGACGTCGCCGACCGTGCTATGCATGACGATGCCGTTTGGCAGCTGCGTCAGCCCCGTGACTCGAGCGTTGGTCAGCACCTGGCCTTCGCGATCTCGCACTCGCTCGGCCAGGCGTTCGCACACTTGCCGGTAATCGACAATGCCGGTCTCAGCAACATGGATAGCCCTCACTCCGGCTGCGTGTGGTTCCAACTCCCGAAGCCGCTCCGCGGCCAATCATCGTGCACTGCACCCCATTGGCCCGTCCCCGTTCAAAAAGGCGATCGAGAGCTGGCAGTTCCGAATCGTTCAAAGCAACAATCACCTTGCCGCAAATCTCGAACTGGATTGCCTCCGTCGCGCAAAACTCCTCCATCGCCTGCTTACCGGCCCGGCAGTTAATCGCTTTGAGCGAGCCGGGCTTGTAGTAAATGCCGGAGTGCAGAACACCAGAGTTATGGCCGGTCTGATGGGCGGCGACACTGGCTTCTTTCTCCAGCGCCACAACGCGCCGAACCCGGAAACCGCTTTGTCACCTGATACGCGGTTGCCAGCCCGACAATACCCCCGCCTATTACGGCTACATCAGCTTGCATTATGTTTACCGCCATTAGATTGCTTAGCGTTCGACGGTGTCCTCGTCCCACGAAGAGGAGGCGTTGGGCCGGCCCCGGACCGACTCGCCGGACCGGAACGGACAGGACAGGACGGGACGGCCGTCGTCAGTGTGATCGGGCCGAGAGTCTTGCCCCGCGTCCTGGTAATTGCATCACGGGACGCATCAAGCTTCATGCCCTTTTGGCGGATCAGTAGCAGAGCATAATGGTCTTACCAGTAAAGTCAAGGGGTGAATTGGGGTTTCTTTGGTTTCTCCTCTAGACGGGCGCAGGGGAGTGTTTCCCACTGGAATGAATTGTGAACGGGATGTCGGACGAGTATGCTATGTATTATGGTCAAGAAGGCACCGACGACAACGTTCGAGCCGATCAAGCCAACCCGCGCCCACGAGGCGATCCTGGCACAACTCCAGCGAAAGATCCTCGAAGGCGAACTGGTGCCGGGCGACCGCCTGCCCTCTGAGCGTGTGATGATGGAGACGTTCGGGGTAAGCCGCCCGACGGTCCGTGAGGCGCTGCGAGTGGCCGAGAGCTTGGGCTTAGTCGCGGTGCGCCACGGCGACCCAGGTGGCCCGAAAGTGTTAGGCATGCTGAGCGTGGGGGTATCACGGATTCTCGACAGCTTGCTGTCAGCGGAACGGACCTCGGTCGCGGAGTTGCTGGAGGCGCGCATAGTCCTGGAAGGGACTGCGGCCCGCTTGGCGGCCGCGCGGCCGGCCGCGGAAATGGGCCCGCTGGAGCAGGCGTACCGGGAAATGGAGCAGGCATCGGATTTCGCCCAATTCGTAGAGTCTGACGCCCTGTTCCACCGTCGGGTTGCCGAGGTTGGCGGCAACCGCCTTCTGGTCGTGATCTTGACGGCGCTGCGAGACCCGATCGTGCGGCTGATCACGACGGGAATGTCCGGCGACACCGAGGTTGCAGCGCGGGCGAAGATCTTGCGCGGCCACAGGGAGATCCTCAAGGCGATCCGCTCTCGTGACGGAGCCGCGGCAGATCGCCGTTCGCGCCGTCATCTCTTCGATCTGTACGCCGCGCTGGTCGCGACCGAGGAGCGGCGGCGCCTCGAGTCGCTACTAGGCTGACGGGGACAGACTCGACGGCGGACCAAATTCATTCCGTCACCTGGGCGCCTCTTTCCCGCCAGCTCTTCCGACCGCGAACAACCGGCTGGACACCCCGCAGCTTGTTCGATCAGGAGACGCAATGGGTCGAAATATTGTCCCGCTACCACCCGGACCGAGCACACCGTCCGCCTGGCAGTTGCTGCGTTATTCTCGATCACCGTTGGCTTTCCTGGAGGAGTGTGCCCGCCGTTACCGCGACCCATTCACGATCCGGTGGGCGGGCTACGGCACCTTCGTGATGCTGGCTTCGCCGGACGCCGTGAAGGACGTCTTCCAAGGTGACCCACATTCGCTGCACTCAGGCGAGGGCAACGAGTTTCTCGACGCGATCGTAGGCACCAATTCCATTCTCGTGCTGGACGATGAACTCCACGCACGGCAGCGGCGGGTCTTGTTTCCTCCGCTCAAAGGTGAGCGGATGCGTTCGTTTTTCGACGTGATGCAAGAGACTACTCTGGAAATTGTGCGAGCTTGGCCTCTCGGCGGAAAGCTCGGCATGCTTAAGCCGATGCAGGAGATCACGCTCAAGGTGATGCTGAAGGTCGTGCTCGGGGTAACATCATCAGCTCAGCTTTCGGACTTCACAAGCAAGGTCCGCCGTGTTTTGGAACTCGGCCGCGGTCGGTACGGACTGATCCTCGTGAAGGTCCTGCCGATCGGACTGCTTCAGCGGACGCGATGGCTACCGATCTATCAGAGAATGCACGAGCTGAATGTCGCTCTGTTTGCCTTCATCGAGAACTGCCGTCAAAAGCGTGCTGCTGAACGAGGCGAGAACGTCTTGGCTGATCTCCTCGAAGCGGTTCACGATAATGGCCAGCCTCTCAGCGACCAGGAGATTCGCGATGCCCTGGTGACCTTGATCTTTGCCGGCCACGACACGACGTCCGTGGCCCTGGCTTGGGTTCTGGAGCAAGCTGTGCCCCGGGAGGATGTGGTGCAGCGGATCACCGACGAATTGCAACAGGTGACCGGTGGAGCACCGCTGGAGTGCCAATCAATTAAACCAACTTGTCTACCTCGATGCCGTAATTCGCGAGGGCTTGCGGGTCCGCACGATCCTACCGTTCGTTGTTCGGTTGACCAAGACGCCGTTCACGGCAGGCGGTCGCGAATACCCAGCCGGCGTCGCGTTGTGCCCGTGCAGCCACCTCGTCCATCGTTTGGAACACTTGTATCCCGAACCGGAGACGTTTCGCCCCGAGCGCTTCCTGGAGAGGCACTATGCATCCCACGAGTGGTTCCCGTTCGGTGGCGGCGGCCGCATGTGCCTGGGCATGGCATTCGCTCTCTACGAGATGAAGGTCGTTTTGAGCGCGGTGTTTGCCACCAGACAATTGGCTCGTCCGCCGGGTCGTCGGTCCGTCCCGGTTCGGCGCGGAATCGCACTGGCACCGGACGATGGGGCGCTCATGGTGGTAGAGAGAGCGCCGGCGAGACCTTCGAATTCCTAAACCAAGTTCAAATCTCGCCGTAAACTAAGTTTTTATGTCCGATGTGACCCGTCTGCTCGAAGCATCCCAAAAAGGTGACCGCCAGGCCGCCGCCGACCTGCTGCCGCTTGTCTACGACGAGTTGCGGCAACTGGCTGCCGCGAAAATGGCCGGCGAAGCCCCCGGCCACACTCTCAACCCGACCGCGCTAGTGCACGAGGCGTACCTGCGACTTGTTGGCAATCAGCCGTTCGCCGATCGCATCCATTTTTTTCGCGTTGCGGCCGAGGCGATGCGGCGGATCTTGATCGATCACGCCCGGCGGAAGCGGCGTATCAGGCACGGCGGGGATCGAGAGCGGGTGCCGCTTTCCGACGTGGAGGTTGCGGCCGAGACGCCCGCGGATGAACTGCTGGCGCTGGACGAGGCGCTCGACCGCTTCGCCGCCCGGGACCCGGTCAAGGCGGAACTGGTCAAACTGCGCTATTTTGTCGGCCTCTCCGAGGAGGATGCCGCAGCCGCCCTCGGCATATCCCGCGCTACCGCCAGCCGGTACTGGACTTACGCCCGCGCCTGGCTGATCAACGCCATCGAAGAAGAACCAGAATAGTTTCACTGCCTCGTGAGGCGCACGGTCGGGCAATGACGCTAATCTGAGGGACGTCGAAGTTTGCACGAGGATTGAAACATGACCGAGACCCTCGACCGAACCGAGTCTATTTTCGTCGCCGCTGTGGCTCTGGCGACCGCCGCGGAGCGGGCCGAATACCTTGATCACGCGTGCGCGGGCGACGCCGCTCTTCGGGGCCACGTCGAGGCGTTGCTGCGGGCGCACGAGCGCGCCGGGCATCTGCTCGATCGGCCCGTGCCGGGCGGACCGCAACAGACCGCGGCCTACTTGCCCAACGAGCAACCCGGCACCATGATCGCCAGCCGCTACAAACTACTCGAAGCGATCGGCGAAGGCGGTATGGGCTCAGTTTGGGTTGCCGAGCAGACGCAACCGGTCCGACGCAAGGTCGCCCTGAAACTCATCAAACCCGGCATGGACTCAAGGTCCGTGCTGGCGCGCTTCGAGGCCGAGCGGCAAGCTCTGGCAGTGATGGACCACCCCAACATCGCCAAGGTGCTCGACGGCGGGCTGACGGACACGGGCCGGCCCTTCTTTGTGATGGAGTACGTCAAAGGCGTGCCGATCACCGAGTACTGCGACGCCACTCGGCTCAGTGTACCCGAGCGGCTGCGATTGTTCGTCCAGGTATGTCAGGCAGTCCAGCACGCGCCACCAGAAGGGAATCATCCACCGCGACCTGAAGCCGTCCAACATTCTCGTTGCCCCCTACGACGACAAGCCGGTGCCCAAGGTCATCGACTTCGGCCTGGCCAAGGCGATGCACCAGCCGCTGACCGAGCAAGACACTGCACACCGCCCACGAAACGGTGCTGGGCACGCCGCTTTACATGTCACCCGAGCAGGCGCAACTCAACAACCTCGACGTGGACACGCGTTCGGACATCTATTCGCTGGGCGTGCTGCTTTACGAACTATTGACCGGAACGACGCCGCTGGAGCAGAAGCGATTCAAAGAGGCGGCCTGGGACGAGATTCGGCGGCTCATCCGCGAGGAAGAACCGCCCCGGCCGAGCACGCGGCTTGAGTTCGACATCCACGCTGCCGTCGCTGGCCGCCGGCCGGCAGACGGAGCCGTCGCGGTTAACGAAGCTGGTGCGTGGCGAACTGGACTGGATCGTCATGAAGGCGCTGGAGAAGGACCGCGCCCGTCGCTACGAGACTGCCAACGGCTTCGCGATGGACGTGCAACGTTTCCTGGCCGGCGAACCGGTACTGGCGGTGCCGCCGAGCGCCGTCTACCGGATGAGCAAGTTCGTCCGCCGTCACAAAGGGCAGATGATCGCCGCGAGTTTGGTGTTGTTGACGCTGCTGGCCGGCATCGCGGGCACGACAGCAGGGTTGATCGCGGCCAGGCGACAGGAGCAGTCGGCGAAACAGCAAGAAGCGATCGCACGCGAGGAGACAGCCGAAAAGGAAAAAGCCCTGCTTGCCGAGGCCGAGCGGGTAAAGGAACGGGATGCGGCCCTGCTCAAAGAAGCCGAGCAACGGCAAGCCGCTGACGAGCAGGGACAGAAGGCCGTATCGCAGGAACTCGTAGCCAGGCAGCAGGCTTACGCTGCCGACATGAACCTCGGCACCCGGCGCTTGCGGTAAACAACCTTGGCCGCGCGAAAACGCTTTTGGATCGCCACCGACCGCAACCCGGACAGCAAGATCTGGGGGCAACCCACCCATCAGCCAAATAAGCAGCTTATGCTCTGGAGAGTTCCCGAAGGTAAGCTGCTCAAGAGCTATTCAATCGGTCACTTCGATCCGTCGCCCGTGCAGGAACCGTTTGCATTTGCACAAGACTTGAGCGTGGCTGCATATGCCTCCGAGGACCGTCCGGACACCATCCAACTGATGGATCTTGCCACAGGGAAAACACGCTGGAGTGTATCTGCTGGTGACAAACCAGTTCTGCGTCGCATGTCGCATGATGGAAAGTTGCTGGCCTCGGGCACCTATGATAAAGGACGGGAAGATCCGCCTCTGGGACGTGGCCACGGGCAAACCGATCGGTCGTCCGCTGGAAGGCCACCGCGCATGGGTCAGCGACCTGGTTTTCTGGCCGGACGGCAAGACCTTGGCCTCATCCAGCGCGGACCAGACCATCCGCTTATGGGATTTGACGGACCCGGCAAATGTCTTGCCAATCCGTGCCTTGCACGGGCACAAGAACGAGGTGTGGAGCCTGGCCCTCACGCCCGACAACCGGCACTTGTTAAGCGGAAGCAAGGACGCCGAACTGCTAGTTTGGGATACCGAGGCGCTTCGCCGTGAGAGGGGGCCAATCCAATTAACGGACTCGCGCACATTTGGCCGCTGCGCCGGACAGCAAGTCGATTGTGGCGCTGGGACCGCAGGGCCACTTGACGAAAATGACGGGGGATCTTTTTCAAGAATCCGAAAACCTGGTCGATCTTACAGTTTCACCGGGCGCATATTTTCTAATCGACCTCATGCCGATTCTTTCCCCGGACTGTCGCCTGGCTGCGGAAGGATCAAACACGGGCGAGGTCAGCGTGTGGGATTTGCAGCAGCGCACGCTGCTACGTAAGGTGCGTGTCTCGACTGGAAAAGTGGCACCGCTGGGCTTCCTGCTGAAAACCAAGAGGTTGTTCGTCTATTGCGAGAACGATTCATCCATCCGGGAATGGGACATTGCCGAATGGCGAGAAAGAAGGTCCTGGACTGCAGCCGGAGACAGATTTGCACTTTCTTTTCAGGCATCAAGCGATGAAGAGTGGTTGTGGGTAAGTGATGCACGATCTTGGGTGGTACTTAATACAGTCTCTGGTCACGAGCGACGCCTGGATTGGGACACGCATCAGCCGGCAGGAGGTGAGACTCTTTCGCCGAACGGGAAACTCATGGCCCAGGCGAGAATCACGGGATATGTAAAACTATGGACGTGTGACCCCGATACCGCCACGGTGCGATTGGAGCATCAATTCGACCGTTTTATGCTCGGCGCGCATTCCGTGGCGTTCTCGCCCGACGGTAAGCGACTGGCTGCTGGGGGTTATGGCCACGAGTCGATTCGGCTTTGGGATGTCGAGGGCAAGCAGGAATTGCTCACATTGGATGCGCCAGGCTCTGGCGGCGGTTTCTTCGGAACGGCTTTTTCGCCCGATGGCAACATGCTTGGCTCAACAAGCGACGGGGGAGGCTGCGTTCTTCTGGCGTGCGCCGTCGTGGGAGGAAATCGTCGCCGCCGAGGCGAAGGAGGATCGCTGATTAGCATAATCTGCGCCGGTGATTGAGGATCGACTGGACAGCGGTGTAATGTGATAAACCAGGCGCGCCGCCAGGTGCAAGTCGGGCACTGACCAGGGCATTCCTCATACAACGCTTTTCGCTAACATAAGTAACCTGGGGCTTCGAGTCTTGGGCTAGGTGATCCCTCGCGACTATCGAGGGAGGGAATAGCGCCGTCCATGCGCCCGCAGTCATCCCGATCCAGGTCGTTGCTGGGCTCATTATTCCTCGTGGGCTGCACTCTCGTTGCCTACTTGCCCGCCGTGCGGAATGGCTTCATCTGGGATGATGATTCCTACATCACGAATAACCCGACTCTCACCGCGCCCAACGGTCTGTCGCTCATCTGGCTCGACATGAGGGCAAGTCCACAGTATTACCCGCTAACGTTCTCCTTGTTCTATGTCCAAAATCATCTCTGGGGACTGAACCCGACCGGCTTCCATCTCGTGAATATCGCGCTGCACGCTTGCAATGCCGTGCTTGTCTGGTTCGTTCTTCGAAGACTCGGTGTTCCGGCAAGTTATTTCGCAGCCGGGCTCTTCGCCCTGCATCCGGTCCAGGTCGAATCGGTCGCCTGGGTGGCGGAGCAGAAGAACACTCTTTCCGGCTTGCTATCGTTGGCCGCACTACGGTCCTATCTACAATTCCAGCCGCTACAGAGCGAAGCTAATACCGAGGTACCCCGTCCGTTCCGCTGGTGGTGGTACGGGTTCTCGGTCGGACTCTTCTTTCTGGCCCTGCTCGCCAAGAGTGTTGTGGCAACTCTTGCCGGAGTGCTTCTTCTGATGCTCTGGTGGAAGCAACCTCGCCTGAACCTGCGCGACGTGCTTCCGCTCGCGCCTTTCTTCGTCGTGGGCGCCGCACTTGGTCTGAACACGGCCCGGCTCGAAGTGAGCCACGTCGGTGCGCACGGACTCGACTTCGAGCGCACCCCTCTTGATCGGCTACTCATCGCCTGTCGTGCAATCTGCTTCTACGCGGGCAAGCTCGTCGCGCCCGTGAAGCTTACGTTTTTCTATCCCCGCTGGTACGTCGACCCGAGCGAAGCCTGGCAGTGGATTTCTGTCCTCACTGTGTCAGTGACCATCGTTGTCCTTTACTTGCTCCGTCGCCGCCTGGGCAAGGGGCCGCTCACGGCGGTACTCTGCTTCTGCATCATTCTGTTTCCTGGACTCGGTTTCACGAACATTTATCCGACACGGATTTCATTTGTCGCCGACCACTTTCAATATCATGCCAGCGTTGCCCTGATTGCGTTGATAGGTGTGGTTGCCGCGCAACCGTTCGCGAGACTGCAGAATTGTCTGCTCGTCTCCACGGTCACGGCCTTGCCCATCTGGATCCTGCTCGGATCCCTCACCTGGTCGCAATGCCTGGTCTACCGCGACTCGATGACACTCTGGACCGACACTCTGGCGAAGAACCCCACGGCTTGGGTTGCCCACACGAATCTGGCCAGACTGTTGAACGCGCAGGGCCGACCCAAAGAGGCACTCGAGCATTACATGAAGTCCATAGAGTTGAGGCCGAACGAGCTGCTCGGTTACTTGAATTTGGGCGAGGCATTCTTTCAGTCAGGTGATCTGCAGCAAGCAGTCGAGACGTACGAGCGCGGCCTCAGGTGTCTCGCTGATCAGCCAGCCGACCAGAGTAAGCTCGAAACCAACATCGGCGCGGTGTTTTCGCGCTGGGCAACATGGACGGCGCCATTGAGCGTTTCCAGAAGGCGATCGCTGCTGATCCCCTCAGCGTGCACGCCCATTCCAACCTGGGCCTTGCCCTCGCCGCGCGTGGCAAGCGCGTCGAGGCGATTGAAGAGCTTCGTTTCGCACTCCGACTGAGCCCGGGCGATACTGAGATTCGTAATCACTTGCGTCGACTAACCTCCTCGCAGAGGACTGACGCCGGAACACAATAAAGGGCCGAATTCAAGGCAGAGCTGTTTCGGAAAAACAACCCGAAGGGGAACATGGTTGCAGGTTGAGTCAATCGCCCCCTGGATCGCAGAGAAAGGGCCCACGTCCATGTCGCAATCACCGATTCTCGTCACAGGCGCCGCAGGCCGTATCGGAGGGGTGGGCGGAGGGGTGGTCGACATCCTCCGCAGCAAGGGCCTGCCGGTCCGGGCCGTGGTGCGGACGGACGACGATCGGGCCGAGGCGCTCCGGGCGACGGGGGCCGAGGTCGTCGTGGGCGACCTCACCCGGGCCGAGGACGTAGCGCGGGCCCTCGACGGCTGCCGTCGCCTGTATTTCGGTATGAGTGTGTCCGCGCCCTACCTGGAAGCGACCGTCACCGCCGCCGCGGTCGCCCGTGAGCTGGGGGGTCTGGAGGCGTTCGTCAACATCTCCCAGTTGACCGTCTCGCAGATGAACCTCCTGGCGATGACCGACTCGCTCCAGCAGCGGATGCACTGGCTGGGCGAGCAGGCCCTGAACTGGTCCGGGCTGCCCGTGGTCCACGTCCGCGCGACGGTCTTCCTCCAGCACTTCTTCTTCTCCCAATGGGCCGCCGAATCGATCGCGAAGGACGGCACGATCCGCCTGCCCTTCGGGGACGCGAGGACGTCCCCGATCGACACGAGGGATGTCGCGGAGGTGATCGCGGCCGTCCTGGAACACCCGGAAGCCCACATCGGCCGGGTGATCGAATTGACCGGGCCGAAGTCGGAGGACATGCGGGACGTGGCGGCGGAATACTCCGAGGCCCTCGGGCGGACGATCACCTACATCGATGTGCCGATGGCGGAATGGCGAGAGCGTGAGCTGCCCGCTCGCGGGCTGCCCGAGCACGTCGCCAGTCACATGAAGACGATGGCCCAGCTCCATGCCGACAATCGGTATGACCGGCTGACCCACGATTTCGAGGCGATCGTCGGCAGGCCGGCAACGAGTATCCGGGAGTACGTCGCGAAACACCACGAGATGTTCGGCTCGAGCGAACCGGCCCGTGTTTTTCCTGCTCTTTGGAGTTGAGCGGAAAATGGCGTGTCCCTTGGTCTTGGAGGTCGGATGATGGCGGACGCTCCCAGTCCTGGTAAAGGAAAAGGAAAAGTCTGGGTTGCAATGACCGCCTTAGCAGTCATTGCAGCGGCTAGTGGCAGCTATCTTTACCGATCACCGCGGGAGGATCGTGCTCGGAGGACCATCGTCCGGATTGCACGAGCCCTTGGAAAGCTTACCGGCTTTGAGGATAGAGCCAGGAAACCGATCGGGGTCATCGTCCAGGAGCTCGAGCATGGCGACGAAGTCCTGAGAACGAACACCATAATCGGCCTCCGCTATGAGTTGACGAAACCGGCTGATTTCGCGCAGGTGTTTCCTTATCTCATTACGGCCTCGAAGGGCGAATCGAAGATGGTTCAGGACGCGGTGGCTTCCGTTTTCGGCGACTTGATTCGTCGTTTTGGTCAGAAGGTGTCAGGACCGCTGGAGGAAACGCTTGCGAGCCTTCTCAACGAGTCTTCGCCGACACTTCGGGCCAACGCGGCGGGATATCTGAGAATTCTGGCCGCAAGCCGGCGGCTTGACGCTCCGCCGCTTCGACTGGTCGCGTGCCTGGACGACGATTCCGAAAAGGTTCGGGCAGCCGCGGCTGAATCCCTGATCGAGTACGGCCAAGGCCCCGAGTTGTTCCTTCCCGTTGCGCTACGACGCCTTCCTACCGAGGGCGCAATCGCTCACGGAGCGTTTACCTTTATACTCTGGAACATTCGTTTCCCGCCCACGGTCTTACCGCTCCTGATCGAAGGATTGTCGAGTGAGAACACGCTAGTATGTGTCAGCGCCGCGACGGGGATTAACCACATGGGCCTCGACGCCGGACCAGCGCGGCCTGCCGTCATGGCCTTACTTCGCAAGGAACTCGAAAACCCACACCCCAGATTAGACCTGCGATTGATGGCTTGGGGCGATGACTCCGACGTTCCGACCTCGGGGGCCAATCTGGTCGTCCTCGGCACTGACAGGAATGGCGTGCTTCACTTCCGAATCTTCGGGCCTCGTGCCAGACGCGTTACGGACACGGACGAAACGAAATTACCTGCCCAGGCCGATGCGATCTCGCGCGCTGAAGAAACAACTCCAGACTTCGTGGCCCCCGCACGCGCTGAGCCACGCCGAGAAGGACCGGGTCATCGCCGCGGTGACATCCATCGTCGGCCAGACTCGCCTGAATGACCCAAATGCCTTCGCCGCCGTGGATATCATCGAGCAGACGTCGGAGGCTCTGGTACAGCTCTCACCGGATGGAGTTCCCTTTCCTGGAACCGTCGAAATCCTCTGCGAGGTTTTGAGACGCCCGAACGAAATGAGACAGCGAGCGGCCGCCTGGTCTCTGGGATTCCTCGGCCGCGCCGCCACGTCCGCCGTGCCTCTGCTCATTTCGACACTCGAGGCGGCCCCAAACGCTTCTGATGACCTCCGTGGAACAATCGCCCTGGCCCTCGTCGAGATCACCCAAGGAACGCCGGACGAGGACCGCGTCGTCGCAAGCCTTGCAAAAGCATGGAGAACAGTGCCCAACCAGTGGCAAAAAACCCTGCTCACGCGGGCTCTTCAGAGGCTCGGCTCGAAGTCGGAACAACTCGTGCCGGAACTCCGACAACTGCCTCCAGACAGGACGCCATCAACGATGCGACGTGGTCGATCTCCTAGATCCTTTCTTGAGAGGGCAATAGGTTCCAGGAACGACCGACAAACCATTAGCTACACGTTATTTTCGTGAAAAGGATTATGGTCGGATTCCCAATGACCTCCCTCCACCATCCCGGTTGCTTTACGACCCCACGGGCATGAGGCGTCGAGGCAGTAACGCATACTTGTTGCTATTTCTCGGATGCGCCAAGACGTTGAGGTTCATCTCTCTGTATGCATTATCAAACATATTTGCAAATCCATTGACCGGCTACTGTGCGGCTGGTGACACGAATGTTGGGTTTAGGCCTGGAGGGGTCGAGATAACCATGAATCGAAGAGAAGAGCAGACGCATCGGAAACGTGGGAAGAGACCCGAGATCGAGTCGTCTTGATGGAATGGGTTCGGGCAGAACGAACCCATTGCGATCGCGCATTGCGATTGCGCTCGTGTCCTCAAGAAGAGAGCACCTTTCGCCGAGGCTGGCAAGTCGCGGACTTTTTTGTCGTATTCTGTAAGTGTGGGGGCAGTGCGCGGTCTTCGGTCTTTGACGATCCGGACCCATCAGCACGACTGCGCGTCGCCAAAGCGTCAAGGCGGCGCGCAGTGTGTGCTCATTAGCGTGGAGACCAAGCGGCCTGCCTTGAGGGCTGCGCAAAGCTTGCCGATCGGGCAGGTGTCAAGGGCTGCCAAAGCTTGACGGCACACACCACGGTCAGGCTCACTTCGGTTCCCTTAACTTGCACGCGATCAAGCTTGGGGAGGGCAAGGAAAGCGCCCGATCAAAGCCATTTATCCTTGGTCATAAAGATACTTCGATTAATGCGTTAGCATTCTGTTCATCAGTGATCATTGACACGAAACAAACCCATTTACGAGAGGGACACTGTCAAGCGAGGTAAGTGCCGGTTGCTTGGTTGGTGGCGAGCGGCTAATGGCGCGGAGGGATGAGGGAGTCGGAACTGGTGGTCCCCGACAAGTGAGGAATCAAAGGGCATCGTCCCAAAGCTGTGCTGTCGGCCAATGTAGGTTCGGCGGAGCGAAGCGAGACCCAACAAGGAGCTAGGCTTTGCGAGTGGTGGTTGCACCCACCTACAGCAATCGAACCCAGATCGGAAAACGAAACAGCCTTGACGCCGCACGAGCCGGCCCTTCATCTTCGGCTCCGGCTTTCTTAACATGAAGGGTCCGCAAGGTCCTGCGCCGCAGGGCTGCGTTTCTCATGGCCACTCAAACGGATGTCAGGCCAGAACTCAGATCGATCAGACGCCATTGTGAAAAGACGAAAAGCGGAAAACGAGATGGCACGCGCCGAGGCGGGCGAAAACCAAGGCCTCGACCTGGCGGCGACCAGCGCGTCCTCGCCCGCCCTCGTGCAGCACTTGTGGAGATTTCGGAACCGCTATCGTAATGGCCGCGACGTCGAGAAGCTGCTGCGCGGCGCGACCAGGCTCGGCATGGAGCTCTTCGGAGCCCGTGAGGGGGCCATCGTGACCATCGAGCCCGGGTGGGAGGGAGCCAGGATACTGCTTTCCATGCCGGAGGACTCTACGTGGGATCGGGCCATGCTCACGAGATTTCTACGCGGCGAGAAAGCCGTGGTGCCCGCCGATTTGATGCTGGCAAGGATTCGTCGCCACGGGAGAATGTGGGGAGCGCTCGTGGTCCGGGCCGCGGGCATGAGCCTGCACTGGGACGCGCGGCAGGCGTTCTCGGCGATTGGCTCAGCGGCCAACGAGCTGATCGACCAGATCGATAGCGATCGGATCCACGAGGTCCGAGCCCGGGTCGATCGCAAGATCCTGGAGCAGAGCCAGCCCAAGAACCTTGCATACGAGCTGCTGCACGGGATCAAGTCGCTCACCGGTTACGATCATTCGGCGGCCTTGTTGATCCATGATGACCAGTCCGGCACTCTCGAGGTTGTGGCCGAGCAGATCGCCTGGCAGAAAGCGAAGGGACAGAACGTCGGTCGCAAGCTATCGCTTGCATCACCGTTGCGCAAGCTGCTGGACCGACCGTTCGTCTGTGGCTTCGACCGCCACGGCAAGAGCTGGGACAACTGGACGGGCACCGATGCGACAGGCTTGGCCGAGTTGCTGGATTATGACCGGCAGCCGGGGCGGGGAGGTCAAGCTCCTCCCGAGGGAGCCATCCTCTGCGCCTCGCTGGCGACGCGTGCCGGGCTGCTGGGAATCTTGAAGATAGCCTCGATGCACCCCGGGGCGTTCTGCGGGTACGAGGTCGAACTGATCTCCCAGTTTCTGCCACAGGCGGCAGTGGCCCTTCAAAACGCTCACCGGGCCGAGTCGCTGGAGCAGCGCGTTCTGATCGCGGAGCGCAAACATGCCATGGCCGACCTGGCCCGAGGCGTCTCCCATGACGTGAACAATGCCCTGGGAGCCGTGCTGCCCCTGGTGCAGCAGCTTCGCGCGGAGATCGAGGGCCATCTGCTTGATCCCCAGGTCGCCGCGGACGACCTGCGCCAGATCGAGCAGTCGATGCAGGTCTGTCGGCGTATCTTCGGCGCGATGGTGCATTTCGCACGCGGTTCGGAACGAAATCCCAGCGAGGTCTCGCTTCGCCATGCCGTTGACGGGGCGCTGGCGATCTTCCGCGAGGGGCTCGAGCGGCGGGGTGTCCGCCTGGTGGTCGATGTGCCCGACGACCTCCCGCCCCTTATTGCGGTTCAAGCGGATGTCGAGCAACTCTTGCTCAACCTGATCAGCAATGCCCGCGACGCGACCGGGCCGGATGACCAGGTGAGTATCCGGGCGAGTTCGAGTGAGACGGCTCTTGAGCTCACCGTCGAGGACACCGGCTGTGGCATCCCCAGGGAGCACTTGGCTCGAATCCAGGAACCGTTTTTCTCGACCAAGGCCAATGGTCACGGACTCGGCCTGGCGATCTGCCGGTCGATCGTCGCGCAGCTTCGCGGGCAATTCCAGATCGATAGCACGCCGGGTGCGGGAACGCGCGTCCGCGCAGTCTTGCCACTTCCTCAAGCGGGAGCCTGACCATGACCACGGAGCCGCAGGGAGCCCGCATCCTGATCGTCGATGACGACCCAGGAATCCTACGCGCCGTCGCGCGCATCCTGGGCCGCCGCCATCAGGTTGTCTCGGCGGTGTCCGGCGAGGAAGCGCTCGAGCAAGCACGCACGCTGCGGCCCGACCTGGCGATCGTCGACATCCGGCTTCCGGCCATGAACGGATTCGAGGTCACGCGGGCCCTGAAGGCCGCCCAGCCCGACGTTGAGGCGATCTTGATGACCGGCAATGCCGAGGAACCCGATGAGACCCTCATCCGGGCCATCGACGAAGGGGCCTTTTACTTTATCCAGAAACCGTTTGACCGGCGCGTTTTGCTCACGCTTGTGAACCGCTGCCTCGAGCTGCGGGAGCTGCGCGAAGAGCGTGAGCAGTTCCTTCGCCGCGTCGAGCGCGAGCTGGAAGAGGCACGGCAGTTTCAGCTCAGCCTGCTGCCCCCAGCCGGGATGGAGCTGCCGGGTCTATCCATCGCCGCCCGGTATCTTGCCTGCAACGAGCTGGCCGGCGACATCTACGATTACGTGACAGCCGGCGACGGCGCGGTTGCCGTGCTGATCGCCGACGTGGTCGGTCACGGAACCTCGGCGGCCATGATGACCGGGGTCGTGAAGGCGGGGTTCCGGGCGTCCCACGTGGACGGCTTCGAACCGATGGCCGTGGTCGATCGCGTCAAGGAAGGCATTCGCGACTTCGACCCCAGCCGCTTCGTCACCTTGTGCTGTGGCCGCATCGATCCTCGAAGCGGCGAGCTGCGGTATGTCAACGCGGGCCATCCCGAGCCGATGATCCACTCGGGTGCGACCCGGCCGATCCTGCTGGACTCGACGGGGCCGATCCTGACCTCGGCTCTCTTCGACATTCCCTGCGAGCAGGGGACGGCGACTTTGCGGCCCGGTGACTCACTGCTTTTGTACACCGACGGAGTGACCGAGGCTCACGGCCCCGGTGGGATGTTCGGACAGGAGCGGCTGGTGAGGGCGATTCTCGGCGGCCGTCGCGGAGCCGACTTGCTCGACGCCCTGCTTGCCGAGGTCGTCGCCTTCTCGAACTCGCCCAGCAACCAGGACGATATCACGCTGCTTGCGCTAGATCTGGCCGAGCCGGCGACTGACTAATGACGGAGCGCTTGGCGTCTGAATCTTGGAGGCGATCGATCAGGACGTCTACAATCAATATGAGTCTTGCCACCGTTGAAGATGAGGAGTTTGATCATGGCCACGGCTTCATCGCTGATGACGACTGAGGAGCTTCTGGCGATCCCGGAAGACGGTACCGATCGCTGGCTGATCGCCGGGGAACTGAGGGAACGACCAATGACGAAAAGGAATCGCTTCCACAGTCGTACGCTGGCCCGAGTGACGAGGTTTCTCGATAGCTGGCTCGATGAACAGCCTGAGCCCAGGGGTCAGGTCCTGGTAGGAGAAGCCGGAGTCATCCTGGGGCATGACCCCGACACGACCGTGGGCATTGACGCAACCTACATCAGTGCGGAAGTGATGGTAAGGCAGACTGAACGCTCGACATTGATCGACGGTGTTCCCACCCTTGTGGTGGAAATCCTCTCCCCCAGTGACACCATTGAGGATATCAACGAGAAGATCAACGCCTATCTGGCCGCAAGGGTCACCGTCATCTGGATCATCGACCCCTATCAGCGAACCGTCACAGTGCATCAGCCCGATCGTGATCCCAGGCTGTTCAACGTCCGCGAGGAGCTATCCGCAGAGCCGCATCTCCCCGGGTTCCGAATCCCGGTTGCGCGGTTCTTTGAGTGAAGGATCAATCCATTGCTCACGGATGCGGCCGAGGGTACGGCACGGGAAAGGGGAACCCGGCAGCCGGAGGGTTCAGATAACTCGAGCGATCAAGAGTTGAGCCTTGAAGAGCGGACCTGCGGGGACTCATCGGTGTGGGGAGGGTAGTTGCTCGGGCTGATTGTCGGAACCTGGTATCTGGGAACCCCATAACCGACGACGACACCTTCGAGAGCGGCAACAGCCATGAGCTCGCGTTTGACCACCGCTCCAACCTTGAGCATTTCGGTGTCACCCTGCTCGTGTCCCAGGCGCACATCACGGATCGCGAGATAATAGCCCGGATACTTCGTCCGCATGAGCTCAATCCAGGCGTCAACGGCCGCCGTGTACTGCCCCTTTCGGAGATCGTAGACTTGGTACTTGAACGTGTCCAGCGGACGATCGAGGCGGTACCAGACCACCACCTTGAAGTCGGCATGTTTGGATGTCGCCTTGGGACGATCCAGAAGACCCGCTTGCGGTCCGGCTGCGATCGCCGAGGAACTTGCGATGGCTAGTAGCACAACCGGAACGCGCGCCGCAGTAAGAAACATGTCGGATATCCTTCCTGCTGGGTGTTTTCCATTGTATCGTGTACCGCCAGGTAGAGTCTCGCAGCGAGACTTGGGATCATTGACACCGGCGGCTGAACACTTTCTGATGAGAGCGTCGAAGCGACGCCAACTCACCGCGAGCCATCAAGGGTTTCCGTCACGCATTACCGGCTCGCTCGAGCCGGGGAAGGCAAGAGTCATGTCCTCGGGTTTCCACCGTCGTGATTTCTCTAAGGCCGCGGTGGCAGCCGCGACCACGGGTGCACTCCTGGCGCCTGCGCCGGCAGAGGTGCTCGGGGTAGGCGACCAGATCCGTCTTGGATTCATCGGCGTGGGCAATCGCGGCTGCCAGCTTCTCAAAGCATTCCTTGCTCACCCCGATGCGAAGATCGTCGCGCTCTGTGATGTTTACGCACCGTACCTGAACGCCGAATACGACAAGGTGGATCCGCGATTCGCCGGCCTGGGACAGCGCATCCCTCGCATGCCGGAAGTTCCCGCCGACGTGGCTAGGATCAAGGACTTCCGGAGGGTGCTGGATAGGCCCGATATCGACGCTGTCGTGATCGCCACGCCCGACCATTGGCACGCCGTCCAGACGATTGCCGCCTGCAAGGCCGGCAAAGATGTGTATATCGAAAAGCCTTTATCGATTACGATCGCCGAGGGGCGCGCGATGGTCGAGGCGGCACGCCGGCACCAGCGAATCGTCCAGGTTGGAACACATAGGCGTTCTTCTCGAATGTACATGCAATTGACAGAGGTCGTTCGATCTGGAGCTCTGGGAAAGGTCACGGTGGCGCGGGCCTCGTATAGCAGCAACATGGCCACCCAGGGCATTGGCCACGCACCCGAGTCTGACCCGCCGGCCGATCTGGACTGGGATCTCTGGCTGGGCCCGCGTCCTGCCCGGCCCTTTCAGGCAACGATCATGCCCTACAAGTTCCGCTGGTGGCGGCTTTACTCGTCGCAGATGGCCAACTGGGGCGTTCACTACTTCGACCTGATTCGCTGGTTGACTGGCGAGCTCGCGCCGGAGTCGGTCTCGGCGCACGGCGGCAGGTTCGCGGTGGATGACGACCGAACGATTCCCGATACGACCCTGGCGATCTTCGAGCACGCTTCGGGAATGCTTACCGAGTTTGCCTTGTACGAGGCCAACGGCCAGCCAGTCCTGGGCCGGGGCGCCGAGGTCGAACTGCGTGGCACGCTCGGCACCCTCTATGCCACGGATCGAGGCTATGAGATCGTCCCCGAGCGCGGGGGGCAGTTTCAGAAGCCCAGCCCCAGGCGCAAGCCCGAGTCGGTGAAGGCGACCGACGGCAACCTAGACCAGCAAGCCGCGCGTGACTTCCTCGACAACGTGAAAAGCCGGAAGCGACCCATCGCCGACATCGAGGAAGGGCATCGCTCGACCACCTTCGCCCACCTGGCCAATATCGCAATGGCAACTAGGAAACGCCTGCAGTGGGATGCCCGGGCCGAACGCTTCACCAACTGCGACGAAGCCAATAATCTCTTGCACTATGAATATCGCAGGCCTTGGACCCTGGCTTGATCGGGTCATGATCCTGACAATGACTCACCGGTTTGGTTCTGGTTCGCGCGGCTTTTGCGCAGCACAGGCGCATCGGGGAAGTGCTTGAGCAGCCAGCGGGTCAGGCCCCAATCGACAAGCTGCGGTGCGACAGTATTCGTCAGAACAAAGAGCTTTCCCTGCCAACCTACGGTGATCCGGCGCTGGCGGCGTTCGACGGCATTCATTGTCGCCCGAGCAACGGTCTGGGGTGACATCGTACGACGGTGCTGGACCGACACCCGGGCCGTGTTGACCACCGCATTCTCGTCAAAGGGAGTGTTGGTGAAACCCGGGTCGACCTGCAAAACGTGAATGCCAAACCGCCTCCATTCGATTCGAATCGCTTCCGTGAACCCGGTGACGGCGAACTTGCTGGCGGAGTATTCCGAGCGGCCCGGTAAGCGCGGCGGGCGTTGACGGAACCCATGGTGACCATCACCGGATCGCGGCCGGCGGACAGAAGGGGCAACGACTCGCGGCAAACTTCGACCATCGCGAATACGTTGATCTCGAAGACGCGGCGCAGCACCGAGGCATCGTGCGTATCGAACTGCCCGGTCGCGCCAACTCCCGCATTGTTGATGACCAGGTCAAGCGCGCGCAAAACGCTCGCGTGCCAGTGTGAACAGCCGATGACGATCTGCCTCGATCGTCAGATCGGCGGCGATAGCTGATCATCCGGGAAGGATCGGCCCCCTCGCACTTCAATCCTTCAACTACGGCCTGCAGGCGTTCCGACGATCTCCCGGTCAGGATTACGGCCGACCCGGCGCGAACAAGCCTCTCGGCCAAGGCCTGGCCCAGCCCCGACGATGCCCCGGTGACCAGGCCTCGCGTTTCACTCCAGGTTCTTCGAGCCATGCCTCGGTTGTATCTCTCGGGTCGTACTGGGGCGGTCTTGCCAACCGCAAGGGCCGCTCACGATGCATCCTTTGGGCGGGGCCCCGCCGGTCAGCAACTTCGCTGCGTGTGACTCGGAGCTAGGAACCAATCAATTATTGTTTGATTGTAGAGCTCTGGAGGCCACCTTCTACCTGAGTGATCGCAGGTGGCGAATCGGGGTCGGACGGTTTCCAGCCAAACCGCGATAGGCTGTTGTTCGACGGCGTGCTTACCACCACGCGCGAGTTTCTTCCATCGCTGACGGTGGTTGAGCGTTGCGAGCTGGAACCGGCCGTCGTCGCGTCGCCTGGGACGTCGCAGAGCGGGCCGGCAGTCGTCACCGTGCTGGGCATGACGGATGAGCCCGGGGGGCAGCCGGCAGCGGTACCCGCGGGGTTGCCGTAATAGTAATAATGCTGATGACAGCCCCAGCCGCAGAAGCCTAGCCCGCCGGCCAGAAGAACTCGCAGGGCCTTCCGCCCCAGCAAGAACGTCCAAGGGGTGTTCCGCATGGCGAACCTCCCGTGTCGCGACCAGGTTTTTTGCCGGCTCGCCAGGTCGAATCGATCACGACCTCGCAAGGCACACGCACAAGGACCCGGGCTAAACACTCCGAGACAAGAAAGCGGACGGCGGTAAAGAAAGCCGCATACCGAGGGTTTTCGAACAGAACGAGAAGCGATCTCGAAGAAGTGACAGGAATCCGACGGTAGCTGTCGGATGCCAGGCGACGGGACTTTACAAAAAACCCCGAAATCGGCCAATGGCAGTTTCTTGGGGATGTCATTGGGCCATCGGGCCGTCGTTTCTGCTCTTGTTCCTGAACTCGGATGGCCGGGGCCGATGAGACGGCGCCATGGGCCCCGGCTGGACCGAGGTTGCTTCACTGGAACAGCCGTGGGGCGAATTCGCTGAGATAGTGTCGCCAGTTAATCCAGGTGTGACCACCACCGCTAATGTGAAGCTCGTGCTTGATACCGTGCTTGTCGAGCACTTCCCCGAGGCTCTTCGAGCCGGCCATTGCGAAGTCCTTATCCCCGACACTGATTGAGAACAATTTCACCGCATGATTGACCGTGTCGGCACTGGTCAAGAAGTCGGCGTTGTGTTTTGCCCACTCCTCGGCGTTCCCACCGAATAGACCCGCGCTCCAAACACCCACGTAGGCGAATTCATCCGGGTGGGTGGTGACAACCCGCAGGGTCTGACCGCCGCCCATCGACAGTCCGGCAATAGCCCGGTTTTCGCGACCCGCCTGGACGCGGTAGTTTTTCTCCACGAAGGGAACAACGTCTTTCAAGAGTTCGTTGGTGAAACGACTCTGCATGGCCTCCATCGCCGCCCGGAACTCTGGAGACGGTGTGGACCCGGCTGTGGGCCGCGGCGGCAGGTTTGTAGGCCGCGGCAGGCTGCCGTTTGGCATGACCACCAGCATGGGCCTGGCCTTCTTGTCGGCGAGAAGATTGTCAAGGATGAATCCGGCACGGCCGATGGTGCTCCAGCCCGTATCTTCGTCACCTGCGCCATGCAGCAGGTAAAGAACCGGATACCTCTCCGTACCGCCTTCGTAGCCGGGGGGTGTGTAAATGTGCAATCGTCGTGGGGCTTCGAGCGTGCCCGAGTGGTACCAGGCCAAGCGGATCTCGCCATGCGGCACGTCATTTGTTTCCTCGAATGCAACCTCGCCGCCCGGTACAAGGAACATGCTGTCTACATTTGCGATTCCCTGCTTGATCATTGGGTTCTTCGGGTCGACGGTCCTGACGCCGTCAATGTTGAAAGTGTAGCTGTAGAAGTCGGGCACCAGTGGACCCACGGTGATCGACCAGACGCCCTGCTCGTCCTTGCTCAGCTTCCCCCCCTCCCCGAAGTCTCCTCTGACCGCGACCTCGCTTGCCTTCGGCGCATAGATGCGGAAGGTGACCTTGTGGTCCGCCGAGACCTCGATGGATTTGAGCGTGTCATTGGGCGTACGTTGCCTTGCCGGGAACTGGGCCTCCCGCGGGGCATTGCCGCCGCGGCCAGAGACAGCAGGCAAAGGAGTCCTCCGGACGCAGCAGTCGCGATGTGATCATCACTTGTTTCTCCTTCTAAGCAGATGCGAGCGTAAATGCCGACATTGAAAACTACATGCCTACATAATAACAACACGATGCGACGGCAGCCTTCGTACAGGGCGATTCGGGGCTGCTGAACCCCCAAGTGAACTTCATCGACCTAGACTCAGTTCGGGCATCATGAGAATCACGCCCTCACGGCTCAAGAGTTCGAGGCGCCCAGGGCGTGCGGACGAGCTCCGCACGCGTGGGGTCGAGCGAGCGAAGATACGGCCGGGCCAACTCCAGCAAGGTGGGCTTGTGCGACACGTCCAGTCCCTTCCGCGAATCATGGTCGCCGCCGTCTTCCAAGAGTTGCTCAAGGAACGTCTTCGGCTTGGGGATGACCCGGACGTCAAAATCGGTCACTTTCGCAAGGGCGGCGACGTGCTTGACAGCGTCATGGAGGGTGCCCAATTGATCCACCAGCCCAAGCTCGAGGGCTTGCTTGCCGGTGTAGACTCGGCCGCCGGCGATGTCGTCGATCGGTTTTTTCAGGCGGTTGCCGCGGATCGCGGTCACGTGGCCCTTGAAGACCCCGTAGATCTCGTCCATCCACGACCGCATCTTGAGCCGTTCTCCTGGCGAGAAGACATCACCGGAGGCGAGCATTCCCGAGTTCTGCCCGCGGCGATACGACTTGAAAGTGACTCCCAGCTTATCGTATAGGCCGCCGGTTGCCAGCTTGCCGCCGACGACTCCGATCGAGCCGGTTATCGTCGCATCGTCGGCGAAGATCATATCAGCGCCGCAAGCCACGTAATAGCCGCCGCTGCCCGCGACGTTTCCCATCGAGACGGTGAACGGCTTCTTGGCCTTCACGCGACGGGTGGCGTCAAGGATGATCTCACTGGCTAGTGCCGAGCCGCCCGGCGAATCCACGCGGAGCACCACGGCCTTGATCGAATTGTCGGCCGCGGCCTCGTCCAGCGCCTTGCGGATTCTTGTGCTGGCCGCGACGGCGTCCTGGAACATCGAGGCTGCCTGGCTGCCCAGTGTGATGGGGCCCTCGACATAGACGATGCCGATAGCGGGCTTTTTCGACTCGGACGGACGCGCAGGCGCCGAGCAGTTCGCCCCAGAACCTGAGGATGCCAAACGGTGACGAGGTGTCAAGCCTGGGCTCCGCCTTGCTCCCATACTTCCTATCGAACACAACGTCCGGACCGTACTGATGTTTGAGCCGCGCTTCAAGTTCCTGACGATGCTCGACGGCGTCGACCATGCCTAGCTCCTTGGCTTTCTCTGCGGAATGCGGGCCGCTATCGATCCACGCCTTCACAAGCTCGGGGCTCACCTTGCGGCTGGCCGCAATCCGTTTCACCTGGGTGTCGTAGAGGCTGTCGAGCAGCCAGTTCTGCATGGCCTCGGCCTCTTTGCTGGGGCCCTCGCGCAGAAAGATCTCGGCGGCGCTCTTGTAATCGCCGCAGGTCATGAAATCGGGTTTGACTCCCAGCTTTTCGAGCAGACGGCGAAGGTAAGGCGACTCGCCGTAGATGCCCGTGGCCCAGAGGTCGGCCGTGGGAACGACGCTCAGGTGGGACGCCGCCGAGAGCAGGGTGAACTGACCCAGGCCAGCGATCGTGTCGGCGTGAGCGATGACCTCCTTCCCGGCCGCGCAGGCGAGAGATGGCCTGTCTCAGCTCTTCGACTTGCGCCGAGCCGACGGTCGGCTGGTCGAGCAGGATCACGACGGCTTTGACCGCGCTGTCCTTGGCGGCCTTATCCATGCGAGAAACCAATGTCTCCAGCGAGGTGCCGGTCTCGCCGCCGAAGTTGAGGATCTCTTCCTTCGGCGTCTCCCCCACGGAACCCGCCAGCCGGAAGACGGCGACCCTGGGCTTGGGCGGCTCTGGCGACTTCGTAACCTCTTTGGCAGCCGTGGCACCGGCGGCCTTATCCGACACACCGGTGGTCGCGTCCTTGGGCTTTTCCTGGGCAATTGCCAAGGTTCCTGCAATCAGGCCCGACAGCACGGCCAAGGCCGGTCTGTTCATCGATCGCGCACGCAACATGGTCTCAACCTCTGTTTTCTATGGCGCGGCAATATCATCGTCGTCCGGCCGCCCTGCACTCGGGCGCCTAGCCTGGGGATATTCAGCCGCTGTCCCCGGTTCTTGGGACTCTCGCCGGCAGCGGCGGTCATCGATGAATCAGGAAACAACTGCCTTTGTTCTACCCGAACCGGGTAAGGTACGGAAGTGGCGGAGGTTTTCCGGGCTAGTCGAAGAGCCGTAACGGCTTCGTTCTACATGAGGAAAACCGAATCAGGCGACGTTAACCCCCTGCCAGAAAGTGATTATTGGCTGCGTCCGATGGCTTCGTTCGGCGCTTTTTGCGGGGGCTTCACGCTAGCCGGGCTCTGCTCGGGGGCATCGCCCTGGCACACTCCGTCTGCCGCGTCCGCACCTTCATGGGACAAGATTCCAATCTTGTCGTTCGTTGAGTCATCAATGACAAGATTGGAGTCTTGTCCCACGACCGGACCGGAGCTTCCCTCTGGCCTCAGCTCGCCGTTCTGCCCTTCATCGCAGCCACCCGACTCCACCTCGCACCGCTCATCCGCCATCTGGCGTTTGTCATCCTCGAAGCGATCGGCGCGTTCGATGGCCCGCGTCAGCCGGGCCGACTGGCAGACCTGGTCGAGCTCGGCCTGATTGCTCGGCTGCAATTCGTCGATCAACCGCCGGTTCTTCTCGCGCAGTTGATGGGGATCTTCGTGCGTCAAGCCGGGCAGGAGGGTGACGGCCGCCAGGCCGTGTTTAAGGGCGTTGCCCCGTGCTCGCGATTTCCCCTTCGCGGTCCTTGGCCCGGTACTCCCGGACGCGTTGCGGCGGTTGGCTTCAATCTGGGCTGCAGGGGGCCATGGCTGTGAGTTTCTCCAGGGTATCATCAAGGAAAGGAAAGAATGGGGAAGTTGACCCGCGTCCAGCCTGTGAGGTGAGGGCGCACTGCCGCCGACCCGGGTGCGTCCCCTGCGACGCACCCGGTTTCACCACATCGATAATCACGTTGTGCGTTCCGGGAACTCGGGTTGAGGTCTTTGCGCAAGTGATCTGAGCGATCGATGCCCGCTTCCTATATGATCTGGTCGGCCCGGGAAAAAGTTGCAGGCAGGGCCCCGATTTTTTCCATGAGAGAGGCTTTGGCCTTTCTCTCGCTGCCAGAGACGCTCAACGCCAGGGCTCCAGCGCGCCTGCCGGATGGTCATACGGCGCAATGCCAGTCCTCTGCTTGCCTCGAGACAGAATGGCTCTCGCGTCTTGGCAGCTTACCTTGTCTCCTCCTCGGGAGGCTCGCGTTGAGCAAGGGGCACATACAGGCCGTTCGCGAAAGCTCCTCTTCAACGGCTTGTTCGCCGCGATTGAATAGCGGGGAGTCTCTACAAGGGAATGCCAAGAGAAGAGGATGGCTGATTGTGGGTTGAGCTGACGATTCGTCCCTTGTTGATCCGCATAAGAGCTTGAGAACTTTTTAGCGTTTGTGCGCTGAACGGAAGCTCCAGAGCGACTCGATGAGGTAGTGGCAATGAGCGAAAACACGACCACGCAACAGCCGTACATGGTCAGCATCCACGAATCGAATGATGTCCTGAATGGCCTGCTCTTCACCTTCGTTCCAAAAAGACTCCAACAACTCACCCCGGGCGAGCTTCCCAGGCGGCCGCCTCAATACATCGTCCTCGTTCGAGGGAGCGGAGACAACATCGCCTTCGATTGGAGCCGGACCCCGGACGAACCCGGAGAGGCCAAGCCGGAGATCGAGCGTGAAGCAGCGCAGCAGCGTCAACGACCGTGTCGCGTGGATCGAGTTAATTTCAGATCTAGTGGAGCAAGTGGGGCCTTGGGTGATGGAACTCGGCTGGGCCACCCGACGGATTGACAAGCGGTTGGATGATTCTCGGATCGGAAGGCATCACGTTCCCGCTCTACTGATGCAGCAGGACACGTGTCGGATCCTACTTGAACCGGTAGGCCCGGTCTTCACCGGGAGCGGAGGGCGTGGTCGATCTTTATCTAATGCCGGCTTACGATGATATCGCTAGCCTCTACTACTACGGACACCGTTGGAACCTCCATTACATGTTCCACGGCGATAAGCCGGTTTCCTCGATCCGCGAAGCCGAGGCTATGCCATTGTCAAAGGAGGCACTTCAGAGGGTGCTTGCGGAGTGAGTTTGAGACCGGGGCAAGGCAGTATTGGGACGCTCGTTGGGACACGAACCCCAAAACCATTGACCTCCTGAATGGATTGGCAGGCCGATGTGAGATACCAGACGAGCCAGCGCGATAATGCGCATCTTGTCCGGGATTACCGAAACAGCTTGGTACACGAGCGAGAAGAAGAGATACCAGTCGTTCCGATCGCTGAGGCGCGGCACTACTTGTGTCATTTCTTCAGCTTTCTGCCTTTTCAGTGGAAATTGGATACCGGCAGATCTGGTGGTCAAAACTCTCCCCGGGAAGCGGAAAAACGGGCATCACTAATATCGACCGTTTGAAAGGCGAAGGAGCCTGGAGGACTCGCACGTAAATGCTTGATGCGGGCGGCTTAGGTGTTAGGAAAGCGTTATTCAGTGATACCCCTTTTCCCTTTCGGCAATTCAGGGACGCGAAAGTGTCACCAAAGACCTCTAGCTGCCTCGCATGGAAGGGAAAAGGCTCGGCCTACCATAGGTGCATACAGCGTTCGCGGGGCTGAGCCCTACTACACCCCAACTGCCCGAAAGATGGAAGCACTCAGCTCTCGTATCCTGAGCGGCTTAACTAGATGGGCGGCGAATCCGGCCTCCAGGCTCAGTCGGATATCCTCATCCTGGCCGTAGCCGCTGATCGCAATGCCCGCGATCGACCCACTGCCGCGGTCGCGGAGCGTACGCATTAGGTCCAGGCCCGACCCGTCGGGAAGGCCTATGTCACTGACCAGGACGTCGAATTCCCTCGAGCTGGCCAGCTCCATCGCAGAGCGTATGTCGCATGCCGTCTCGATCGCGAACCCCTCCCCGCGCAGGAGCCTCGAGACGGCTTCGCGCGAGTCCGGATTGTCCTCGACCAGCAGGACGCGCAGCATCGGTGGCGCGGTGCACCCGTCCGTCGACCCGACGGACGCCTCGGGGAACGTGGGGGCGGGCGCCGTGGCCAATTCGACTCGGAACATGGCTCCACGGCTCTCCCCTAGGCTGAACGCGGCGATCCGGCCGCCATGGGCCTCGACGATCCCTCGGCAGATCGCCAGGCCCAGGCCTAGCCCGCCGTAGCGTCGAGCCGTCTCGCGATCTCCTTGCTCGAAGGCGTCAAAGACCCGGGGTAGGAAGGCGGGGTCGATCCCTACGCCAGTATCGGCGACTTCGAGGATCAGCCATGGCCGACCGCCAGCATCCTGCGCGGCGAGCCCCGCGTGCGGACCGCCACGCGGCCCCCGGCGGGGGTAAACTTGACGGCGTTCTTGACAAGGTTCCAGGCGACTTGCTGCAGCCTCGCCGGGTCGAACGCGACGTGGCTAGCCGCCGCTGTGAGATCCACCTCCAGGCCGAGCCCCTTCGCTCGGAAGTCCACATCGCAGACCTCTAGGGCGTGCCGTATCGGGACGTGTGCGTCGATGACATCTGGGTTCAGCTGGAGCCGGCCGTGGCAAACGCGGGTGAAGTCCAGAAGGTCGTCGATCAGACGGGCCTCGAGCTCCGCGTTGCGTCGGATTATCGCCAGGGTCGGGCGAAGGCCCGCCGGAGTCGCCGGGTTACTGAGTAAGGTGTCAGCCATTGCAAGCATGGGCGTTAGCGGCGTCCGTAGCTCGTGGCTGAGTACAGCCAGGAAAGTTTGTTTGGCCCGATCACTTGCTTCAGCCGCGATACGGGCTGCGCGCTCGGTCTCGGCACGCCGTCGCTCGGTGACGTCGCGGAGGGCGACGACCCAGCCGGCCGGCTGCCCGACGTCGTCGAGCCTCGAGACCCGTGCCTCAAACAACCGTCCCCCGGCGCGGTCGTCTCCGTCGAGATCGAATGGCAATGGGCCGAGGTCGCCGACGTCGGCAAGCCGGTCCGCCAGTGCCGGCCAGCTTCGGAAGGCCGAGGCGGCCTCGAGCCCGATGACCTCGGCGATGTTCTCGAAGAGAAGCTCCCGTGCTGCGTCGTTGAACTCAACGATTCGTCTACACGAGTCGAGCACGACGACCGGGTCGACCATTCCCCGTACGACTTTGGCCCACGCGATCGGGACTAGGTCGAGCAGCCGATACCGGTAGAATGCAGGCAACATCGCCAGGCCGGTCACGGCGAAGGCAACTGCAGCCGCGTCGACATGTATGTAACCAAGGAGCTGCGCCATGTCGACGACGTTGACGGCCCACGGTAGGACGACACCGAAGAGCATCACGCTCGCCTGAATCCGGTAGATCCCGGCCGACCGGGTCACTGCGTTGGCCAGCAGCATGACCGAGATGGCGATCAAGATGTAGCAGTACCCGAAGTGCAGCCAGAAAACCGGGCCGTAGCTCGATACCAGTATCTCAAATGTACCGTAGGTCTGTACGCATGTGCCGATACCGACGCTGGACCAGTAGAGATGGTGCAGGTCGTTGGTCCAGGCGAGAGACAGCGGCGCCACGGCTAGGGTGCAGATCACCCTGTAGAGGCGGCTGCTCAGCCAGCGCGTGTGGCCGGTATAACGCAGGACGAAGGTCGTCAGACCGAGAATCGCTAAGACAGCAGCCCCGGCCTTCAGGGAAAACCAGAGCCGCTTAATCGGCGGGTTTACAGTGAGCAATTCCGCCGCCGCGAAGAGGGCCCAGCCTGCTTCCCCTGCCATCATTATGAAAAGGGCCGGGCCCCCTGGTTCTGATCTCCGATGCCAAGCCAAGGTCGCAATCGCGGTCGCGACTGCCGCGGCGATCAGGAACGGGATCGACTCTGGGTTACCTTGCGTAGTGATGGTCGCGAGGCCCATGGGTTGCCGCAGGAGGACGAGGCGCAACGGCGCCCAGGCTCAATAAGGCTTAATCAGCTTACGTGATCCTGCCTACTTTGTCGATCGGCTCCACTTCGGCCCGGGTGTCAAGGCTTCGTTGCATCATCAGGCTTTGATAGCATCTCTAGGGGGGATGATCCCCGAGCGTCATACTGCGATTTCCGCATCGTGGTCTGCGTGGCGGTGGGATAAGGTGTCAGGTGGGATAAGGTGTCAGGAACCGAAAAACGGCTTTGGTGCTTCACTGTGAGCGTCATCGGTTCCAGCCTCCTTTTCCCTCGTCAGCACGGCCAGGGCCGGCCGCGTCATCCAACGCGAACTGTTACATGGTGGCATCCCCTGAGGTGAGGAAGCGACATCGCGGACGATCACGCTCATAGCATGTTTGAATCAGAGCGTCGAGCCCGGCTACCGTCAGGGAAGCAGATCCGCGACGGCGATCCGCCCGACTTCCCGCCCGTCGATGACAACGGGCACTTGGTCATGCGACTTGTACTCCACATGATCCCGGTAACCGCGTGTCCGCGTGGGACGAATGTAGACCTCGACCCGGCCCGACCCCGCACGCGGGATTCCCCCCGTCCTAGTCAGATTGATGATCCAGTAAACCGGGATTCCTGCCCGGGCATAGGCACTCATCTTTTCAACCCGGGCCTGGTTCAAGGAGCCCTTGGTCGCGGCAACTTCAACCACAAGGGCGATGTCCTTGGGACCGGGGTGATGCTTTCTGTAGCTCCGGCTGTTGCCACGGGCCACGGCCACGTCGGGCTCGGGTTCGTCGAATGCCGGAATCCGCACCGGCCCTTCCTGGCGGACGTACCAGCCCGCAGGGACGATCCGCTCAAGTCGATTGCGTGTCTCCTCGGTCGGGAAAACGTGACGCGGGTTTTTCGGCATCCGGCGTACCAGGACCCCTCCCAGAAGTTCGACCGGATCATCTTCAGCCAGCACGCCGGACTCGACCATTCGATCATACTGGTCAACCGAGATTCGGTACACGTTCGCCGGCGATGGGAGCGGTAAGGAAGAGATCGGCTGAATCGTTGTCACTGTGGCCATGGAGTTCGATCCGAGTACGAAGACACTGGAAGCGAGTTCGAGTCCACGAAGACACGACCGGCAGCTCTTCTTTCTACCCGAAATCGGGCCGGGCGCGGAGTGACGCGCGTCTGGAGAGCTCACTCGAATAGCCGCAACTGCTGCCCTTGGCCCGGAACACACGGGCACCGGAACGCCTCGGCAGTGACTGGCCACGGCCGCTGGTTCAGCCCGAGCCGGCGGCAGTTGATATGGAAGACCTGACGTATCAGGTCGGCGATCGGTCCCTCGCCGCGCATCCGGATGCCGAACCGAGAGTCATTGAGCCGGCCGTCTCGCGTGGCCCGGATTCGCCCCAGGATCTTCTGCTTCGCGGCCGGACGATGCCGGTCCAGCCATTCTTCGAACAATCCCGCCACGGCCATCGGTAGTCGGAGCAGGACGTAGCTGGCATGCGTCGCACCGGCCTGTGCGGCGGCTTCGAGGATCGACGGCATCTCATGTTCCGTCAGCCCCGGGATCACCGGCGCGATCATGACCCCTGTCGGTATGCCGGCTTCGGTCAGGGTCCGCACAGCCTCCAACTTCGCCGCAGGACGGCTTGTCCGCGGCTCGAGCTGACCGGCAAGTAGGGGGTCAAGGGTGGTGATCGAGAGCATGACGCCGGCTGCCTTGTGAACGGCTAGGTCACCTAGCAGGTCGAGATCCCGCGTCACCAGCCGGTTCTTCGTCACGATGGTGACGGCCTGGCGAAACCCGGCGAGCACTTCCAGGCACTGCCGGGTCAGCCTGAGCCGCCGCTCGACTGGTTGATAGGGGTCTGTCACTCCGCTGCAGCCCAGCACCCTTGGCTTCCATGCCGGTGCCATCAGCTCGCGCCGCAAGAGCTCCGGCGCGTCGTGCTTGACCAGAATTCGAGTCTCGAAATCAAGCCCCGCCGAATACCCTAGGTATTCATGAGTCGGACGTGCGTAACAATAAATACATCCATGTTCACACCCTCTATACGGGTTCAGGCTGACCTCGAAGCCGACGTCCGGGCTGTCGTTCTTGCAGATAAGGGAGCGAGATCGATCGGGCAAGAACTCGGTGGCCGGACGACCGAGCGCGGCGAGGTATTCGGCATCGTCCTCCACCTGCTCGAGATCCAGGTCGTGATGGCTGCTCTCGAATCGGTTGGGCGGATTGTATCCCGCGCCGCGGCCCCGCGGTGGCAGATGATCGCCCATGCGCAGTCGCTCGGTTTGTATCGTTTCACGTGGACGAGGAGATCACGCGGCAGAACGAACTCTTCGTCGCAAACATGATGACTGAGGTAAGCATAACACAAGCCAGTCATGGTGTCCATACGAATACTTAAAGGCGATTAGCCGTACGTCGCAGCGGACATGTTCTAGCACCCGTTTGCGGATTGCCAAAAGGCCAACCAAATGAAGCGTCTCTTCAGCAAGGCCATCAGGAAGGGATTTGTAGAGACATAGGAATAGAAGCCAAATCCCAGAGCAAGCAGTGCCGTCACAAAAAAGAGGAACTCGCGTCTCCATTTGCGCTTGCCTCGAACCTCCGCGGCAGGCTGTGCGGCATTCGCCGCGTGCATCGATTCGCCGGGATCGGTTGGCCAGATGGTTTCCACTATAGCCAAGGCGCTTGCAGATTCCGCGAACCGAGCGCGCAGAGCCAAGCGTACTGTGCTCTCGATCAAGGCATCGGAAACGACCCCAGCCTCCCCCTCGCGCTCGCCCAGAGCCATGCACAGTAAAGATGCGGAGAGCACCAAGCCCCGACGCGTCAGCCGAGAGCGAAGCAGATTGCGAGCGCGGAAAAGCCGGCCCTTCACGGTTCCAACTGGCCACTCCAGTAGTTCTGCAACCTCTTCGTTGGACTTTCCTTGAAGATAGGTCAGGATAATTGGCAGACGGTATTTCTCGGGGAGGCGATTGACTTCTTCATGAAGAGCCGGCTGGAGATCATTCAGCGCGACGGTTCTCTCTTGCTCAGGTATCATCCCGTCGGCACACGCTACCGCGGCCTGTACTTCCTGATCTCGGTGCCTTGAGGCACCGGCTCGGGCTCGAATCGCTATCCGATAAGCGACTTCGTAGAGCCAGCTCGAAAGCACCCGCCGATCGCGGATCGTGTCGGCCTTTCGAGAGAGGGTTAGAAATGTTGCCTGAAAAGCATCCTCGGCGTCATGTTCATGATGCAGTGCGTGACGGCAAACACCCATGACCATCGGGCCATGACGACCAACGATCGCCCGGAAGGCTGATTCCGAGGACTCCTCGTCGCCGTCGACGAACCTGTCAAGCAGTTCCTCATCGCTTGAACCGGCTAGAAGTCGATGGCGCCAGCCCTGGTATGCATGATTGGTTGATTCTTCCGATTGAGCCGTTGCCATTAAGTTTCTCCTTGATCGCTCGAATTCTATGTGTAGGAGACGCGATCAGGGAGGATGGTTACAAGTATCTTGGGAATTCGTCTCCATCGACAATCTGTTAGCTTAGAGCCGACCAGGCAAGTTACAGGTACAGCGGCCCGACGACTCAGGCTACCTGGGACCGGGACGTCGGGGCCACGGGACTCGCGATGCTCATCGAACTGAATGGTGTGACGAAGACTTACGGCAAGATCACGGCTCTGCACGGTTTGTCGGTATCGCTGCCTGAAGGGTCGATCGGTCTACTTGGTCCCAACGGGGCGGGTAAAACGACGATGATCCGCAGCCTCCTGGGACTGATCGGCTTGGACGCCGGATCCGGCCAGGTCCTGGGCATGGACATTCGCGCACAACGGATGGATGTTCGACAGGCGGTCGGTTTCGTTCCTGAGGACGAGTGCTTGTTCCCGGCAGTCATCGGCGTACAGTTCGTCGCTTACGCGGGAGAGCTTGTCGGAATGCATTCCCGGGATGCGCTTCAACGTGCTCATGAGGTGCTCGACTACGTAGGCCTGGGAGAAGCACGGTATCGTCGTGTCGAGTCGTACTCGACCGGGATGAAGCAGCGGCTCAAAATCGCCTCGGCGATCGTGCACGATCCACGGCTCTTGATCGTCGATGAGCCTACGAACGGAATGGATCCTTCCGGCCGACAGGATATCTTGTCTCTAGTGCATGACCTGTCGCACGCCAAGGGAATGAGTTTGGTCTTTTCGAGCCACCTCCTCCCCGACGTCGAAGCGGTCTGCGAACACGTGGTTGTACTGGGACGTGGCCGGCTGCTAGCCCAAGGGCGTATCGAAGAACTCAAGCAGCCACACAACCGTCAATTGGAGGTGCGGGTCAAGGGCGATCAGTTCGCGTTCGCAGGCCGCCTGGCTGAACGGGGCTTCGAGGCCCTGCCCGCGGACGACCATGTCCTGGTTCAGATTCCCGAGGGATCCAGTTCCGCGGTCCTGTGGGAAACCGCCGCTCTGACCGGCGAGCAGGTGCGATCCCTGCGTCCCCGGCGGAGCACCCTCGAAGAGATCTTCTTGAGCGCCTTGGCGGAACACAACTGATGCCGATCCTCGACCAGGGATATCAGCACTGGAAAGGCCAGCTCAGGGGCCACGCCTGGCGATGGCTGACGATCACCCGGCAAGGAGTCCGCACAGCTCAAGAATCGCTGGGTCTGGGCCATGTTCCTCGGCGCCTGCCTGCCCGCCTGCATACTTTCCTGCTTTCTCGTGCTCTGGGGCCTGTTCGAGCAGAATTCCAGCCTGTTGACTCCACTGCTGCCCCTGTTCCAGGGTATTCCCGAAGAGCTTCGTGCCGGACCTCGGGGATACCGCACCGCGTTCTGGACCCTCGCCTTCGACCAGTTTCTTCAGATCCAGCTCTATTTCGCGATGGCGCTCGTGCTTCTGGTCGGGCCCGAGCTGATCAGTCAGGACCTCAGGTTCAACGCGATGCCTCTCTACTTTGCTCGACCAGTCCGGCGGCTCGATTACTTCGCGGGGAAGCTCGGCGTCATCGCGACATATCTCGGCGCCATCATGGTCGTGCCGGTGTTGCTCGCGTTCGGAATCGGCTTTGCCTTCAGCCTCGACCCCCTGGTCTTGCGGGATACCTGGCACGTGCTGGTGGCTTCGCTGGCCTATGGTGCGGTCGTTGTGCTGTCGGCGGGGACGTTGATGCTGGCCATCTCGTCGCTGTCGCGCAGCTCACGGTTCGTGGGAGCGACCTGGATCGGGTTCTGGGTGATCAGTGGGGTTGCCGCGTCGGCGTCGGTTCAGGCTACACACAAAGCTTGGTGTCCGCTGCTCTCCTACACGGCGAACCTGTCGCGGATTCGCGAAGCCATGCTCGATTCGCAGACCTCCTGGGACAAAGTTACCGCACTCTTCCAAGCCGGCCAGAACCAGCTTCGCCCTGCGGGACGACCTGGCCCATTTCGGAAACGTGCCGGTACAGTCAACTTCACTGTGGCACCACAACCGCTTCCTGCTTATGCCAGCGCGGGCGGGAACTCGACCACGAATTCAGCAGATGCCGAGCAGACATCCGTTTACCCTTGGCAGTGGTCGGCCGGCGTTCTTGCCGGGCTGGGCTTGCTCTCGGTCTGGATCCTTGCCACCCGCGTCCGATCCCTGGACAGATTGAGATGACAATCCCCGGACTAAATGCTGAGTCAAGACAAGGCGCCGAGAAGCCGGCGGCGGTCGAATTCCGCTCGGTCTCCAAGTGGTACGGTCACGTGATCGGGGTCAACAACTTGTCCCTCCGAGTCGATGCGGGAGTGACCGGGTTGCTGGGGCCCAACGGCGCGGGGAAGAGTACTCTCCTGCAACTGGCAACCGGTCAGCTCCGGCCCAGCCAGGGAGAGGTTCGGGTGCTGGGGCATCGGCCCTGGAACAACGCGGGACTGAACCGGCTGATCGGGCTTTGTCCCGAGCAAGACGCGTTCTTCGAGTGGATGACCGGGCGGGAGTTCCTGACTTCAAGCGCGCTCCTGGCCGGCCTCGGGAGACGCGGATCGCGCAAGGCGGCCCAGCGGGTTCTCGAGCAGGTCCGGATGACAGAGCACGCCGATCGAACCGTGCGGGGATACTCCAAAGGAATGCGGCAGCGGATCAAGCTGGCACAGGCGCTGGTGCATGAGCCGCGAGTGCTCTTCTTGGACGAGCCGCTCTCCGGCACCGACCCGGTCGCTCGCCACGAGCTGCTGGACCTCATCCTGGATCTGGGCCGGTCAGGCCGGACGATCCTGGTTTCGAGCCATGTCCTCCACGAAGTGCAGGCGTTCACCCGGCAGATCGTGCTCATGAACCGGGGCCGGCTAGTCGCTTTCGGCGACGTCCGCCAGGTCCGCGACCTGATCGACGCGCATCCCCACCGAATCGTGCTGCGCTGTCCCAACTCCCGAAGGCTGGCGGCCAAGCTCGTTGAGTGGGACGATGTCGTGGGAGTCGAGCTGCGCCGCGACGATGACGCGATCGTGATCGAGACCGCGCCCGACCGGTTCTACGGCCGACTGCCTGGGCTGGCACTTGAGGCCGATACACCGATCGATGAAGTCTATTCCGACGATGACAACCTGGAAGCCGTTTTCAAATACCTGGTAAACCCATGAAGCCAGTTGCATCGGGCCCGTCAGGGCCACACCGGTCCGAATCGAGCCCTGGTGCCGATCCCGGTTTGCACGAACCTTCGCTCGATGGGCCTGTCTCGACCGGATCTCACGATCGGGCCACGCACGATTCTCGCGATCTGTCCGCGGATCGCGAACTGCCCGTCCGGCTCTCGCATCGGGTCTCGTTCTCCGCGCTCGCAGCTCTGTTGGAGATCACGGCGGCTCGCCAGGTTCGTGGGAGAAGGCTGCTGATCCTGTGCGTAATCTTTGCCCTGCCGATCCTCATCGCGGTCCTGCGCATCGGTTCCAAGACCCCTACCACCTTGAGGAGGTCGAGTCCCTTTTGATTTTCCGGCTGATTACCAATGCTTTCCTGCCGCTGGCCGCCTTGCTGTTTGCGTCGGGGATGGTCCAGGATGATGTCGAAGAGCAAACGCTAACGTATCTGTTGATCCGGCCGATTCCTCGCTGGCTGATCTACCTGGTGAAGGTCGCGGGCACCTGGCTGGTCATCTCATTGTTGAACGCGCTCTTCACCACGGCAGCCCTGGTGGCCGTCTATTGGGATACGGCAGTGTTGGCCTCGGGCGCCTTGTTCCAGAGAGCCGGCATCCTCGCCGCGATCTTGTCTTTGAGCTTGTTTACCTACACCGCGCTGTTCGGCGGGCTCAGTTTGCTAACGCGACGTTCCCTGGTCCTGGGGGTGGGCTATATTCTTGTGTTCGAGGGACTGGTGGCCAACATCGATTTCATGATCCGCCATGTCACCGTGATGTACTACGTACGGAATCTCTGCGTCCACTGGCTGGGCCTGCGGGTGGTCGAGTGGGCGATCGACCCGGCGACTGCCCCGAGCGTGACCACCTGTCTCTTGACGCTGATTGGCACCGGCTGCGTGCTTGCTCTGCTTGGTGCCTGGCTCTTCAGCGTCCGCGAGTTCCGCGTCAAGACGCCGGAAGGAAGTTGAGATTGAAACCTCCGGTTCGCGGCGGACATGCTGGCCTAGTACAAACAGACGCCCAAACCGAGGCAATCTTATGCCGGTCCCCACGGATCGACCACACCGCGAGCACCGCGACCCGCCTACCTCCTCGCGCTATCTCTGTTTATTCAAGCCCTTCGATGTGCTCTGCCAGTTCACCGACGGCTCTGGAAGAGCGACGCTTAAAGACCATGTGCCGGTTCCCGGGGTCTACCCGGTCGGCCGCCTCGATCGTGATAGCGAAGGGCTGCTTCTGCTCACTGACGACGGTCCCCTGGCCCATCGGCTGACCGACCCGAGATTCAAGCACCCCAGAACTTACCTTGTGCAGGTCGAACGTGTACCCACGCGGCCAGCCTTGGAAGCGCTGCGTCGTGGGATTGTCCTCGCCGACGGGCCGACACGTCCCGCTGAGATCGAGCTGCTGGACTCCGCTCCCTCGCTCCCCGACCGCTCGGTGCCGATTCGCTACCGCAAGCACGTGCCCACCGCCTGGCTGCGGCTGACACTTCGTGAGGGCCGCAACCGCCAGGTGCGGCGAATGACCGCCGCCGTCGGTTTCCCGACGTTACGCCTGGTGCGAGTCGCCATCGGTCAAATCGAGCTAGGCGGCCTCGAGCCCGGCCAGTGGCGTGAGCTGACCCCCCGGGAACTCAGGTCTATGGGGGTGTTGCGACCGAAGAACCCTCGATGATCACGGCATAGCCTTGCGGGCCGATCTCGCGAAAACCTCTAAACTGGGGTACACTGAAGGGTCTCGGTCTGGAATTGCAGTCGATTGTGATGCAGCCGGATCCCCCGGCATCCCGGAACCCCCTCCGCATGACCTCCAGTGTCTCGTCGCACAACAACGCGAAACTCTCCTTGCGACTGCTCTTTGACGGCGGCACGCTGATTGTCGAGGGCCTCGCGGAGGGCGATGAGTCGGGCCTGCCCGGGATCAAGTACGACTTCCGAACCAAGGTTTTTGCGCCGAGGCGATCTGGTATCGCTCCCTGGTCGAGTACATCCGCAAGCAGGGCATCGCCTATATCGACGAGGCACGAGCCTATGATCTTGCGCCCTGGAAACTTCAAGTCACCAAGGAAGCATTTCCGCACCAGGTGGAGGGTTTGCAAGCCTGGTGGACGGCGGGAGGACGCGGAGTGGTCGTGCTCCCGACCGGTACCGGCAAGACCCATCTGGCGAATCTGGCAATCGAGAAGGCAGGCAGGCCGACGCTGGTAATCACCCCGACCATCGACCTGATGAACCAGTGGTATGACGAGCTCACAATGAGCTTTGCCACGGAGGTCGGCCTCATGGGTGGAGGTTACTACGATATTCAGCCGTTGACCGTGACGACTTACGACTCCGCCCACTTGCACATGGACCGGTTAGGAAATAAGTTCGGCCTGATCGTTTTTGACGAGTGCCATCACTTGCCAGGACCGACATACGGCTTCTCGGCCACCAGCGCCATTGCCCCCTACCGGCTGGGTTTGACGGCGACTCCCGAACGGGCTGACAACGCGCACACCCATCTTGATCAGCTTATCGGACCGGAAGTTTTTCGCCGCGAGATTACCCAACTGCGAGGCCAGTTTCTGGCAGATTACCGAGTGATCACCCTGTACGTGGCGCTCAGTGAGCAAGAGCGGACCCAGTACGAGCGGGCTCGCGAGCTTTATCGAGGGTTTGTCCAGCAAGCGGGCATCAACATGAGCAAGCCCGACGGCTGGAGCCGGTTTCTCTATCTTGCCTTTCGATCTGCAGAGGGCCGTGAGGCCTTCCACGCCTATCGCGAGCAGCGGACGCTGGCACTGGCCGCCCCGGCGAAGCTCAATGTGCTGGCTCGATTGCTCGAACGACATAGCAATGATAGAGTGATAATTTTTACGCATGATAATTCCACTGTCTACACGATCGCTCGCCTGTTTCTGGTGCCGGTCATCACTCACCAGACCAAGACCAGGGAGCGCCGGGAAGTTTTGGTCCGATTCAACAGCGGAGCCTATCCGATTGTGGCGACGTCGAAGGTGCTTAACGAAGGCGTGAACGTCCCCGAGGCCAGCGTGGCGATCATCCTCTCCGGCTCGGGCTCCGTCCGCGAGCACGTTCAGCGCCTGGGCGCATCCTCCGCAAGTCCGGCGACAAGGAAGCCACTCTTTACGAAGTCATTACCCGCGGCACGGTCGAGGAGTTCACATCGAGCCGCCGCCGGCAACATAGCGCGTACGATGGAAATTGATCGTCTTA
>CAVXCB010000002.1:0-502942 GCA_963760085.1 uncultured Planctomycetaceae bacterium
GAAGATGATGCTTGATGGTCCGCGCCAGTGCCTGGATAGGCGAGAGTCCGATCGTGCTGAGCGAGAATGAATCGGCAAAGCACGGGCGGACATCCAGACTGCTGCGGATCGCCCAGGTTCAGCACTTCCGTCGAGGGCCAGTTGACGATCAGATGAGTCGGTTGAAAGCTCGGATCTCGCGATGATTGGCCCGGATATGTAATCGCCCGCCTATAGCCCGGCCCCCATCGCCCGCACGCCATCCTTCATTACTTCATCGTATCGCTCATTTCCGCAGCAACAAAGAACACCGATCTCGCCAGACTTGCGGCCGATTTCCGCAGTTTTTTCGACGGATACGCTGACTGTGGTATGTTTCGGGTCCCCCGGATGCCAGCCTCGTGTAGCCTTCGCGAAAATCCCCCGCGAATTGGATCGGCCGGACTCCCGGTACCGCAGCGACCGCGGACCATGTCTATCTTCACTCATGCTTTCTGGTCTCGATTTACTGATCTTTGAGGCAGTCAAACCGCACGGCCAGCAGTCTGCCGCCCGACTCCGCCGAGACAGGCTTGCCCCCCGATGAAAACGCCGGCCTCGAGGAACGCGTCTGATTCTCTCACTTCAAGTGTCAGATTTCCACATGGCACCGATGCTCTCCTCGACGGTGCTAGAACCTGTCAGTCGACATCTTGCTGGATCTTTCCTACCATCCCGCGCGAGGAGGTCCTCCCTTTGGCTCGTGAAGATCCATGCGACCGAATCCCGTCCTGGCCCAGAGCCCCCTGTCATTGACGCAATCGTGGTACCTAGTGGGCTTGCGGTGATACAACACCATTGTCTCAGTTCAGTTCCGAACGAGAGCGCCGGGAGATTCGATTGTTCGTTTGCTGCCGATGGATCTTGTACCGGTTACAGGACGCCGGCGGAAATCTCGGTCAAGGCCTCGTACAAAGTGGTCGATTTGCTCCGGCGTGGTGAATGGTCCCGGGCTGAGCCGGAGCGTTCCATCGGGAAAGGTGTGCAGTGCGCGATGGACGTCGAGCGCACAATCAAGTCCCGGACGGACGGCGATTTCGAAGCTGACATCGAGAATCGAGCCCAGGTCCTGGGGCGTGAGGCCCGCGGGGACAAGCAGCGAGAGAGCTCCGACGTGGGTTGCCGGATCCCACCGCCCGGCGACCCGCCAGGCGTCTGTCGTCTGTGTCCAGTCCACGACCTGCTCTAGCAACCTCACCTCGTGGTTCCGCAAGTTTTCGGGGCCACGTCCGCGACCCAGTCGATTCCGGCGGCCAGGCCCAAGGCGCCCAGCACATTGGGCGTGCCGCCTTCCAGCAAGTAGGGCATCTGAGACGGTTGGGTCTCACTCGACGAATCGCCGCCGGTTCCCCCCTCCCGCCAGGGACGAATCTTGCCGTCAGTTCTTGGTCCCACATACAGTGCTGCCCCGTGCCGGTCGGTCCATACAGCGGCTTATGACCGGGGAACGCGAGCAGGTTGATGGGCAATTCATTCAGGTTTATGGGGACCACTCCCGCCGACTGAGCCGCGTCAACCAGGAACAACGTGCCTGCCGCTCGCACATGAGGAGCTATGGCCTCGATCGGCTGCACCGTTCCCAGAACGTTCGAAGCGTGGGTCATTACAACCAGCTTGGTTTTCTGGCCGATCGCTGCCTGGATCGCCTTCGCATCGACATATCCTTGAGCGGAAGCGACCCGGGTCAACGAGATTACCCCCATCTTCTCGAGCGCCCGCAGAGGTCGACTCACCGAGTTGTGCTCGAGGTCGGTCGTGACCACGTGGTCGCCGGGCTGGAGCAGGCCCTTGATGGCCAGATTCAACCCGTCGGTGCAGTTGAGAGTGAGGACCCAGCGCTCGGGTGCCTTGCCACCAAAGAGCTGATTGAGTCGGTGTCTCGTCTCATCGAGCATCTGTTCGGCCGCCAGGGCCATCCGATGTCCAGCGCGCCCGGGGTTTGCGAGACTGTTGCGCAAATCGATCCATCGCCTGATAGACGGATTCTGGTTTGGGAAAGCTGGTAGCGGCGTTATCGAGGTAGATCATGGTCCATTCCAGTGATCAGGTGCGCGGGAATTCTGGTCCAGTTCAAGAGGCATCGGGAGGAACGAGGGCGGATGACAAATGCGATAAGACAGATTACAGATGACAAATGACAAACGACAAATGACAAATGACAAATGAGATGACAGGAAAACATGGCTCGATCGGACTGACTGGTCGAGATTGTCACGGCGGATTTCCTCGGTGGGAGAATCGAGTTCTCCCTTTGCCATGCGCTGGAGTTGTCGAACAAAGGCATCTCGACGCTCTGCTTCGCTAGCAGCCAGCCTTGTGGCTTCGTTTCGCTCGCGAGGATCGAGCGTGTCCGTGTTCTTGAGCGACTCGATCCAACTACCTAGTTGGCGTGAGATATCGAGAACCACCTCGTGGAGGACACGAAGCTCACTGGCGGTTGGTCCTTCCGGCAGAAGACGCTTGCAGACATGTACCATTGACCTGACCTCTCCTGCGGAGCCTCGAGCGATGTAAAGGAAAGAGATCAACTCATCGCGCGTGCCACGCTCAAACCCCTCTGCGATATTGTTCGAGACGGAAAGTGCCGCACTCTCGATTTGATCTCGAAGCCCTTTGTACTTTTGAAACATACCTGCATTGCTGAGCGTATGAACCCGATAAGCCAAATCAATCGCCTTGGCACAGACCGGCAAGTCCTCAAACTGCTTGTATTTCATAAGACCCTCCATCTGTCATTTGCCATCCTGCCATTTGTCATTTGCCATTTTGCCATTTTCCAAATTGTTATCTGAAATCTGAGCTAGCTCCCCACAAACTGCGCATACAGCGTTCTTGCCTTGGCGATGTCATTGGTTCCCTTGATGATGGCTCGGCCGTCGGGGAAGACGGTGAATTCGTGGCCCTCGGTTGCGAACCGGAGCATAAAGTCGTTGTATCGTACCTCGCCCAACGGCTCGAGCCGCTGGGATAGCTCGACGAAGTTCAAGGACGCGGGGCGGCGAGCGGCGACCTGGACGGCATTGCGGCCGCACAGGGTGGTCGTGTGCGAGGCCATTCCGCCTTCGAGCCACTCGAACCGGCGATGCTGGCAACATGCGCAATCGACCTTCCCCAGCAAACCGGCGACCTTGAGCTGGCGAAATGTCCAGTCCCAGATGTCGATCATGATCAGATCGCGGTTCAGGGCATCGTTCGCGCCGCTGAGCAGCTTGATGGCCTCCACGGCCTCGAGCGATGCGATCACCGCGACGGCCGGACCGAGCACGCCCGCCGTCTCGCAGGTCGGAGTCATGCCGGGCGGTGGGGCTGTCGCGATCAGGCAGCGCAGGCATGGGGTCTTGCCGGGGACGATCGTCATCGTCTGCCCCTCGCTGCCGATGACGCCGCCGTAGACCCACGGCTTGCCGAGTTTGACCGCAGCGTCATTGATCAGATAGCGGGTCTCGAAATTGTCGGTGCCGTCCAGGATCAGATCCGCGTCGCCCACCAGATCCAGGATGTTCGTGTGATCAATGTCCGTGACCACGGGCTCGATATGGATTGTGCTATTGATCAACCGGAGCTTCCGCGCCGCGGCCTCGGCTTTAGGCAAATTGTCCTCGACGTCGCGCTCGTCGAAGAGGATCTGCCGCTGCAAGTTGTGGGTCTCAATGAAATCACGATCGATGATCCGCAGGCTCCCCACGCCGGCCCGCGCCAGGTGATTGGCCAGAACGGTCCCGAGCGCGCCGCAACCGCAGAGCGTGACCTTGCTTTCCAGCAGGGCACGCTGACCAGCCTGGCCAAGTGAGGGAAAACGGACCTGTCGCGAGTAGCGCTCCAGTGGGTCGGGGGTCGGGGGCGGTACGGGCATCTGCTTTGGTCTCCTCTTGAGATCGCGCTGCCGATTCGATCACGATCGGCATCAATCAGGATTCAATCCGGTCAATGAGCCTCGCCACGCAATCATCCTCCGGCGACGGCGGGAATGATGCTGACATCGTCGTTTTCCGCGACCGGAGTGGCCAGGTCGTCGAGATAGCGGATGTCCTCGTTGTTAAGGTAAACGTTGACAAACCGGCGCAGTTCTTCGCCGTCGAAGAGGCGCTCGCGGAGGGTGGGAAACGCTGCTCCGAGGTTGGCGAGGATTTCGCCCACGGTCGCGCCAGCGGTCTGGACCTTCTCTTGGCCCCCGGCGTGGGTGCGCAAGGGGGTGGGAATTCGAACGGTTGCCATCGTGTGCTTCTCCATCTAGACCACGTTGGATCTGTGTGCATGAAAGCTGATGGTGCAGGCCGCCGCTTATGCGATGCCGACCAGAACGCCTGCGTCGCTGGCCAGGGGTGCAGCCACGGAGGATTCGACGGTGCTCTCGAATGCTTCAAGCGTGGGGTCGATGACCACCGGCCGGGCGAGCCTGGCAATGAGTGCTTCCTGGGTTTTCAAGCCGTTGCCGGTGATGCAGAGGACCGTGGAGCCGCCGCGGTCGATCTTGCCTTGCTCGATCAGCTTCATCGCCACGGCGAGTGTCACGCCGCCGGCGGTCTCGGCCCAGATCCCTTCGGTTTCCGCGAGCAGGGTCATCGCGTCGACGATGGCTTCGTCGTCGACGTCTTCGCTCCATCCTCCAGTCTGACCGATCAGCTTCGAGGCGAAGTAGCCATCGGCGGGGTCGCCGATCGCCAGGCTCTTGGCGATCGTGTCGGGGTGGCGAATCGGTTTGACCTTGCCGGCGCCGGATTTCACGGTCGCAGAGATGGGATTGCAGCCGGTCGCCTCGGCGCCGAACATGCGCGTGCGAACCGGCCCCTCCAGCAGCTCGAGCCGCTCGAACTCTCGGAATGCCTTGTAGACCTTGCCGATGAGGCTGCCGCCGGCCATGGGCGCCACGACGTGATCGGGGGCACGCCAGCCCAGGTCCTCGGCGATCTCGAAGCCCATCGACTTCGAACCCTCGGCGTAATATGGCCGGAGGTTCACGTTGACGAAGCCCCAGCCGTAGCGAAAGGCAATCTGCGAGCAAAGGCGATTGACATGATCATAGTTACCCCGCACGGCGATCACCCTGGCGCCGTAGACGGTCGCCCCGAGAACCTTCCCCTGTTCCAGGCCGTCGGGAATAAGCACGTAAGACTCCAGACCCGCGGCCGCGGCGTTGGCCGCGACACTTCCCGCCAGGTTCCCGGTCGATGCGCAGCCGACGGTCTGAAACCCCAGCTCGACCGCCTTGGAAAGCGCCACGGCCACGACGCGATCCTTGAACGAGAGCGTCGGATGGTTAACGGCGTCGTTCTTCAGATACAGTTCTTTGACTCCCAGCACCCCGGCCAAGCGGTCGGCCCGGACAAGCGGGGTGCCTCCCACGTGCAGGCCAACCGTGGGCTTGCCGTCAATCGGCAAGAGCTCGTGGTAACGCCACATGGTCCGCGGCCGCGTGGCGAGCGCCGCGCGGGTCAGCGTGACGGCCGCGGCCTGGTAATCGTAGGTGACTTCCAGAGGGCCAAAATCCTCGGTGCAAAAGTTCAAGGCTTGCTTGGGATAGCGCTTGCCGCACAGGCGGCATTGGAGACCCGTCACCAGTTCTGCGGACACCGGAATCACTCCTGTCTGTGCTCATCTTGTTGATCGTTGATCGCCACGAATGCAAGGCATGCGCCCCAAGCGGCCAGTGACTTCAGTCAGTTCCTGTGCTGCGGTTCTGCTCTGTTCATCCCAGCGAACGAGGATCGATCAGGGAAATCAGCGGGATGCACCACTATCCAGGGTGTTGGGCTGAAGGGTATACGGGGCGGGATAAGAGAGGATCAACGTGAGTGCCGCCAGGGCGGTTCATCATCGACCATCTTATCTGTCCCACGGTGTGATCGGCTGGAATTCGGGTCGGCACGGACCGCGAATCGGCAAACCCACACTGGGCAGGAGTTAGCACCAGCATCCGCCTTGGCGGCAGACCGGTTGCTGTGGCGTCACAGGGCCCTTCCCTCGGCCACTCTGGATAAGATGCACACCGAATTATGAAGATTACAGCCTAAGCCAGACACATCCGGCGAGTCAAGGCCGCAGTGCACCGCGCTGAGCAGTGCCATACGCCGATCGCACGTCCCGCATCGCATGGGACGCCGTTCGCCAGGCCCAATTGTTCAAACTGGCGCCGGAAGATCAAAACCGCGGCAAGTGGCTCCGCTCGGTGCCCGCCAGCAACCTTTCGGCTATCACACGACGAGACTAAGATGAATAAGGCTGATCCTGAATTGAGGCAAGCCGATCCTGCGGCACGAGCTTCACGATCTTCGGCCGTTGAGGTACCGAGAAAATGCTCCCTTCGCGAGATCAGATTGAGCGAGCGGCATACGAGCGCTGGGCGCGCCGGGGCCATCTCCACGGAGCCGACCGAGAGGACTGGGCGGCGGCCGAGATGGACACGCTCTTTGCGCTCAACTACCAAATCATCTCTGAGTTCTCTCTGGCGGAAGCGGTTCAGCGGGTACTCGGTGATGTGCGGCGCCCGCGGTGCCGGTTTTGCGAAGAGTCGCCTCCACGGGCCGCTTTCTCGGTGCTCCGCCCCGCCATTCCCGAGCTGGTCGACAACCGTTCGCTTTTCACCCGCGATCTTTGCGATGAATGTGCCAAGCAATTCGCCGCCGCCATCGACGCCGAATTCGCCCGGTTCTGGCAGTCTCTCGAAGTTTTGAGAACCGGCACCGCGTCATTCAGCGATTTCCGGGTCCCAACGGCCATCCCAATCGCCGCTTACAAGTCGCTGATCCGCATGGCGCTCTCCCTCATGCCCGAGCAGCAGCTTTCCACCTTCACCGACACGATGGAATGGGTCAGCAACCCGGACCATGCGTTTGACCGCACTCTTTTCGATGGCACGGGCTGCCTGGTTTATCAGGCTCATGTTCCCTACGAGACGGCATGGGCCGGCTTGGGCTGCCGGATCGAGAAAGATGCCCCATTCCCGCGTATGCTTTTCTTCCTCGGGGCCCAGCGGCTGATTCTTCAAGTGCATCTCCCCCTCTGTGCCCTCGACGAGGATCTCGACGGCACGGACGTGCGCATGCCCCAGCGGTCGTTCTCCACCGGCTCGGGTCCCGACTTGAAGACCAGCACCTGCTTGGTCCTGCCCTTGAAATCAGCAGCCGATCCGCGCGGACTCGCCGTTTCCGGCTTTTCCGGTGATGCTACCGTGCACTGATTCGACACAATCCTGTCCAGAGGGATGAGACGGAGTAAGCAGTCCACGCAGGAGGGCAAGATCAGCTACCACCTGGTCCCCCTGAACGTCTGGGTGATCAGTTCCAGCGTATTCTCGAGCCACGCTCGAGCCGGGGTCGAGGGCAGGCGCAAGAGCAGCAAGGCGAGATCCTCGTTGGATAGACGGGTCTCAAAGGCGCGCGAAAGGGGCGGGGTCAAAAGGCGTCGCGGCCACTCGCCAACCAGTCTTCGAAGGAAAAGTGAGGGTAGAAGCTCGTCGACGCGGACCTGCGCCGAGACGTCGGCGAGGACGCCGTCGAGGGTCAAGAGCACCTTGCGAAACATGATCAGATCGGTTCCGGCGCGCAACCTGCCTCGCAGCACGGCGTCGTCGAGCATGCCCATGAGCCAGGAGAAGCCGGGGAACATGCCCTGGCGGATGCGTTTCAGCCAGTCCTGGATGACGTCGTCGAGTGCCGACTCATCGACCCGCTGCTCCTGGGACAGGTCGAGCAGACCTGACCGGATCTGTCCGGTGCTCAAACTCAGGCCGCCGAGTACCAGTTGTGTCATGGCGACCCGTTCGTTCTCGCCCAGGGTTCCAGTCAGGCTCCAGTCGAGAATGGCGAGGCGGCGATCGCGGGTCACAAAGAGGTTGCCGGCATGGGGGTCGGCATGAAAGGTTGCCCGGCTCGCCGGCGACCAGATGGGGCCGGCGATCATGGCTTCCACGATCAGCTCGGCGAGCCGCCGCCGTTCCCGGAGGTTGTGATCCCCCTGTTCGGTCACCTTGTGGCCGTCGATTCGCTCCATGGCCGTGACCCGGCCGGAACAGAGCGGGTAAAGCCGTGGAATCAACACTTGCCGCTCTCCGGCGTAGGTTTCGGCTGCCTGCTCCAGGTGCCGCTGTTCTTCCGAGAGGTTGACCTCTGTTGCCAGTTTTTCGCGCACCTGATCGAAGACCTCGCGATACGCGAGCTGGGGAATGCCGAACGCGACGCAGCGGTCGTCCAGAAGCGATCCAACATCTCGCAGCAAGTCAAGCTCAAGAGCCAGCCGGTCCTCGATGCCTGGCTTGAGGATCTTAAAGACCCCGCGCTCGGGCAGATCGTCTTGATCAGCGGCGGCATATCGAAACGGCACCACGACGGCCACGCTGGCCTCGGCCAGCGCCGGAGGATCAAGTTTGACGCCGAGCTTTTCCAGTGGGCCGATCTCGCGGGCCAGGGTTTGCTCGACTGACCCAAGGGGTGTTCTGGGCGGCAGTGACTCGAGGCGCTGAAGATGAAGCCTTAATTCGTGAGCCAGCCGACGATCGCGTGCGAGAATCTGCCCCAGTTTATGCAGCGCGGGGCAACGCTCAGCAAGCGAGCCGAGGCGCTCCTCGGCCGATGCAGCGGCGCCGAGCGCGGCCTGGTCGCTCAGTATCTGGGCCACGTCGCCGCGCGGGTAGCCGGCTCAGGAAGAGGCGCAGACCTTCGACGATCGGGCGGCGATAGCTGGCATAGGCAGCGGGCAAGAGCGCCCCGATCACGGCATCACCGATCAGCCAATCCCAGTCGAGCACAACAGTGCCCTCGCGGTTTGGCAGATCGCGGCCAGGCAAGCGTCTTCCAGCTCCAGACATTCCCTCAGGCAGAACGAGTCGGGAGAACGCTCCTACCGCGCGCTTGGAACATTGCGGCCTGCCCTCTCGTCCTTTAGTCTAGCAGAGAGAGGCGCCGTGATCCACTTGGCCGAGCGTACGACTGCCGGAACGAGACGGAGCCAGAGCGATGTCCACCCAGCCAAATGAGTCGTTTAGAATGATTCCGTTCGATAAGCTGGAGAAGCGTTTTCCCCTGGTCTCCCTCGATCTGAACCGGCCGATCTGGGAGCGGTTCTTCATGGTGGCTCCGCTGGTCATCATTGGTTCCCGAGACGAGAGTGGGGTATTTGACCTGTGCCGAAACACATGGCCACGCCGCTGGGCTGGCAAAACTACTTCGGATTCGTCTGCACACCCAGGCACCGCACCTATCAGAACATCCAGCGACACGGTGCATTCACCGTCACCTTTCCGAGACCGAGCCAGGTTGTGCTGACGAGTCTCGCCGCCGCGCCACGTGATGACGATGATACCAAGCCGGCGCTGGCCCTCCTGCCCACCCGCCCGGCACGGACAATTGAGGGGGTCTTCGTGGACGAGGGCTACGTTTTCCTGGAATGCTCGCTCGATCGCATCATCGATGACTTCGGAGAGAACAGCCTGATCGCGGGACGTGTCCTGGCCGCCCAGGTTGCAGAGAGATGCGCTGCGGTCGTCCGAATGCGAGGACGCAGATGTCTTACTCGCACCGCCACTCATGGCCTACTTGGCTCCAGGTCGTTACTCCGAGATTCGCTCCGGACATGTGTTCCCGTACCCGTTCGGTTTTACGCGCTGAATCGGAGGTCCGGCTTCGATCGCACAGAGACGATCGACAACACGGCCAGTATTCATGAACGATCAACTCATACGCGAACTACGTCTCGAGGTCGAATCCTGCAAGGATGAAATGGTCGCGTTCCTGGAGGCACTGGTCCGGGCCGAATCTCCGTCGGTGGTACCGGAGAGCCAGTGCCCGGTACAGTCCCTCCTGGCCAAAGAACTTCGGCATGACGGTTTCCGCGTGCGAATTCTCAAGGGGCATGGCAAGAGCGGCGGCCTACTGCTCGCCGCGCCCTGCCAGCGCAAGCGATCGTCTCCGTTTCAGCTCCTGCTCGGTCACACCGATACAGTTTGGCCGCTGGGGACCCTCGCCCGCATGCCTCTTGAACTTGTGAACGAGACACTCAAGGGTCCCGGGGCGTACGATATGAAGGGGGGCTTGGCGCAGTTGGTCTTCGCCCTCAGGTCGCTCCAGTTCCTGGGGGTCGAGCTACCGGTCACTCCGGTCGCACTCTTCAATTCGGACGAGGAAACCGGCAGCGAGGAGTCCTCTTTGTTGATTCACCGGTTGGCACGCCGAGCCAACCGATGTTACGTATTCGAGCCAGCTCTGGGCCTCTCTGGCAAGCTGAAGACTGCCCGCAAGGGTGCGGGACAGTTCACGATCCAGATCGAAGGCCGAAGTGCGCATGCCGGGCTCGATCCCAAGGCCGGCGCGAACGCGATTCTCGAGCTTTCCTACGTAATTCAGGCTCTTCAGAACCTCAACGATCCCAAGCGCGGGATCTCCGTGAACGTGGGACAGATCGATGGCGGCATCCGGCCCAACGTCGTCGCGCCATTCAGCAAGGCCATCGTCGATGTCCGGGTTCCCACGATGGCGGACGGCCTGCAGATCCAGGAGGCCATTCACCGGCTCCAACCCACTGTTTCCGGGACCCGGATCACGGTTGAGGGCTCCGTGGATGTGCCACCGATGGAGCCCACCCCACGGAATCTCCAGCTTTGGAAAGCCGCCCGTGAAGCGGGACGGAGACTTGGAATCGAACTCGAGGAAGGGGTCGCGGGTGGCGTTTCGGACGGCAATATCGCAAGCGAGTACACAGCTACGCTCGACGGCCTTGGAGCCGACGGTGACAGCGAGCATGCGGTCCACGAGTTCCTGGATTGCCGCAAGTCGGCGCAATGCTTCTGCCGCGTCTCCTCGAATGCGCAGGTTGAGAATCCCTATGCAGCCCTCGGAGTGATGACGGCCTTTAGTGTCCGCCCCGACCTCGTCTCGGGGGTCGCCACGAACACTGATGCGGGCATCGCGCTGATCGAAAAACTGACCGGGGTCGAGGCGCATCAACGTCCGCGACCACTCCACCCTGGCCCAGGTTGACGAACCTGCTTGCGATCGCCTGGAACTCGCGGCACCAGCGCCAATCAAGTGACGGCCTGCCCAGTCAAAGCAGGCCACGACCTTGGTCTGCCGGCTCCATCGCTCATTTTCGTCCGAAAGCGATCATGGTGATGTCGTCGAACTGGCTGCAACCGGCGGCATGGGCGCAACTTGCTGAACGAGCATCTCGCCGGCGGCGGCCGGGCCCGCGGGTGCAAGGTTTCAGCGCATCGCGAAGCCCGGCGTCGCCGAATCGTTGGTTCTGCGGATTGAATGCGTCGGTTACCCCGTCAGTGTAAAGGATAACCAGGTCTCCCGGTTCGAGGGCGGTCTCGGTGGTTTCGTATGTCCAGTCTGCCTGGATAGCCAGGGGTACTCCGGAACGCGCCTTGCCAAGCTCCTCCAGGCGGCCGCCATGCCGCCGAATCAGTGGACACGGATGTCCGGCGTTGACCAGCAGTAGACGGTGGCTGGTGACGTCGAGCATGGCCAGCAAGAAGGTGATATACATATCCAGCACGCCGTTCTCGCAGAGCTGACAATTGAGCCGCGTCACCACCCGGGCCGGGTCGGTCTCACCTTGAAGAAAGAGCCGTATTTCCGCGGAAAGCTTGGCCGTCAAGAGCGCCGCAGGCAGCCCCTTGCCCACCACGTCGCCAACCGCGATGGCCCAGCGGTGCACCGGTCCACCGCCTATGTCGTGGGTTGCACGCAACGGGATAAAGCCGTAGTAGTCTCCTCCCACATGCCGGGCCGGCTCATAGCAATCCCAGAACTCATAGCCGGGAACGCTTGCTGGCCGCTCGGGCAGCAGCGCCTGCATCACTTGCCGCGCAAATTGCAGCTCCTGCTCCAGATCGTGCTGTTTCAGCGCCTCGCGGTGCAACTGGGCATTCTGAACGGCCACGCTGATCTGGTTGGCCACCGAGACAAGAAGGTCCAAGTCTTCGTGGTCGAACCGACCTCGTCCATCCCTGGTGTCAATCTGGATGATCCCGATTGGCAGATGTTTCTGGTCCTGGATGGGCACGCACATCAGCGAGCGGATCTGGCTATCCGAAACGCTGTCGCTGTTGGGGAACTCCGTCGGTAAGTCCTTGCTCAGGATGGCTTGGCCGTTGTGCAGCACTCGCTGGAGAATCGACTTGCTGATCTTCAGGTCGCCGGGCGGACCGCTGCGGGTATGAATTGCTTCCGGGGACAGGGTACCCCGCTCATGATCTTTGAGCAGCACGAATCCTCGTTCGGCCGAAGGAAAGATCTCGAACAAGGTGGCGAGCACTTTCTCCAGGATCTCGCCGAGCACGAGGGTGCTGCCGAACGCTTGGCTGATCCGGTTCATCGCCCGCAACTTCACCTCGGGCTTGACCGCCGGCACCCAACGGTCGCTCGGGGTGGTCATGTCGATCGCCGCGAAAACCGTTGACTGGTCGTCTTCTCCATCCTGAATCTGAACCGCCTGGGCCTTGAATGTAAGATGAATCTCGCCGACCTGCACGACGCTGCCATTCTTGAGCACTACAGGCTCGGTTAACCGCAACCCGTTCACGTACGTGCCACGAGTACTGCCAATATCCTTGAGCACGTATTCGCCGCTGCGGTTCACCAGCGCCGCATGGCGCCTGGAGACCGATTTCGGCTCCAGGACCAGATCGCAATCGGGGTTGCGGCCGATGATCATCACATCCCGATCGATCTTGAACACGCGACCGGCCAAGGGACCAGAGACGACTTGCAGCAGTGGAACGATCTTCTGTTGGGGTTCCATGACGAATGGTTCCCTGGTCAAACCCTCTGATGCCAACACCGCGAAACAACAAGCGGCCCCAGCCTCGCGCGGTAGCCGCGGAGCTCCCGACGTGAGCGATCACTCGGTGTATTGTAAGCGCCGGCCAGGGAAGATGTCGCCGTCTCTTCGCGCTGCACGGAATGGTTCCCGATCCTCGCTTGCCGATTCTCTTCTGAAATCGCGAAGGTTTCACAATCAGCGGTCAAACCGGCACCGAGGTCGCGTCCACTGACACGGGGTAGTGCGGCTAATCCGCGCGCTTGTTCCGCGTCAAATTGTAAAGCAGAATCCCGGCGGCGACCGCCACGTTGAGCGAGCCGGCTCCCGGCCGCATCGGGATTGTAATCGATCGCAGGCATCGCGCCCGCCAGTCCGCATCGACACCGCGGTCTTCGTCTCCCAGGATCAAGGCAAGACGGTCGGGTCGAGAACGCTGATCAAAAGAATCGGCCAGCGGGTCGGTCACGGCCGCCCAGAGCTCCACCTGGAACGAGGATGCAAGCCGGCTGGCCGTCTCTTCGAGGCGATCCAGCACAATCACCGGCAGCCGTAGCGCAGAGCCCATCGAGACCCGCAGCACTCTGCGCGACAGCGGATCGGGGCAGCTTGGGCCGGCAAGGATCGCGTTGATCCCGAACACATCGCCGATCCGCACAATCGCTCCCAGGTTCTCGGGATCACTGAGCTTCGGGCAGACGACCAGCGTGCAAGGGCCTTCGCCTCGCCGCATGATCTCTTCGATCGCAGGCCAGGCGGTCCGCTGGGCGCAGGCCAGAACTCCCCGATGGAAACGGAAGCCGACGATCGCGTGGATCTTCTCGAAAGGGACCACATAGACCGGAACACTCGCCGGTAATGGTACCATCGAAACGGGCGACAAACCGGTCGGTTGCAAGAATTGAGAGCAGCGGGAACCTGCTGGCCAGCAGGCGCTCGAGCAGTTTTTCCCCTTCGACCACGAACCGGCCCAAGCCACGGGTGGTGTTCGTCGCCTTGAGCTCGCGGTAGACGGCGATCCGCGGGTCGTTCAAATCGCTGATCAGTTCACGAGTCATCGCCTCAATTCAGTAAGAGTCGCCGCTGACCACTTCGCCATAGTTCGGAGTCGCAATGGCATACCAGGCCACGTAGTTCACAGAGGTCTTATGAATCGGACCGAGCCGTCCATGAACAGCACGTTCACGCCGCCCGGGTGGTTGGAACTGGCCGAAAACATGGTGATGGTGCCGCGGCTATCCTCATTGATGTCGTGGTAGATGCAGCTGGTCCGGTTGGGCGTCTGGGTGTGCGAGTAGATCATGGTGGCGCCATAACCCCACCACTCACCTTTCCATTGCCACTGCCTGGTTGAAGTTGGTGATCGGCACCGTATTGCAGAGCAGCATGAACTGCTGTCGGTCGTTGTAGAAGTTTGAATTCTGGCCGAGGTTGTACACTTCCAACAGGCCGTTCTTGGAAGTGCCGGTGGGGACGGCCTGTCCCTTGATCCATTCGCTGAAGATGGCCGTGTTGCTGGTCCCGTCCTGGAATGTCGTCCAGGTGGTCGTCTGCATTGACGCTGGTATCCCAGCGAGCTGGCGACATAATTGGGACCGTTCAGCTTCCAGCTCGCATCCGCCCTCCCGCCGGTGATCCGCCGGTTCAGGCCGATATTGCACGCATAGTTGCTGGCGCCCACCCGCTTGCTCACGCCACCCACGAAGAAGGTGCCGGAGGAGCCGGGATTGGCGTCGGAGGGGCACAAGAACGAGTTGATCGTCGTGACCAGAACGGTCATCTGGGGAATGCTATCACTGCCTCCAGAAGCATTGTCCGGCGGATTGCGATCGATATAAACGGAGTCGCCGTCACTCCAGCGAGCGCCGAAGTTCCAGTTGATTGCGTTGTAGAGCGGACCCTGCTCCAGGTAGGGAAGCAGGCGCGCGTGCTGCGACCAGTTCTGGTGCGGCTGCGGAGATCGCAACGCCCGGCGGCGTTCCAGCCGGGTCAACGCAGACCGGCGGCAAGGCAGTGTTGGCGCTCACGTAGTTGTGCATCGCCAGACCGATCTGCCTGAGGTTGTTCGTGCATTGCGCCCGCCGAGCCGCTTCCCGCGCGGATTGAACGGCCGGCAGCAGCAAGCCAATGAGAATGGCGATGATGGCAATCACCACAAGCAACTCGATCAAGGTAAAACCGCGGTCTCTTCGAGTCATGGTCCATGCCCTCAGGAAAACGAATAAGAAAACCAAGAGCCCTCGACCTGGACAGCCTTCTCGATATGAAGACGCAGACATGCCTTTCGGCCGCCAGGTTCGGGCATGCACAGCCGGCGGCCTTCCGCTCTGCTTGGGACAGAACTTCCCGGATCGGCTCAAGCCCAGATGCGAGATGGCATGGGGACGAATGCTCATCGACGGTTGGCCATTCCTCCGGGAGCGACCGCCAGCGACTACTTCCTCGCACCAGGGTAACCGGTGCCTTTCCCCGTCCCCACCCCCTGTCACTCCGTGGGTGATCTGGTAGTACTCGTCCTGAGTCTTGGCTTGGGGGTGCGAGAGCCGGGGATTTTTTCCTTCGCCTTGGCCGCTTGCTCGTTGATGGCCGCCTCGTTGTCTTCCCCGCAACCGGCCAGCCCCAGGAAGCAAAGGCCCAGGAGAGCAAGGCTCAATCCTGCTTGTGAACAACTTCATGATGACGTATGACTTTCCTCAAGAATGGCCACGACGAGGGCGCGGAAAGCGAGAGACGAAGAGATACGCAGTGAAGACCATGAGTCAGCCAGGCCATGTAACCGGGAGAGGGACGTTGAAACGGCTTGCTTCGTGCCGGCCGGTCAACCGCTGACCAGATCCGTCCAGACGGCCCAGTAGATCGGGTCGGGGTCTTGCCCGAAATACTTGTTGAGAATCCCTCCCATGTAATGGTCGAGCATGGATTCTTCCAATGCCATGCGGTGCACCTGGCCGGCGCTGAACGACTTGAGATTGCCGCCGACGTCCTGCACGCACCGATCGGCCGCTTCGGATCGGGGCTTGAACGGATTGTAGTGGCCGACGAAGATATCTCGCCTTTGACCCTTCCGCGGTGGACTTCCAGCACCTCGTACTTCAGGACGGTCGCGTAGTTGTATCGCTCTGCGCTCGAAGATCGCCCCCTTGGGGATCTCGACGAGTTTCGCCGTGACCTCGATGCTGCCCCGCTTCGCGAGCTCGGGATCCGGACTTGGGCTCGAGCCTGGCTTGGCCTTGCTCGAACTCGGGACTGCTCTCCTCGGTACAAGCCGCCCCAATCAGACCGACAGCAAGCAGCAGGCCTCTCAGTAACGGTCCGGCTCGTGGGCAACTCATCAGATTTTCGCCTCCCTTGGCCGATGGATGTCAACCAGCCCGTGTGGGTGCTTGGGGATCAAGGTGCCGAGGTTGAGGCGTGATCGATCTCGGCGGCCGTCCAGCAAGGCTCCCATCCCGTGGGTAGACTCAGGACCGGTCCGCGTTTCGCCTCCGGATGCAGCTTCGGAAGCTCGCGGACTCTCGCCACCGATGATCGGTGCATCCGCCAGCCGCAACAGTCTCATCGCGGCGCCGGCATGTCGGGGGTCTGCAACCTCTTGCACGTTGTCGGTGAAGACCACATACTTGCCATCGGGCGAAACCTGTCCTCCATAGACGTGCCTGCCCTCCTCACCGTAGACGAGCCGGCGGTTCCGACCCTCGGAGTCGGCCATCCAGAGCTGGGTCCAGCCGTTCCATCATTCTCCGACTGGGCCGTAGGGCGGTTCGAGAAGACGAGGCGGCTGCTGTCAGGGAACCAGTCAGGTGTGCAACAATCGGCACCACTGACGGCGTGCGCCTTTCCCGTCGCGATCTCGAGGAGGCCACGCTCCAGCTTGCCCCGAACGAGTTCGACACGCCCGAGAGCCATCGCCCGTCCGGCGACCATGTCACCTGCTGAAAGAAGCCTAGTCGAGGAAGCTTTTGAACGACTTGCCGGGTGGCCACGTCGACGAGCGAGATCCCCTTGACGGACAGGCAAGCGACTTGCTTGCCATCTGGACTCCAGCTCGCCCAGGGAAATTCTCCCACTTGGCCGAGAACGGTCGGGCTCGAGCCATCGCTGCAGCGAGCACGAGCTCTCCCTGGGTCCCGTAGTGATTGCCATCGATGGTCTCGGCAACCGGCAGGCGGCGGAACAGCAGCCTTCGGCCGTCACGCGAAAACTGGGCCCCCACCTCATTCGATTCCGGCGTGCGGGTGAGGTTGCGCCGATCCGACCCGTCGGGCCGGCAAGCGAAGAGATCCCAGTCCCCACGCTCGGATGGAGCCGAGAAGACAAGCCAGCCGAATCTACGTACTTCTTCGGCCAGCCGGGCCGTTGGTGCATCTCGGCTGGCCTCGCCCGGAGCGACATCCTCCTGGTCCGCTCCACCGGTCTGATGCGGAAGGGCCACGAAACCGGCGAGCATGGTCAAGAGAAGAAACCAGGTCACCACCTACCCCCCCGTTCCACTCGGGCAATCGTTTTGCGATCGGTATGGATAGCACCCTCAGAGCAGTTAATTCGAGAATAAACGATGAGTCCGGCAATTCCAACAAGCTAGCCGGCTGGCACCCTTCACTACGCCAGAGGCGAGCTATATGACTGAATGGTCTTGACGTAATTGGAGCGTTTCGAACGCCGCGGGGTCCGGGCTATTGCGCTGACTCATTGAGCCCTTCATTTGATCAACTGATACATACTCTTTTTCTTCCATCCAGGTTCGCAATCCGACGAGAAGGTCGGAGATCAGGCCTGGCCCGTTCTTGAGCACCGCCGATGTCGTCATTGCAACGTCGGCGCCTGCCAAGATCAGCTTGATCACGTCCTCGGGAGTGTGCACGCCGCTCGTCGCTGCGAGCGACTGCTCGAAGTAGGACCGCAAAATGGCAATCCAACGCAGTGGCAGCGCAGCTCTTCACTGGTGCTGAGTACCAGGCGTGGCTCGACGGACAGGGACTCGAGGTCGATATCTGGCTGGAGAAAGCGGTTGAACAGGACCAGGCCATCGGCACCGGTAGCTGAACAGCCGCTTGGCCATGTTCGCCATCGAGCTGAAGAATGGTCCAACCTTCACGGCCAGGGGAATGGAGACCGCGCCGCGAACCCCGGAGACGAGCTCGAGGTACTGGTTCTCAACCTGGAGCGAGGTCGTGTCGGGGTCGGTGGCCAGGTAGTAAATATTCAGCTCGAGAGCGTCTGCTCCGGCTTCCTCGATCATCTTGCCGTAGTGAATCCAGCCGCCATTGGTCGTGCCGTTGAGACTGCCGATGACTGGGATTGTCAGCGCCTTCTTGGCTTGGCGAACCAGCCTGAGGTAGTTATCTGGCCCGGTGTCGTAATTCTCCATCTCCGGAAGGTAGGATTGGGCTTCGGCGAACCCTTCATTGTTGAAATCGTACAGCAGCGCGATCTCTATCTCTTCGCGGGTGATTTGCTCTTCAAATAGCGAGGGCAAGACGACGGCGGCGGCCCCGGCTTCCTCGAGCTTCATGAGCGTGTCGATTCGGCCCGTGAGGGGCCGGCCGATGCGACCAGGGGGTTCTTCAAGTCCAGGCCCAGGTACTTGGTGTGCAAGGAAATGCTCATCGTGCCGCCTCCTCTAGCGGACTGACCGTGCGCTCGATTCCGGCCATCTGCTCATAGAAATGCCAGGCGCTCGTTGATGTCTTTCTGGGCCAGCTCAAGCAGCCTGTCGGCGTGTGCCGGGTTGGCTCGCGGCGAGCATGGCGTAACGTCCTTCCTTCAAGGCGAATTCCTTGAACGCCGTGGTTGGCTTACGGCTATCCAGATGGAACGGCTTCGACCCCTCTTGGGCCGCGCGGGGGTCGTAGCGGTAGAGCGGCCAGTAGCCCGAGGTAATCGCCTCCTTTTGATGACTCATCGACGTGGTCATGTCGATGCCGTGAGCGATGCACGTGCTATAAGCAATCAAGAGCGAGGTGCCCCGGTAGCGCCTCTGCCTCGCGGAAGGCCTTGAGAGTTTGCAGCGGGTTGGCGCCCATGGCCACGGTGGCGACGTAGACATTGCCGTAGTCGACGGCCATCATGCCCAGGTCTTTCTTGCCCACGGTCTTGCCGCCGGAGGCGAACTTGGCCACGGCGGCCCGCGGGGTGGACTTGGAAGCCTGGCCGCCGGTGTTCGAGTAGACCTCGGTATCCAGCACCAGGATATTGACGTCGCGGCCCGAGGCCAGAACGTGATCCAGCCCGCCGAAGCCAATGTCGTAAGCCCAGCCGTCGCCGCCCACGATCCAGACGCTGCGGCGGATCAAGGCGTCGGCCACGCCCTGAAGCAAATGGGCTTCGGGCGTGTCCAACTGGGCGAGCTTTTGACCGAGCGCGGCGACCCGGGCCCGCTGGGCCTCGATCTCGGCATCGTCGACCTGTCGCGATTCGAGGATCAGCCCGCACCAGGTCGTCTCCGAGCACCGAGGACATCTGCCGCAAGAGCTCTCGGGCATAGGCTTCTTGCTGATCGACGGCCAGTCGCATTCCCAGGCCAAACTCGGCGCAGTCCTCAAACAGCGAGTTATTCCAGGTCGGGCCCTTCCCCTCCTTGTTGTGCGCGTAGGGAGTCGTTGGCAAGTTGCCGCCGTAAATCGATGAGCAGCCGGTGGCGTTGCCGATCATGGCGCGATCGCCAAAGAGCTGACTCATGAGCTTGAGGTATGGCGTCTCGCCGCAGCCGGGGCAAGCGCCGGAGTATTCGAACAGCGGTTGCAGCAGTTGCGAGCCCTTGATCATCTCGAACTTCACCTGCTTGCGGTCGATCTCGGGAATTTCGAGGAAGAAATCGAAGTTGGCTCGCTCGACCTCGAGGTGGTCAAGCTTCGGTTCCATGTTGATGGCCTTGTGCTTGACCATCTCCTTGCTTCTGGCCGGGCACACGTCCACGCACACGCCGCAGCCGGTGCAATCGTCGGGAGCGACCTGGATGGACAGATGAAGACCGGGGTATTCCTTGCCGCTATAAGGCTCGGACCTGTAGCCAGCCGGCTTGTTCACGAGTGCCGAGGTCGGGAAAAACCTTGCTGCGGATCGCCGCGTGCGGACAAACCAGAGGCGCAGAGGCCGCACTGGATGCAGATGTCGGGATCCCAAATAGGGATTGAAAGCGCGATGCTGCGCTTCTCGTAGCGTGCTGTCCCGGTGGGGAAGGTGCCGTCGACTGGCAGGGCGCTGACCGGCAGCAAATCTCCCTTGCCCTCGATCATCAGTGCCGTGACTCGCTTGACGAAGTCGGGTGCGTAGGCCGGCACCGGCGGCAGCCGTCGCAAGCTGCCCACGGGTGAGGCCGGGACCTTCACCTCGAACAGCTCGGCAATGGCTGCGTCGACTCCGGCGAAATTCTGTTGCAACACAGTCTCACCGCGCTTGCCGTAGGTCTTCTTGATGGTGGCTTTGATCTCGGCGATCGCCTCATCGCGGGGCAAAACGCCCGATATCGCAAAGAAGCAAGTCTGCATGATCGTATTAATTCGCCGTCCCAGTCCCGCCTTTTGGGCCACGCTCTCGGCGTCGATCACGAAGAACTTCAGTCGCTTGTCGATGATCTGCTTTTGAGTCTCGATGGGAATCTTCTCCCAGACCTCCTCCGGCCCGTGCGGGCTATTCAAGAGGAAGGTCGCGGCCGGCTCGGCGAACTCAAGGACGTCCATCTTTTCCAGGAAATTGAACTGGTGGCACGCCACGAAGTTCGCGTTGCGGCAGAGGTAGGACCCTTTGATCGGGCGGGGGCTGAACCGCAAGTGGGAAACGGTGACCGAGCCCGCTTTCTTACTATCGTAAACGAAATAGCCCTGGGCGTAAGAGCGGGGTGTTCTCGCCGATGATCTTGACGGTGTTCTTGTTCGCGCCCACGGTGCCGTCGCTGCCCAAGCCGTAGAAGACGGCTCGGTGAGTGTCGGCAGCCTCCGTGGTGAACGTTGGATCCCACTTCAGGCTCAGGTGGGTGACGTCGTCGACGATGCCGACCGTGAAGTGCCGCTTGGGCTTGCTGGCGGCCAGCTCGTCGCAGACTCCCGCCACCATCGCGGGCGTGAACTCCTTGGATGACAGCCCATAACGACCGCCGATGACGGTGGGAGGTCGGCGCATCGCCAGCGCGTCGCTCCAACCCTCCACAAGTGCCGTGACAACGTCCTGATAAAGCGGCTCGCCGATCGCGCCGGGCTCCTTGGTCCGGTCGAGCACGGCGATTCGCTGCGTGGTCGTCGGCAGTGCCGCGAGGAAGCCGGGCACGTCGAACGGGCGATACAGCCGGACCTTGACCAGCCCCAGCTTCCGGCCCTGATTGTTGAGCTTTGCGACGGTCTCCTCAATGGCCCCGCAGCCTGAGCCCATGGCGACGATCACCGCTTCCGCATCCGCGGCGCCAACAAACTCGAACAGACGATACTGCCGGCCGACGAGCGCAGCGAACTTGTCCATGGTCTGCTGCACAATACCTGGTACGGCGAGGTAGAAGGGATTGCATGCCTCGCGGGCCTGGAAAAAAACGTCAGGGTTCTGGGCACTGCCGCGGAGGATCGGGCTGCTCGGGATTGAGGGCGCGGTCCGATGAGCCGTCACCAGCTCGTCCGGGATCATGGATCGCAGGTCGTCGGGAGTCAGTTGCTCGATCTTGTTGACCTCGTGCGAGGTCCGGAAGCCATCAAAAAAGTGGAGGAATGGGACTCGTGCCTGCAGGGTCGCCGACTGGGCAATCAGGGCGAAGTCCTGCACCTCCTGCACCGTGTTCGAGCAAAGCATGGCCCAGCCGGTGGCCCGCGCGGCCATGACGTCGCTCTGGTCGCCAAAAATCGACAGGCAGTGGGTGGCCAGAGTCCGCGCGGCGACGTGGAAGACCGCCGAGGTGAGCTCGCCAGCGATCTTGTACATATTAGGAATCATCAGAAGCAGGCCCTGTGACGCCGTGAACGTCGTCGTCAGCGCGCCGCCCTGAAGTGAGCCGTGGCAGGCCCCGGCGGCGCCTCCCTCGTGCTGCATCTCGATGACCGTCGGCACCATGCCGTAGATGTTCTTGTGCCCCGCGGCCGACCAGGCGTCGGCCAACTCGCCCATCGGCGAGGACGGAGTGATCGGGTAGATGGCGATGACTTCGTTGGTCTGATGGGCCACGTACGCCGCCGCCTCGTTGCCATCAACCGTCACGAATTGCCGTTTCATGTGGACCTCCACTGATGGATGGCTGATTCCGAGGGCGCCGCCTCGCACCCGAGTGCCTTCGCAATCTTGCGAGCCAGGAACCTCGCCATGCCAGGTCGACCTTGCGTGCCGGAGGGGCCGGCCCGCTCAATCGCATGATCACTGAAATGAGTGTGAATGATAGCTCCTCCAGCACTTGAGAAGGAGCCTGTGGGGGGCTCTCGTAGCCGGCGAAAACTCTGGCCGCAAGGAGCAACGTCATCGTACCTTCTTATGTAACCTAGCCGACTTGTGAAGTCAATGAGCACACGGCCGCGGACTCTTAGGCCATGAGAGTGGTTCCTAACATTATGGCCGACGTGCAGAACTGTGGTTTGTTAAAGCGTGTACGTAATATCACATACTTTTGTCGGCCGCTCCAGTGGGTGTATATACCTCGGGCCTGCCATCGATCCCCGACCAACCTGCTCTTGTGGCCAAGGATGGCTCGGACTGACCTCGGTCAGCTCCTGGCACAGGCCTGCGAGCCCGGGAGGTGCAGACAACTTGTCCTCAGCAAGGCGTCCGGGCGGGTAGCCGGTTGTCGCCGCGGGTATGGGTCGGATATTGTGATGTCTTCTACGTTTAGTTTCGTTTCGCAATGCAAGGATGGAACAATCACCGAACCGGAATAGCGGTGACGGGGAGTCTTTTTGGTATGGTCGGCCTTGCTGCCCGGTTGTTGCCGTACGCTCTGGCGTTTTTCAGCAGTCTCTGCATCATGATCTTGGAACTGGTTTCCAGCCGCCTGGTGGCCCGCCATGTCGGGTCGTCGCTGACCGTCTGGACCAGCGTGATCGGAATCATTCTCGGCGGAATTTGCCTCGGCAACGTGCTGGGCGGCCGGCTGGCTGACCGGGTCGATCCGCGGCGGGCCGTCGGGCCCCTCCTCGCGCTGGGGTCGCTGCTGGTGCTTGGCTGTCTCTGGATCAACGCCGAGGTGGGCCGGATCATTCCGAGTCCCGAGACGATCAACTGGGAACTGCGCACTGTGATCGTGGTGATTCTCGACTTCCTGGTCCCGGCGACCGTGCTGGGCATGATCGGACCGGTCGTGGCCAAGCTCGCCGTAGAGCAGTCGCAACGGACCGGCAGCGCGATTGGCGATGTTTACTTCTGGGGGGCGATCGGTTCGATTGTCGGCACCTTTCTGGCCGGCTTCGTGCTCATGTACCTGGCGCCCAGCTCGACGATCGTCCTTCTGGTCGCCGCGGGGCTGGCATTGCTGGCCGGAGCGATCTTCGGGCATCTGGCCGGGCTCGTGCTGGGCCTGCTCACCGCGCTCCTGCTTGGTCTGGGATCCATTGAACCGCTGGTCCGGTCGCTGGGCCTGGGGGCCATTGGTATTGGCTCCTACCAGATCAACTACCTGGCACTGGCCGGCAATCTGACGGCCGTGCTGCTGGGCCTCGTGGGTCTTTACAGCCTGTTCGCGGCGCGGCGGCAGGACCTCGCCTTGAGTGAGAAGACCAACGAGAGTGTCGGTGTGATAGATCCAGGCGCGCCGCGGCCCAGCCTGTCAGACCTGGCGATCCTGGCCTTTCTGGCCAGCCTTGGCTTCATGGCTTTGGAGATGGTGGCCGGGCGGATGGTGACGCGCCACCTCGGATCGAGCATTTACGGTTGGACCAGCGTGATTGCCGTTTTGCTTGCCGGACTGAGCGTGGGCAACTACTTGGGCGGACGCGTCGCCAACCTGATCAGGAGCGAGAAGCAGGCGAGCTGGCTCTTCCTCGCGGCGTCGGTGCTCATTCTCGGCGTCCTCCTCTTGGAGGTGCCGCCCCGCTGGCTGCGCGAAGGAATCAACGGAGGAGGGCCGCCCAAGAGCGTCCTCAGCGCGGCGATTAGCTGGTCCGAACTGAATTTGCCGGGCTTGCCTGCCATTCCACTATCGTGGCCGTACCGTGTCCTGCTGGTCACCTCCTTGGTGTTTTTTCTTCCCGCCGTCTCGCTGGGGACGGTCAGCCCGGTCGTGGCGAAGCTGGCGGTGGACCGGCTGAAGCGTTTCAAGCGGACCGGCACGGCCATAGGGCAGGTCTATGCCTGGGGCATGGTCGGCAGCATTCTCGGCACCTTCCTGACCGGGTTCATCTTGATCGACGTCATCGGAACCAAGGGAGTCATCTTGCTATTGGGCACCGCGATGGCGTTTGCGGCGACCGTGCTGGGGTCGGTCTGGCACGCCGTCTGGGCTGGCGTTCCTCTCGGGCTGTGCGTCGTCGCGTTCACTCCCCTGAACACGTTTCAGAAGATGGGTGAGGAATGGGGAATTCGCGAGGAACAAGGCAATCCCGCCACCACCACCGAAGGTTTCGCCTGGATTGACGAGAGCAACTACTACTTTATCAAGGTGACCAACGAGCCCGTGGAAGACACGGAACTGCAACGCCGCACGCTGGTTCTCGACAACCTGATTCACGGCTATTTCATCCTTGGCCATCCCGAGCGGCTGGATTACGATTATGAGCACATCTACGCGCTTGTGGCCTACCGTGCCGCCAAGGCGGGCGGCAAGATCACCCTTGCCCCAGATAGCCCGCCCACAACCAGGAAGGCGGGCGCCAGGTCCAGCTTCAGCCTGCCGGAGCGCGGTTTTCGCCACGGAACCCCAGGAAAAAACCCCTGGCAACGCCGCCGGCAGCGAGCCGGTCAAGGCCAAGGATCAAGACAAGCAGATACCCAAAACAGCCCCGCCCGATCAGGGCGAGAACGAACTCGACGAGGAAGACAGGCACGCTCCTGTTCTGCCCAAGGTCTCGCGGTCAACGCTCAAGACCCTGTTCTTGGGCGGCGGCGCCTACACATTCCAGCGGCACATGCAATACGCCTATCCCGGCACCGAGGTCGACGTCGCCGAGATCGATCGAGCCGTGACCAATGCCAACTACCAGGCGACGGGCCTGCCCCGCGACAACATGGCGATCAAGACCCACTGGGGCGATGCCCGCCAGTTCGTCGATCGCAACCAGGACAGCAAGCAGTACGACCTGATCTTCGGCGACGCGTTCAACGATTTCTCGGTTCCTTGGCACCTCACTACCCGTGAGTTCAACGACAAAATCGCCAAGATGATGAGCCCAACCGGTGTTTACATGATCAATATTATTGATGTGTACGAGTCTGACACCGTCGCGCTCAAAAAGGCCGAGAAGCTCATCCAGAGTAAGGAGATCCAGGGTGCGGCCCAGCAGGACCGGGTTCGCCAGCAAGAGCTGGAACGGGCGCATCGCTACGGCGGCTTTCTCGGTGCCTGGGCCAAGACCGCCGCCTTGACCTTTCCCCATCTTTACATCTACGGCACCGATCGCAACCCGGGCTCCGGACTGCGCGAGACCTTCGTGGTGGTCGCATCGAAACAGCCGCTTGACCTTGCGGACTTGGGACGCCGCGACGATGACCCGCAGTTCTATCACAACAACCGCCGAACCGAGCCGAAACCGTACCCGCCCGACGATGAGAAGGTCATCATGGAAAGCCGTTCCCGGGATATCATTCTCACTGATGACTACGCCCCGGTGGAGAACCTGCTGGCCCCGGTGGCCGAGACGCGAGCGGACGACTAACACGAACTTGATCAGCAACTGGCCTCAGTGGAAATAGAGCCGTTCATGACCGATTCCAAGCCGAAACCGGACAGGAGCTGGCTTATCATCGGACTGGTTTTCCTGGGTTTCTGGGTCGTCTACCTGACCTTCTTCGCGCCGGGGAACCGCAGGCCGTTAGAGGGTTCGGCAATCGACCTTCCGGCAGACTACGCCTGGCAGCTCGAGGACCTGGAGGCGCGGCCAGTGAGCTTTTCACGTTTCAAGGGCAAGACGGTATTCCTGAACATCTGGGCTACCTGGTGCGGTCCGTGCGTGGGCGAGATGCCCTCGATCGCCAAGCTGGCCAAGAACCCCCTGCTGCAGAGTAGGAACATCGAGTTCGTTTGCGTCTCGACCGACGACTCCACCGACGCGGTAGTCCAGTTCTTGCGCGACAAGAACTGGCCGATGACCGTCCTGCGCGCTCGATCGCTGCCCCCGGTGTTCCAGACCGACGCGATTCCGGCGACCTACATCATCACTCCCGGTGGTCGCATCGTGGCGGCCGAGATCGGCGCGAACGACTGGGACACGCCGGATGTCGTCGCCCTGCTTGGAAAGACCGCGGCCACGACTTCCGAGCCTGCCAATGAGCCTGCAACGAGCCCGGCCCGGCCCGGCAGTTGAGCTGACCTCGGGAAAAGCCGCCGATCATCTGCCGATGCTCGCCGACCAGTGCCGCTTCACCCGGCTCAGAGCAAGTGTCGGGCCTTGATCTGGAGGTAACGGGTCACCAGCTCTCCGGTCAGATCGTCCGGGAAAACGTCAAGCGTCAGGACTTTACGGCCACGCAGTCCCGCGAGCACTCGTTCGCGCCAGTTCAACAGGTCGGCGGCGGCCGCTCCCTGGTAGAGTGCCGATTCCGTCGTCGAGCGCCTTGTCGGCCAGCGCGAAGAGATCTCGATCACGCAGGAAGACTCCCAGGGGCAAATGGCGGCCGGTCAGGTTACTCAGGTATTCCGCGACGATCTGGGCATTGACCTCGTCGAACAGGTTTGTGAGCAGGACGACCAGTGACCGTTTCCGGCACCGCTCCTCGAGTTCCATGAAGGCACGATCATATCGAGGTTCGACAGGTTCGGGGAATACATTGTGGACGGCGTGCACCAGCCGCCTGATTCGCCTTTGGCCGCCGCCCGGGGGAATGTAGGCACGGGTACGGTCCGAGAAGGCCAGGAGCCCCACCTGATCGTTGCGAATCAGGGCGACGTGCGCCAGGAGCAGCATGGCGTTTAGCGCGTGGTCCAGCGGCGACATACCGCCGCCGGTGTCGCCGGCCATCATGCGCCCGCAGTCGATGAGGAAAAGGATACGTTGACTCTGGTTGTGCTGGTGGGCGCGCACTGTCAGCCTGCGGCGGCGGGCGGTGGCGCGCCAGTCCAGGTGCCGCGGGTCGTCGCCCTCGATGTAGTCGCGCAGCCGCTCGAATTCGTTGTCGGTGCCCAGCCGGCGCGAGGCCCGCAAGCCGAGCACGCTGAGGCGGTCGCGGCGGGCCAGCATCGTGTAGCGGGCGATCTGGCGGATATCGGGATAAACTCGCAGCTCGGTCCGTGCCGGCCACGAGACCGCCCGCTGCCAAAGCCCCAGCCGGCTGAGCACCAGGGCATCGACCTGCTCGAATACATAGCTGCCGCGTTTGCCGGGAACCAATCGGTATTCGAGCTCGACCCGGCTCCGGCCCGGCACATCGAAATGGAATTCCGACGGGTCGGCCGTGAAGACCGCCGGAACGTCGTCGCGGAGCCGCAAGCGGCGGCCCCGGCCGGTCAAGTTCTCGATCGCCAGGGCCACCTGCTGGGGCTGGCCCAGCGAACAGGTCGTTTCACACTTGCGGAGGACGCGGCACCGCCCGGCCCCGCGCAAACTCGCCAGGTCCACGGCCGCCACCACCAGCAGCACCAGGTCGATCACCAGCACAACGCGGCTGCATTGCCTCGCTTGCGAATACCCCGAGCGAAAGCAACGCCGGCAAGAGGAGAGCGCGGGCGAGGGCGCGGCCGGGCCAGATCCGGGGAGTGCTCATCGCAGGGGGACCTCGACCGAGTGGATCAGCTCGGCCAGGAGATCGTCGGGCGACCGGCCCTCGATCTCAGCCTCCGGGGTCAACATGACTCGGTGCCTCAGGGAGGGCAGAACGACTTCCTGAACGTCATCCGGAACCACGTACTCCCGCCCTTCCAGGGCCGCGGCGGCCCGGGCGCCGCGCAAAATGGCCACACCCGCCCGTGGCGAGACCCCCAGCGAAAAGGCCGGCCACCGCCGGGTCGCGCGGACCAGCGCGGCGATATAGCCGAGCACATGGTCATCAACCAGCACCCGCACACAACGATTCTGCATCTCCAGCACCTCGGCCGGGTCGGTCACCGCGCCGAGCTGCTCGGCCAGGTTGCGGTCGGGCGGAACGCCGCGCGTGTGCAAGCGTAGAATGTCTACTTCCTCGCGCTCGCTCGGGTAATCGACGACCAGCTTGAACAGAAAACGATCGAGCTGGGCCTCCGGCAGGTTGTATGTCCCTTCCGACTCGATCGGGTTCTGGGTCGCCAGCACAAGAAATGGCGGCTCGATCGGGTAGTTCACTCCGTCAATCGTGATCCGCGTCTCTTGCATGATCTCCAGGAGTGCAGAGTGGGTCTTGGCCGGCGCCCGGTTGATCTCGTCGGCCAGCAGCAACTGCGTGAAGACCGGCCCGGGCCGAAACCGGAAGTCATGGATTCGCTCGTCAAAGATCGGCGATCCGGTCACGTCCGAGGGCATCAGATCGGGCGTGAACTGGATGCGGTTGAAGGCACAGCCCAGCACCCGCCCCATCGCCCGGACCAGGAGCGTCTTTCCCAACCCCGGCACGCTTTCGATCAGCACGTGCCCATCAGCCAGGAGCGCGAGCAAGACTCCGCGAACCAGGCTGTCCTGGCCAATGAACACCTTGTTGATCTCGCCCAGCACCCGTCGCGACCACGCCGCGACCGGACTCAAATCGTGTTCCTGCTGAAGCGAAGCCGCGGTTTCCGGCTCGTGATCACTCATCGACGACAAATCTCCCGAGTCGATGCAATGAGACACCGGCCCATGAGATCAGATGCGACCGCGGAAAGAAAGGAACCAGCGGAACAGAAAGACGAACAAGCCGCGGATCAACGCGGATGAACGCGGATCAGACAAACGGATAAGTGGATGTGGAATGCTTAGGCAAGAGGGAGAGTTGGATGGGATGTTAGCTGCTTGAGTCGAGGAGCTTGTTTTCGGGGCTAACCTTAACGTTACCTGGGGGAGATGGACGCCGTCCCAGAGTTCGGTCGCCAAGCGAGCGCTTCCTCTCATTGGCGAAGACGAGACGACGGAATTCAGGCTTGGGTCCGAAGTTGAGGATGAGTCCCACTTCGAGCTCAGTCGCCTTCAGGTAATTTAACAGTTGTGCTTCGTATGCCGGCTCGATGGCTCGCGCGGCCTTCAACTCCAGCAGTACCGAATTTTCGACGACCGCATCGGCCCGAAAGTCCCCCACGGGGTGTCCGCGAAACCATACGTCGATCCCAACCTGTCGCTCTACGCGAGACCTGCGGCCGCAAGAGCGATCGCCATGGCCCGCTCGTATACGGACTCCAAGAACCCGAAGCCGAGTTCGTTGTAGACTTCATAGAACACCTCCAGTATGCCACCAGTCACCTGCGAATGCTTCAGTCCCTCAGCACCATTTTCCATATACAGCCTCCCAGATCATTGCTCAGTGTCCTACTGATTGCTCGCCTTTTGTCTGATCCGCGTTCATCCGCGTTCATCCGCGGCCTATTATCTTCTGATCGGCCTCTAACTGCTCTCGCAGATCCGCGTTCACCCGCGTTCATCCGCGGCCCACCCTTCTTTCTCTGATTCCCTCCGCGGCCGTTGTTTTCCCATTTTGCTGATGGCGCCAGTATTGCCGATCAGCGGACCGGAGCCTACCTGGAATCATTGAACTCCTCGCCGATCAGCCGCCGATTGCAACGCTGATGTCCGGGAGTCTCCATCATCAGAGTTCGCGCACCGACAGACCTCCATCCGATGACGAAGCGCGCGTGCCCGACCGGGGCTGCTTGGTTGGGCTTTCCATCACAGGCCCCCGATCCCGGCGGCTCTGGTCTGACCGCCCCCTCGAGGCTGCGCCTGGTGATTGCGCTTGCCGTCGCCCTGACCGGATGCCTGCAGACCGAGCCGTATGTTTCCTCTGGCTTCCGTTTACCGGCGGTCCTGACCGACCCTTCCCAGTCGCTATTACCCCGCGCCCGTGCGGCGCTACGTGCCGGACACCGGCTGGAACACCAGGGATCCGACGAGAGCGTTGACCAGTATTACCGGGCCGCGGTGTATTCCTACGGGGCGATCGTCGTGACCGCGGCCGTCGTGGGCACGGGGCATCCCGACGCCCTCGAGGCGCGGGAAATCTACAACGAGGGCTTGCGCGACTGCCTGCGCACCGCCCAGGAATACGGCAGAGTCGATGCGCGGTCGCACCTGCTCGTGAACACTCCAGCCGGCGCCCATTCCGTGCCCATCGCCCATCGCGGCTTCGTGTGGAAGCCCGAAGACTTCCACCGCGTGGTAGACCCCACCCGGCTGCCCCGGAACCCCAACGAGCATGGAGTCGAGACCCGCCGTCCGGGCCTGGGCGCCGACCTCGCCGTTGGCAGGGTCAATCCTAATGCCTCTCTATCCGACCGTTTCCTGCCGCGCGAGACGGCGTTCAATGCGACCGCCCTGCTCCGCCCCGACGTCGACGCCTGGCTCGGGGAGCAACCGCTCAGAGCACCGGCCGACGTGCTCGAATTCCATGACCCGCTGCGAGTCGCCGCTGTTGCCGTCGCCGGCCAGACTTACCCGCTGGCCGCGAACTTCGGCGCGGCCAATGCCCTGGCCTACAAGATCTCGGCCGATCGCGGACCTTTCGCCCTGGCCGGCTTTGCCCTCCCCTCCACCGTGCTCGACAAGGCCAACATCCGGATGCTCGAGCCCTACCAGCCGGGCAAATTCCCGCTGCTCCTGGTTCACGGGCTTGTGGTCGATCCTTTTATGTATAATGACATGATAGTAACATTGAATCGGACACCAGGATTTCTGAACCACTACCAGATCTGGGTATTCCGCTACCCGACGGGCATCACGTTTCTGCGTTCGGCGGCGTTGCTGCGTGCCGAGCTGCGTGACGCGATCTCCCTGTTCGACCCCGCAGAGCGCGACCCTGCGCTGCGGAATATGGTGCTTGTCGGCTACAGCATGGGAGGACTGCTCTGCAAGCTCCAGGTAACCTCCAGCGGCGATCACCTCTGGAACGTGGCCGCCAATCGTCCGCTGAACAGCCTGTTCACGACTGAGAGTGCGCGGCGGTTGCTTCGCGAATTGTTCTATTTTGAACCTTCACCGGCGATCCGCCGGGTGATCTTCATTGCGACCCCTCACGACGGCTCACCGGTCGCGAGCACGCCCATCGGCAGGCTTGCGACTCGGATAGTTCAGCGCCCCTCCGACGCGGAAGAGACGATGGCCCAGATCAAGCGCGACAACCCGGGCGCCGTGCGGCCGTTCTTGTTGCGCCGGGTGCCCAGCAGCATTGACCTCTTGGATGCTGATAATCCCCTCCTCCCCGCGATGCGACAACTCCCGTTCAGCCCCGCCGTGACTCTCCACACGATCGCCGGCCACGGAATTCATTCCTCCGATCGAGCCCGGGGAGACCTGGTCGTGCCTCTGTCAAGCGCCCACGTCGACGAAGCCAAGACCGAGCACTGGGTTCCCGCCGTCCACACCAACATCTATTACCTGCCCGAGACCATCGCCGAGGTTCAGCGGATCCTCGCGGAGCATGCCGCAGTCGAGACTTGGTGAGGACTGGCCGCTGATTCGTGATAAGCATCCGCGCCATCCCAAAGAAGCGCTGCTGACCCTACAAAGCGCGGTGGATTGCATCCACCCTACGACTTGTCACAAACGAGGGAATTTCTCGGAATCTGGAGAATCTATGTAATGTTTCGCGGGTTAGTCAGTATCATCAGCGAGTCCATCACATATCCGCGCAGCGATTTCCGCAGGCCACTTCTTGGACACGCATCGATGATACAAGATACCTGTCCAGACACAGAGCAGCTTCACCGTCTCTTGAGTGAGCAGCTCGATCCGCGCGAGGAGGCCGAGCTCGCGGGCCACATCGAGCGGTGCGAGCACTGCCACCAAGAGCTCGAGAAGATGACCTGTCACCGGGTCCCTGGTCGCACGGACGCGGGAATGGCCGGACCCGAGACAATCGATCCAGACACGTCGGCGACCCGTGGCTGGACTTTCCATCCCGACCCGCCTGCAGGTCCCGGTGCCAAACCTTCACACGCATTGCCCACGATTTCCGGCTACGAGCTGCTCGAGAAGCTCGGCGAGGGGGGCATGGGCGTCGTCTACCTGGCGCGGCAGACGGGCCTCAACCGCCGGGTCGCGGTCAAGATGATTCGCGGCGGCAGCCAGGCACGGCCCGATCTCTTCGCCCGGTTCCGCATCGAGGCCGAGGCCGTCGCCCGGCTCCGCCACCCCAACATCATCCAGATCCATGAGATCGGCGAGGTGAACGGCCTGCCGTTCGTGTCGCTCGAGCTGCTGGAAGGGGGCTCGCTGGCCGACCGGCTGGAGGGGACGCCGCAGCCGGCCAGGCAAACTGCCGAGCTCTTGTTGACGCTGGCGAGCGCCATCCAGGTCGCTCACGACGTGGGTATCATCCATCGCGATCTCAAGCCGTCCAACGTGCTTTTCACTGAGGACGGAACTCCCATTATCACCGACTTCGGCCTGGCCAAGCGGATCGATTCCGACAGCCGACAGACCGAGACCGGCCAGATCATGGGCTCGCCCAGCTACATGGCACCCGAGCAGGCCCAGGGGCACACCCGCGAGGTCGGGCGGGCCGCGGATGTCTACGCCCTGGGCGCGATCCTCTACGAGATGCTCACCGGGCGGCCTCCCTTCAAGGGGGAGACGCCCATGGAGACGGTCCGCCAGGTGATCGACGACGAGGTGGTTCCCCCCTCGCGCTTGGTCCCCAAGGTAGACCGCGACCTGGAAACGATCTGCCTGAAGTGCCTGAGCAAGGAGCCCCCCAGGCGCTATGCCTCGGCCAGCGCGCTGGCCGAGGACCTGGATCGCCACCGCAAGGGCGAATCGATTCACGCGCGCCGCGCCTCGCCCGTGGAGCGCGGAGTCAAGTGGGCCCGCCGTCGTCCGGCGGCGGCCGCGCTCTATGCACTGGGCCTCGCGGCCTTTCTGGGCCTGACCGTCGGCGCGGCCTTCTACGAGCACAACCAGCGCGTCGCCGAGGCAAGCAAGAACCAGCACGCGCTCGATGAGCACAAGACGGTCGGTCGGCTGGCTGTCGAAGCCCGGGAAGCGAGCACGGCCGAGGAACTCTCGCGGGTCCAGAACGAGCTCTCGAGCCGCCTTGGCAGCCTGAGCAAAGAAGTCGACCCCCGGCTGAAGATCTTGTCCGACACCATCATGCAGTCGATCGGGGAAGTGGAGCGGAAGCTTCGCGCGCTGCGCCACCGCGAGGAAAAAGAGAAGCAGGATCAGGCTGACAGGCGGCGGTTTCAGAGTTTCCTCGACCAGCAGACCCAGGCGGAGTTCCACGCGGCCGGCTTCGAGCTTGATCCGTCCGACTCCCGAATTCGGCTCCGCGATGCGGCCCGGGCGGGACTGGCGATCTATGCCCTCGACCCCAAGGCTGGCGATGAGAGCTGGAGCCTGGCGTCGACGCTTCCCGAGGTCCTGGCGGACAGCGACAAGGCCCGGATCGCCGCGGGCTGCTACGACTTGCTCCTCTTGCTCTCCGACGCCGTCGAACCCGCCACTGGACTGAAAATCCTGGACCGGGCGGCGCGGCTGCATCCCCAGCCGACCGCGGCTTACCACCTGCGCCGGGCCGGCTGCCTCGCCAGGCTCGGCGATACCGCCGGCCAGCATCGCGAACAGGAGCTCGCCGCCAAGCTGCCGGCCGCCACCGCGCTGGATCACTTCCTGATCGGCCGCGAACAGCTCGCATCGCGGCCATTGGGCAGAGGCCATCACCTCGCTCGAAGCGTCGCTGCGGCTCGATCCCGACCAGACCCCGGCTCACCTGCTGCTGGCCCGAGCCTATTTCAACGTGAACCCCAAGCGGCTGCACGAAGCCGAGAACAGCCTGAGCCACTGCATCAAGAGCCATCGCGACATCGTGGGGCTCTACCTGATGCGCGCCCTGGTCGAGGGCGCGGAGGGGAACCAGGCGCTGGAGCAGAAGGGTCCGCGGCACCCCGCCCAGCAGTCCGCGCTCCGGCAGCAGGCCGACCTGGCATTCCAGGCTGCCGAGCAGGACTACGCCGCCGCGCTCGACCGTCAGCCAACCGACGACTTTCGTTACGTGCTGCTGGTGAACCGGGGCGGCATGTACTTGCAGGCCGGCAACTTCGCCAGGTCGCTTGCCGATCTCGAGGCCGGCCATCCGCCTCCGGCCGCGGCCGTACCAGGCCCATCTGACCCTGGCCCAGCTCCATCAGCGGCGCGGGCAACTTGAGCTGGCGTCGCGGGCGTTTGGCCAGGCAATCGACCGGGCGCCCGACCCCGTCACAAAAGCCTTGATTCATCGCAGCCGTGCCTTGCTCCACTCCGGCCGTCGCGATGCGACTTCCCAGGAGCGGGCGGCCGCGATTCGCGATCTCGAGGAGGCCATCCGGCTCGAGCCGAGCGATGTGAAGCTGAGGGCCGGCGACCACGTCGAGTGCGCCCGGTTGCACTTCGGCGCTGGCAAGCATGAACAGGCGCTGGCCGCCTGCGGCCAAGCCCTGGCACTCGTTGCCGATCTTCCTTCGGCCCATCAGTTGCGGATCTCTTCACTGATGGCGCTGAAGCGGTACGACGAGGTGATCGACTCTTGCGATGCCTATCTGGCTCGCGAGCAGCCGACGATCGAAGTCCTCGAGATCCGCGGTCTGGCCCGGGTCGATCGGCAGAACTACTCCGGCGCGATCGCCGACTACACCCATGCCATCGAGCTGAGACCCGACCTCGACCCGGAGACGAAGGCCCGCTTGCTCGGCCATCGCGGCTGGGCCTATCAGCTTGCCGACGCGCCGCGGCTGGCGCTCGACGACTTCGCGGCAGCCATCGAGCTGAGCGGCGACCAGCCCGACGCCCTGGCCGGTCGTGGCCTGGCCCGGATCCGCCTGGGCGACTGGCGCGCCGCGGTGGCCGACGCCGAGGCCTCGGTCCACCTGGCGAAAGCGGCTTCCCGCGACCAAGTTGAACCCGAAGCCCTGCGCCAGGCGTACCTGAACGCGGCCCGGATTTACGCCCAGGCCGTCGAATTCGCGGCCATCGGCGTCAGCCGCGAAGGTGAGCGTGCCGTCAGCCGCTATCGCGCTTACCGCACTCGCTCTCTGGAGCTTCTTCAGCAAGTCCTCAAGCAGCTCCCCGAATCCGACCGCCCCCGGCTCTTGTCCGACCCGGCCTTGCGTCCACTTGGCCGCGTGACGGGTGAAATCCACCAGGCAATGCGTCAAAGACCGTAATTAGCCCCACGGCAGCCGCGGAGCGGCGCCAGTTCATAGCCTGGGGCGTCAGCCCCAGGGGGTTGAAACGGAAATGGAGCCACGAACCGAATCGACCGAACGTGAGGTTTATCAGCCGCGAAGCGGCGACAGTCCATAGCCTGGGGCGTCAGCCCCAGGGAATGAACACCAACTCGAGACGGTGCAGTGACCAACGTGATCGGACGAAAAGCAATATCGACAATGAGGACAGGAGGTACAGGAGGAAGGAGAGCTTCAAAGGGAACAGTCCAGAGATCGAGAAACGGTTTTCTCCTTCCTCCTGTTCCTCCTGTACCTCTTTGTGGTCTCCAAGCAACCCCACGCGAACCCCAATGCTCCGGCTCAGTGCATCCGTCCTCCTGGTATTCCGTTTGGTCGTTGTTGATTCTTAGGGTGACACGAGCTTGTAGTAACCCACCAAATTATGCATTTGTTTAAAGGAAATGGCGGGTTTCACCCACCCCACGGGGTTCTCCCATGTCCGATTATCGCCGCTGGCTGGTTCCCGGAGGGACGTGCTGTTTCACGGTCGTGACTTATGGGCGTCGGCCGATGTTCCGCGACGAGGAGGCCGTCCATCTGCTTGGTGACGTCATGCGGGCTGACGCGAGACCAATGCTTTCCACACGATCGCCATGGTGGTCCTGCCCGACCATTTTCATTGCGTCTGGAGTCTTCCTCCCGGAGATGATGATTACTCGATCCGGTGGAAGCGAATCAAGCGCGAGTTCACGATCCGGTGGATCGAACGGGGCGGCTCCGAACTGCCGGTTGCCGAGTCTGGTCGTGTCCGCGGCGAGCGAGGAATCTGGCAGCGCCGGTTCTGGGAGCACCAGGTGAAAGACGAGTTGGACCTGGAGCATTGTTGCGACTATATCCATTACAACCCAGTCAAGCACGGTTATGTGACCAGACCTGGAGACTGGCCGTGGTCCACGTTCGAGAAATTCGTGAAAGCCGGTCATTACGAGCCCGACTGGGGCCGGACCCTGCCTCTCACATTAAAAAACGAGCGACCCATGGGTGAGTAGGGTGGGTGCAACCCACCATATTATATTATTTTGAAACATTATACAGATTGGTGGGTTTCACCCACCCTACGCGGACTAAAGTGGACCTTTGTTGGTAGGGTGGGTGCAACCCACCAGCATTCAGAGACATAATCAATTGGTGGGTTTCACCCACCCTACTCGGAAACACCATGACAACGCCAACTCCTCTCGCCCCACGCCGAACTCGCTCTCGACAACACGGCTACACCGGGCAGCCGCCCCGACTGGTCGGCAGGGACGCACGCCGGAACCGGCTGCGATTCGAATGGCTCGAGGATCGCACGCTGCTGGCGACCTTCGTCGTCTCCAGCACGAACGACAGCGGCCCCGGCTCGCTCCGCCAGGCGATTCTCGACTCCGACTCGGCGACCGGCCAGACGAACACCATCGACTTCAAGATCCCTGGCAGCGGCGTGCAGACCATCGCCCCGCTCTCCGCGCTGCCGGCCATCACGAACCCCGTGCTGATCGACGGCTGGTCCCAGCCGGGCTACTCCGGAACGCCCCTGATCGAGCTCAGCGGCAACCAGGCTGGCAGCGGTGACGGCCTGACGATCACGGGCTCGGAAGTCACCGTTCGCGGCCTGGACATCAATGGCTTCTCCCAGGGCGCCGGCATTCACGTCACAGGCACTGGTGCGACGGGCAACTGGATCTATGGCAACTTCCTCGGCACCGATCCGACCGGCACACAGGCCTTGCCCAATAACGAGGGGGTCGAGATCGACTCCGGGGCGACCAAGAACCTGGTCGGGACCAACGGCGATGGGGTGAACGATGCGAGCGAGCGGAACCTGACTCAGCGGCAACCTGTTCGCTGGCGTCTGGATCACCGGCCAGGGCACGGATGGCAACGCGTCGCGGGCAACTGCATCGGCACCGAGCGTCACCGGGGATGTCGCCCTCAACAACGGCACGCCGCCGACTCACGACCTCACTCGGGAACTCTTCGGCGGCGGCGTGGCGATCTCGGCCGGCGCCTCGGGCAACCGGATCGGCACCGACGGCAAGAGCGTTGACGACGTCGGCGAGCGGAACGTGATCGCGGGCAGCGGCGATGATGCCATCGAGATCTACGGCACCGGGACCGACGACAATATCATCGCGGGCAACTTCATCGGCACCGACGTCACCGGAACACAATCGCTGGGCATCGCTTCGGACGGCGTCTTCCTCGCCGACGGTGCCTCGTCGAACTGGATCGGGGTCAACCCGTTAGGCGGCGACGGCGATTCAAGATGAGGGCAATGTAATTTCCGGAAACGGCTACGATGGCGTCCAGATCCACGGCAGCGCGAAGTTTCAACGTCGTCGCCGGGAACAAGATCGGAACGGATGTCACCGGGACAGTCGCACTCGGTAACGGAAGCAACGGCGTTGAAGTGGGCACGGCTGCGTCTCTAACACAATCGGCGGAGCAACGGCTGCCGCGGGCAACCTCATTTCCGGGAACGGAGCAACGGCTGCCGCGGGCAACTTCATTTCCGGGAACAGCGATGGCGTTCAGATCGACAACGGCTCGAGTTTCAACATCGTCGCCGGGAACAAGATCGGAACGGATATCACCGGGACAGCCGCTCTCGGCAACTTTTCCAGCGGCGTCGAGGATGGACGCCGGATGCAGCGGCAACACCATCGGCGGGACGGCTCCGGCGCCGGCAATGTGATCTCGGCCAATGGAGCTACGGCATGTGGATCACCGGTGGCGGCACCACTCAGAACCTGATCCAGGGCAATGCGATCGGCACCGATATCACCGGGACCGTCGCCCTCGCCAATAAGCAGGCGGGCGTCCAGGTCGATAACGGCGCGGCGAACAACACGGTTGGCGGTCTGACCACCCCCGCCGGCGTCTTTCACGGCTTCGATTTCGCGTCGGCAACATCGCCGGCCGCCTTGACCTTCCGGCGGATCTCTCCGGCCCGCCGGAAGGGCAAACCAGCGGCGGCCCGACCGCGGTCTACCGGATCGATATGGAGGCGAGCGGAGAGCTGCTGGCGATCGTCCATCCCAGGGCTTCACGGTCCGACTCATGATTCTCGACTCGCAAGGCCGGGTGCTCGTCCAGAGCGATGGTCTCTCGCCCAGCGATCCGGATTCCGTGATCGATCAATATCTCGCCGCAGGGAATTATTCTCTTGTGGTCGAGAGCACAGGCGGCGCAGGAACCTACGCCTTGACGACCACGCTGACGCTGGCGTCAGCCCCGCTCCAGCCCATCCCGGTGGGGCTGGGCCCATTCGCGATCGTGGCGGGCGACTTCACCGGCGACGGCCACACCGACCTGGCCGTTGCAAACTATAACCTCAGTGGCACCGGCACCGTGTCGGTGCTGCTGGGCAACGGCGACGGCACGTTCCAGCCCCAGGTCACCTACGCGGTGGGGTCGTAGCCCGACGCGATCGTGGCGGGTGACTTCACCGGCGACGGCCACCCGACCTGGCCGTCGCAAACATCGGTTGACAACACCGTGTCGGTGCTGCTGGGCAACGGCGACGGCACGTTCCAGCCCCAGGTCACCTACGCGGTGGGGCGGCAACCCGACGCGATCGTGGCGGGCGACTTCACCGGCGACGGCCACCTCGACCTGGCCGTCGCGAAACGGATCGGCGACAACACCGTGTCGGTGCTGCTGGGCAACGGCGACGGCACGTTCCAGCCCCAGGTCACCTACGCGTGGGGTCGTTCCCAGACGCGATCGTGGCGGGTGACTTCACCGGCGACGGCCGCACCGACCTGGCCGTCGCAAACACGTGCGACAACGCCGTGTCGGTGCTGCTGGGCAACGGCGACGGCACGTTCCAGCCCCAGGTCACCTACGCGGTGGGGTCGTCCGGCACGCATCGTGGCGGGCGACTTCACCGGCGACGGCCGCACCGACCTGGCCGTCGCAAACGGCATCGACAACACCGTGTCGGTGCTGCTGGGCAACGGCGACGGCACGTTCCAGCCCCAGGTCACCTACGCGGTGGGGCTCGGCCCAGGCGCGATCGTGGCGGGTGACTTCACCGGCGACGGCCGCATCGACCTGGCCGTCGCAAACGAAGCATGGCACCGACACCGTGTCGGTGTTGCTGGGCAACGGCGACGGCACGTTCCAGCCCCAGGTCACCTACGCGGTGGGAGTCGGCCCGACGGCCATCGTGGCGGGTGACTTCACCGGCGACGGCCGCACCGACCTGGCCGTCGCAAACTACTCCGACGGCACCGTGTCGGTGCTGCTGGGCAACGGCGACGGCACCTTTCAGCCGCAGGTTCAGGCTGGGAATGCGGCGGGGCCGGACCCAACTGCCGTCGTGGCGGGTGACTTCACAGGCAACGGACGAACTGACCTGGCCGTCGCAAACAGCGGCAACAACGAAGTGTCGGTGCTTCTGGGCAACGGCGACGGCACGTTCCAGCCTCCTGTCACCTACGCGGTGGGGTCGGATCCGGTCTCCATCGTGGCGGGTGACTTCAACGGCGACGGCCGCACCGACCTGGCCGTCGTCAAACGATACCTACGGTGGCACCGGCACCGTGTCGGTGCTGCTGGGCAACGGCGACGGCACGTTTCAGCCCCAGGTCACTTACGCGGTGGGGGCGGCTCCCAGATGCCATCGTGGCGGGTGACTTCACCGGCGACGGCCGCACCGACCTGGCCGTCGCAAACGGCAGCCGTCGGCAACACCGTGTCGGTGCTGCTGGGCAACGGCGACGGCACGTTCCAGCCCCAGGTCACCTACGCGGTGGGGTCGACCCGGACGCCATCGTGGCGGGTGACTTCACCGGCGACGGCCGCACCGACCTGGCCGTCGCACAACGTCGGCACGGACTTATCCGACGACACCGTATCGGTGCTGCTGGGCAACGGCGACGGCACGTTCCAGCCCCAGGTCACCTACGCGGTGGGGCGGAGCCCGGACGCGATCGTGGCGGGTGACTTCACCGGCGACGGCCGCACCGACCTGGCCGTCGCCAACCAGCGGACGTACCCAACTTCGACGACACCGTGTCGGTGCTGCTGGGCAACGGCGACGGCACGTTCCAGCCCCCGGTCACCTACGCGGTGGGAGTCGTCCCGGACGCGATCGTGGCGGGTGACTTCACCGGCGACGGCCGCACCGACCTGGCCGTCGCAAACCGACTCGACGGCACCGTGTCGGTGCTGCTGGGCAACGGCGACGGCACGTTCCAGCCCCAGGTCACCTACGCGGTGGGGTAGCGAACCACCGACGCCATCGTGGCGGGCGACTTCACCGGCGACGGCCGCACCGACCTGGCCGTCGCAAACGGCGGTGACAACACCGTGTCGGTGCTGCTGGGCAACGGCGACGGCACGTTCAGTGCTGCCGGACAGTTCGTCACCACGCCTCATGCCACGCCCCTGGTGGCCGACGTCAACGGCGACGGCACCAAGGATGTGCTGGTCGTCGACGGCGCGGGCAACATCCTCTACCGCCAGGGCGTCCCCGGGCAGCCCGGCACCTTCGAGCCCCCCGTCACGGTCAACCCCGGCAATCCGTCGCGGGACATCGCCTGGGTTCCGAATCCGGGCCAGGTTCCGGTCCTCGCCAGTGTCGATGCTCACGATAACGCGGATCTCGCTTTACTCTTACGGCGACGATGGCTTCGTGAAGGTCGGCTCGCTGGCAACGGGCCCTCTGCCCGCGCAGATCATCGCGGCCGACCTGAACGGCAACGGCTTGACCGACCTGGTCGTCCGCAACGCCGGCGACGGCACGCTCTCGGTCTTCTACGGTACCGCATTCGACAGAAGCACCTTTCGTCCCGACTCAGCCGCAGTTCGTTCCCCCGCAATTCTTGCCTCCCGTGACGATTCCCGTCGGCCTGGGCGTCTCCGACGTTCAGGCGGTCGATACGACCGGCAGCGGCCGGCTCGATCTCGTGGTCACCAACAAGCTGACCGGCCAGGTGGGCATCGTGCAGAACCTGGGCGACGGGACCTTCGGTCCACTCGAGCCCTATCGCGCCGGGACCGGGCTGTCCGCGATTGACCCCTCCAGCTCGCCCGAGGTCACCAGCCTGGAGGCCACGGCCGGCGTGGCCGCCGGGCCGCTCACGCCGGGCGGGCCGACCGACCTGGTCACGCTCAACTCTGGCTCGAAAACGCTCGGCGTACTGGCGGGCCTGGGTCGAGGCCGGTTCGCCAATCCGGTCGGGCTTTATACCGGCAATCCCGCGCAGGTCATTCGCATGGCCGACCTCACCGGCAACGGCATCGAGGACCTGGTCCTCCTCGGGACCAACCAGGTGACCATCATGCTGGGCAACGGCCACGGAGGTTTCCAGAAGCCTGTGAGCTACGATGCGGGGTTCGAGCCCACCGGCCTGACGGTCGCCGACATCAATGGCGACCGAATACCCGATCTCCTGATCGGCAACACTTACGGCGATTTGCTCATCTTGCAGGGGAACGGTGACGGCACCTTCCGCCCCTATCGCGAGGCCGACCAGGAGGTGGCGCTGGCGGTGGCCGATCTGACCGGCAACGGCAAGCCCGATTTCATCTACGCCGACCAGAGTCTCGATCGCGTGGTCGTGCAGTACGGCACCAGCCAGACCAAGGTGCTGGGCGACCAGGCAACCGGCCTGCTCTCCCCCGGCGCCGTCAAGCTGGCGGACCTGAACGGCAACGGCATCCCCGACCTGATCGTCGCCAACAGCGGATCGAACAACGTGCTCGTCTATCCCGGCCTGGGCAACGGCCAGTTCGGCCCGGCGCTCAACGGCGGGCATGGCTTCTTCGTGGGAACCAACCCCACCGGGATCACGGTCGCGAACCTGAACGGTCAGCCCGACCTGATCGTGGCCAACAGCGGGTCGAACGACGTGTCGATCCTGCTGGGCCAGGGCTCGGGCTCGAACTGGACGCTCGTGCCCGGGGCGAGGGTCAGTACCGACGCCGGGCCGGTGGCCGTGGCCGTGGGCAACATCCTGGGCAACGGGCAAGCAGGACCTCGCCGTCGCCAACCAGCAGGCCGACAACGTCCAGGTCTTCCCCGGTCAGGGCGGCGGGTTCTTCGGTCAGAATGCCACAACGTACCCCGTGGGCCAGGCGCCCGACGGACTGTTCCTGGGCGGCTTCAGCGGCTCGGGCACGCAGATCGCCACGCTCAATGGCGGCTCGAACTCGATCTCGCTGATCAACCCCAGCACTGGCGGCGTGACCCAGACGATTCCGACCGGCGGCGTGCTGCCGACGTCGGGATTCGCGGGGGATTTCAGCGGCAACGGGTTCACCGACCTGGTGGTCGGCAACACCGCCGACGGCCGGATCGCGCTCTTTCTGGGCGGCGCGGGGGGGTTGAGCTTGAGCCAGAGCACCACCAGCGCCGAGGTGCCGAGCCCGACGTCGCTGAGCTTCGCGGGGCTCTCCGGCGGCGTGCTCAGCTTCTACGCCGCCACCGCCGGCCGCGAGGCGGCCTCGCTGCTGGCCTTCAACCTGAACCAGCAGCAAGGCTCCGATACCGGCGCCGGCGCCCTTACCGGCCAGACGCTGGCCGGGATCGACGGGGCAGTCGCCGGGCGCCGTGCTGGCCGCCGCGACGACCGGCGTGTTTCAGCAGGTCGGGCTGCTTCTGGGCATCGGGCAGCTCGGTGTTCGACCTGATCGCGCCGCTGTTCACGGTGTCGGTGGTCCCGGGTGCTGAGACCTCGGTCGAGCTGGGCGGCGAGGGCGGCGTTGCCCTCCTGGCCAGCTTCACGCCCGGTGTGCCCGTGGGCCAGTCGCTGAGCCACGACAGCCACGGTTCCCCGAACGATACCAGCGAAGCGAAGCCGCCTCCCAAGGAGCAGGCCGAGACCACCGCCATCGAGGAAGGCCCGACCCTGCCGCTCTGGGCCCGGATCGCCATCGGCCTGGACCGGTCGTTCGAGCAGGCCCGCGCCGACCTGCTGAAGAAGGCCGGCGTGCGCGAGACCGCCGTCGAACGTCAACAGCCGTCGCAACCCGAGATCCGCAACAAGGCCGACATGGCGCCGGCGACACCGCCGCCCGGTGAGCATGCCCGGCCGACAAAGACGTCGTTCCACGCCGTCATCGACGCGGCCATCGCAAGAGCTGGCGGCCGTGAGCCACCTGTGGTGGCAGGCTCTGCCCGCAGAGTCGGAACCGGCCGACGGCGCTGCCATGACCATGACCATGACCGCCCCCCTCGTCTCGTCCCCCCCATCGCCGCCGCCGCCCTGGCCTCCGCCGCGGCCCTCGCGGGGAAGTGGCAGGTGAATCGGATGCGGTGTCTGTATTGTAGGGTGGGTGCAACCCACCAACGGTCATGCAAATGATATCATAGGTGGGTTTCACCCACCCTACGATCTGGAATCTGTTCACGGCGGCCATGGCGTGGTAAAGTGAGCCAGCTCTTGGGCGAAGACAATGACGAGCGACGATGCGCCTGGTCTGGTTCCGAGACCACGCAGATGGCCAGCAAAAATCCGGACGACGACACCTCCATCACCTTGATGATGCGCCTGGGACAGAGCCCGGCCGATGTCGGCGCGTGGGATCAGTTCGTCGAGCGCTATCAACCGATGATCCGCGCCTGGTGCCTGAGGTGGGGGGCTCAGGCGTCCGACGCCGACGACGTGGCGCAGGAAGTCCTGACGAAGCTCGTAACCGCCATGAAGACGTTTCGGTACGACCCCGACCGCAGCTTTCGCGCCTGGCTCAAGACCGTCACCCGGAACGCCTGGGTCGACCTGGCCACGTCGAATCACATGCGTGCCGCTTCCGACCCGGCCCGCCTTCCCGCAATCCCTGATTCCCACGACGCACTCCTGGACCTCGAGAAGGAAATGGAGGCGGCCCTCGACCGCGAGCTTTTCGAGCTGGCCATGCACCGGGTCGAGAAGCGCGTCAAGCCGATCACATGGCAGGCATTTCGGCTTACCGTCATCGACAACCGCCCCGGTCCCGAAGTGGCCCAGGAGCTGGGCATGCAAGTGGCCCACGTCTTCGTCGCCAAGCACCGGGTGCAGCAGATGCTCGAGCACGAAGTGCGGGCCTTGCAACGAACCACGAAATTCAAGCCATGAACCACGAAATGCACGAACCACACGAAAAAAATAGGCGATCCGGGAAAAACAAATCGACATGATGCAGCTAGCTCAAGTCGGCTACCACGGAACAACGTATCATCGGCTAGCTGGGCCATCCGGGCCGCTGGGCGTTCGACATAGACGAATCGATCACCATGCAAAGCAACTCAAACGCCGACATAGCCGTTCGAGCGGTCACCGTGTCGGATGCCGCAGCGGTAGCGAGTATCTACAATCATTACGTCGCGGAAACCGTGGTTACCTTTGAGGAGGAACCGGTTGCTACCAAGGAGATGGCTCGGCGCATTGAGGAGGTGCAGTCTGAATCACTGCCTTGGTTGGTCGCTGAAGAAGGAAATGAGGTCGTCGGATTCGCCTGTGCCACGCGGTGGAGAACCCGGTCTGCTTATCGCTTTTCTGCGGAGATCACCGTTTATCTTGCTCCCGCACACGTAGCGTGTGGGATCGGCACGATGCTTTACGTTGAGCTCTTCTCAATTCTGCGAGCGCGCGGCATTCATGCGGTGCTTGGAGGCATCGCCCTCCCGAATGAGGCGAGCATTGCCCTTCATGAGAAGTTGGGTCTGCGCAAGGTTGCTCATTTCCAGCAGGTGGGCTTCAAGTTCGATCGATGGGTCGACGTTGGATACTGGCACTGTATCCTGTAGCCCGAACAGGCCGGATGGACATACTGCACCGACCCGCCCTGCAGTCAACTCGCTACTTCTCGAAACAGTTACATCGAGATGGGCCGAGGCAACTGCCTCTAATCCGCCGCGGAATCGGTCAGTCCAAAATCCCGTGAATTCTTACTTCTTTTTCTTATATTTCGTGATTCAATCTTCCTTCATTCAGGGCATGCCAGAGAGGACAAGCGGGAACGAAACCTCCTGCCCTTGGACAACGGCCTTGACCCGGCCGGAAATTCGCTGTTGGGGGAGCGGGAAGGCAGTTGTGGCGAAACGGGCGGTTGCAGTCGGGTCATTGACCCGGGGCTCGCTCGTCAGCTCGTAGGGTTGGATGTAATGGTTGGGCAAGGTGCCGGGCATGCCCAGCAAGGCCTGAACCTTTTCCGGTAGTGGGGTGAGTGGCGTCTTGCCGTCGGGCTCCAGGAAATAGACGGCGATCCTGGCCGGAGTTTCCTTCTTTGAGCCGGTGGTAACGCGCTTGGCTGGCCTGTCCGCGACGCTCTTCTGACCCGATGTCACCTCCGAGGGAGGCTCGAACCGCGCCTCCGCATAGCCGAGGCCACCCGGTATTGGGACGGCGGGCAGGCCGTGCGGGCCGGTCACCGCGGGGTTTTTGAGTGTCGGCTCGCCGCCGCAACCCACCGCCAACACAACGAGGATAAGCGGGAGCAGCATGCGACCGGGGCGAAGAAGGCTGGTTCGCCTGCAGGGCCGCCGCACGAGGCCATGGATCGCCGGTCTGCCCGGCGCTTCGAGAGTTGAATCAGTAACCATCACTGCTGATCACCTCCCCGAAGTTTCGGGTCGAGAGCCGCTGATAGACACCGAGGTAGGCGCCAGTGCTGATCCGCCACGCGTAGTCGGGCGGGCTCTGATAGACGCCCACCGGGATGTTGTTGATCGCGAACTGCCAGCAATTGATGCTGTTTTTCAGGAAATGCACCGAGCCGTCGCAGAAGGCGGCATTGACCCCGCCGGGGTGCATGCTCGAGGCGTTCGCGTTGTAAAACAGGCTGTCGTCCGCGTCGTTATCGGGGTTGGAAGACCCGCCGATGGTGCCGGCATTGACCTGGATGTTCGGCGGGTTCCAGGTCTCGTACAACGTGTCGAGCCGCATGCCCGACTGCCAGTGCCCGAACGCGTCGGCCGGCAGGTTTCCGAAACCCGGGTTGTACAGCAGTGGGGCTGCCGCGGGGTTCTTGAGCACGCTGTGGGCCCGCTCGCTGAAGACCATGGTCTGGCTCAGGCCGTCGGTGACCGCCGCGAGCGTGGTGGCGCTTTCCTGGTAGATCACCCCGTTGGTCGCCGACAGTTGCGCCTGGTAGTACGGCGACGTACTCATCACGATGTTATCACACGTTCCCGCGTTGCCGCAGTAGCTGGTGAACTGCTGATAGTAGACCATTCCCTGCGACGTCACATCCACCGGATCGTTGTCATTGCCGAAATACTGGCAGACGATCTTGTCGAAAGCGGCAGCGTCGCTAGGGCACATGAGCGTGCTGATGCCGACTCCGGCGAGCGTGTTGTTGGCCGGCATGAACGCATTCAGGCTGAAGTTGACACCGTTGTAGACCGGGGTCTGCTCCTGGAAGGGAAGCAACCGCACGAAGCAACTGTACTGCTGCCTTGCCTGGCAGCCGGGGGGAAAGCAGCCGACGGCCCCAGCGTAATTGCTGGCCGCCAACGCGAGCTGCTTTAGGTTATTGGTGCACTGAATTCGCCGGGCCGCCTCGCGGGCGGACTGGACCGCGGGCAGCAACAGGCTGATCAGCACGGCGATGATCGCGATGACCACCAGAAGCTCGATGAGCGTGAATCCACACCGCGCCTGGTAGCAGCGCGGCTTCCATCCTGTGATTGGTCGCTTGCTCATGATTTCCTCTCAAGTAATCGGCCGTCGCACCCCGCAACCAGGGTGGGAGTCAGTACGCTCCCGGCCGTGTCGGAAATCGCCGCGGTTCGGTGAAACTTCGAGCGCCAGCAGATTTCCCAGTGGTTGGAACAGTCGGCTGCCCCGGCTGAAGTCTGTTCAGACTTGCGAGCGGAGGCGGAGGCCGTGGAATTACTCCTGCGATCCATCCGCAGGGTAACGAGGCGTGAACCCGATTTCAAGCATTTGTTTTAGGAATGTTAAATTTTTTTTAGCGATCGACGGCCGATACGCGGGACAGAAAGCTCGGACGGGGGAAATCCGAGTTACGAGGGCCCCCTGAAGCCATCCTTTCATGGCTTCTTGGTTTTCAGCTCCGCCGCTCTGCCGCCCTCCTGGGACGTCCGCAGAAACCGCCAACGGCGGTAGGATTCGAGCAGGTCCCTGGCAGTTGCCGAGCCGCCGCTGCGCTCGAGCAGAACTCCCACGGCCTCGGCGTGGGCGGCGGGGCGCGGGGCGTCGGACAAGACTTCGGGGCTGGGGCGGCCCAGTCGCGGGGCCCGAGCAAGACAGGCCAGAAGCCCAAAAAGACCCAGATGCAGAGCCACCCAGCGGAAGGTCCTGATTCTCACGACCAAGTCGATGAGAGTCGGAGGAGCCTCCGCTCCCAGGGACAGCGGCCCTTCAACGAAGGCGACTCGGCGGCGTTTCGGGCCGATCCACTCGACCGTGCGCTCGGCCAGCGGCCTGCGCGCGGGATTCACCAGCGGCAAGTTGAGCAGAAACGAGCCGTTGGCGATCGCCAGGACCGTGGAGCCTCCATCGAGTTCCCAGTCCAGCGCCAGGACATCGCCATCACCGGTCAGCAAAGCTTCGCCGCGGCCCGCGAGCGGTTCGTGAACCGTCAACCCGGCGCTTGCCTCGTCGACTTCTTTGGCCCATGGGCCACGCAGCGTCTGGCATCGCCGGGGTGGATCGGCGGCGCGGCCCACGGCAAACCACATCTCCGGGTCGGCTGGCTGCTCCTCCCTGGTGGGCAGTCGCGACACCCAGTTGCCGGCCCGATCGCGGTTCGCTTCGGCCTGTTTGCGGCGTTCCTCGTCAGGCGAGCCGCTGAGCTGGTCGAGCACGAGATTCCAGTAGTCGGCCTCTGCGTCGTAATCGCGGACGACATAAATCAAGGCCCGTCCCGGCCGGTTCTGGAGCCAGTCATCATACCACCGAGCTTCCTCTCGATCGGGAGGGCCCGGCGCGAATGCAAAGCGAACGATCACGTCGGCCCAGCCGGCCAGCTCGTCGGTCAACCGCCAGGCGCTGCGAACCGTGTGGCCCTGGTTCCGCAAGAGCCCTGCAAATGCTCCGGTGCCGTTGACGCTCGACCCCAGCATGCTGCCGTAGCCGGTTTCCAGGGCATGGGCGTTACCCAGGCCGCGGGCCAGGGCCACGACCACGAAGGCCAGCACCAATGCCGACACAGCCCGCGGCGCCAACGCCCATGAAAGTCCGGGAAGAGAGGGATGGCACGTTCATCGCGTCGGTCCCCCCTGGATCGCCCGCAGGCGGCGGCGGAACGTCTCTGCCCGCGACCAGACCCGTTCCAGTTCTTCCGCCCCTGGCATCCTGCGCCCGTAGTACACCTCCTCGAAAACACCAAGGGTCGTTCGCAAACCAGAAGCCAGGAGCGGATCGTTCAGTCCGCTGGCATACTGACTGCGCCGTGCGGCCTGGCGTCAGGCGGATCAAACCCGCACGTTGTAGACTCAGGAGCTGGTCGAGGAAGAGCCAGATCACGGCCCCGGCCGAATCGCCGGCGGCTCGGCGGCGCAGGGCCTCGGCCCAGGGGTCGGTTCCCTCCATGGCGACTCCCGGGGCTAACCCCGCCATCCGGGCCGCGTCGCCGATACGAGCCACCTGGTCCAGAGAGGTCGACGCCTGCGGAGTATGAATTCTCCAGAGCTGAAAGAGCATGACGAGCAGAACGCCGCCGGCGGCAAGGAACAAGAGCGTGGCGAGCACACCACGCAGACTGCCCCGGTTCGCTGCCGGGGCCTGCCGTGCTCTTCCGCCAAACTGGAGGCCGAGCCAATCGAAGAACGACTCGAGCCGTTTCGCCAGCCTGGCGGTCCACGACGAAGGGTCGGGAAGGAGAGGTATGACCCGGTCCTTCTGGACGTCGTACCAGGGGTAAGCCTGATCCTTCAAGACTCGCCTGACCATGCTTTCGGGATCCGATTCGACGGGTCGATCGAGCCGCAGCCCACTTCCCGGTAGACGACGAGAGCCAGGCCGAGAACCCAGACCAATAGCGCGGTCATGATCGTCCCTCTTCGATGTCCCGGGCCACGGCCTGGAGCCGCAACCGCAGCTCCCATCCCTCCGAGCGAATGCGCTGGTCGATGTAGATGAGAAACCGCGCCACTCCGAAGAAGGCGATGGCGATCCAGACCCCGAGCTGAAATCGGAGGCCGCCCATATCGGTCAGAAAGGGCCGAGACCAGGTAAGCTCACTCTTGAAGAGGGCCGAGATCGCCGCGCCAGTTCCCATCCAGAAGCAAAGCGCGAACACGAGGCCGAAAGCAAGCTGGCCAAGCCATTGCATGAAAAACTCACCAGTCCGGCCGCGGGAGAGTTGCAAGCAGCGCCGCAGAGTTCGCAGTCCCGGAGCCTTCTCGAGCAGGATCACCTCGTTCGAAAACCAGAAGTTGCCGGGAATCAGGGGCATGAAAAGCACGGTCATGGCAAGGACGCCCCGCAGCAGCACGTGAATGAGAATGAGCGACGGCAACGCGCGGATCGCCCGCCAGAGGACCGTGCCGGCCTGGGGCTGCCGGTCGAACATCAGTCCGCCGAGCACCAGGGTTAGCGGCACCGTGGCCCAGGGCGCTTCCAGGAACAAGAGAGCCGGCCAGATCTGTGGTGGGGTATCGGGGTTGGAGAGCACCCAGTAGTTCAGCACGGCGAACGGGGCGATGCCGGCAACCGCGGCCAGCCCGAGCGTGCGGGGCCGCTGGCGGACGACGAGCAGAGCCAGATCCAGCAGGTCGAGGTAGGATCGCTCGCGAATCTGAACCAGCGTCCGATCGTTGGCCATGAAGACGCCCGAGTGATCCACGAGTCGAACTGGATATCGCCTCAAGTTTGGCATTCTGCGACAATGTGCTACGCTTGGGATGAACGGGTTACCTTCGGCTCGCGCGATCTCTTGCGCACGCTCCACCAGGGAAATCTTCAATTGCATCCGGTGATCATCCTGGCATTATTGGGGATGATTGCATGGGGTCTCTGGCAGGCCTGCCAACCCCGGTCAATCTTCCTTGTTAGGATCGAGTCGGGATCGCCACGGGTGGTCCGGGAAAGGTCACCAGGGCATTTCTCCATCGGATCAGAGAGGTGTGTCTCGACCATGGGGTGACTCGAGGGAATATACGGGGACAGGCGCGAGGGCGCCATATCGCACTCGACTTTACAGGGCATTTTCCACCAGACTGCCGCCAGCGACTGCGCAATGAATGGGTCATGAGCGGATGGTTGGCAGAACCGATGAAGAACAGGCGGTCAGGCGGTACTGGCCTTGCATGAGCCGGTCTTGTTCCAGTCCCGATGCTGGCAACTCACGTTACGCTGCTCGAGGTAAGGGGCCCTTTCATCGCTTTGGTCGCCAGTGGCTGAGCGTGCGTCCGCTGCCTGTGGGACAGGCGAAGTCATTTGGCCGCTCCTGTCCAGGGGCGGACATGTTGAAGTAGGCTTCTTCCCCACTCCATCTCATGATCCCTTCCTGAATGGTCCCCTTCGCCGCCCCGCACAGATTGTAATAGTCGATATGGATCGGGTCGGTGCTCTCGGACCGACCCGGATCATCAATTGTCCACCGAAAGTGATCTTCACCTGATTTTGCGTTGGATCGGCCGGTGGGGAGCATTGCCGCTGGCAGCTCTTGCCCGTCAAGGACAATCCTCACGGCAGTCCAGTCGCCTTGGAGTCGGCAAGGGTATCATCAATAAGATCGAACCCGACACAGTCCTGCATAGCCGGCGGTGGTTGACGCTCCGGCGGCCTCTCACCGGTCACGTTCTCGGGACGCGACAGGGAAGTGCGCGTCAGCCGCTCATACGCATGGCCGCTTCCCGGCGACGTGAGAAACTCGGTCGGGCGCGGCTTACCGTTCAGGTCAAGACAGAGTTCGAGCTGATTGCCGTCGAGCTGGAAGATGCCGAAGTTCCAATTCCCGGCTTCAGGCCCAGCAATGAACTCGATGTCGATTTCATGCGGTTGCGCCTCGACGTTGATGTTGAAGACGCCTTCATAAGTCGCCTCCGGGGACTCGGTGCGAAATCGGTCACCGTCGATCAGTAATCGACTGGTCTGGGACATCGTCGCAGGGATTGCGTTGCCGTCGATCTCCAGGTAGTCAAAGACCCAGGTCCCTTCGAGTGCACGCAGTTGTTCGACGTGGCGAGCCAGGTGAGGCCAGCTTTCAAATGCAGCTCGCCTGGATCCGCAAACGGGCGGCACGAAGAACGTGCAGGCTATTCCAAATACTGTAAGCAATTGAAGGTGGGTTAAACCCTTCCCGCGGATCCGGAGGCTTGCTTCGAGCCTGGGTAGATTATGCTGAAGGCGAGGCCTGCTGGCAAATATCTTTTCAACCCAAAAATTGACCCCGACGTAGGATCTCGCGAGAATTGGGTACGATTGATGCCGTGCTTCCTTGGAGCACTCGGATGCCGTCGCCTTTCCCAGGAATGGACCCATACCTTGAGAGCCCGGACTGGTTTCCGGATCTCCATGATGGCTTGATCTTCTGCTTGAAAGAGTCACTGCAAGACCTGCTTCCAGAATCCTACTATGCTCAATCCAACCAGCGGATCTGGATGGAGTATTCGCGGCGCTACGTGGAGCCGGATGTGGAAGTTGTCGGCCCGCGAAAGAAGTCCAAGAAGCGAGGACGCGGGGGCCTGGCAGTGGCACGCACCAAACCGCCGAACCCGTGGTCGTGACGGTCGAGTCAGTCGAGCACGGTCCGTTCGAAGAGTCGTACCTCGAGATACGCCGCAGAAAGGGGAAGGAAGTCCGACTCGTCGCCTCGATCGAAATCCTGAGTCTGTCCAACAAGTCGCCGGGGAATCCCGGACGCGAACAGTATCTCACAAAACAGAAAGAAATCCTCGGCGGCCCGGTTCACCTCGTCGAAATCGACCTCCTGCGTGGAGGAACTCACACCACGGCAGTACCAAGAGAGCTAATAGAGGCCAAGGTGGGCCCATTCGATTACCACGTGTCCGTTCGTCGATTCGACCGGCCCACGGCGTTCTTGGTCTACCCCCTTAGCATGAGACTACGTTTACCTCCGCTGGCGATTCCGCTCCTACCCGGTGATCCTGACGTGACAGTCGACCTGCAGGCGGTCTTTGATCGGGCTTACGACGCGGGCCCCTATCGACGGGAAGTAGAATACGGCGAAGATCCCGTCATCCCTCCATTCCACCCCGACCAGGCGAAATGGGTCGCCAGTCAGCTCACACGGCCGCGGTGACCGAGGTGGGGAAGAAACCCAGCGTATTTCCGAAAGAATTGACTGGTGGAACTGGCGCTGAAATGCGGTTCCCGGGGATTATGCTACGTGGGGTCTAACAGCGCAACTCCTGTTCCACGACAAGGTTAAGTCAAATTGTTCGTTTAGTTAGGGGGAAATAAATTGACTTAACGCATTATGCTATAGTGAGTTGCGCCGAAATTAGTCCCCTGCGAAATAGCCGAAAACGTAGCATTTCGTAGCATGTTGCCCCGTACCGGGAAGCGGGCTGTGAACGGACCCCCGGGGATCGTGGATCGTGGATCGTGGTGCGTGGTGCGTGTTGCGTGGTGCGAGAGGATACTGGCCAGAGGTCAGTGACGTAGGAACCAGACGCCAGGGATCGCGAGATCCAGCGTCAAGCCCGGACGAACTGGTGGCCAGGAAGCCGGCGAACCAGCCGTTTCAGTTCCAGGACGCTGAGCGTGGCCATAACCTGAGAGGCGGTCAGGCCGGTGCGGGTGATCAGCTCGTCGACGCCGACGGGATGGTTGTCGAGCTGGCCGAGCAGAGATCGCTCTTGATCGTCAAGGCTAAGCTCCAGGGGGTGGCGGACGGGGGCCTCATCCGGGGCGGTGTGGACCTCGCGAACCAGCGGACCGAGTTCTTCAAGGATGTCGTCGACGGTCTCGACCAGGCGGGCGCCGTCGCGGATCAGGCGGTGGCAGCCGCGGCTGGCAAGGCTGTCCACTGGGCCGGGCACGGCGAAGACCTCCCGGTTCTGCTCCATTGCGTGGTGCGCGGTGGAGAGCGACCCGCTGCGCGGCGCGGCCTCGACGACCACGACTCCCAGGCAGAGGCCGGAGATAATCCGGTTGCGCCGGGGAAAGAGCCCTGCCAGTGGACCCTGGCGCATCGGCAGCTCGGAAAAGACGACGCCGTGATGAGCGATCTCGACGGCGAGCTCGGCGTTTTCCGGCGGGTAGACCTGGTCCAACCCGTTAGCCAGGACGGCGATGGTGCGGCCGCCGGCCTTCAGCGCCCCCTGATGGGCCGCGGCGTCGATGCCTCGCGCCAGGCCCGAGACGATCGTGAACCCGGTCCGCGCCAGCGACGAGGCCAGGCGCTCCGCAATACGCAAGCCGTAGGAAGTGCACCGCCTCGAGCCGACCAGGGCGATCGCGAGCTGGTCGCGGGGCTCGTACGTGCCCCGCGCGTAGAGGAGCGCGGGAGGGTCTGGAATCTCCAGCAGTGGCGGGGGATAGCGCGAGTCGCCGCGGGCCAGCAGCTCGACACCGGCACGGCCGCAGAGTTCGAGTTCGGCCTGTGCGTCCAGTTCGAGCCGCGCTCGCTGAATCTTCTCGGCAACCTTGGGCCCCACCCCGGGAACTTCGCGCAGATCCGACGGCGCGGCGTCGAGCATGCGCGTGGCTGTCTGGAACCGCTCCAGCAGTGCCCCGCAGGTGAGCGGACCCACCCCCGGCACCATCGTTAGGAGGACCAGGTCGGAGAGGTCGATTTGCAAGGGAGCGGGGCTCAAGCTCTACTCCAGTTCGTGGCGAAACGGGGAAGGCCGCGGCAAGCAGGTGCGATCGTGCCAGGGTGGTCACCTGCAAAGGGCGGTCAAGACCTCATGTACAAGGTCGGCACGGGCTTCTTCGGTGAGCTCGACATGCCCGAGGGCTCGCGGCAGCGCGAACCTCACCTGGCCGCGCCGGTTTTTCTTGTCGTGGCTCATGGCCTCTACCAGTCGATCGGGATCGAGCCCGGAGATCGCGGTCGGCAGCCCGAAGCGATCAAGCAAGCGGGTCAAACGCAGGGGGACCTCGGGTCCGATCCAGCCCAGGCGCTGGGCCAGGTGACACTCGGCCACCATCCCCGCGGCCACGGCCTCACCGTGCTGGAAGGCTCCGTCATAGCCGGCGACCGCCTCGATGGCATGTCCGACTGTGTGGCCGAAGTTGAGCACGGCGCGCAGCCCTGTCTCTTCTCGCTCGTCCTTTCCCACGACCTCGGCTTTGAGCCGGCAGCACCGCGCGACGATGGCCCGCAGCGCCTCGCCGCGGCGGTCGAGAATCGTTTGGGTCCGGGTCTCCAGCTCGCTGAAGAAGTCGGCATCGAGGATGACGCCGTACTTGACCACCTCGGCGAGCCCGCAGCGGAGCTCGCGCGCGGGCAACGAGTTGAGCGTTTCGGTGTCGATCCAGACGCCGAGCGGCTGGTGAAAGGCGCCGATGCTGTTCTTCGCCCGGGGATGGTTGATCCCGACCTTGCCGCCGACAGCGCCGTCCACCTGGGCCAGCAAGCTGGTCGGCAGCATGAGCAGGGGAAGACCGCGGGCGTAAGTCGCGGCGACGAATCCGGCAAGATCGCCGATCACTCCCCCGCCCAGCGCGACCACGACGGTGTGCCGATCGGCCCTCATCTCGATCAGCTCGTCATAGAGCTTCACTGCCGATTCCAGGCACTTGGTGGACTCGCCGGCGCGGAGCACCACGGGATGGCTCTCGATGCCGACGCGGTCAAGAGCGGCGCGGCAATTCGGCAAATAGTCAAGACCGGCGACATTACGGTCGGTGACAATCAGCGCGGCACGGCACGAGTTGCCGAGCCTCGCCGCATCCAGCGCAGAGCGAGCAAACGGTCCGCAACCGGCGATGTCGCCACTGGTCACCCTGACCTCGTGCGATCGAGGGCCAAGCTGCACGGTCACCCTGATCTCTTGACTCAGAACGGCGTCTGGCATGCGGAATGCGTGCCCCAGAAGATCGTGAGGAGGCAGCCGTCGATTCGACGATCCAGTCTAACATGCGAGCCGCTCTCGCCTGAAGGGGTGCGCAGACTCTGTTTGGAGATCCGGGTCGCGTTGCCTCTTGCTTACCGGACTGTTAGGATATTATAGCAGGATTGTGACCCAAGCGGCGATCGTAACCCACTTCGAGTGGTCCACTCATGAGCGATCCCCTGACGTGGTCCCCGATCCGTCTGGGCCGGTGGTTCGGAACGACGGTCAAGGTTCACGTTTTTCTGATCCTCTTCGTCGTCATCGAGCTGCTGATGGCCCTTCTGGCCCCCAGGGCGGAGGATGGACTGCGACGCCTTCCGCAGACGGCCTGCTGGCTGTCGCTGCTGATTTTGGCCCTGGCCATCCACGAGCTGGGGCACGCCCTGACAGCTTACTGGCTGGACTGCGATCAGGAGGATGTGCACCTTTGGCCTCTGGGCAACCTGGTCGGGCCGTCGCTGTCGCCACGGTCGAGCGAACATTTCCTGACGGCACTGGCGGGTCCGGTGACCAGCGGTGCCCTTTTTCTGGGCATCGCCGTCGGCCTCAATCTCTTCACCGGGGCGAGGTTCGTATGGAATCCGTTTGGCAATCAGACGGATTCCGGCGCCCCTGGCTAACAGCCGAAAACGCGGCGGCCGCCCCACTCAGTCCCATCTGGCTGGTCGGCTGGTTTGGCTACTTGAACTATTTGTTGTTCCTGGTAAACCTTTTGCCGGCCCTGCCGTTCGACGGCGGGCGGATGTTTCGAGCGTATCTTTCCAGCACTTCGGTGGTGACGGCGCGGGACAATATTTATGCTCCCTGGACGGCCCGCGCCACAGCGGCGATCCTGTTCTTGACGGGTCTGGTCCGCTTGCTGGTGAAACACCAGCCCGATGGAATCACGGTGATCATGCTCGCGCTCCTGATCGAGCTTCTGGTCAGGACCGAGTCGCGGATGCTCGAGGACGGCGGCGATTTCGAAGACGGCGTGTTTGGCTATGATTTTTCCGAAGGCTATACCAGCCTGGAGAACAGTGCCGCCAAGGTGCGACCCTACAAGGAGAGCGCCTCGCCGCTGGCGGCGACGTCGCTCTGATCTCCGCCGGCAGCGAAGGATGATCCGCGAGGCCGCCGAGGAACGCCGCATGGACGAAATCCTCGACAAGCTGCACCGCGAGGGGAGGGCCTCGCTCACCGAGGAGGAACACCGGTTTCTCGTCCGCGTCAGCACTCGCTACCGCAACCGGCAGAAGACCCAGGAATAAACTTTCGCCCAGAGGTCCTTGGTCAGAGGCGATCGATTACCCCGGAGAGACCGCCCATGAAGGCCCGGTCAGGATCCCCGAGCAAGAAACCGAGCCGCGCTGAGCTTAAGCCGGGGCAGTGTCTTTGCGACTTCTGCACCGGCAAATGCTGCCGTTACTTCTCGTTGCCCATAGACACGCCCCAAACCTGGGACGACTTCGATACGATTCGCTGGTACTTGGCCCATGGCCAGACCCTGGTCTATGTGGTCGAGGAACAGTGGTACTTGCTAGTCAAAACGCAATGCCAGTACTTGAGCTCCGACAATCGCTGCGGGATTTACTTCAACAGACCTAAAATCTGTCGAGAGTACAAAACGGACGACTGCGAATATGACGACGAGTGGTCATTCCACAAGGCGTTCGAGACTCCCGAGCAAATCTGGGAGTATGCCGAGGCCCTCCTGCCGCCCCGCCGCCGGCGCAAGGGCAGGGCAGGCAGCGGCCTGCCAATTCTTGCCGGCCTGGGCCCAAGTAGGATCGAGGGCGATTGACGAGTGATCAGAATGGTGGATGATGGAAGCAGCGAGTCTGGCCGTCTAAACGGTGCAGGATGGCCGGGCGGCCGATCAAGACCCGGAGCCGGAAACGGTTCACGATGGCGATTCGATCGAACCATTACGAGGCGGCCTTCGAGGCGTACATTCGCGCCCTGCGGGTTCCGTGCGTGGCGATCGATGAGGCCAGGCGAGCGATCTTCGGCGAGAACGGCCTGAAAAACCCCGATTTTTTGCTCTACCCTCGATTCTCGACCAACCTGGTGGTTGAGGTGAAAGGAAAACGCGGCAAGAACGCGCGAGGTCGGCGAGACTGGGAGAACTGGGTCACAACCGACGATCTGGATGGATTGGTCCGGTGGAATTCGATGTTCGGCCCGGGCTTTCGATCCATCCTGGTCTTCGTCTATGCCGAATCGCCGCAGGTCTTCCCGTTGCCCGCGGACGGCGGCGCCTTCGAGTTTCGCGGCCTGGATTACCGTTTCTGGGCCGTGGGCCTGGATGACTACATTGCCCACCTGCGGTCACGCGGACCCGCTTGGAAGGCCGTCGCCATGGCCCGTCAGGCGTTTCGTCGCCGAGTTCGTCCGTTGCGGGAATGGCTGCCCATGACCGTTGATGCTCCTCTCAAACCCAAACCCGTCAAGGAACGTGAACGATGCGCGGTAAACGATCGCGGAGGGCTTCCTGGCTTGCTCACGGGCTCGTGGCGCTGAGCTTGATCTTCTGCCCGGCAGTCAGAGCCCAGGACGAGGAGGCGGGAGGAGAATCCAAGGGCCGGTACCTGGACGGCTACATCGCCACCAGCCTGCTCTGTGGACTCGCATTGTTCATCGTAGGTAAGACTGCCCGCCGCTGATTTCTGTTCACAATCACGGAAGATCACCAAATGACTGACTTCTGGGAAGAATTACGCCTGGCCGAGTTCCCGGTGGCCAGGCGCTGGGCGTACTTCGACCACGCGGCGGTGGCCCCCCTCCCCCGCAGGTCCGGCGACGCGCTCCGCGCCTGGACTCTTGAGCAGGAGGAAAACGGGGTTGTCAACTGGCCCGCCTGGGCAGACAAGGTCGAGTCCATCCGCGATCTCAGCGCCAGCCTTTTGAACGCCGATCGCGACGAGATTGCCTTCGTCAATTCTACGACTCAGGGGATCGGGCTGATCGCCGAGGGATTTCCCTGGCGGCATGGCGAAAGCGTCGTGATTCCAGCCGAAGAGTATCCCTCGAACATCTACCCGTGGATGAATCTTGCAAGCCGCGGTGTCTCGGTTCGCCTCGTGCCCAGCCGGGCCGGACGGATCTGGCCGGAGGACCTGGTTGAGGCGATGGATCATACGACGCGAATGTTGGCGATCAGCCACGTCGAGTTCGCCTCCGGCTTTCGCAACGACCTCGACGTTCTGGTCGAGCTCTGCAGATTCCGCGGGATCGCTCTGTGCGTGGACGCGATTCAGGGCTTAGGCGCGCTTGCAATCGACGTCCGCAGGACGCCGATTGACTTTCTGGTGGCCGATGGGCACAAGTGGCTGCTCGGCCCGGAAGGAGCCGGGTTGCTCTATGTGCGGCGCGACTGGATTGAGCGCCTGCGGGCGACCGGCGTCGGCTGGCACAGCGTGGTCGGTTCCTACAATTCCCCGGAGATCGAGTTCCGGCTCAAGCCGAGTGCCCAGCGCTGGGAGGGGGGATCGTTCAACATGGCCGGTTTACAGGCACTGGGGGCGAGCCTGGGTTTGTTTAGGGAGATCGGCACGGAATTGGTGTCGCGGCGGGTGCTCGACCGGGCGGCGGCGGTGCGCGAGTTGGCGGCGCGTGCCGACTGGCGGGTGACCGGCTCGAAGCGTCCGGAAGATTGCTCAGGAATCGTCGCCATCGACCACGACGACGTGCCTGCCGAGCAAGCCGCCCACACGCTCCGGCAGCAGGGGATCGCGGTCTGCGCCCGCCGCGGCAAACTACGAATCAGCCCGCACATCTACAATAACGATGATGACCTGGAGCGGCTTCATGACGGGCTTGTCGACTGCCGTCGACAGCTTTGAGCCAGACCGATAAACCTATCCCTCGGGCCGAGGTCCTCTATGCCCCAGAGTTCATCCGACGCGTTTCGCACGGCAGTTTTTGCCGGCACTTTCGATCCCATCACGCTCGGCCATCTCGACGTGATCCGTCGCGGCCGGCTCCTGTTCGAGCATCTCATCGTCGGCATCGGCGTCAACCCGCTCAAGGCTTCGGTGTTCAGCATCGACGAGAGGATCGCGATGGCCCGGCTGGTGGTTCGACCGTATTCCAATGTGTCGGTGGATTGGTTCGAGGAGCTGACCGTGCAGTACGTGCGGCGAATCGGTGCGCGGGTGATCCTCCGCGGCCTGCGCACGCTGACGGACATGGAGTACGAGTTCGGCATGACCTTGACGAATCACCGGCTTGATTCAGAGATCGAGACCGTCTTTCTCATGGCCGACGGCGAGTACTCGCACATTTCCAGCTCGCTGATCAAGCAAGTTGCCCGGTTCGGCGGGGCGAGCGCCTTGGAGCGTTTCGTGCCCGAGGAACTGGTTGATCCGATCATCAGCAAGGTGCGTAACCAAGATTCTGCTGATCTGAGTCAGTGGTGAGGATGAAGCCGGGCGAAACCCGCAAGCGGCCCGGCCGCGTTTCATCGCTCTGGGCGATCGCCCCAATTCTTGGGGATGAACAGGTCACGCGACCACTGCCTCAAGCCGAGTCCTCGAGAACGGACTGCATCGTGCAGATATTTGAGGGCTTTCCAGGAACGGTCGAAGCTCGAGTAGCTGAGCCACCCGGCGAAGCCATCCTCGCTGGCGTGGGACCGTGACGTGATGACCCGGGTAGAGACAATCATGTGGTCGAATACTTCGCTCAGGGCCAGAACGGTGCGCGCGGCATCCTTGTCGGCCGCCATGGTTGCGGCTTGACCCCGGTCGGGCCAGCTCAAGTTCAGACTGCAACTGAGAAAGCGCTCTTCGTCGGACTTTTTCTGGGTCAGCCAGACAACCGCGGCTTCATCCCAGAGATAACGGACGCAGAGATGCTCGACTCCAACCATTCGAGAGGCGGGCACTTTTTGATCATGAATGCCGCCGCGCACTGTCTCGGCGCTTGGCTCGTGCTGCCGGGGCGCGGCCGGCGCGGGGGCGGCATGACCGCGGACGGGCTCCTCCCGGGTCGCCCGCAGCACTCGGGCTGTGCTTAGCATCTCATAAGACTGGACTAGCACGCGGAATGCCCATTCCTCGCCGCCGACGTCGGGATGCAAGGTCTTGCTCTTCGTGCGATAGGCGTCTCGAATCTGCTCGAGCGTCGCATCCGACGGGACGCCCAGCACGGCCTGCGGGTCGATGTCGAAACTGAAGGAAGACAAGGAGAGAGCCCTCTCGCGGTGTGATTCTCGATGTCGGTGAACACTCTACCATGCGACGGCGCAAGCCGCACGTCAATTCACAAGAGCAACCAATCTGCCAGGGCCGGCGGGGAGCCCGGGCCGGATCAAGATTCCCCTGTGGCCATTCGACCATTGGCCAGTCGGCTCCGCAGATACGAGGCGCGGGCGACGTTGCGCTCCTCGACCCCGAGTTCGGAACCGCGCAGCTTTTGAAGGAAGGCCGGCTGCGTCTGAATGAAGAGCTCGTTCACCGTGGCGATCGACAGATCATCGATCAGGCCGAGATTGATGCCCATGCGCACGCTCGAGAGCAGGAGCATGGTCTCCTCGCTCGAGATCGTCTGCGCTGTCTTGAGCACGCCATAAGCCCGGCTAACCTGGTCGTGAAGATGCTGACGTCGTTCGGTGACCAAAGTCTTGACGCGCCTGCCGCTCATATTGAAGCACCTGCGGTACCACGTCGGTGAGAATCCGGATCAGCTCTGGCTCGCTCTTACCCAAGGTTTGCTGGTTAGAGATCTGGTAGAAGTCGCCAAAGGCTTGGCTGCCCTCACCGTAGAGTCCGCGAACCGCCAGGTTGATCTTTTGAAGAGCACGGAAGACCTTGTCGATTTGTTTGGTTTGGACCAGGCCGGGCAGGTGGAGCATCACGCCGACGCGAATTCCGGTGCCTACGTTAGTGGGGCAGGCAGTCAGGTATCCCAGCGATGGGCTGTAAGCGAACGCCAGGTTTTCCTCAAGGTGGTCGTCCAGCGAGTTGATCTCGTCCCAGACCTCATGCAGACGAAAGCCAGAGAGCATGTACTGGATCCGAAGATGGTCTTCCTCGTTGACCATGATGGCGACGTTTTCCTGGGAGCTGATGGCTACGCCACGGGGGCCCTCGCTGCCGGAAAGCTCGCGTGAGATGATCTGCCGCTCGACCAGAAACTGACGGTCCAGCGGCGAGAGGGTATTGACGTCGAAGTAGAGCAAATCAAGCTTGGCGGCGGAGATGGCCGATCGGAAATGTGACTCGATCTCCGTTTTCTCCGTCCGGCTGCCCCGATTTGTGAACGGGAAGTCGGCCAGGTTGCGAGCCAGACGGATCCGGGAACACATCACGATATCGCTTTCTGGTCCCGTACCGCGCAGCCATTCACCGGATGTTCTTGTCAGGTCGTCCAGAGTCATGCGTGAGTATCCTTGAGGCGAAGCTGGTCCCGCAGCCGCGCTGCTTCTTCATAGTTCTCGCGGGCAATGGCTTCGCGGAGCTGGGACCTCAAGCGGAGCCGCTGGATCGCACCGGGGCGCTTACGGGCACCTTTGCCCACATGCCGCGTTGCTCCGTGCACCCGCTGGAGCAAGGGCAGCAACCCGCGTCCAAAGACCCAGTAATCTTGCGGGCAACCGAGCCGGCCCTCGGCCCGAAATTCCATGAATTTTATCCCACAATCAGGACAAGCAAGCTCAGCGAGTTCCCCGACCAACTCGCCAACATTAGCGACGATGAGGCTCTGGACAACGGCATCGAGGGCCAAGTTCGGTGGTGACTCCGGCAAGGCCAAGCCTGCCTTTTTCGCACAGGCCATGCAAAGATGCAATTCCTGTCGCTTGCCGCCCTTCTTTTCGGTGAGGTGAACTGATGCATCATTCTTACATCGTTGGCAGATCATGAATGCACGACCTTGGCGAGGAAGCCCTGGAACTGTCGCGTGGGAACGGACCGTGGCATCATCGAACCTGATCCTGCTCGATCGACTTGATCTTGTCCCGCAGTCGGGCAGCCGTCTCGTAGTCCTCGGCGGCCACCGCACGCTTCAGCTCGTTTCGAAGCTGTATCAAGGTCGTCTGCTGCTGAGTGTTCCGCGGCGCCCGTTTTGGTACCTTACCGGAATGACGCGTTTCACCGTGGATGCTTTCCAGCAAGGGCATCAGCTCGTCGCGAAAGACCTCGTAATCATAAGGACAACCCAGCCGTCCCGAGTTGCGAAACTCGAGAAACGTGATCTGACAGAGTGGGCAGACCTGCTTGTCTGCGGCCGACGGCTCACGCAGGCTGCCGGGCGGGTTGACGATCAACTTCTTGGCGACATCGCCAATTGAGGGAGTCTCCAGAGCCTCTTCGGGCGGAGCCAGGTGCTGGCGGGCATGCTCGTCGCAGAAGTGGTATTCTCGATGTTTGCCTCTTTCGATGATATCGGTAATGTGGAATGTCGCAGGTTTCGCACATTTTTGGCATTTCATAAAAAAGCTCCGCCAGCAAGCGTGCGAATCCGGCGATACAACGCGCTTGGCTTGATTCCCTGATCCGACCGCAGCGACTGCAAATCGTGGCTCGATCGGCATTGCAGAGAAGCAAGGCATTAACCCAATTGTAATTAACCCCTCTGGGGAGTCAAGAAACGCAACCGGCCGCCAGTCGCTCCTGCAGACCTTCGTCCCAGCCGGTATCTGGCCTGTTTCCTCCCTAGGTGCGGCCAGGTTGCCTCGGGCTAACTTGGCTGGTAATGTCCGTCAAACGCCTTTTCGCGAGCCCGCCGGCGAGAACTTGCATCGATGAGCTGCTACCGCCCCACGTTCCAGGAGTTCGCCCAATTATCCGCAAGGGCGCCCTGTGTCCCGGTTTACCGCCAGTTGACCGGTGACGGGCTGACACCTGTCTCCGCATTCGGCCGGATCGAGCAGGGTGTGTCGTCCTTCCTATTCGAGAGTGTCATCGGCGGCGAGAAGGTCGGGAGGTACAGCTTCCTGGGGACCGAGCCCTTTCTTCGATTTGAGGCCAAGGGCAACGAGGTCGTCGTGAGCGCACCCGGAGACCCGGCGACGGACCACGCATACACTTCGGCTGATCCGCTGGCCGATCTACAACGGCTTGTCGAGCTCCATCGCGCCGTTCATCTCCCCGGGCTTCCCCGATTCTCCGGCGGAGCCGTCGGTTACGCGGCCTACGATGCTGTTCGCTACACCGAGCACTTGCCGAATATGCCACGCGACGATCGAGGTCTGCCCGACCTATCTTTCTCGTTTTTCGACTGCATGGTGGTGTTCGATCACATTCGCAAGACCATCCTGGTAGTGGCCCAGGCGCGCCTCTTGCCCGGCATGGATCCCCGCGAAGCCTACGACTCTGCCTGTGCCCGCGTCGACGCTCTCGTCGGCAGGCTCGCCGCCCCCTGCGCCAGAGCTGACGCTTAAAGATTTGGATACCGAAGGCCCTGTCATACTCTCGCCGTCGAGCAACCTTTCCCGCGACGCCTACGAACAAGTCGTCAGGCACTGCCAGGAATACATCAAGGCCGGCGACGTCTTCCAAGTGGTGCCAAGTCAGCGATTCCAGCTCCAGACGAGCGCCCGGCCGTTCAACATCTACCGGGTGCTTCGGGTCCTCAATCCCAGCCCCTTCTTGTTCTATCTGACCTTTAACGACTTTCGCTTGATCGGCTCGTCGCCGGAGATCCTGGTCCGGGTCGAAGAAGGAACAGTCACCATTAGACCGCTGGCCGGCACGCGGAGACGGGGCCGCGACGAGGCCGAGGACAGTTCCCTGGCGGACGAGCTGCTTGCCGATCCCAAAGAAAGGGCTGAGCATATCATGTTGGTTGATCTGGGCCGCAACGACATCGGCCAGGTCGCCGAGTACAACAGCGTGCGGCTTGCCGACCTGATGAAGGTCGAGCGCTACTCGCACGTCATGCACATCACATCGAATGTGACAGGACAGCTTCGCAGGGGCAAGACGGCCTTCGACGCGCTGCGCCGGCCTGCCGGCCGGTACCGTCTCCGGCGCCCCCAAGGTGCGCGCCATGCAAATTATCGACGAGGTAGAACCGACCAAGCGCGGACCTTACGCGGGGGCCGTCGGCTACATCGACTTCACGGGCAATATGGACACCTGCATCGCATTGCGAACCCTGGTCATCCAGGGCCAGACAGCCTATATCCAGGCTGGCGGCGGCATCGTATACGATAGTGTCCCGAGCGCGGAGTACGAGGAAACCGTGAACAAGGCTCGCGTGCTTCTGAAGGCCATAGAGATCGCCGAAACCCAACTCTGATCCACTCAGCCCCAACAAGGACCGATTATATCACCGGACCTTGTTTGACACTACACGATGCGCGGCTCCAGCCAGCGTGAGAGATCGTCGAACACCTGCTGTCTTCCCAGTTCGTTGAGAGGCTCATGGAGCATCCTGGGATAGAGCAAGAAGGTCTTGTCGTCCGATCCCAGGTGGTCATAAAACTCACGGTTCGACTCGGGACTTATGAGCGGATCCTGACCTCCGATCAGCATCAGCACGGGGACCTTGATTTCCCCGGCGCGGGCCAGCAGCATCTCTCCCCCCTGCACCATGCCGAAATAGAGCGGGGCGCTGATCCGGTTGTGCCTCAAGCTATCGGTGCGGTAAGTCTGCTGCATGACCGGATCACGGGTCATCCAGTTGGTGGGAGCGTCGGACCGCAATGTGATCCAGGGCGCCAGCGACATCAGGATCCTGCCGATCTTTAACTTAGCCGGCGGCACGGGCATCGCGATCCGGATCAAGGGATTCGAGGCAATGACCCCCGCGATCTTCTTGGCCCCTTCAAGGGCTAGCCGCATAGCGACTTGGCCGCCATTGGAATGGCCGAGCAGGAAGAGCGGTACGGCGGGCCTCCGCATCACTGCCCAGGCGACCGCGGCACGCAGGTCCTCAACCAGGTCTTCGTAACGCCGGACCACTCCCCGCCGCCCCGAGCTGCGCCCGTGACCCCGAAAATCGATCGCCAAGAAATCAATCTCGAGCGCCGGACCGATCGCCTCAGCGAGGTGCGCATAGCGCCTCCATGCTCACCCAGGCCGTGGGCCACTACCACAATCCCTCGAGGTCTGGGCACAGCCCACCACCTGGCCTTCAAGTCGACGCCGTCGCGTGATGGCACAGTGAGCTCGCAGGCATCGCAGGGCGTCATCGGCATCGCTTCCCCCCGGCCTCGCACCCGGCTTCCTATCACTTTCGCACATTCTTCCCCGAACAAATCTACCAGAGCTAATCGCTGTGGAGGGATATCAGTTTCCAGATACCTCGATCCCCGACCGGACTGAGCAACCGTTGGGGGACTTTCCGATGTGTTTCCGCGGCCGTGGCGCAGGATATCATAATATCACCGTAACGCCATAAATAGCAAACTGATGGGGAGATTGAGGCGGGCCATCGTTTGCCACCAGGTATCTGCTTGACGACGACTGAGAAACCGGTTGAATTACATGGGAGGGCAATTTCTTGGGGAGCGATGGGCATGGTGAACGATGCATCTTCGGGCCGCGGCTAAGGCCCGCTGACGCTAAGGAGGATCCCGTGATTTCCATGCCTCGGAGTCCTACGGTAACCGAGCCTGAAACAGCCAAGAAGTGTCGGATTCTGATCGTGGACGACAACAAAGATCTCGCGACGAGCCTGGCCCGGCTTCTGGGCTTGCTCGGCCACGAAGTGGATGTCGTCTTCGACGGACGCAAGGGTATCGAGAGGGTGCGGACCTATCGGCCCGCCGTCTTGCTGCTGGACATTGGCCTGCCTTTCCTGGACGGTTATCAGGTTGCCCGAACCTTGCGCCAGGAAGGTTTTCATGACATTATGATCATCGCTCTTTCGGGCTACGGCCAGGACGAGGACAGGCGGCGATCATGGGAGGCCGGCATGAATCACCATGTGACCAAGCCGGTCGACGTCAAGACCATAGCTGAACTGATTGACCGGTCGAGTTGAGCATCTTCCAGCAGACAGCGTTCTCGAGCAGATTTCAGGCAGCCAATCGGGGTCCTTGAGCGTACCGGCTGGAAACTGGTATAGTCATGAAGGTTGCATGCAGTGCGAACTTTCCGGACATCTCATCGCAACTCCGCGAGTGATACAGGAGCGAATCATGCCGCCTGAAGTGGAGGTCTTGGGCACCCTGTTACCGGTTGGTGGCGGCGATCCGATCCCCCTTGTGAAACCCGAGATCACGGTGGGCCGGAGGGCTGGCTGCGATATCCGGCTCGACTTCGAAAACGTCTCCGGCAAACATTGCGTGCTCCGATTGATCACCGGAGTCTGGCATGTGCGTGACCTGGGATCGACCAACGGCACCTCGGTAAACGGCACGCGACTGAGCAGCCAACACGCCATCATGCCCGATGATGAGCTGGAAATTGCTGATCATCTATTCACGATAGACTATGTCCCCAGCGGTCCAGAGGCGTTCATCACCAAGCATAAGGTGCTCGATGAGGAGATTCAGGAAGAGCGGAAGCAGCACTCGTTGATGGAACTTGCGGGTCTAGACACCGACGAGGACAAGCCCAAGCGGGTGGCCCGGCCGAAATCAGCTCCCGCCCTGATCGAGCGGCTCTCGGCGGAACAGGCCGAGTTCGACGACACGGTGCCCGAGCACTTCAAATCCGGGCCCAAACCCAAGCCCAAGAAGAAAGACGACGAGGACGACTTCCTGAAGTTGATCGAAGACGAGGTCAAGAAGCCGAGCTGACCAGAGTGCCGTGATTGGTAACCTCGTCCACGGTCCAATCCTCTGGCCGCGGCCATGCAAGGTTGCGCGCCGCCACCCCTGGTAGCGGCGACCCGGCGTTTGAGCATTTGTCACATTTTTATCCAAAACGGCTCTTATACGTTTTTTGGCTTGGGTGCCAAAAAAAATGGTCGTAATCCGTATGGCTGTCGCTTATCTTGCATATCAGGCATAGCGAGGGTCATCCGTCGTTTGACCGCCGGGACCATCCGCCTGGCTCATGGTAGCCGAGACGTCCCGGAGGCGCGGAATCGACATCCTGCCTGCAGTGGGGTTTGACGCAATGAGGACGCTGAGCAAGACGATCGTCGCACTGGGATTGGTAGCCTTGATGGCAGGTCCTGCCCTGGCACAGCAGGGCCGCGGAGGCGGCGGCCGCGGCGGCTTTGGCGGCGGCGGCGGCATTGGTATGCTGCTCTCCAACGCGAGCGTCCAGCAAGAGCTGAAGCTCGACGCCACACAGATCGAAAAGGCAAAGGAACTGAGCACGAAGCTCCGGGAAAAGGTGACAGCCGCGACCCAGGGCCTGGAGGGCCAGGAGCGATTCACCAAGATGCGTGAGATGAGCACGGCACTCAACACCGAGGCCAACACGAGCGCCAAGGAATTTCTAAAGCCCGAGCAGTTGCATCGGCTTCACCAGATTTACCACCAGGTTCAGGGCGCGCAGGTTTTCGCCGACGAGCACGCCCAGGCCCACCTCAAGCTGACCGACGCCCAGAAGAGTGACATTCACTCGATTCTTGAGGCCTCGAACACGGAGATGCAGTCGCTTCGCCAGAACTTTCAGAGTGATCCCGAGGGAACTCGGGCGAAGATGACTGAGCACCGCAAGGAAACCATCTCCAAGATCCAAGGGAAGCTGACCGACGAGCAGAAGACCACCTACAAGGAAATGCTCGGCGCACCGTTCGAGATCAAGTATGAGCCTCGTCCCGGTGGTGGCGGCGGGCGCTAAGAACGATCGGCTTGTGAAATCCGATAGTCTCAAGGGGTGAAGTCTGTCGACTCCCCCAATCCTCAGCCTCTCCAATAGACACGGGCGGACCGCAACAGCCGGTTTGGCCCGTGTCTTTTCTTGGCAGCGGCGAGCCTCACTCCACGGTCACGCTCTTGGCCAGGTTGCGCGGCTTGTCGATGTCGCAGCCCCGGCGGCGCGCGACATGGTAGGCCAGCAGCTGAAGTGGCACGACGGCCAAGAGCGGCTGGATGACCTCGGGCGCCTCGGGGATCGGCAGGAAGACGTCCGACAGGTCAAGAAGAGCCTGATCGCCTTCGGTCCCCACGCTGATGATCAGTCCATGCCTGCGCCTTGACTTCCTCCACGTTGCTCAGCGTCTTGGCGTGCAGCGCGCCGCGAGGGGCCACGAAGATGCAGGGCGTCTCACGATCGACAAGCGCGATCGGCCCGTGTTTCATCTCAGCCGTGGGATAACCCTCGGCGTGAATGTAACTGATCTCCTTGAGCTTCAAGGCACCCTCGAGCGCGACAGGGAAAAGGATGTCGCGGCCCAGGAATAAAGCGCTGCGAGCCGGGGCGGCCAGCTCGGCGGCCCGGTCAATTGCGGACTCGGTCTTGAGCACCTCTCCCAGCAGGTTGGGCACCGCTTCGATCGCCTCCAAAACGGCCATTCCAGCAGGGAATGAGAGATGGCGCAGGCGGCCCAAGTGCAAGGCCAACATGGTGAGAATAACCACCTGGGCCGAGAACGCCTTGGTGCTGGCGACCCCGACCTCGAGCCCGGCGTGCAGGTAAATCCCGCCATCGGCCTCGCGGGCGATCGTGCTGCCGACGGTGTTGACAATCGCCAGCGTGGGGTGCCCTCTGCGCCTGGCCTCGCGCAGCGCGCCGAGCGTATCGGCCGTTTCGCCCGACTGGCTGAGCACGAAAACGAGGGTTCGATCGTCGAGCGGGGCGTCGCGATAACGGAATTCGCTGGCGTACTCGACCTCGACAGGAAGGTGCGCCAGTCGCTCGATCAGGTACTCTCCAACCATCGCGGCGTGCCAGCTCGTGCCGCAGGCCGCGAAAACGATCCGGCGGATGCGGCGAAGCTGGCCGGCGGTCATGTTCAGCCCGCCAAATTGCGCCGTCGCCTCGGGTCGCCGCAACCGGCCCCGGCAGGCGTCAAGCACGGTGTCGGGCTGTTCGCGGATCTCCTTGAGCATGTAATGGGCATGTCCGCCGAGCTCCACCGCATCGGGTTTCCAGTCGATTCGGTCGATTCGTGGCGTGATCGAGCCGTGCTCGAGGTGGCGGATCTCGAAGTCGCGGCAAGTGAGCCGGACGACCTCACCATCGTGCAGGTAGGCCACACGTGCGGTGTGGGGAGCGATTGCCACCGCGTCGCTGGCCAGTAAGTGCTCGTCGTCGCCCACACCCACCACCAGTGGACTGCCGAACCCGCGCCAATGACCTCGCCCGGACGCGCCACGCAGAGTACGCCCAAGCCGTACGTTCCCTCGAGCCGGGGCAGGATCTTTTGCACGGCCTCGAATGGCTCGCTTGTCTTTTCCAGCTCCCGGGCGATCAGGTCGCGCGATGACCTCGGTGTCGGTCTGGCTCTGGAAGACAAAGCCGTCCGCGGCGAGTTCCCGCCGCAGCACTGAATGGTTCTCGATGACTCCGTTATGCACAACCGCGACGCTGTGGCGATTGCCACGGCCGCCCAGATGGGGATGGGCATTGATGTCGGTCGCCGGCCCGTGGGTGGCCCACCGGGTATGACTGATTCCGCAATGGCCGGAGAGGGGCTGTCCCTCGAGCATCTCCTCGAGCGCGCGCACCCGCCCGGCTCTCTTGCGGATCTCGATCTGCCCTCCTTCGATCGCGGCCAGACCGGCACTATCGTAGCCGCGATATTCGAGCCGGCGCAGGCCCGCAACCAGGATCGGGCTGGCCTCGTGTTGCCCCGTGTAACCTACGATTCCGCACATTCTCTCGAATTCCCCCTTCATCGCTCCGCTGGAACCCAGTTCCCGGGAATACCGCATTCACATTTTAGAACGATTTCCATCGAGAGATTGAGAACTTCATTACCAGCTTTCGATGAAATCCGTCAACGGCTGGGCCTTTTCGGGTCGAAATCCCGGGCTGAATCGCCTCTTAGACGCACTTTCAGGACCCCTTGCCTGCAGCCGGCCGACAAATCCGCGTTGAGGGTCGGCAGGGGCCCACGCGGCATGCCAATGTTGATGTTATCCTCGTTGGACGGGCGGAAGGAGCCTTTGCCTTTGGAGCAGCGAGGAAATGTGCATGGACCCCTCCACAGCCGGAGAATCGAAAAACGGTCGCCAAACGGGGGGTTTGCTTCGACAGGACAGTTCTCTTGAGTATTTTGGAAACGGGTTACGGGACAGGCGACGAACTTTACCTCCGCCAGGGCGCGACATATAATCCTCCCGCTGTTTACCACTCCCTCACCCTCATTCGGTAGCGTTGCCCCGTTGTGACGAGCCAAGGACATTGGGAGGCTGCGACGGTGATCAACCTCAACGTCAATGGCAAGGACCGAGCGGTGGACGTCGCCGGCGACACGCCGCTGCTCTGGGTCATTCGCGAAACGCTGGGCCTCACGGGCACCAAGTACGGCTGCGGCATGGCCCTGTGCGGCGCCTGCACCGTCCACCTCGACGGCGAGGCCGTCCGATCGTGCGTCACCCCCGTGACGCGCGCCGCCGGCAAGACGGTGGTAACTATCGAGGGCCTCGCCGCAGACATGCGGCACCCGCTACAGGAGGCCTGGGTCGAGACGGACGTGCCGCAGTGCGGCTACTGCCAGTCGGGTCAGATCATGGCTGCCGCCGTGCTGCTGCGCGACAACCCGCGCCCCTCGGACGCCGACATCGACGACGCCATGGCCGGCAACATCTGCCGCTGCGGGACGTACCCTCGAATCCGCAAGGCGATCCACGCCGCGGCCGCTCTGGCAGCGAAAGGCGTCGCGAAATGACAGACATCGTCAACGTCAGCCGCCGCGACTTCCTCCGCACCGGCCTGCTCACCGGCGGCGGGCTGGTCCTCGGCCTGCACTTGCCTTCGCTCGCGACCGGTGAGGAGGTGGATGAGAAGGTCGGGCACTTCGCGCTCAACGCCTTCGTGCGCGTCGGGACCGACGACACCGTCACGGTCATCGTCAACCACTCCGAGATGGGCCAGGGTCCGTACACCAGCGTGCCGATGCTCGTCGCCGAGGAGCTGGACGCGGACTGGGCGAAGGTCCGCTTCGAGGCCGCGCCGGTGGCGGCGGTCTACAACCATACGGTCTACGGCATCCAGATGACCGGCGGCAGCAGCAGCACCTGGACCGAGTGGGAGCGGGTGCGCAAGGCCGGCGCGACCGCGCGGGCCATGCTCATCGCCGCCGCCACAGTGGACTGGAGCGTCGAGCCGGCAACGTGCGGCACGGAGCCCGGGCACGTGGTCCACGCCGCGTCGGGCAGGCGGGTGGCTTACGGCCGGCTGGCGGAGAAGGCCGCCGACCTCAAGCCGCCCGAGAACGTCAAGCTGAAGGATTCAAAGGATTTTCGCATCATCGGTAGGCCGACCCGGCGGCTCGACACGCCGGACAAGGTTATCGGCAAGGCCGTCTTTGGTCTGGACGTCCAGTTGCCGGGTCTGCTGGTCGCCCTCATCGCTCGGCCGCCGGTGTTCGGTGGCCGGGTCAAGAGCTTCGAGCGCCGACAAGGCGAAGGCAGTCCCCGGCGTGAGGCACGTCGTGCCGATCCCGCGCGGCGTCGCCGTCGTCGCCGACGGTTTCTGGCCTGCGAAAAAGGGCCGCGAGGCCCTCGAGATCGTTTGGGACGAAGGGCCGCTTGCCGCGCTCGACAGCCGGACGCAACTTGGCCAGTACGCCGAGCTGTCGAAGAAACCTGGCGTGGCTGTCCGCAAGGACGGCGACGCGGCCGGTGCCCTCGCGACGGCCGCGAAGACCATCGAGGCTGTCTACGACCTGCCGTACCTCGCCCACGCGCCAATGGAGCCGATCAACTGCGTCGCCGACGTGAAAGCCGACCGCTGTGAGGTGTGGGTCGGCACCCAGTTCCAGACCGTGGATCGCGACGCGGCGGCGCAGGAGGCCGGCCTGAAGCCGGAACAGGTCACGCTGCATACGACGCTTCTGGGCGGCGGCTTCGGCCGGTGCGCGGTGCCGGACAGCCACTTCGTGCGTGAGGCCGTACAAGTCTCGAAGGCGGTCAAGGCGCCCGTGAAGGTCATCTGGACGCGCGAGGACGACACGCGCGGCGGCTACTATCGGCCGCGGGCGTATCACTCCGTCTGCGCGGCTTTGGACTCCGCCGGGTCAATCGTCGCGTGGGAGCAGCACGTCGTCGTCCAGTCGTTCCTCGCCGACACCGCGTTCGCCGCGCTCATCAAGGAGGGCATCGATGAAACCGCCGTCGAGGGCGCCCGTGAAATCCCGTACGCGATCCCGAACGTCCGCGTGGACTGGCACCAGGCGCCGGGCGGGGTCCCGACGCTGTGGTGGCGCTCGGTCGGCCACTCGCACTCGGCGTTCGTCGTCGAGACGTTGATCGACGAGCTCGCCCACGCGGCCGGCCAGGACCCGTTCGAGTTCCGCCGCCGGCGGCTCGGCGGGCACCCTCGCCACAAGCGCGTGCTGGAACTGGCGGCCGACAAGGCGGGCTGGGGTAGGCCGCTCTCGGCCGGCTGCGGCCGGGGCATCGCCGTCCACGAGTCATTCGGCAGCTACGTCGCGCACGTTGCGGAAGTGTCGGTCTCGGACGCTGGCCAGGTTCAGGTCCACCGCATCGTCGTCGCGATCGACTGCGGCCCGGTCGTGAACCCCGACACCATCGTCGCTCAGCTCGAGGGCGGGGTGGCGTTCGGCCTCACGGCAGCGCTGTACGGCGAGATCACATTCGAGAAGGGCCGTGTGAGGCAACGGAACTTCCACGACTACCCGATCCTGCGGATCCACGAAATGCCCGGTGTGGAGGCGCACATCGTGCCCAGCGACGAGAAGATGGGTGGCGTCGGTGAGCCCGGCGTGCCGTCCGTGGCACCAGCGGTGGCAAATGCGGTGTTCGCAGTCACCGGCAAGCGCCTGCGGCGGCTGCCGATCCGCCCGGCCGACCTGAAGAAGGCATAGCGGCCCGTCATTGACTCGCCCGGTTCTGATTTCAGGAGTCTCGCTATGACACGCAACCAGACTCGCCGCGCCCTGCTGCTGATGGCCGCCATGTTGGTTGGCGCTGCGATCCTCGTTGCTCGCACCGAGCCAGCCGCCGTCGCGCGGGCTGCCGAGAGGGACGACGCCGGGGCCCGTGCAGCGTTCCTCGACGTCTACAATGTTCTTATGCACCCACGCTGCATGAACTGCCACCCGTCCGGTGACGTGCCGCTGCAGGGCGACGATAGCCACTTGCACCTCCAGAACGTCAAGCGCGGCGAGGACGGCAAGGGGAAGTATGCTCTGAAGTGCGCGAACTGTCATCAGGAGGCGAACCTCCCGGGCGGGAACATGCCACCAGGCAACCCGAACTGGCACCTCCCGAAAAAGGACGTTCCACTGGTGTTCCAGGGCAAGAGCCCGCGCGAGCTGGCCGACCAGTTGAAGGACCCCAAAAGTAATGGGGGGAGGACGCTGGAACAAGTCCTGGACCACGTCGAGCACGATAAACTCGTGCTCTGGGGGTGGGAGCCGGGTGGCGGCCGCACGCAACCACCGCTGTCGCACGCCGCGTTCGCCAAGAGGTTCCGCGAATGGGTCGAAAAGGGCGCCGCGTCGCCGCAGTGAGTCGCGGCCGGGCGAGTTGCGGCGCGGTAAGTCTGAAGTAACTCGGACAGGCATAAGCGCCGGTTGCGTCTGAGCGGCAGGACGTTAGGCCACCAACACCGTCTCCTGACCAAAGAAAAAGGAGCAAGTAGCTGATGACGACCAAAACACCCCAACGGGAAGCCCCGGAGCGAAGGAAATCGGTCATACAGTGGCTACTAGATGCGGACCCTTCGATCCGATGGCAGGTCATGCTCGACCTCATGGACGAGCCCAACGAGATCGTTGCCAGTGAGCGGTCGCGGGTTGCCTCCGAGGGTTGGGGTGCCCGGCTGCTCGACCTTCAGGAACCCGATGGTCAATGGGGTGGGAGCACGTTTCAACCGCACTGGACCTCGACCTTCTACACACTTCTGCTATTGCGGGACCTAGGCTTGGATCCGACGAGTGAGCAAGCTCGGAGGGTAATAGGACTCGTCCGCGAACATAGCACCTGGGGACCAGAGTTCGACGACTCGCCCTACTTCGAGGGCGAGGTTGAGCCCTGTATCAACGGGAGAGTGCTCGCCTTGGGTGCGTACTTCGGCGAGGCGAGCAATCGGCTGCTCGATCGGCTCCTTCACGAGCAGCTGGAGGACGGGGGCTGGAACTGCGAGGCCCCCGCCGAGCAAGCGATCCTCGTTCCACACGACGATCTGTGTCCTCGAAGGGCTCTTGGAGTACGAGAGGGCGAAAGACGCCACGACTGCCGTGAAGGATGCTCGCCTCCGGGGACAGGAGTACCTCTTGGAACGTCGCATGTTCAGGTCACTGTCAACCGGAGAGGTGATCGATCCCGCCTGGACGCAGGTTTCGTTTCCGACTCGCTGGCACTACGACGTCCTGTGGGGTCTGGACTATCTGCGGAGAGCCGGCGTCGAACCCGACCAACGCGTCGCGGAGGCCATCGATCTTGTGGGGAAGAAGCGGGACAGCGACGGGCGATGGCCGCTTGAGAACCCCCACGCCGGTGAGGTTCATTTCGAGATGGAAGACAGCGCCGGCAAACCTAGCCGCTGGAACACACTCCGCGCATTGCGAGTGTTGGACTGGTATTCGGCACGAAACTGACGCAGATGCCACTGGAAGGTTCCATCAGGCTTCGCGGGGCAGCAGCGCCGTCAAAGTGCCGTTGACAGGGTGGCTGGACTCGTCAATACTTTGGCCCGGACAGGCCGGGGCAGATGGAGATTGAACCGCTCGTCATGACTGCCGTGTTCTGCCCGAACGCGATGGCGACGTTTCAATCTTTGGATGCTCTTCAGGAAGGTCTGCCGTTCGACCAAACGCCACGCAACGTGAACAACGTGCCCGCAAGGACGGGGCCTGGGCGTGCTCTCCCGCCCGTCACTTTTTGCCGGCCGCACGGATTGGTTTTCTACTGGCTTCCACGATCCGCGACGCTCCAGCGCGTCTCGAGTCGAACCACCAAGGATGGGTCCTGCCATGCGAATCCTCGTCACCGGAGGAGCCGGTTACGTCGGCTCAACGCTCGTTCCCATGCTCCTCGAACAGGGGCATCGAGTCCGGGTTCTCGATAGCCTCAAGTTCGGCGGCAACGGTCTGCTTCCTTGCTGCCAGAACCGGTTCTTCGAGCTTCACAAGGGCGATGTCTGCGACCCCGCGGCCGTGAAGACGGCGGTCGAGGGGATGGACGCGATCATTCATCTCGCCGCCATCGTCGGCTACCCCGCCTGCAAGAAGGAGCCGCAGCTCGCCCAGGCCGTCAACGTGGACGGCACCCGGAACCTACTGGCCCACCGCAAGCCCGAGACCAAGTTCCTCTACGCTTCCACCGGCAGCATTTACGGTTCAATTCCCGATTATGTCTGCAACGAGGAAACGCCCCGGGCTCCGATCACGCTCTACGGCGAAACCAAGAGCGCGGCTGAGCAGATGGTACTCGACGCGGGCAACAGCGTCGCGTACCGATTTGCCACTGCGTTCGGTGTCAGCAACCGGATGCGACTGGACCTGATGCCCAACGACTTCACCTACCAGGCGGTCAAGAATCGCAACCTCATCGTCTACGAGGGGGGGTTCAAGCGGACCTTCGTCCACGTCCGCGACATGGCCCGCTCGTTCATCTTCGCGCTCGAGCGCTGGAGCGAGGTCAAGGACGAGGTTTACAACGTCGGCCACGAAACCATGAACTTCACCAAGGAAGACGTGGCCCGCAAGATCCTCGAGCACGTCAACTACTATCTCCACTTCGCCGAGGTCGGCAACGACGCCGATCAGCGCAACTACGAGGTCTCTTACGAGAAGATTCGCAAGAAGGGCTTCGAGACCACCATCGATCTTGAGCGGGGCATCTCCGAGCTCGTTCGCGCCGCCCAACTCATCGAGTTTCAGAACCCGTTTGCCAACGTGTGAGGCTGGGATTGGCCAGTCTGTAGAGTCCGCTGTGCGGACCGATTTGCTGAGTGCGAGAAAGCGCCGGTCCGGCTGGTCCGCACAGCGGACCCTACCTCAGGCATCCACGCTCTGCCATAAGCTATCTGCCATTGACTGAACACTGACCACTATCCCCGGAGAACCATCATGAGAGGTTTCTGGTCGAACAAGCGCGTCACGGTGACTGGTGGGGCAGGATTCCTGGGTCAGCACATCGTGCAGCGGCTGGAGAGTTACGGAGCGAAGGTGTTTGTGGCGCGGCAACGCGATTACAACCTCGTGGCGCTCGATTCCTGCATGCGCTGCCTGCTCGAGCACCCCTGTGACGTGGTCTTCCACACGGCCGCATACTACGGCGGCATCGGGATCAACCAGACCGAGCCGGCCAAGCTCTACTACAGTAACCTTGTGATGGGCGCGAACGTGATGGAGGCCGCGCGGCTGGCAAAGGTCGGCAAGGTGGTCAACATCGGTACGGCGTGCAGCTATCCCGGCTACCTCGAAGGCGACCTTAAGGAGGATGAGCTCTGGAGCGGGCCATGCCATGCTAGCGTGGTCAACTACGGCCTGACCAAGAAGATGCTGGCCGTGCAGGGTCAGGCTTACAAGCAGCAGTACGGGCTCGACTCGATTCACCTGATCTTGACGAACCTGTACGGCCCAGGTGACTCGTACAACCCAGATCGCTCTCACGTGGTTGCGGCACTGGTGCGGAAATGGGTCGAGGCCGACCTCGCCGCGGCGCCAAGCATCGAGGTCTGGGGCAGCGGCAAACCGATTCGCGAATTTATTTATGTCGAGGATTGCGCGGATGCGATTGTGCTGGCCGCGGAAAAGTACAACGACGTCGCCATGCCGCTGAATATCGGGACGGGCATCGGCACTTCGATTCGCGATCTGGTGGAGACGATCAACGAGGTCACAGCATTCAAGGGCAAGATCGTCTGGAACGCGGACAAGCCCGACGGCGCGCTCAAGAAAGTACTCGATGTGACGCGGATGAAACGCGAGCTTGAGGGCTGGTCGCCGCCCACGAGCCTGCGTGCCGGGCTGGTCAGGACAATTGCCTGGTACCGGGCCAACAAGGCCCAGGCGGACGCGAAATGGTAAACCGCCGCCTCTGGATTCGCGGCGGACCCAAACCGGTCCGCCCGATGTTTGCAAAACTCCGATCTGCTCAGTTGCAGGCGCTGTCGCTTGGGCTCGACGAGGATGTCGAGCCACGTATACACGATTCGAGCCAAGCGGCCGAGCCGTCCTCGGCAGGGGTCCGGCGGCTGCTTTTCGTCAACCAGTATTACTGGCCCGATCATGCTTCCACGGCCCAGCACCTGACCGACCTGGCCGAGTCTTTGGCCGCGCGCGACTTCGAGTGCCACGTGCTCTGCGCAGAGTCGGTACGGGGCCGACGAGACCTGCGCGACCGGCTTACGAGGTGCACGAAGGAGTGCACATTCACCGCGTGCCGGCCACATCACTGGGTCGGAAAAGCACCTTGACCCGGATGGTCGACTATCTCAGCTTCTACGCGCGGGCGGTGCTCAAGGCTGCGCGAATGCCCAGGTTCCACGCCGTCATCACGCTCACGACGCCGCCCATGATCGGCCTGATTGGCACCCTGCTGCGCCGGCTAAAGGATACACCTCACGTGTGCTGGAGCATGGACATGCATCCCGATGCCAGCCTCGCCCTGCGCCGGATGTCCCCGCGGAACCCGCTGGTGCGCGGTTTGACCTGGCTCAGTGATCTGGTTTATCGCCGGGCAGATTGTGTGGTCGTGCTCGGCCCCTACATGGGGGATCGGGTGCGAGTCAAAGGCGTACGCCAGGACCGAATCGTGACCATCCCGGTTTGGAGCCGCCGCGACCAGGTATACCCGGTCGAGCGCGAAGCCAACCCCCTGCGCGCGTCGCTAGGTCTGGATGGCAAGTTCGTGGCCATGTATTCCGGCAATCTCGGTCTAGCGCATTCGTTCGACGAGTTTCTCGAGGCTGCCCGCCGCCTGCGCGACCGGGATGACCTGGTCTTTCTGTTCGTCGGGGCCGGCCCGCGGCTCGAGGAGGTCCGTGCCGCGCGGGACCATGAAGGCTTGACCAACCTCCGGCTGCTCGATTACGTTCCGCGGGATGAGCTGCACCGCTCACTCTCGCTGGCCGACGTTCACCTGATCTCGATGCGTCCCGAGATGACCGGCATCGTGGTACCGGGCAAGCTCTACGGCATCATGGCCGCGGGCCGGCCCGCGTTGTTCGTGGGCCCGGCCCACTGCGAATCGGCCGACACGATCCGCCGCGCCGGCTGCGGGTACACGATCGCCCCCGGCGATGCCGAGGGCGTCATCTCCGCCCTGACCACCCTGGCAGGAAACCTCAATCTGGCACGACAGATGGGCCAGAAAGGACGCTTGAACTTCCTCGCCACCCACGAGCGAAAGCTGTGCTGTTACCAGTGGCTCGAGCTCATTCGCAACACGGTTTCGCGGCCCAGGGCGGCCGCGTTTCACGCACCGAATTCCTCGCTGAGAAGAACCACGGTCCCTGCTGGCTCGCTCGGTCAGGTGGCGCGGTGATCGAGCGGGGCGTGCATTCGCAACAGCAACTATTCAGTCTGGATGATCGATGCGTTTAATTGATACGGATTTCGAACCCCAAGAAGCGGGCATGGAGGAGAACTCGCCATGACTACCGGTTCGCCATGGATGATCCCGAGTCTGGTCGTCGCTCTCGCCGGATTCTGTTCGGCGCAGCAGCCGGCCGCACCGAGTGTCTCCGAGATCCTTGGCCAGCATGATCGGGCCCTGATCCGTGAGCTGGGCGCGTACTTGAAGCATAATCCCAAGGCTGACGACCGTGATCAGGGTTTTGCCGCCCTCTTCAACAAGGCCATCGAGCACGACTGGTTCGTCGACAACGAGGAAATGGCCCTGGGTTACCTCAAGAACGACCCCGACGGGCCGGTCAAGGCGCTGTGCAGATCATCGCCACGATGGCCAGGGCCCAGGCCGGCCGCCACGACGAGGCCCTGGCGCGGTATATGGAGCTGATCAATGGCCTGGGCAAGAGCGATCAGGAAGACTTCGCGACCAGTTTCAGCGAGACGTTCGCCACCTCGGCCGTCGCTGCCGGCGAGTTCTCCATCGCTCGACAGGTTTACCAGGCACTCCAGGAACGGTTTCCCGAGAGCCCAAGCTTGCGCGACAAGGTCGCCAGGGAACTGGGACGCTTGGATCGGGTGGGCAAGCTCGCTCCGGCCTTTGAGGCTCAAGACCTCTCCGGCAAGGCCGTGCGGATGGAATCGTTCAAGGGTAAATATCGTCCTGGTTGATTTCTGGGCCACCTGGTGCGGGCCATGCATCGGCGAACTGCCCCGACTTCAGGCCGCCTATCACAAGTACCATGGCGCGGGGTTCGAGATCCTCAGTGTCAGCCTCGACGAGACGCGAGCGGCCGTGACCGACTTCGCGAAGGTACGCAAGCTCCCCTGGCCTCAACTCCACAACAGCACCGCAGGCGCCGACCTCGTCGACGCGTTCGGCGTTAGCTCGATTCCAGCGTCGTACCTCATCGATCCCGATGGCAAGATCATTCGTCTCGACCTGCGCGGCATCGCGCTTGAGACCACGCTCGCCAAGTTGATGTCTGCTACACCAAGAACCACGAATTGATTTGGAGAGAGCTCCGACCACCTTTCGATCTGAGGGGATCGATTCTGCCTCCAACAAGACCGGCTCAGGGTCGTGATACTTTTTTCGTCGTAGTTCATTCATGATCCGATCGAGCTTTTCCTCAACTGCGCATCAATTTGGCTTCTAGGATACTCAGACGGGAGTCGATCATAGGAAGCCATCGTTCACGACATAGCCCGAGCTTGAGCTCTCAACGCACTGCTGCAGGACATCGGCCAGGGAATCGCCACGCTCGACAACCACGTGGGATTCGAGGAGTCTTGTCGACTTCTTGCAGCCCCACGGGATCGACGTAAATCGGGATTCCGGGGTAGTCCTTGTTGGAAGTACTTGATTTCACGGCTTTCAGGAATTCCTCCAGGGAAACTCCGTTGGGGAAGGCAAGGTCGGATTCGCGGGCCAGCAACTCGCGGATGTGTGCGGTTTTATCTATCTGTTGCCTCTGGAGCTGCTTGAAAGCCTTCAGCTCATGCATGTCTGCACGTGAAGTACCTTCTGTTTCGGCCTCGCGGGTTGCTTTTGCTGGGCGACGGGGCTTCGCCAGCAGAGCCGCTGGATGGGGCAGCCTGGGGGCCGGCTCCTCCCGGCGCCCGGCCTGCGTCTCGACCTTGCTGGGCGAGGACGGCCGTACCGAGAACGCTCGCGGCGATCAGGGCCGGAATCGCAGTAGTTTTGACGCTGTTCCAGATCATTGTTCGGATGACTCCTCGAGCAAGAAGATGAACTGCCGGCGACCCGGCCCCGATGACCAGGGCGCCGAACGTGAACCACTTCGAGGCAAGCTGTACCGTGGCCTCGACAAGTGCGGGCGAAACCGGTGGCAGCAACCAGGTTGCGGGCCTGCCCAGCGGCAGGATCGCACCCACGGAAAAGCCGCGAGCTCGCAGCCGGGCAGCCAATTCCTGCCGGCCACGATGCAGCCGACCGCGGAGCGTCGGTTCGTTGACGCCGAGTTGCCGGGCGGCCTGTTGGTATGTGAGCTCTTCGAGGCAGCAGAGGACCAAGGGGCTGCGGAGCTTCTCCGGCAGGCGGTCAATCTCCTCGTGGACGACCTCGATCCGCTCGTCCGACTCGTCTTTCCACATCGCCAAGCTTGCACAGGCTTCTCGGTCGAGCGCTTTCTCGACGAAGCTTCGCCTGGCTGCCCGAGCACGAGAGCGGCGAGCGACGCGGAGGGCCACACCGTGCAGCCACGGGCCGATTGACTCCCGGTTGCGAATTGACCCGGCCTTCCGGACGAGGACAAGAAACGTGGCCTGGAAGGCGTCTTCCGCATGGTTCACGTCGCCGAGCACCCCCCGGCAAACTCCCATGACTATCGGTCCATAACGCTCGACCAACACGCGAAACGCCTCGTCGCCGCGTGCATCGTTGCACGTCCTGAACCGCTCCAGAAGCTGGCCGTCGTCCACGTTGCCGAGGTTCCCCAGCCGAAATAGGGTCTCAAGCGATCGCGACGATGTGCCGGTGCGGGGATGGATCATGATCGACTTCCGCCTGCTTGCGTTCACCTATCGAGCCGTCTTCCTATTAGTGCCAGGAAGCCCTCAATCCTCACAAGTTCCTCTGGAAAATGTGCGAGTCCCGGTGCAGTCTTGCCAACCGGCCGAAAACCGTTGTGAATCGAGCCGCCTGCCGTTACTCTCACACCCAGGCAGTTCGGGAAACTGGAACTCACATCTCAGGAAAGGCTTCCCATGCTTCAACGCGACTTTCGCCCGTGGTTAGCGGGTTCGAGCGTGTGTTTGGTTCTTCTCGGTTTCACTGTAGGGAAGATGCGGCCAAGGCCAGACTGAAGGCGAACTGACCTCCCCTGTCGGGGCTCAGGCCTTTGTCCGCAAGAGCGAGCGCACGAGTTCGGCGATTTCCGGCGGTTTCAGCGGGTCCTCACCAAGGGGAACGTACGCTCGCTTCGGGTCGACAATCCGGACCTTCCCCGGATGCCGGCGGGCGAGCGCCTGAATCTGCTTGGAATCACCGTAGGTCAAGACGACATACTCGCCCTCGACGTGAATGCGGTCCAGCTTCCAGTTGCCCGCCAGAATCCGCAGCTCGGCCTCCAGGAGGAGGTTCTCCGAGGGTTTCGGCAGCGGGCCGAACCGATCATTGAGTTCCCGGCGAAAGTCAGCCAGATGGTCAAGGCTGCGCAGGCGGGCCAGCCGGCGATAAAGCTCGATCTTTACCCTGGGGCCGGGAACGTAATCTTTCGGCAAGTAGGCCCTCCATGCGAGCTCGACCGAGCAATCGAAGAGCGGCTTCGCGGGCTGATGGGTTAACGAGCGGACTGCCGACTCCAAGAGCGAGCAATAGAGCTCGTAGCCGACGCTTTCGATGTGGCCCGACTGCTCGGGCCCCAGAATGTTGCCTGCGCCTCGAATCTCCAGGTCGCGCAGCGCGATCTTGAAGCCGGCGCCCAGCGACGTGAACTCCTCGATGGCCTTGAGCCGCCGGACCGCATTGGGTGTGACGGGTTTGTCTGACTCGAGCAGGAGATAGGCGTAAGCCCTATGCTTGTAACGCCCCACCCGACCGCGAAGCTGGTGCAGGTCGGCCAGACCGTACTTGTCGGCCTCGTTGATGAAGATGGTGTTGACGTTGGGGATGTCAAGGCCGCTCTCGATGATGGTGGTCGCGACCAGGATGTCGAACTTGCGGCGGATAAACGCCAGCATGGTGTGCTCCAGGGCCTCTCCGCTGCTCTGCCCGTGGGCAATGGCGATCTTTGCGTCGGGAACGATCGACTGGATGCGGTCGGCCACGCTCTCGATGTCGTAGATGCGGTTGTGCACGAAGTAGACCTGCCCGTCGCGATTCAATTCCCGATGGATGGCCCGCTTGATGGTCTCGGGATCGAACCGGCTGATCCTGGTCTCTATTGCCTTGCGGTCGGGTGGCGGGGTCTCCAGGTTGGAGATGTCGCGGATGCCCAGCAGGCTCATGTGCAGTGTCCGCGGGATCGGCGTGGCCGAGAGGGTCAGTACGTCTACCGTCGAACGGAAGGTCTTCAGCCATTCCTTGTCCTCGACTCCGAACCGCTGCTCCTCATCAATGACGACCAAGCCCAGATCTTTGAACGCGACGTCCTTCTGCAAGATCCGGTGAGTGCCGATCAGGATGTCTACGCCGCCGGCGGCCGCTCGTTTGAGAACCTCGCGCACCTCGGAACGGGCACGAAACCGGTTGACGACCTCGATGTTGAACGGGAACTCCCCCATCCGCGCTGAAAAGCTGCGGTGATGCTGTTCGGCCAGGATGGTTGTCGGCACCAGCACGGCCACCTGCTTGCCGGCGTCGACGGCCTTGAAGGCCGCGCGAATAGCGATCTCGGTCTTACCGTAGCCGACGTCGCCGCAGATCAGTCGGTCCATCGGCTTCTGCTCGGCCATGTCGCGCTTCGTCGCCTCGATCGCGGTAAGCTGGTCGGGCGTCTCTTCGAACGGGAAGGCGGCCTCGAACTCGGCCATCCAGTGGCTGTCGTCTGCGGGATAGGCGAACCCCGGCTGGCTGGCGCGCTGGGCGTGGATGTCGAGCAGCTCCTGCGCCAGGTCGACGACTGCCTCGGCGACTCGCTTCTTCCGTTTTTCCCACGTTGACGAGCCGATCTTCGAAAGCACCGGCGCTCCCTTGCCGCCGCCGACGTATTTCTGCACCAGGTCGATCTTGGCGATGGGCACATACAGCTTGGTGCCCTCGGCAAACTCGAGCAGCAGGGTCTCTTCGGCGTGCTCGGCCGACTGATCGACGAACTGCAAGCCGCGATAGCGCGCGATGCCGTGGTTCACGTGAACCACAAGGTCGCCCTCGTTCAGGTCGAGGAAGCTGTCGATCGCCCGGCTCTCGTACCTGCGCCTGGTCACCGGGCGGCGGACGTCGGCGCGTGCGAAAAGCTCGTGGTCGGCAATCACCAGGGTCGAGGCGTCGATCAGATGAAAGCCGGCCCTGATCCGCCCCACTGTCGCGATGCAGCCGGCCTTGCTGCGCCAGCGTCGTGTCGCTGAAAACCTCGCCCAGCCTCTCGACCTCGGCCGCGTTGTGGCAGGCGATCAGCACGCGGTCGCCGGCCGCCGCGCCATCCAGTTCCGCCTTGACCCGTGCCAGGTCGCCTGAGAACCGCTCGACGCTCTCGATCCGGAGATGGCAGGTGGCTTCCAGCGAATCAGCGGCCAAGGCTGAAACCGCGATCGATGGAAACCGGATCAGGCGCTCGAACGTGCTTTCAACCGAGTACAGCCCGCGTGGGTCGTCGATTCGGCCCAGGTAGTGCCGGCCCTCCTCGCGCACGTCGCTTGCCTCGATCAAGGCCACCCAAGTGCCGTCGGGAAAGAAGTCGGTTGTCGGACCGAAGCTGGCGCGGTTCTGTTCGTCGTAGCTGGGGGGAATTGTAATCGTGACGTTGTCCCAGCGGTCGCGTGAGCGTTGTGATTCCGCGTCGAATGGGCGAATGGACTCCACAAGGTCGCCAAAGAACTCGATCCGGACCGGCTCGGTGGCATCGGTCGGAAAGATGTCGAAGATGCCACCCCGAAGACTGAATTCGCCGGGGACCTCGACGACCTCGGCACGCGCCATCCCGCGCTCAAACAGCCATGCCCCCAGCTCCTCTACGGGCAGGCTGTCACCCACACTGATCCGCCGTGACATCCGCACGAGCACTTCGCGCCGGGGCACTGGCTGCAAGAGCCCTGAATCGAGGTGACAACCAGGCGAGGAGGCGTCACGCCAGCCAAACGATTAAGCACGCGCAACCGCTTGCCGAAGACCTCATCGCTGGTATCCTGCTCGCGGGGGAGCTTCTCCCATGCGGGGAATATTTCCGGCGTGATCCCCGCAAATAGCGCGATGTCGTCGCAAAAGTCATCGACGTCGCTAATGTGCGCCAGGACGATGACGAGAGTTGTGGGCGCATGCAGGCCAAGCGCGGCCGAAACCATACCCGCGGCCGATCCCCAGGCGCCGTCAATCGTCGCCGCATGGCCGTTCTTGAGCGCCGCCAAGGCTTCAGGAAAACCCGCGGCGCGTTGAATCTGCCGCGTCAAGTCCTTGAAATTGAGCTCAAATGCCACGGCCGGCTCGACGTGGGCTGCCAGGGCCGCGGCTTTTCGAGAAACTCTGGGCATCGAGTATTCGCTTGATGACGAGGGATGGCAGGGCCAGCGGGCTTTCCCATACGAGATTCGATCATTCAGGCCGGCTTCTCTTTGGTGATTGTAGATGCAGCTTCGTTTTCCGACCACAGTGGTTGACGGCTCGCTCGCCGCCGGATTGCCGCCCGACCCAGTTTGGCGCGGCTCACTGGTGCCGGAGGCACGGAATGCGCCGGCTCGATCCGGCTGGAAGGCCTGCTCGTCGAATCTGACCGCAACTTTCGGTTCACCCGCAGGATGACATGAACCAAGTCATTCACGTCCACGGGCAGATCCAGGCATGCCAAGGCTCCGGAGGCTCTGGCCTGACCGACCGTGGCGCGATCGGCGAACGCCATGAGACCGAGCACCGGGCCGAGCTTCGCGCGGTCCTCAAGCCATCGCGGCCAGTTTGGTTCGAGTACAGGAATGTCCCACATCGTAAGCATCTGGCCTGACGTCCGCTCCTCTCTCGCGATTCGACCCTGCGACGGAAGTGAGAAGTCCTGGTCCGACGTGACTTTGAAGCCCTCGGCCAGACAGATCTCAGTCAGAACCGCACGCAACTCGTAATTGCTACTGATCACTTGCACCGGCAGGCAATCAGCGGCTATGGCTTCACGGGTTTGCTCACTTCGTCGATCCAGAAGACGGCTAGTGTGGCGTGAGAGAGTCTCGATGGCCGTAGCTTCCGGGATCATCAGATCGACACCGCGAGAACACCGCTCCAGCTCGGCGTAACGTACATAGGGGCTATAGCACAGGATGACTCGGGGCATCGGGCCAGTGCGGGCGACCGAACGCCATTGGTCGATCCGCGCGGCGTCGGCCTGTGACAGCCGCGTGCGATGCAGGATTAGCAATCGGGGCGGCTGATCGGGCTCGAAGATGCGGTCGGGAACCTCTCCGTCGCACATCACGGCATGCAGGCCGGGCCTGTCGGAAATCGAACTCAGGATCTCCGTGACCCAAGGATCGCCAAGATCGCCGACAAAGCGGATTCTCGGTTCGGTTATGTCCATGCGGCCCTCGCACGATTCCCCGATGATCGCGCCTTTCCCTTAACAGAAAGAGAGCAAGCGGGCAACTGCGAAGATGCTGGTGAACTCAAGCCGCGCAGAAAGCGCGAGGTTTCCGGAAAAAGTTGTATCCAAAAGCGGACTCGCTCACATGATAGAGAAGTCACGCTGATCGATCGTTCGGAGTGCTCTCATGAGTAGTCACCGGCTCGCGACCGCGGAACTGGTAAGGCTTTTCGACGGGGGCAGCCTCTCGGGGCTCTCGGAATGGGAACTCCTCGAGCAGTACTTGGCTCACAGGGATGAACTGGCGTTTCAAGTGTTGGTGTCCCGTCATGGGCCGATGGTGCTTGGAATCTGCCGGCGAATTCTGGCCAATGCCGCCGACGTCGAGGACGCGTTCCAGGCCACATTCCTGGTGCTGCTACGGCGAGCGGGGTCGCTGGGGCCGGGCGACGCCATTGCGGCCTGGTTGCACGGAGTGGCCGTGCGGGTCGCCCACCAGGCGGCAGTGCCGCGGCCCGGCGCGGACGACGCGAACGTGGCGAGGCCGTCGAGGTCGCGGCGCCCGAACCATCCGAGGAAGATGCTGAACTGCGGCGGATTCTCGATCAAGGAGATCAACCGACTGCCTCAGAAGTATCGCGCCCCGATCGTCCTGTGCTATCTCGAGGGCCAGACTCACGAGGAAGCCGCGCGACAGCTCCACTGGCCGCTCGGGACAGTGAAAGGGCGCCTTTCCCGCGCCCGGTCACTGCTGGAATCTCGCCTCACCCGGCGCGGGGTCGCCTGCGGAGCCGGATCGGCGGCGCTGGCCGCTTCGTCGAGCTCGGAAGCCGCAGTTCCCGCATCGCTCTTGGCGGCCACCTGTAACGCGGCGGCCCGGATCGGTTCCGGGACTCTGATGGCTCACGTCGTTTCTACCTCCATCGCGCAGCTCATCCAAGGAGTTCTCTCGGCCATGATCCTTCAAAAGCTGAAGCTAATCGCCGTGGCCTGCGTGGTCTCGGGACTGTTCTTGACCGGAGCCGGTGTGGTCGCTCGGCAGCAACGCTCGCCATCGGGAGCGCAGCCTGTCGAATCCCCCAAGGCACACGCGAAAACTGACTTTGGCAAGGCCCAGGGAATCGCGCCATTAGCGACCGAAAAGACGACGGCCCCTCCGAATCCTGCCCGCGATCTCTATCACGAGTTGATCCAGGGGGCCCGCCGAGCCTTCCTCGCCAGCGAAGCGGATTATCTCAAAGGCAGCAGCCCCCTCGAGCGGGTTTACCACGCGTCGCGACTGCTCATGGAGAGTGAACGCGATGCCGCCCCGGCCCCAGCTGAAAAGCTCAAGGCCATCGAGAAACACTTCGAACGCATGCGGAAGCTGGCGCGCATTCATGCAGAGGAGGGAAATGCCGACGACGCCAACGGGGCCGAGGCTAGCGCCTACCTGGCCGAGGCCGAACTCTTGCTCGCTCAGGCAAAGTCGCTCAAGCCCGCTCCTCCAGCCCAGCCGGATCAGGCGGGCAAGAGTGAGCGGACCTGGCAAGGATCCAAGATCGCTGGCGATCCTGGCGAAGCTCGAAGAACCGATCTCCATGTCCTTCGCCAGCGAGACTCCCCTCGAGGACGTGCTGAAGTACATCAAGCAAGCCACGACGGGTCCGAACAGCTCAGGAATACCCATCTACGTGGACCCCCTCGGCCTGCAGGAGGCGGAAAAAAACTTGACATCGACGATCCAGCTCGCCCTGGAAGGAGTTCCGCTGCGGCGAACCCTGCAGCTTTTGCTCCAGCAGCTTGACCTGGCCTATTTCGTCGATGACGGCATCCTTGTGATCACGTCACAAGAGTCGGAAGATCAAGGACTACGCCCTGCGAGCCTTGGGCCCTCGCCTTTCATGAGCAAGCAGGATAAGGCCGAGGCGCGGCGAGATGAACATCCAGGAAATGAAGGAGTTTGTCGAGGAATTAAGAGTCAGAACGGAAATTATGAAACAACTCCGGGAGTTGCACAAACTCGACGAAGGGACACTCGGTGGCAGTGGCGGCGGCCACGAGGTCAGGGCTGATCAAGGGGCCGCCTTGTTCAAGGAGATGAAAGAGCTTGTTGATGAGCTCAAAACCCAGCGGCAGAAGGCGAAGACGGACGGAGGCAAGTGAGTGGGGCCCGGGAAGCTAGATTTTCCGGCCTCCCGCGGCCCCTACTCACTCTCCCCGCCCGATCGGCTCGAGTTTCACTTCTCGTGCGAAGTGCTCCACCTGGGCTGGATCAACGGCTCCCGCTTCCCAAACCACCGCGTTGGCCGCCGCGCAGCCGATGGCATGACGGATCATTGGCTCGGTATCGGTTCCCGCCAGCCAGGCGTCGACCAGGCCGGCGAGCAGCGAATCGCCCGAGCCGATCGGGTTGACGGCCCGGATCGTCGGTGGAATCACACGGAAACGCGTTTCTCGGATCTGCACCAGCGCCGGATTGGGACCATCCGTCACCACGCCGCAGATGACGCCATGACGGTGCCAGTTTGCGAGCAATCCCAGCACATCCTGGTCATTTACGATTGTCTTGCCGATCCGTCCCGCAGCTTCCTTGCGATTGACCTGAAGCACCGACGGCCAAAACCCCCAAATTCCCTCGAGCGCGGGGCCGTAGGTATCCAGGAAAACTGGGATCCGCCGGGTGCGGCCCAGTGAAATCAAGTCGCTGTAAACGCCGTGCGTCGCGACCGAAGGGCTCGAGCCCGAGAGCGTCAGGGCTGAAACCCCAGGCTGGAGCAGGGCCTGCTGCACGCGGTCGACGAGCGCCTCTGCCTCGGCCGGCGTGATCGCTGGATCGGGGTCGAAGAACGCCGTCTGGTCAGTTGTGGACTGCGTGAGTACCGTGAGGATGACCCTGGTTGGCGCCGCGGTCGCGACAATGAGCGGGTCCAACCCATCGTCGCGCGTCAAGAGCTCTTCACAATGCTTGCCGACAGATCCACCCAGGAAGGTCACTGGCCGGGCCGTTCGTCCCAGCCGCCTGAGGGCCCGCGCCACGTTGTTTCCCTTCCCACCTACGACCTCGCGAACCGCAACCCCCCGCACCAGATCCCCCGGCCGCCAGCTCGGTACCGTCAAGGTCCTGTCCAGACATGGATTCAACGTGACGCTCAGAATCATGGGAAAAGAATCCACGCCGTGAAAGAACAAAATCGCATATCACCGAACTCATCGCACAGGTCGATGCTTCGTTCCATTCTGCGAAGATTGAGCTCCAGAGCAACGGAGCGGTGCCGAAAAAGCAGCATGTCAACCGCAAAGATTCATGAAGCCTCATGGTCGGCACCGGAATTAGCGAATCCCCTTGACTTCCCCAGATTGCCGCTCTGCGAAACCAAGATCGGTCACGTCAGCGCGGGCAAACCAGACTGTCTCTTCCTATGCAGTTGCCCCAACTTTACACGGTGAGGTACGATTGCACCCTAATATTGGGTAGCCTCTTGCGCCGGTTATTGGCCGGGGGCCACCTGGGTATGTCAGTCCCGAGGTTGCAACGAGGAATCCCATGGTCATGCAGAGTCGTCGATATTTATGCTCACTCAGGGTCCTTCTTGTTCTGCTTGGTTTAATCTTTTGGCTGGCGCCAGGTGCCGGCCTGGCAGATGCGCCCGCAGACGGTAGCGCTGAGGAGGGCCCGTTCAGGGAATTCAAATACCGATCGATCGGTCCGTCGGCTGGCGGCAGAGTTTGCCGGGTCGCGGGGGTCGCGGGGAATCCGCTGGTCTACTTTGCGGCGACGGCCTCGGGCGGCGTCTGGCGGTCGCTCGACGGCGGACTGTCGTGGAAATGCGTGACCGACAAGCTGCCAACGTCGACGGCAGGATCGATCGCGGTGGCTCCGTCCGACCCGAACGTGGTTTACATGGGTTCCGGAGAGGCAAATATCCGCAACAATGTGGTGCCAGGAAACGGCATCTACAAGTCCACCGACGGTGGCTCAAACTGGACTCAGGTCTGGAAACAGGAGGGCCAGATCGGGACGATGGCGGTGCATCCCCACAACCCCGACGTTGCCTTCGCGGCCGTGCTGGGCAAGGCGTTTGGCCCCAACGGGGAGCGCGGGGTGTATCGCACGACTGATGGCGGCAAGACCTGGACTGCCGTGCTCAAGACAGACGCCGACACCGGCTCGTCGGATGTCGCCCTCGATCCGTCAAACCCGAACATTGTATTCGCCGGCCTCTGGCAGACGCGGCGGCGGCCCTGGGAGTTGACCAGCGGCGGCCCGGGGTCCGGTTTGTACGTCTCACGCGACGCGGGAAGCACCTGGAAACAACTCACCGAGAAAGGCCTGCCGAAGGGACCCTGGGGCAAGGTGGGCGTCGCGGTGGCGCCATCCGACGGCCGCCGCATCTATGCTCTGATCGAGGCCGACAAGGGAGGGCTTTACCGCTCGGACAACGGCGGCGAAACGTGGTTGCTGGCCACTGGCGACCGAGCGCTTCGCCACGCGCCTGGTATTACTCGACAATCACGGTGGACCCTCGCAACCCGAATGTCCTCTGGTGCCCGAGCGTACCAATGCTCAAGAGCATCGACGGGGGCAAGACGTTTCAGCGGGCGCGGGGGTTTCATCATGGCGATCATCACGACCTCTGGATCGATCCGGCCAATCCCAGGCGGATGATCGGCGGCAACGACGGCGGAGTCGATCTGAGCTTCAACGGCGGCGAAACCTGGTATGCACCGCCACTGCCGATCAGCCAGTTCTACCGGATCGGAGTGGACAACCGAAACCCCTACCATGTCTCCGGCACGATGCAGGACTTAGGCTCGATCGCCGGACCGAGCAATAGCCTCAGCAGCAGCGGAATTGCACTGGCGGACTGGTACGATGTCGGGGGTGGCGAGGCCGGCTACACCCTGCATGACCCGACCGACCCGGACATCGTCTTTGCCGGCGAATACGCCGGCGTGATCACGCGATACGATCACCGCACCCGCCAGGCCCGGATGGTTGGCAGCTACGTGGATAACCCCTCTGGCCATGGTGCGGCCGACATGAAATACCGCTTCCGCTGGCCCGCGCCGATCGCGGGCTCGCCGCATGACCCGAAGGTCATCTACCACGCGGCGAACGTTCTCTTTCGAACTGTCGACGGCGGCCAGACCTGGACACCGATCAGCCCCGACCTGACCCGCAACGACAAGCGCAGGCAACAATGGTCCGGTGGACCGATCACCGGCGACAACACGACGGCCGAGTATTACTGCACGATCTCCGCAGTGGCCGAGTCGCCCCGTGAGAAGGGATTGATCTGGGTCGGCTCGGACGATGGGCTGGTCCATGTGTCGCGTGACGACGGCAAAAGCTGGACCAACGTCACCGACCATTTACCCAGCCTGCCCGAGTGGGCCACGATCAAGATGATCGAGCCGTCGCCGTTCGTCGCAGCCACCGCTCTGCTTGTCGTTGACGCGCACATGATCGACGACATGCACCCTTATCTATACCGCACTCAGGACCACGGCAAGACATGGACGCTGCTTTCCGGGTCGATGCCCCAGGAAGTGCCGTTGCACGTCGTCCGCCACGATCCGAAGGCGAAAGGCATGCTCTACGTTGGCACCGAGCGGGGAGTGGTTTTCTCTGCCGATGACGGCAAGACCTGGCAGTCGCTCCAGCTCAACCTGCCGACCGTGCCGGTTCACGACCTGATCGTCAAGGGCGATGATCTCGTGCTGGGCTCCCACGGACGCTCACTCTGGATCTTCGATGACCTGACACCGATTCGAGCGTTCAGTCCAGCGATCGCGACCAAGCCGGTGGAATTGCTGCCCCCGCTTACGCCTACTCGGTGGCGGTACCACGGCAGGATCGGCGCCTCGGGTCGCGGCGACAATCCGCCTGCAGGAGCCGTCATTCACTTCTGGCTCAAGGACAAGCCGAAGTCCAAACCCAATCTCGAGATCCTTGACGCCGACGGCAAGCTCGTGCGCTCGCTGGCCAAGGAAACCGAGCCGGAGCCGACCGCGGTCGAGAAGGAAGGCGGCGCGGCGAAGGAACCCACCGGCGAAGAGCAGGAGGCCAAGGAAAAAGAGAAGGAGAAGGAAGAAGAACCCGAGGAAGAGCCCGATCGTCCCGGCGGCAAAAGGAAGATGAGGCTGCCCGATAAGCCAGGACTGTACCGCGTGATCTGGGACCTGGAGCACGATCCTGCGCGGCCGATCAAGCAGGCCAAGATGGACTCCGGCAGCGCGGAAACCGCCCCCCTGGCTCTGCCCGGCAAGTACACAGTGAAACTTACCGTGGACGGCCAGACTGTCACGACAAGCCTGGAGCTGCGACCCGACCCTCGCGTCAAGGCCGCGCCGGCCGACCTTGCCGAGCAAGTTCGCCTCGGCCTGGCAGTCCGCGACGATTTCAACAAGCTCTCCGGCGCCGTCGAGCAGCTCCGCGCTATACGCAGGCAGCTTCAGCAACGCAACGCGCTGGTCAAGGACATCCACAAGGCGCGGCCGCTGGTGAAAGCGTCCAGCGAATTCCTTGCAAAGCTCGATGCGCTCGAGAGCAAGTTGCACAACCCCAAGGCTCAGGTGACCTACGACATCCTGGCCATGAAGGGAGGAGCACAGCTTTACTCCAACCTCGGCTGGCTCTACGGAGCCGTGCTCGACGGCGACGGCCCACCGACCCAGGGCATGCGCGAGGCGGCAACCCGGCTGAGCGGCGAGCTGGCTGACCGTCTCAAGGAATTTCAGGACCTTATCGACAAGGACCTGGCCGAGTTGAATCGCCAGGCCAAGGCGCTCGATCTGCCGCACGTCATCGTGCCCCCGGTCAAGCTAGGTCCGTGAGCTGCCCTGCAATGGCAGGCTGCCGCAGTTGCTCCAGCAGCAAGAGCACGCCAGCAGCCGTCGAGAGCAGAGCCACAAAGCTCAAGACCAGGAAAGCCCCATTCCAGCCGTACGAGACGACCATCCGGGCCATGCTGTCGCCGGCCATCATGCCGCCCAGGTAGCCGATTCCGTCGATGAATCCGGAAGCCGTCGACGAGCCCTGCTTGCCGCCAAAATCCAGTGAGATGGCCCCGGCAAGGTAAGAATACGGGCCGATCAGCAAGAACCCGATCAGCGCGACCACCACGACCGGCCCGAGCGCGGACCCACCAAAATCGTACAAGGCCAGCACGGCGAGTGCCGCGGTGGCCAGCAGCAGGCAGATGAAAATGATGAGCGCCCGGCTTGCACGCCCGAGGCGATCGCTCGCGAATCCGGCGATCACCACGGAGATGCCGCCGACGAGCGGAAACCAGGCGCTCTTGCTCGCTGCCTCGGAGTGGCTCATTCCCAGGAACTCGTTGAAATACGTTGGAATCCAGGTGTTGAACGTCTCCCGCAGCAGTGTCAGGCCAAGCGAGAGCATGCAGACGTACCAGAACACCCGGCGCCGGAAAAGAGGAGCCAGCAGGCTCGCACGCCTGCGGGAACGGGATCGTTGCCCTGCTCGCCGAAGAGGCTGTCCGAGTGCGACGACGGCTCCGGCTCGCCGATTTCCCTCGGGCTTTCCTTTAGAAAGCTCAAGTTGATCACAAACAGAACGAACATCGTCCCCGCGCAGGCAAAGAACACCTGTTGCCACGTGCAGCCGGCGGCGAGCAAGTAGCTCATGAACTTGCGTGCCAGCGCATCACCGAACAGAAAACTCAGACTGATGAACGCCATGACCCGGCCGTAGGAGCTAGGAGGGAACCACCTTGACGTGATCTTGATCATCCCGCCCCAGCCGAACGATTGGACGAACCGATTGCCAACACTTGCCAGCGTGAACAGAGGAATCGAGCCGCCCAGCGCGAACAAGACAGTGAAGCCAATCGAACCGATCATGCCACCCAAGTAGTTGCGCCGGCCACCTTGAAAATCGGCCAGTCCACCAGCGAAAAACTTGCCTATCGCGTAGGCCAGAACTCCGAATGACACGACCAAGCCCAGCCGCTTCTTGGCGGTGTCCGGGTCGTAACCCCCACGGACCAGATCATCCCGGATCAGCGGGATGCAGACGGAGAGATTCGAACGGCACAGGTAATAACCCGCGTAGCCGGCGACCATCAAGGCCACGGTTGCCCATTGCCAGTGCATGAGGCGCGGAGGAGCGTGGGAGCTTTCGAGGGCAGTCTTCATCATATCTTCAAAGAGTCGGGTGCTGGGCCTTGGATGCCGTCGGAGAAGCACAATACCACGGAAAGTGCGGCGTGTCGCTGGGGAAGTTCGTGAAATTCTGGTGCGGAGGAGATAAGGAGGGAGGTCGAACTTGAAAGAGGCTGGGCTTCAGATCAGAACGTCCGCCCCTCGAGGTTCTCGATGGCGTGGCGGATGCGTGCGGGGACGGGATGGGACTTGTTGGTCTGGTAATCGAATACGACGATCGTCGAGGTGCCCTCAGCAGCGAGCGCTTGTTCGTTCTGGCTGAAAATCTTGTGTTCCATTTGCATGCTGCTGCGGCCGATCCGGGTTATCCGCGCGCCGACGTGCACTGTGTCGGGATAAGTGAGCTGGCGGCGGTAATCATTGGCCACAGAGGCGAGGATCGGGCCGATTCGCTCGTGCTTGTGCAAGTCCATTAGTCCGACCTTCAGAAAGTAGGCGATCCGGGCCGTCTCATACCAGCGGAAGTATGTGACGTGATTCACATGCCCGAGGAGATCTTGTTCGCCCCACTGGACGGGCTGGACAATCACCACCGGGAATTCGGGGAGCACGGCCTTCGATTTCTGCTCGTCGTGCATGGCATTCCATTCCATATTTGAGGCAGGTTGATCGACCTGTGGAGTTTAAGACGGCCTACAACGAAAAACCAGGACTGCGTGTTTACTTGGACGCTCGCCGAGGATTCGGCTAGAGTCGATCGCACCGCGGGGGGTCTTCTTCACTCGGTTGCAAGAAGAAATGGATCGCCACGACGAACAACCTGAAACCGACCTTGGTGCGGCAAACTTCGGAAACGCTGTGATGATCTCGATTCGCGACCTCCGAGTGGATTACGACAACCTGTGCGCCGTGCAAGACCTGACGCTGACGGTCGGCGAGGGGGAAGTTTGCGGGTTGATCGGTCCCAACGGCGCGGGCAAGACGACGACCATGCGCACGCTGCTCGGGCTGATCGAGCCGACCTATGGCCAGGTCGAGATCATGGGAATCGACGTGCATGAGCACCCCCACGAGGTTGCCAGGCTGGTGGGCTTCATGCCGGATTTTCCGCCGGTTTACGAGGACCTGTTAGTCTGGGAATTCCTCGACCTTTTCGCGGCCAGCTACCGGATCCCGCGGTGGAATCGGCCCGAGCTGGTCGATCGCCATCTGGCGATGGTTGGCCTGGAAGAGAAGCGCAATGCGCCGATTATCGAGCTCTCGCGAGGGATGCGGCAGCGGTTGATGCTGGCCAAGACCCTGATACCCAGCCCCGAGGTACTCTTGCTCGACGAGCCGGCCAGCGGAGTCGACCCCCAGGGACGAATCGACCTGAAGAACATCCTTAAGCGGCTGTCGTCCGAAGGCAAGACGATCTTGATTTCCTCACACATCCTCGCCGAGATGAACGAGTTTTGCACGTCGGTGGCGATCATGGAGCGGGGCCGGCTGGTGATCAGCGGCCGGCTTGACGAGGTAAACGCCCGGATCATGGGCGACTCGTCGCTCGCCGTCGAAGTGCTGGGCGAGACCGAGACATTCTTGCGAATCCTGGCGGACGATCAAAGGGCCGGTCCGGCCGAGCGGAAGGGAGACAGCTTTGAGTTCCGCTTCCGGGGCGGCTCTGAGGAAGCAAGCGAGTTGCTCTGCCATCTGGTGATCGCGGGGGTCCGAGTCGCGTCATTCGCGCGGCGGAAAGAGAACCTCGAGGAGCTCTTCCTCACGGTGGGGGCCAGGGAGCTTTCATGATGCGCGGCGACTGGTTGGCTGACTGGTTCGACAATCCGATCTTCATCAAGCACGTTCGCTCGCGACTGCGCAGGCAGCCGCTCGTCTCGGCCATCGTGGTGACCGTGGTTCTTTGCGTCTGCATCGCCTGGGGAGGGTATGTACTGGAGGTGTACAAGACGGGCGGGGCATTCGGCGCGTTCTTCGCGCTTCAGACCGTGATTCTGGCCATCATCGGGAGCACACAGTTGGGAACCGCGGTAGCTGCCGCGCGGGCCTCGGGAATTCTTGATTTCCACCGGGTCTCACCGCTATCAGCCACCGAGCTTGTTCTCGGTTTCTTCTTCGGCGCGCCCGTCCGCGAGTATTTGCTCTTTGCGAGTACGCTGCCGTTTGTGGTCCTCTGCCTGGCAATCGGAGTTCCCGACTTTCGCGGACTCCTACAGCTCATGATCGCGCTGATCGCGACGAGCTGGGTGCTCCACGGATTCTCGCTCTTGAACGCCCTGGTCCTGAAGAAGCAGGCCGGATCGCGCGGAGTGGCCGGCGTAGTGATCTTCCTGGGATTGATGAGCGGCAGCTTCGTCTGGGGGTTTGGCCATCTGGCCAACATCGTCGACCGCGAGCCGAGGCTAAGCCTCTTTGGCTTCTCTCTGCCCTGGCTAGCGGTGGTTCTGCTCTATGAGGCGTCGATTCTCTTCTTCCTTTTCCTCGCGACCTGCCGGAAAATGGAATCAGAACGGCTACATGCGTTCTCCAAACCGCAGGCGGTCGCGGCCATGTCCACTCTGGGCACCTTGCTGGCAGGCGGCGTCTGGAATCTTACCGACTTCGAGGCCATCGCGCTCGTGGTCCTCTATCTCCTTGTTATCATCGGTATCATGCTCACGGTGACGGTGACTCCCACCCAGGCCGAGTATTACAAGGGCTTGTGGCGGGCGGCGAAGCAAGGCCGGCCCAACCTTTCGTTCTGGGATGACATGTCGCCCAACCGGCCCTTCCTCGTGGTCGTTTGTACCATCATCCTGGTCGCGGCGACCATCGCCTGGCAACAGCTTGGCAGTCCCGGCGCCGGTATTTCCAGCCCCGTGAAAGCGGCTTTTCCGTTGGCGATCGCCAACGGTGTTCTCGTGGTTGCTTATTTCGGTATGGCACACCAGTTCTTTCAGCTCCGGTTCGGCAGGCGCGGCTCGAACTACTTTGCGCTCTTCCTGTTCTTGGTCTGGGGCGTTCCCCTGGTTGTCGGAACCATATTGCTGTTCGCGAACTTCATGAACTCCGGGCCAGCGCAGATCATCTACGCACTGAGCCCGGTGGCGGGCCTCGGCCTGTCCACGGGCCTCGGTGGAGGCGCAGGGGCGAGCTTCATGGGGGTCGAGGCGGCGGCCATTACACCAAGCTTGCTATACACCTTCGTCTTCAACAACCTGGTCACCGCCGCGCGTCGGCGCGTCCAGAAGGCTGTGCTGGTCAGCATCGCGAACACGACACAGGTTGCCGGGCACGAAGAGGCGTAAAATACGCTATACTTAAGACGCAACAAGAAACTTAAATGAAAGCCATTACGGTCAATCAACGGCCGTCGTTGGTCCAGACATCAACACGAGGCGCTTCCCAGTTCTAGGGCTTGTTCAGGATGTCAAGATCGCCGTCGCCGTCAAGACCGGCGACCCTCGCTTCGTGAAAATGGACCGAACGGCTGCCTAGCCACAGGATCGGCTCGACCCCCCATGGAACCGAACTCGCCGGGCCTACATCCCACATGCGGTTGTTGGAAGCCGACAATCTCGCCGTCTTTGTTCTATAGTGACTATAGGTTCCCTTATCAAACCATCATCGGCGGATTGCAGCCACTTTGAGGTGGGCGAACGATGGCCCAGTGGAAGTACAAAGTAATCGTTCACAAGCTGCTCACCACTGTACCCGACGGGACCTTCTCACCCGATATCGAACGGTCCAGCTTGCTGGACTCTTACGGGCGCAGGGTTGGGAACTGGTCGGGATTATGAACCAGAGCTACCGCAGGGAATCCGACCCCACAGCGCTCTATGGTTACACGATCGCGAGCTACTTCCTCAAAAGACCAGCAGACCATCCGTCAATGGAACGACAGTCCCAGGACCGTCTGGACACTCGTCAAGATGACACGAATTCCTGATCGTTCATGGGTCCCGCGGGGTCTTCTCCTAGTCCGGGATCAGGTAAGCTCCCGCTCGGTTTGGAGAAACACTAATATAAAATATATGATTATGGATAGAAGCTCGGAGCCGTCAGGATCACGCCCCCGGGGTACATGCCCAGGTATGCGTCTGGCTTTTGAATTGACCTTGCGTGGCCGTCGAGGTAGAGGACGTTCGACAGGCCGTGCCGCGTCCAGGGAATCCAGGTGTCAAGCACTCTTGTACCCAGCCAGATGTCATAGTCGTCCTGCCTGGAGTCGGTGGCGGCAATAGGATTATTCACGTTTGCGTCGATCACCGCCCCGTCCCGCTCGTTGAACGCCACGAAATTCGAGGTGCCGATGTCATACTGAAAGCGGGGAAATGTCCAGCGCCCGTAGCGAATCGTCTTGTGGCTGAGCTGCGAGTTCATGAGGTAGCTAGTGCGATTGACGATTCCGTCGATGACTCCGGTAGCGGGATTAATGTAAGGTCTGACGACCGATGTGTCGGACAGGCACCGATAGATCTTCTCGTCGGCGATCTGCGTTCCTCCCTTGGCGATCGCATCGTTCGCGAACGTCGAGTTGACGTAGGGCATGATCTTGTCTTCCCAGTAAATCTCGGCGAACGACTCGGCATTCTTGACCTCGCTGAGGCTGTCGGCGTTGAAGGGGTGGTGGAGAAAGAACTGGCCGTTCCAATCGTCGAAGTACTGCTGCACGCCCAGGCCAATCTGGTGCAGATGGCTCTGGCAATCCATTCGCCGCGCCGCCTCCCGCGCATTCTGAACAGCCGGGAGCAAGAACCCGATCAGCGCCGAGATAATGGCCATGACGACCAAAAACTCGATGAGCGTGAACCCCGAACGACTTCGGCCATGCATTGCCTTCACTCCGCGTCTACTCGGTTCGACGTATTACGAATAACAAGAATGTAACACTGGGAACGAGCAAATCAAGAAGGCAGTCTGGCCGATCGAACCGGAGGTCGGCTTAAGCGCTCTTGCCGTCCGGACGGATTGCGGTATGCTAACGTAACGGGATAGCGCTCGCCTTTCGTTTGCGCGGCGTCATCGCACTCAGGTCCGATTGATGGATCATGCCCGCCCACTCATATCCGGAACGGGCGTTGTTCCTGGTGCTTTCTTACAGACCCGTGACTTCAGGAGCGGCCGGAATGGCCGGTCTTTCCGGTTCCGCGCCGCGGGTCCCCAGGATCGCGGGGCGCGAATTCTCCAAGGATGGAGAGTATTTCAGTCATGAAACGAGCAATCGCAGCAGGCTTGATTGGCCTTGCGCTGGCGGGATGCGCTCAGTCGCGCTCCTCGGTGCCAGGCACAGTAGCGCGTGGCCAACCCATAAACATGGATCCTGTCCCCTCGCTCAAGGACACCATTAATCGGGGCACCGGCGATCCGGCGATCGTGCAAGCCACACTTCCCGATCCCAAAGACCCGAGATGGTCCGGCGATTCTAACCCGCCACCGGCAGGACCAGTGGGGGCGCCGGGACCCAAGGTTGCACGCTCCGACCGCGTGCAAGGCACTGCATCGCCCACCGATCCGGCCGGCCGTGCACCTGGACCGGCGACTGCCGTTCTCGCTTCGCCCTCGAGTCCGCCGACAGCCGGAGCTGACGGACTGCTCGCGGGCGCGGAACGGCGGCGGCCAGTGCAATGCCGCCGCCGGCCCAGGCGATGAGCGCTCCGCCACTACAGACTATCCCCGCGCAACAGCCCGCGCTGGCCGACATACATGTCGGTCTACCGCCTGGCGAGGCTCCCGGATCGGCAGCGGTTTTTGGATCTTCCGCGCCCGACCAGGCGCTGCCGCCCGTCGAGGAACCAAGGCCCGGCGCCGCTCCCGCTGCTCCGCCCGGAGACGCGGTAGAAGGTCCCGCTGATCCGACGGCGGCTGGGACTGCCGAGCCAACCGTGGTGGCTCCAACGGCCGTGGTTGCGCCTCCTGCTCCGAATCGGTTGCCCGCGGGGGCGCCTGTACCTGCTCAAGCTGCCCGGGCTTCCATAGGTCCGGCTCCGGTAGGCGATCAGCTTCTGGGGCCAAATCCCGACTTGATGCCGGCCATCTATCCTGCCGCACCAGTCGCCGCCAAGGACAGTACGACGCAAGGACCGACGAAGAACCCGGCGACAAAAGTTGCCCCATCGGCTGCGAGTGCCGCCAAGCCCCCCGACGATCTCCCGCTGGAGACAGCGCCGCAGCCTCAGGCCGATCCGCAGCCCACAAAGGGATCACTATCGCCGGCCGCTCCGGCGGTGGAAGCGGGCCCGACAACACAGAATGGCCAGGCCGGCACGCCCCCGGTGATTACGACCTCGGCCCCCGATCGAACGATTTCCCGGACCGCGGCGGCGCCTTTGGCGCCGCGGTCTGATTCCGCACTAAACCTGGCGTCTTTTAATCCCGAGAGCCTCAAGACGATAGCGACAGATCGGAACTGGAAAGAAGCGGGACGGGCCGCGGGGCGGGTCAACGATGAGGTCATCACCTTGCATGACCTCGTTCTCTCGATCAAGGGGCACCTGATCCATCGCAATCCCGGTCACAGCCTGAGCCGGGAGGAACTGAACATGGCAGCCAAGAGCATGCTCGCCCATCTGATCGAACGGACCTTGATCACCCAGGAGGCCAAGCGGGCGCTCAAGAATCCCAAGCAGCTCAACAGCCTCTACGAGGCCTCTGACAAGTACTGGCGCGAAGACGAGTTACCTCCTCTGATGCGGCATTACCTGGTCGACAACGAGTTCCAGCTCAAGCAGAAGCTCGCCGAAGCGGGGCTTCCCCTGGAGTTCTTGCACGAGAGTCACCGGCAGGAGTTCCTGGCCGAGGTATACCTTAACCAGAAGCTCTCCGAGAGCCGCAAGGTTGACCTTCCCGAGATGCTCCAGTATTACAACGAGCATTACCGGGATAAGGTCTATGACCGTCCCGCCCAGATCACCTGGCGCGAGCTGGTTGTCGAGAAAGGCCACCATGCCAATCCGGCCGATGCCCGCCGCAAGGCCGATAATCTGCTGGCCAGGCTCAAGAATGGCGAAAACTTCGCCACCCTGGCTCGCACAGACAGCGAGGGACCAAGCAGCATTCGTGCCCAGGGCGGACTGATGCAGACGTCGCCCGGCAGCTATGCCGTCGAGGCGGTCAACCAGGCGCTGGAGAGCTTGCCGCTGAACCAGCTCAGCCCGGTCCTCGAAGGCCCTACCAGCCTGCATATCGTGCTGGTAGAGAACCGTCGCGCCGCTGGTCCGGCGACGTTCAAGGAGGTTCAGGGCGAAATGCGCTCCAAAGTCATGTCCAGGAAGATGGGGAAGGCACGCCAGGAGTTCCTCGCGCGGCTGAAGCAAAACGCTCTCATCTCGACCATCTTCGACGGCACCGAAAGCGACCCGGGCGCGGCCGAAAAAGAGTGAACTACTGTGAGCTTATTGTATATTTTATAAATACACATACTTCTATATTCATCGTGTCATTTCAGGTCATTCATCAAGTTAAATCGTTGTCATGCAGATCTAACCTGTCCTGGCGGCTACTCTGGACTTCAGCAACCCGACTGGCCCTGGCTCCTCTCACCACCTAGTCCCGCCTGAGCGTCCCGGCCACTCTCTCCATTTTGTTGACGCGCGGCGACGCATGCTGGTTGGTGTCGCATGCGGAAATATCGCTTGACCTTCGTCTGGTTGCGAACTGCCGTTCGTTCACGCTACGATGCGCTGGGTTGCAGAACAGTTGAACTCAAACCGGCTTGAAGCCGACGCAGGCATGGCGGGCTTCGCGAGGAAACCCAGGGGATGTCGCTCTCCTCAGCCGCTGCATTGGCCGAGACGCCAATTGATGCCGCGGTGCGCGTGATGACGCCGGAGCGCATCGTCTTTGACTATCCCCTAGGTGGACCCTTCCGACGTGTCACCGCCTACTTGGTGGATCTTTGCCTGCTGGCCCTGCTTGTCGTGGGAGCGACCTCCTTCTCGCTCTTGCTCTCGCTGGGGGCGGCGTCCGGGTTGGGCCCGGCCCTGGTTGCGTACTTCTTGCTGTCCTGGGGATATGGAGCATTCTGCGAGGGTGTTTTCAACGGTCAGACTCCGGGCAAGCGCGCGCTCGGGCTTCGGGTGGTTTCGGAACGTGGGGTGCCCATCACCGGCGCCCAGGCGGTCCTGCGCAACCTGGTAGGGACGGTGGACGGAATGGTGCCGTTTTTCTTCATGCTCGGGCTCACGAGCATGCTTCTCTCCAGGAGATTCCAGCGCCTGGGGGATCTGGCTGCTGGAACGATAGTGATCGTCGAGCAACGGCGGCCCCGACTCGGTTTGCCGCGCATTGGGGAACCGCGCGTCCGGGCGGCGGTCGACCGGTTGCCCATGCGGATCGCGGCCGGCTCGAACCTGGCGCGTGCCCTTTCAGATTATGTGCGGCGTCGTCACCGGTTCGGCCGCGACCTGCGGGAAGAGATTGCCGAACCGCTAGCGGCGCCTCTCCGGGCTCGATTTGGCTTGCCGCCAGCAGAGCCGGCTGACATCGTTCTTTGTGCCGTCTATCACCGAGTCTTTTTCGGGGAGTGAGAAAACCCGGCGCAGTCCGGCCATTGAAGAGAACGGGTTGTCCTCGAGCTAAATCCTTATGCGAGTCGCAGATCGACTGACCCACCGCGAGGCTTCCTGGCGCGAGCTCGAAAGGCTCGTCGATCAGATGTCCGACCGCCATATCCGCCGCTACCGGCCGGCGGACGTTCTTCGCATGGCGCAGCGCTACCGAGGCGTTTGCACTGATCTCATGCTGGCCGAATCGTACGACCTTCCCCGGGACACGGTGGCCTACCTGCACGGGCTGGTGGGACGGGCGCACAATGCCCTCTACCGCGCCCAGGGGTTTCGGTTCCGGGACTGGGGCCGGGTCCTCTTCGAGTCGGCCCCCAGGAGACTGCGCCGCGACCCTGCCCTGGGGGTGGCAGCGATTGTCTTCGTGATCTCTTTCTTGATCTGCGCCCTCGTATCCGCGGCCCAGCCCGAGTTCGCGCGTCAGGTAGTCGGCGAAAAGTTCGTGGAGGCGATCGATCACATGTATTCTCGTCCGATCGAGAGTCTGAGCAGGGAGGGAGCCGGACGCGATGATACCGCCATGGCCGGATTTTATATGCAGCACAACACGTCGATCGGCCTGAAGTGTTTCGCCTGGGGTATTCTCTTTGGCGTGGGCAGCCTCTTTCAGTTGCTAAGCAACGGCATCGTGCTGGGCACGCTTTTCGGGCACATGGCAGTCAGCCCTCATGCCCGGACATTCTTCACCTTTGTGACCGCGCATACGAGCTTCGAGCTAACGGCCATCGTAGTTGCCGGCGCGGCGGGTTTGCGGATGGGCTGGGGCCTGATCGACACCCAGGGTCAGAGCCGCCTGGCCTCGTTGCGGCGCGAGGCAACACATTGCGCTGCCTGCCCTGGGATCCTCGGTCGTTCTCTTCGTGCTGGCCGCTTTCATCGAGGGATTCATCTCGGCCTCGTCCCTGCCCTACTGGGCCAAGGCCAGCGTGGCGATCTTGTGCGCTCTTCTGACCGCAGCGTTCCTGTTACTCGGTGGTCGAGGCGGAGATCGCGATCCCGGAGTGGATATAAGAGCAGGAGGATCGCGCCCAACGCTCCAGCCGTTACGTTCTTAGTGCCAATCCGCGGTACGCCGCCCGAATGGGCCGTCCCTTGTCGTGCGCACGACGATGTGTTTTCGCGGTCGCATTCGATGCCCGCACAAGGGAAGTAAAATAAAGTGGCCAGGGTATTGACCGAGGATACAATGGTGCCCGGATATAGCGCTCTTACGATGCTGCAATTGCGGGCAGCAGTCATGCACTTGAAAGATGGTTTTCTGTGATCGAGCCCGCTTGAATTCGGTACCGAGGCTTAGAGCGGCAAATCACTCCAAACCATGTTTTGGCTTTTTCGACTCATATCAGCGACCCAGCCCTTGTTCGCTAGGCCCCAATTCTACTGCCGGAGTAGCGCCAGCCTCAAGACAAGCGAGCGGATGCTTATCCCGAAGCTTGGCGGAGACACAAACCATTGAGCGTATCGCGCCACCTGCTTGTCGATCTTTTGCAGCCGCGCCACTAAAGCTGAACGAATTGACTAATCCAGTTGCGCAATGATCACTTGAGGAAGAGTATGTCGAACGTGTCGACCGACAAGCCCGATCGCCCTGAAGCAGCGCTACCAGGGGCCCCCACGCTGGTGGTGGGAATCGGGGCGTCCTCAGGGGGACTAGAGGCGCTCCGCCTTTTTTGTGCGGGGCTGCCGCGTGAGAGCGGGCTAGCTTTCGTCGTCATCCAGCATCTCGATGATTCGGCCCCCAACAAGCTCCCCGAGATCCTGAGCAGCGTGAGTGGGATTCCAGCGGAGGAAGCAACCGACGGCAAGGTACTGGCCGCCGACCACATCTACGTGGCCCCGGCGCATTCGATCGTGCGGCTGCATGCGGGCGTCTTGGAGGTCGCCAGGTCTACGACTCCTGAAGAGCGGCGCAGTCCGATCGACGCGTTCTTCCACTCTCTGGCAGACGACAGGCAAGCAGGTGCCATCGGCGTCATCCTCTCGGGCAGTGGAACCGACGGCGCGCTCGGTCTGAAGGCGATCAACGACGGCGGCGGCATGACCATCGTGCAAGCGCCGGAAACCGCCCGCTACGATAGCATGCCGCGCAACGGCGCGACACTTGGCGTTGCCGATCGGGTACTGGCGCCCGAGAAGATGGCAAGCGAGATCGTCGCCTACGCCAAGCATGCTCAGACGCTGATCGCAGGAGACGATGGCGGGGCCGTCAACGAGCAAATTGGCGGAGCCCTGGGAACTATCTGCGAAATCCTTGAGCGGCACACCGAACATGACTTCAAGCACTACAAAACCAGCACCCTCGTCCGCCGCATCAGCCGGCACATGAATGTCCTGAGGATCGCCTCGGCTGCCGATTACGTCGCGCGGCTTGAAGAGCAACCGGACGAGGTCCAGGCTCTGTTTCGAGAATTGCTGATCGGAGTCACCTGCTTCTTTCGTGATCCCGCGGCTTTCGAAATGCTCCGACAGCAAGTCGTCTGCAAGATCTTTGAGCACCGGGGACAACAGGATCCGGTCAGAATCTGGGTTCCCGGCTGCGCCACGGGAGAAGAGGCGTACACTCTGGCCATGCTCTTCCGCGAGGAGATGGATCGGCATCAGGCTCCGCCGGAGGTTCAGATCTTCGCCACTGACATCAACGAGAGGGCGCTGACCACGGCCCGCCAGGGTCTCTATCCCGCGAGTATCACCGAGGAGCTGACGTCAGAGCGACTGCAACGCTTCTTCATCAACCAGGGGAAGCGGTTCGCCGCCGCCAAGGAAATTCGCGAGATGTGTCTGTTTTCGGTCCACGACCTGATTCGCGACCCGCCGTTCTCTCGCCTTGACTTGATCTCGTGCCGGAACTTGCTCATCTACTTGGGACCCCACCTTCAGAAGAAGCTGATCCCAACGTTCCACTACGCGCTGCGCCGGGAGGCTATCTGTTCCTGGGGCCGTCCGAGAGCTCGGTGACACACCAGGAACTTTTCAAGCCGGTGGACGTTAAGTACCGGATCGCGCAGCGCCTGGCAACCACGGTTCGATCGCCGGCGGTGCCGCCGCGTCAGGACCCCAGCGCCGCCGGCCCCCGTGGCACCGGTGGCGCGACCGCCGCCACACAATCGGACATTCACATGGTGATGCAGCGGATTGTTGTGGACGAGTTTGCTCCCAGGTCGGTCGTGATAAATGGAGAAGCCCAAATTGTCTGCGCATCAGGGGGGATGGAAAGATTCCTGGGGATCGGCGAGGGATTATTCAAGAACAACGTCATCAAGCTGGCACGAAGCGGGCTGCGGGTCGGAATTCGCACGGCGCTCCGCGAGGCGATCGAAAGTCGTCGCACGATCAAGAACGACAACCTCGTCATCAAGACGGAGAAGGGAGTCAACCGGGTTAGACTCACCGTTCAGCCCATGCCCCGCCTCGGCGAGGAAAGCGGTCTTTATCTCTTGGTCTTCGAGGACCTGGGACCGCTCGTGGATCGCGCGGAGAGTGGCCCGGGTCGATCGGACGACGAGGCCAACGCGGTCATCGAACATCTCGAGCACGAGTTGCAGACAACACGCGACGATCTCGAGCGAACGATCCAGGAGATCGAGGCGGCCAACCAGGAGCTCAAGTCGTCCAACGAAGAATTACTGTCGATGAACGAGGAGCTTCAGTCGGCCAACGAGGAACTCGAGACCTCGCGTGAGGAGACTCAGGCCGGCAATGACGCCCTTGTTCGTGCCAACACAGACCTCGAAAACTTACTCGCAAGCACGCAGGTCGCGACGATTTTCCTGGACGAGCACTTAAGTATTCAGCGCTTCACTCCGGCAGTCGCGGACATATACAACCTCATCCCTGGCGACATTGGCCGGCCCCTCTCTCATATCACTCATCGTGCCATGTCCATGCCACCCTTACCCGGGGGCGATCCGCAGCTTGTTGATTCGGTAGAGCAGGAAATCGAGACCGAGGACGGCAAGTGGTACATTCGGAGGATCTTGCCCTATCGCAACTTCGAAGGACGTCCGCAAGGGCTGGTGCTAACGTTCGTGGATGTGACGGATCTCAAGCGGCGCAGGCGTTCTTGGAAGACAGGGAGGCGCGACTCGCCCTGGCGACTTGATGCCGGCGGCATGGGGACATGGGAATTGAACGTCCAGTCCGGCTCCGTCCGCTGGAGCGAGCGCATGTTCTCGCTCCTGGAGCTTGAGCCTGAAGAAACGCCAGACTCCACTCCGACGTTCTTCGACCGTGTCCATCCCGACGATTTGAACCCGCTCCGCGAGACGCTGCAGCAGGCCATCGAAGGAGATGGCAGATTCATCGCCGAGTTCCGGATCGTCCTGCCAGACCGATCGATCCGCTGGCTGGCCGTCCGGGGACGGGTCGTGCGCGACGGCTCGGGGCGTCCCCTGCGTGTGCACGGCGTCAGCTTTGACATCACCAAGCGAAAACGCGACGAGGAAAGCCTGCGCCAGAGCGAAAGCCAGTTTCGGGCACTGGCTGAGTCCATCACTCAGCTTGCCTGGATGGCCGAGCCGGATGGGAATATCTTCTGGTACAACAAGCGCTGGTTCGAGTACACCGGCACCACCCTGGAATCCATGAAAGGATGGGGATGGCAGAGCGTCCACGACCACGACGTTCTTCCCGAGGTGATGGACCGATGGCGGTCCAGTCTTGAACAGGGCTCGCCGTTCGAGATGGTCTTTCCACTCAAGGGGTGGGACGGCCGATTCCGCGCTTTCTTGACGCGAATCGTTCCCGTTAAGGATGAACATGGCGCTGTTGTGCGGTGGTTCGGCACCAATACCGACATAGAAACCCAAAAACAGGCCGAGGAGGACCTGAAGCGGGCCAATCGCCACAAGGACGAATTCCTGGCGATGCTTGCTCACGAGCTGAGGAACCCGCTTTCGCCGATCCGTAATGCCGTTCACCTGCTCAAGTTCGCCAGCCCGAGCGATCCCACCATGGTCGGTGCACGCGACATGATCGACCGCCAGGTGACCCACCTGGTGCGGCTGGTTGACGACCTTCTGGACGTCAGCCGGATTACCCGGGGCAAGATCGATCTTCGGCAGGAACGAGTGGACCTGGCCGCCGTCGTCGAATCGGCCATCGAAAGCGCACGGCCCCTCATCGATGCTCGGCGCCATCACCTGGAAGTGACCCTGCCAGCGGAGCACTTGATCGTCGAGGCTGATCCGACGCGGCTGTCTCAGGTCATCCTGAACCTCCTTAACAACAGCGCGAAATATACCGAGGAAGGCGGTCGAATCTCGCTTCTGGTTGAGCGCCAGAGCGAGCAGGCGGTCATCCGTGTCCGAGACGATGGCATGGGTATCGCCCCCGAATTAATACCCAGAGTTTTCGAGCTATTCACGCAAGCCGAGCGGACCATCGACAGGTCTCAGGGCGGACTTGGCATCGGCCTGACGCTCGTACGCCGGCTCGTCGAGATGCAAGGGGGCAGCGTGGAGGCTTATAGCGATGGGCCGGGTCGGGGGAGCGAATTCGTGGTCAAGCTCCCCGTCGCGCCGGCCTCGCCGCACGAGCCGCCATTGCCGGCGCACCCAAAACCGCCGGTTGAGAAGGCGAGGAGCTGGCGCGTCCTCGTGGTGGACGACCATGCCGATTCGGCCGATAGTCTGTCCCTGATTCTCGAGCACTTAGGCCACGAAGTGGAAACGGCCTACGACAGTAGGACTGCCCTGAGCATTGCCTGCAACTTCCGTCCTGGTATCGTCTTCTGCGATCTAGGACTGCCCGTCATGGACGGCTATCAAGTCGCTCGACGACTTCGCCCTGCCTGAAACCCGCGATACGATCCTCGTGGCCCTTACGGGTTACGGACAGGACGAGGACAAGCAGCGTTCCCTGTCGGCGGGCTTCCATTATCATCTGGTAAAGCCTGTCAGCCCAGAATCCCTGCAAGAAGTTCTAAAGCGGTCATCTTACGATAGTAATGTGTCTCACTCATTCATGGAATGAACGAGCGGCGGCAATCTTTTGCAGCAAAGAGTCGGGCTCAGCCGGTTTGATCAGGTGCTCATTGAACCCGCACGATAGTGCCAGCGCCCTATCGTCAGGCGAGCCATAAGCGGTTTGCGCGATCAGAACGGCTTCGTAAGAGAGAGTGGAACGAAGGGTTCGAGCCACGTCGTACCCGGTCATGCCGGGCATGGCAATGTCGATCAAGATTACGTCGGGCTTGCCGTTGATCGCCTTGTGCAGGCCGTCCCGAGCGTTCAGCGCCACCTCGACGCGGCATCCATAAAACTCCAGCAGCCAGCTCAGCGACTCCGCGAGGTCGGGGTTGTCGTCAATGATCAACACGTGATGATGGAGCTGGTAACTTAGTTCTCCTTGCATGCTCGTGACCCCTTCTAGATCTACTTAGATCTTCTCTGCAACTCCAATGCCCAGCAGGCACCGTAGTGGCGGTGCTTCGCCATCGAGCTGATAAATTGCGTCCGCAGAGGCGATGAAACGGTGGGTTTCAAGAACAGGGACAGGTTCCCACGAGCGTATCGATGCGAATCGCGTAGCCAATGAGCGAACCGGCGCGTGCACTCCGGAGATCAGCGACGCGCGGCGCCCTGAATCTGCTGGATTGTCTGGATCGCGAGAACATGAACGCTCAAGCGTATGAGCAAGATGTGGAGCCGCGATCCCCCTCGGCCCGGATTAGTCGCAAGCCTGGTCAGCTTGCTCGCGCCTACCGGGTCAAGGTGCACCAGTGCGGCGGTCGCCTCGGCATGCTTGCGAATCTCCTCGCTGATCCGCATGGAGCAGAACTTGGGGCCGCACATGCTGCAGAATGCCGCGGTTTTAAAGGCCTCCTGGGGCAGCGTTTCGTCGTGCATTTTGCGTGCGGTCTGAGGATCGAGCGAGAGCCGGAACTGGTCTTCCCAGTTGAAGCTGTACCGGGCGCGGCTAAGGGCGTCGTCGCGGTCACGGGCCCCAGCCCGGTGGCGAGCCAGGTCGGCCGCATGTGCGGCGATCTTGTAGGCGATCACGCCCTGGCGGACGTCTTCAACCTCAGGCAGCCCAAGGTGTTCCTTGGGTGTCACGTAACAAAGCATGCTGGCGCCGTGCCACCCGGCGAGGGCTGCTCCGATTGCGGAGGTGATGTGGTCGTAACCCGGCGCAATGTCGGTGACGAGGGGACCGAGCACGTAAAACGGCGCTTCGCCGCACTCGATCGCCTGCTTCTCCATGTTCATGGCGATCTGGTCCATCGGTACGTGTCCTGGACCCTCCACCATGACCTGGCAGCCACGCGCCTGGGCCCGGCGGGTGAGTTCGCCCAGGGTTCGTAGCTCGGCGAACTGGGCCTCGTCCGAGGCGTCGGCAATGCAGCCGGGACGCAAGCTGTCACCAAGGCTGAAAGACACGTCGTACTGCCGCATGATGTCGCACAGGTCGTCAAAATGCGTGTAGAGTGGGTTTTCCTGGTTATGGGCCATCATCCACTGAGCCATCAGCGAACCGCCCCGCGACACAATGCCGGTGATGCGGTGCGCAGTTAGTGGGACATAATCGCGGAGGATGCCCACATGCAGCGTCATGTAATCGACGCCCTGTTTTGCCTGATGCTCCACCATTCCCAGCAGGTTCTGGGCCGACAGTTCCTCAACCTTCTTCACCCCCTGAATCGCCTGATACATTGGCACGGTGCCGATGGGAACCGTGCTGGCCTCGATGATCGCCTGCCGGATTGCGTCGATGTTTCCTCCCGTAGAAAGGTCCATGACCGTGTCCGAACCCAGGTCCACGGCCATCTTCAGCTTGGCGAGCTCGTTTTCAATACTGGAGGTCACCGCCGAGTTGCCAATGTTGGCGTTGATCTTGCACCGGCACTTCACGCCAATGCCCATCGGCTGCAAGCCAAGCTTGAGATGCACGGTGTTCGCCGGAATGATCATTCGCCCGCGCGCGACTTCGGACCTGACCAATGCGGGATCAAGGTTTTCGCGTTGCGATACAAAAGTCATCTCGTCCGAAATGGTACCCTGCCGCGCCAATTCAATTTGAGTCATCGTCGAGCGTCCCACCAGAACCGTCCGCACTTCACAAGCCCAGGCTGTCGGACATATTGGGAATCGATTCGCGTGCAAACCATATCCTAGACCGGGGACAGTGATGGGGTCAATTGAACCATGCGAAACTACAGAATTGCTGTTGTGACCGGTGACGGGATCGGCCCCGAGGTTGTGGCCAGCGGGATCGCCGTGATGGACGCAGCCGCGGGGATAGAGGGAGAGTTTACCCTCGAGTATGCCGCCGTGCCAGCGGGGGCAACGACATACCTGGAGTGCGGAGACGACCTTCCCGCGTCATCACTGGCGGTCTGCCGCGGTGCCGACGCGATCCTGCTGGGAGCATGCGGCCTGCCCCATGTGCGACGTCCGGACGGAACCGAGCTGACGCCCCAGATCACTCTCCGTCGCGCGCTCGATCTCTTTGCCGGCATCAGACCCGCCCGCAGCTACGAGGGTATTGCCGGGCCACTCTCCGGCGCGCCTGCGATCGACCTGGTGATCGTTCGTGAGAGCACTGAAGGGTTGTTCGCCTCGTTGGGCGCTGGGATTGTACTGGCGGACGAGGTCGCAGTTGACACCCTGATGATCACCCGACGGGGAACCGAACGCGTCGTGCGGGCCGCCTTTGAGCTGGCGCGCCGTCGGCAAAAGCTTGTTCCTCGGGTCACCTGTGTTGACAAGGCCAATGTCCTGCGGTCGTTCGCATTCTTTCGCAAGGTGTTCGACGAGGTCGCCGGCGGCTTTCCGGACGTCGCGGCAGACCACTTATACGTCGATGCCGCCGCGCTGGAGCTGGTCCGTCGGCCAGAGCGGTTCGACGTGATGGTGGTCGAAAATCTGCTCGGTGACATCCTCTCCGACCTGACCGCGGGTCTGATCGGCGGAATGGGCATCGCTCCCTCCGCCGACTTGGGTGATAGGCATGCGGTCTTTCAGCCGTGCCATGGGACCGCTCCAGACTTGGCAGGGAAGGGCGTCGCCAACCCGGTGGCGACCATGCTCTCGTGCGCCATGCTGCTGGACCATCTGGGGCGACGCAACCACGATGACGGACCCACTCGGGCGGCCCGCAAGATCCATTCGGCCGTGGCGCTGCGCTTCTCGCGGACAGCCGGTTCCACACCGCGGATGTCGGCGGGCAGGCCTCGACGGACGAGGTAACCAGAGCCGTTCTGTCGAGTCTCATGATGAAGCAGAGTAATTGCAGCGGGACCTGACCGATAAAGACCGGGAATAGGTCGCCGAGCTCGCCGACATCAATCGCACAGTCATGTTCCTGGATGATCAATCGGGTGGCTCGATAAAACAACGGATCGGGCCCAATCGAGCAGTCGGAGAAAAGCTCTCTCTTTCGTCTGTCGCATGTCTGGCCCCGGAATTCTCATTCTCAGGGGGCACCGCTATCCCGTGCCTGAGGTAATGCAGTAAACTACGTATCACCTCTCCGTCACGATCTTTGACTTGGCACTTCTGAGGCTTCATGTGATGTACAGTCATGACGTGAGATGCACCCATCCCTACTGTTCGGACCTGGCGACGTACAAGGTCGCCGCACGGTGGAGCGACGGCAGGTTCGCGGAATTGAAGGTTTACGGATTCGCCTGTTCTGATCATCTCGAAGAGGTGTTTCAGGAGGCAGAGAACCGTCGACTCGATTACACGGTATGCCCTGGCGAGACCATTGAGGAAATGGCGATTTACCGATTCGAACCGGGCAAGCGGGACCGACAACTCCAGCGGCTCGCGGGACTGGAAGAGAACTATCGGGACAGGCCTCGCCGTAGACCTTGAGGGGCAGCTCGCGATACGGCTTCTTTACCCGACGACGCTTCGGACCCGTGGGCGCTGGCGAACCGGGTAACAGATGTGCCGGCTGGTGCGGCGAAAGGAGTTCTAGAGCAGGGTACGCGGCATGGCCTCTCCGCTACGAACGGAGTGACTGGCGCAGGCATCGCAATGGGCGCGGCGATAAGGATTTCGGGAGGGCAGGATTGAGCCCCGGCGGCTGGCGGCGACGATACTACGGTCGGTCGAACCTGGCTCGGCTTTCCGAGGGATTCGGAAAGGCGGCGCAGGTTGATGCCGCGGGATACGTCGTGGCCGCGTGGTGCGGGCCTAACCTGACCGGACATCGTCCAGACAAGATCACCCTGCATCCCGATCTACTCGTGCCGCTGCGCCGCGGCGTGGACCAGGCGGGGACGAATCGGGGACGAGCAGCGCTGGTGGAGGTCGGGATCGTCCCGAGTTGCGGGAGGCAGCGCTTGCACCCGCAGGCATGAGCCTCGTCCGGCGTTCAAGGAGGTAACCAGGAAGTGAACATTGTCACGACCCGCTTCGGTCTGATCGAGGCTTCCGAATCGGAGCTGTACCAGATTCCGGAAGGATTGCTCGGGTTCCGATCGTACACTCAGTACCTTCAACTTCCCGATCCGATCGTGACCGGCCTGACTTGGTTGCAAAGCGTGACCGCGCCTGACCTGGCCTTCGGCCTGGTCGCTCCCCCTTTGGCGGTCAGCGACTACCGGATCGAGATCCGCCCGGGCGACAGGACGGCGCTGGAGCTGGAGGATGAGCGGTCTGCACTCACTTACGTAATTCTCAATCGCGGCGTCGGGGGCGGCTTGACGGTCAACCTCCAGGGACCGCTAGTGTTCAACCCAGTGCGTCGTCTTGGCCGGCAGCTCGTATTAACCTCCAGCCGGTATCCCGTGCGGTATCCGCTGGAAACGCCGACGAGGACCCCGGCCCCCTCGCTGTATCATGGGCTGGCTCCGTTGCGTGCAACGGCCTGACCCGTGTGGCTCGCCACCAAGGTGTTATTGGTTATTCACCATCCCCAGCTCCGTCGTGGTCATCGAGAGCCCGGGCAACGTGATCGGGGATGGTCACGGGCCTCGTTGGCAGGAGGAAGGAGCCGAGAACGATGCTGGTCCTGTCCCGACACCGCGACGAAAGTATCATCATAGGCGATGACATCGTCATCACCGTGGTGGATATTCGGGGCGATAAGGTTCGATTGGGTATCGCGGCCCCAATCGAGATCTCCGTACACCGCCAAGAGGTGTACGAAGCCATCCAACGCGAGAATCGACAGGCGAGCCGACTGGATCCCCAGGATGCACGCCAGATCGAACGCCTGACCCCGCCCGTGCGGCGGGAGGTTCGTCGCCCTCGGTCCGAAGAATCCTGAGGATGCCAGCCGTCTCCAGGCGTCTTTGAAATCTCACTGGCGTGGCAGCGACCAGCGCGACGGCGGTCGCTCTCGCCCGTTCATCCGATCCCGCACCCAGCCGGACGTCCTCGATCGGCAGCCACCGACGATGAGCGTCCGGTTTGCTTTTGGTTTCTGCGAGCAGGACCTGGATCGACCTCAACAAGGCCGCAACCAGAAACCGGCGTCACCATCAATCCCGGCGGAACTGTCGCGCAGCATCAAAAATGAGTGATGCGGCCGTTGAGATCGCACGGACCGAGCGCGGAGACCTCGCGGCACAACGCAAGGTTGCTGCTGCGGAGGCAGCTCTGGTCTGTGAATTTGCCCGGCTCAGTCGAGCTCGATGATTTCGTCCGAATCATCGACGTTCACTGGCAGCAAGGGCGCGAATCCGTCGCGCCTGCTGGCTTTGGAAGACGGCGCGATGATGTCCTGCTCGGATGAGGAGACGACGATCTCCAGGGGCGAAGGCTCGGGAAACTGCTGGTTCAACGCCGTATCCGTGCCTCCGGGAACCGACAGACCTGGGGTCTGGAACGCCGGTGCTGGCGTCCCCTGAGGAGAAGGCATTTTCTCCCGGGCCGGATGGACACCATCGGGTTGTCGAACGGACGAGCCACTGCGAAGCTGCCGGGCACGATAAAGCTCGGAAGGCCCGGGAACCTCATCAGGCCCCAGGTAAACTCGAACCTTGTAGTTGCCCAGCGTGATCCGGTCGTCGGGCAAGAGTGCGGCCCAGCGAACCTTCTGACCCTTCACCTTGGTGCCGTTGGTGCTGATCAAGTCGCGGATGACAAGCAGGCCGTCAGTCTTGACGAGCAAACAATGCCGTTTGGAGAGGCTGGAGTGGTCAATGACCACGTCGCAGTATCCGCGCCGGCCGACGACCACCAGATCGCGCGTGATGGGAATCGGCGGATCGCCATTTTCTGGTACAAGCTCGGCCTTCATCGCTAGCCCGTCAATACCGAGGTTCACCCGTACACACCTCTCTGTTCACTTCATAACTCTACATCGGTTTTGATGTTATATCAAGCTTTTCAAGGCAGCAGGCACGATTATTACTACATTTCGGCTCATTTGCCCGGCTAACTGGCAGGTGTAAAGATTGCTTCCTCGATCTGCCGCTCGATGACCAGCCTTTTTCCTGTTCGTGCCTGACTGAGACGGTCGAAAGGATCGGATGATCGAGCGCTGCTGGCTCTGACGTTCACGGGTTTCACTCAGCACTAATCTCCACGCGACAGGTGTCGGCAGCCGACTCTCGATTCCGACGCAGGAATTGGCCGATAAGCCGCGGGGAGGGCGGCGATGATGGATTCGGACCTTGTCTTCCTGTTCTTTCTCGTTGTCAGCGCCGACATTGAAAAAAAAGAGTGCTGGCGCGCCTATAATGGTCATGAGCTTTAATTGTACCCCGGCGGAATTCGCTGGACTGTTCGTCGTCCGCATGCGTACTAATTCCATAGGTTATCTTGTCGCAACGACCGGTGATACCGCCGTGGCGGAGTTTCAGCCATGAACCGAGGATGTTTGCTGGGATTGTGCCTTCTGACCATAGGCGGAGCCCCTGTGTTCGCGGGACCTATTCATCGTCCGGACGGCCGAGCAACGGCCGCATCCGCGGCTGAACCCCTGTCGGAAGCCGCTCAGGACGTTGCCCCCGAGGCAATTGCAGCTCCTGACAACAACGGGGCGAATCAAGCGCCTCAAGCACCGCTGGAGTCCCGCTGGGAATACCCGGACAGAATGGCGCAACTCGCTAATCAACCGGTACGGCCGATGACCGAAGGGCCTCTTCACGAGGCATTTCTCTCGCCCCGCAAAGATCGGAATCCCATGCACGTGGCGAAGAGCCCGCCGACGCCGATCAGTGAACGGCCCGCGATCGACCCGCCCAGCGCCAACGCCCAGTGGATCGAGGGCTACTGGGAATGGGACCCGGGCCGCAAGGACTACGTTTGGGTAACAGGGACCTGGCGGGTGCCTCCGCCTGGTCGATTCTGGGTCAATGGATACTGGAGACGCGACCAGGACGGCTGGTATCGCGTTCCCGGCTTCTGGAGCGACCGCAAGACCGACCGTCTGGATTACCACAAGAATGGCCCTCCCAAGGAACGCCCTGATGACGACCCGGGTGAGCCGCCTGTTCCCGATGCTTTTTACATTCCCGGGCAGTACTACCCTGATAAGGACGGAGTCGTCTGGAAGAAGGGGTTCTGGGCCAAGGTGCAGCCCGGCTGGGCTTGGGTTCCGGCCCAATGGATCAGGCAACAGGAAGGCTGGACCTTCCAGGAAGGATACTGGGACCGCACCCTCGAGGATCGTGGAACTCTTTTTGCCCCAGCGGAGGTCGACAAGTCCACCAAGACCACTGACGAGCTGACCTACCAGCCCTACACCAAAATCTCTCCGGAGATGTACGGCCAGATCTACGGCGGCTTTGGGCGTCCGAATTCGTATTACGATGGGTATCCGGGCGTCTACTACGATGAGTCAGGCCGATTCTATGGATACGCCAACTACGGTAATATCGGTGGCTACTACGGCTATCTGGATTACCCGTACTACGGCGGGAATGGTTATCCCTATTACGCTCAGCCGATCAACTACGGTAGATGTATGACGGTTATGGCGGCTATGGCGGCTATGGCCTATTATGGCGGGATGCTGGGCGGCATGTATGGGTTGCGGCTACGGTTATCCCTTCTACGGCTTGCTATGGTTTGGGTGGCTATGGTGGCTATGGTGGCTATGGTAGGCTATGGTGGCTATGGCGGCTATGGTGGCTATGGCGGCTATGGCGGCTTCGGACTTGGCCTCGGCTTTGGCGGCCTCGGATTTGGGCTTGGCTTCGGATATCCCTTCTTCGGTTTCGGTTTTGGCTTCCCATTCTGGGGCTGGGGTGGCTGGGGCTGGGGTGGCTATGGCGGCTATGGCTTTGGACGCGGTGGCTTTGGCTTTGGACGTGGCGGCTGGGGTTGGGGTCGCGGCGGCTTGGCTGGTGGCTGGGGACGTTCCTTTCCCTTTGGAGGCGGGAGGAGTTTTGGAGCGGGTGGCCTGAACGGCGGTTTGCGTGGTCAAGGACAGGGACTGAACCGCGGTCTGATGACCTCTAGAGGAGGAGTGCAGGCTCCGCCCTCGTCCCATGCCTACGGCAATCCGTTCTGCGCGGGGGTAATAACAACATCACGTGAGCCGTTGGTCGGACCGGTACCGGCCAGGGACAAGTTTCAGCGTGCATCGAGCGTTGCCTCTGGCAACGGCTCGTTCCGATCTTCCTTCAACGGCGTTAATTCCGCTTCGTCAATGCATACCGCGGGACGTTCTTTCGCGGGCAATGTTGGTCAGGCGGGAGGGGCCGGATTGGGACGGAGCAACGCCGGCGCGATGGCGGCGGGGTCTGGTCTGGGTGGGAATCGCGGCATGGGCGGGATGCCCGGTGGTGGCATGGCCGGTGCCGGGCGTGGCATGGGGATGCCCGGCGGGGGTATGGGCGGGATGCCCGGTGGTGGCATGGCCGGTGCCGGGCGCGGCATGGGGATGCCCGGCGGCGGCATGGGCGGGATGCCCGGTGGTGGCATGGCCGGCCTTGGGCGCGGCATGGGGATGCCCGGCGGGGGTATGGGCGGGATGCCCGGTGGTGGCATGGCCGGCCTTGGGCGCGGCATGGGGATGCCCGGCGGGGGTATGGGCGGGATGCCCGGTGGTGGCATGGCCGGCGGTCTAGGCGGTGGATTCCGCAGCGCTCCGATGGGCGGAATCGGAGGATATCCCGGTGGTGGGCTGGGCGGAGCCGCCATGGGCGGATTTCGGGGCGGCTCAATGGGTGGCTTCGGCGGCTTCGGTGGTGGGCTGGGCGGTGGCTTCGGCGGCGGGTTCCGCGGCGGCGGCATGGGTGGAGGCTTCGGTGGGGGACATGGCGGGGGGGGCGGTGGTCATCGCTGAAAAAGCCACTCGATCTCGGTCTCGTTCCATAAGTAGGACGCGAATCGGTTCCTTGGCCCATCACCACACCGGCTGTCCCGTGGAGCGCATCACGGCGGTCCACAGGTCACTCGTTGTATCGAGCTGCCGGGGATGGGCAATCGTCGTGGCGATCGGCGCATGGATGAGCTCGTTGTGCCACGAGCCGATGAGCACCTCGGTCTTACCGGCCATGCCCGCATGAACGGCCATCCGGGCCATCTGATCGCTGAGAATGCGGTCCCCCGCATTAGCGGGGACGCTACGGATGAAATAGCTCGGGTCAATGTACTTGAGATTGATAGGGATCTGCCGCGATTTGAAGTATGTTTGAATGCTGTCTCGAAGGAATAGCCCAATGTCCTCGTGAAGCGGGTTTCCGGACGCATCGCTGTAGGTCTCGTCGCTCTCGAGCAGGTCCTGACCGGCCCCCTCGGCAACAACAACGAGCGCGTGATCCTTACTGAGCAGACGCCGCTCCAGGCTCGCCAGCAAGCCATTCTCGCCTTCGAGCCGGAACGGTACCTCGGGAATTAGCACGAAGTTGGCGTCTTGGCTCGCCAGTGCTGCCCCAGCCGCAATGAAGCCGGCATTTCGCCCCATGAGCTTGACCAGGCCAACGCCGTTGGGGGCTCCGCGGGCCTCGACATGGGCCCCCCGAAGCACCTCTTCGGCTTTCTCGAGCGCGGTGTTGTAGCCAAACGAGTTGAAGACGAAGCTGATATCGTTGTCGATCGTCTTCGGGATTCCGACCACGGCCTTGAAGAGCCTGCGGCGATTGACTTCCTGAGCGATCATTGAAGCCCCGCGCTGAGTGCCGTCACCTCCCACGCAAAAGAGAAGGTCGATGTTCTCGCGTTCGAGTGTGTCCACAATAGCCGACGGGTCCTGGGGCCCTCTCGAGCTGCCCAGAATGGAACCACCCAGCTGATGAATGTGATCAATTAACTCGGGAGTAAGCTCGACAAGCCCGAGCCGTGAGGCGGGGTTTAACCCCATATAGCCATTGCGGACGCCCAGGACGCGCGGCACGAGATAGTTGTAGGCCAGCTCCGAATAAACCGAGCGGATGACGTTGTTAAGCCCCGGCGAGAGGCCCCCGCACGTCGCCACGGCGGCAGTCGTCTTCGCAGGATCGAAGAAGATCCACTCGCGAGGACCAGACTCCTCGAAGGAGATCGTATCCATGCTATCCACGCCAGGGCCGCGCTTATGTTGGTACAGAATGCGAGTTGTGTCGGGGACGAATCCTGGATGGTGCAACCGCGCGAGCGGTGATCTGATTGTGCACGGTCCTATCGTCTTGATCTTCAGTTCATCGGCGGTGAGCACGAGATGCTTCTCCTTGGGACCGCGTCGGCGAAAGCAAGCTCAAGCTTCGCCGATTATCGCACCGTCCTCTCTCAGCTTCATCAGAAAAGGCCCAGCGTGCCATGACTGGGACGCACCAGGCGCTTCTAGTGCCGGAAATGGCGCCTGCCGGTAAGCAGCATGGCGATGCCGTGCTCATTACAAGAGGCGATGGTTTCGTCGTCGCGCTTCGATCCGCCGGGCTGGATGATGGCGGTTATCCCGGCGGTCGCGGCAGCGTCCGGCCCATCGCGAAATGGGAAGAAGGCATCTGAAGCCAGCACGGCCCCGCGTGCGCGGTCGCCAGCTTTAGCGACGGCGATGCGGACCGACTCCAGCCGGCTCATCTGCCCAGCGCCCACGCCCAGAAGCTGTCCTCCGCGGGCAACGACGATCGCATTCGACTTGACCATGCTGCACACCCGCCAGGCGAAGGCGAGATCGCGTGCCTCGCTCGCGGTCGGGGCTCGGTGCGTGGCTAGCTGGCCCGAGTCCGGGTCGGGCTCGACCTGGTCCCAGCTCTGCGCAAGCAGACCTCCCTCGATGCGCCTCAGGTCCAGGCCCGAAGGTGGTGGATCGGCAGGGCCGATTGGCTTGCCGAGGTCAATCAACCGGACGCTGTTCTTCCAGCTTGGCTTGGTTGTCAGCAACTCGAGAGCGTCGGGCTCGAAGCTCGGTGCAAGGATAGCTTCAAGAAACCGGCCCGGCTGGCACATTTTCTGGGCCGTCGCCATGTCAACGGGGCAGTTCAGCCCGACGATTCCCCCGAACGCACTGACAGGGTCTCCCTGATAAGCTAGCTCAAATGCGGCCGCAGGTCCCCGGCGACGGCCGCGCCGCAGGGATTGTTGTGCTTCACGATGCACACCGCGGGCTCTTCGAAGAGCCGGATCAGCCGCAATGCGCTGTCCAAGTCGAGCATGTTGTTGTAAGAAAGCTCCTTACCGTGCCGCACGGTCGCCGTGCAGAGATTCGGGCCCCTTGCGCCGGGCTCTACGTAAAAAGCCGCACTCTGGTGCGGGTTCTCGCCGTAACGCAGGGTGCGCTCGCGGAGGAACCGAGTCACCAGGACCGGTGGAAAGGGGTCCAACTCGCGCTGCGTGGAGATCTGCTGTTCGAGGTAGGCTCCGATCGCCGCGTCGTATCGGGCGGTCAAGTTGAATGCCTCTAGCGCCAGCTTGCGGCGAAAATCACCCGTCGTGCCTCCGTGGGCCTCAATCTCCTTGAGCAGCGATCCATACTGCGACGGAGATGTGACCACGGCGACGTCCAGATGATTCTTGGCCGCCGCTCGGATCAACGACGGCCCCCCGATATCAATATTCTCGACGGCGTCCTCGAAGGTCGCGGCGGGATTGGCGACGATCTCCTCGAATGGGTAGAGGTTGACGACAACCAAGTCAATCAGTCCAGTGCCGGCCGCCGCCAAGGTGTCGAGGTCTGCAGGCAGATTGCGGCGGGCAAGGATTCCTCCGTGGACCTTGGGGTGCAGGGTCTTGACGCGTCCTCCCAGGATTTCCGGCTGTCCTGTATAGTCGGCAATCTCCGTGGCCTGCAAGCCGGCGGCGAGGAGAGCGCTCCGCGTGCCTCCGCTGGCCAGCAGGGCCACATTGCGCTCGGCCAGGAACCGTGCCAGCTCAACCAGCCCACGCTTGTCCGAAACGCTGAACAGGGCTCGTCGAACAGGCATAACCTCTGAGGGTTGATTGCTGGCCATTGGTTTTTCGTTTCCGAGCCAGACTCAATTGGGACCTGAGGGCCTGGCTCTCTTGGGCGTGCCGCGTTTGGGCGTGGCGGGTTTGGGAGCTGGTTTCTCCATTTCGTCGGCCGGCGGCGGAGCCTCCTTGGCAGCGTCTCCCTTCTCCTTGGTCTCGGCGCTGGGCTCCACGGGCGTTTCGGCCGCGGGCACCGGGGGTGGGGTCGGATTGATTCCCCCAGGTGGAATATAGCCAAAAGGCAAGGCCTTGGGATCGCGAAGCAGTCGCGGCTGATCGGCGCCAATCTCGCGAAGACAAATCACCATCCCGGAGTCGGTCCCGAAATACAGCCTGTCATCGTACCGGTTCAGTAAGGAAAGGCTGAATTCGCGAAGATTCAGGCCGGCCCGCTGCTTAGTGGCCGCGGGGTCGGCAAGCACCTGACCGGAAGCCCGATCAATGACGTAGAGGTCGTTGTTCCACGATCTCAGGTAAATCCTGGAGGCTCCCACCGCCTCGAACCGTGCTCCCTGCGTGAGCGTACTCCAGCGCACGTTTCCGGTGGCCGGATCGAGCTGGGTGAGATACCCGGCCTTGTTGACACAGTAGATTTCCTCTCCGGCAACCAAGGGCGCCTGTTCGATCGGGCCGCCAGACGGAAACGTCCAGAGAGAGTTCGAAGTCAAAATATCGATCGCGTAGAGGTTGTTGTCCGCCGAGGGGATGAGCAACGTCCGGGTGCCGTGGCTAGCAAGGCCATCACCGATGGCGCCTCCCGTGCGAACCCGGAAAAGAGAGGTACGTTCGTTGTTCATCACCACGTAGACTCGCCCGTCGCTACTACCCAGGGCAACCATGTGCTCCGCGATGATTGGCAGCGTACGGACCGGTCCGGCCGTCTGCCAGCCCCATTCTTGCACGGGCTGAGTACGAAGCTTCATCTGACCCTTCGGCCCCGTTTGCCTGAGGCTATAGGCGTCAACTCGGCCATCCATCGTGCCGACCATTACGCGATCTTCGTCACAGACCGTGCCACAGGTCGGGATCGTACCCATAGACTTCTTCCAGATCGTCCTTCCGGTCTTCCGGTCCAGGGCGACCAGGATGTCTGAGCATGTTCCGAACACGGCGTAAGAATTCGACGAAACTGGTCGCGCATGGGGTGTGTCGTAACCCAGATTCGCCGACCAGAGCAGCTTGCCGCTCTGGGCGTCGTAGGTGTGCAGCGAGCCGTGGTTCGTCTGTGCGAAAAGTAGATCCGCGCTTCGGCTGATCCGCAGCAGACGCTCGGTGTCGTTGAGCGGAACCACCGCGATCCATTGCCGTTCGAGCCCGAGTCGGGCGAGTGACGTGCGAGAGGGAATCAAATCTCTGGCAAATGGGACCTGAGCGTGGACGCGTGGCCCGCCCAGGGCCAGAATCGCGATTGCCCAGACCGTAGCAAGACGGCAGGACATGGCCTGTTCCTTTCGGATACCCAGAAGTTGCCGCCAACTGGAATTGACACTCATCCGTAGCCGACAGTCGGCGCCGCGTCAAGCTGGTCCAGTGAGAGCCTTTATCCAATTTGCACGATAATTAGGAAATCCCCTTTATTATACGCGGCCAATCGCCAGTCTGCTCGGCGACAGGGCACCGGCCCCATGGGTGCCAGCTTTTTCTCCATTGGATCGGTCGATCGATTCACTCCCTTAGCCCGGAAGTGCTGACGAGCGTCATTGAACCACCAGGTCTCTAGCAAGCAATTGGTTACCCGCGGCTTTCCTATCAAAGCTTTCAATTTTGAGGCTGTCTTGCTCTCCTGAGCTTCCTCGCGCTGGGATGAACATGCTACGGAATGCTACGATTCTTGCATTTCCGGACGGGTTCTTTCAGCTTCGAGTTCGTCATAAGTCGATATATAGTGAGAACTTAAGTCCAGTGCTCTCGTAGTGATAATGGGACTCAACTGTAGCAACTCTAGGCCTATCTGTTTGCTGAAATTGGAGTTGCGCCGTCACGGTCAAAGTAGCCGGTTCCGCAAGAAGACGCCTTCTCGAACCGTTTCGGGGCGACTTACTCCGGACTGACCGCCGCTGCCGAACGAGAATCTCATGCAGCCCCCACCGCCGCGTAGACTTTTCCTTTCTTGGTCAACCAGGCCACGTCCCCGCGCCCGGCGTGCTCCTTCACCTCCCGAAGGGGTTGAACCGTTCCTGACTCATAGCACGGATCGCTTGGGTCATCGACTGGGATGACCATCTCGACCTCGACTGCGACCACATACTTCTCGGTCTGAATGAGCCGTGTCCTCTTGATTCGCTCTCCCGGAATGTGCATGGCTTTAGTCTCGATCAAAGAAGTGGACGGTTACCAACTTGGCGACGCCGCTCTGAGGGAGATGAGACCGAACAGCCCTGAACTGAGGCGCCATCGGGCAAGGACTCGCGTACCTCCACGGCTGGATTGGGCGTCGCGTCTGGCCGCTCGGCAATCAACTCGCCGTCCTCCACCCCTATGACTGCCTGCCACTCCATGATACCGCGCTCGTCCAACCGCTCGGACGCGTGCTGCCCGACGACATAGCTACCCTCGGAAACGCGCATCCGAATCATGTCGAAAAGTTGTCCCACTCATATCTGCCCACGGGGCGGCCGCCTCGCGGGGCGTGTAAGCTCACAGGCTCTCGATCTTGGTTGTTAAATTGTCCGCTATCTGGCGCGGTTTCTTCGGAGCTAAATGGCACGCTCTGGGCCTCCGGCCCGCCGCGTCGTCCAATAGTGTGGGCGTCTCCGTCACCGCCTCGCGTCTCCAAATCCCTACGAGCTGTCATTTCGTCATCCACCGGCGATGTCGCGTGACGGCCGTGTCACGTGCAAGCCGACCAGTCGGGCGATCACGACTGCCAGGTAGACCTGTCCTGCCATCGCCTCCAACGACGCGGCGTTCCGTGCGAATCCAGTCGCCGGGGCGATCTCCGCGCAGTTCGACCCGGACAGCGTCGCATAGCTGAAGACGAAAAGACGCATGAATTCTGTCGCCCTCGATCGTTCATCCGCCCAGACAAGACACGGCCCGTTCGACGCCCGGAACGACCCCGGTAACATCAGGTCGATAAGGGTGAAGGCGAACGCCCCGAACAGGCCCATCAGCAGCAAGACGCAGAGCGCCGCCAGGAGGGTCTCGACGGTCACTTCCCGGCTCGCGAAGATGGCCCGGAGGATCGTGGCCATGACGTAGATCAGGGTAGACATCCAGAGCATGATCTCGAGCAGGAGGAGCCACCGGGTGCCAAAGTGGGTGGTGCACCACCCGATCAGGAGGTCAGCCAAGGCTACGGCGAGCCCAATGACCACCGGTTTCCCACCCGGCCAGGCCGCGTGGAGGCTCGCCACCAGGACGGCGCCGGTGAAGAGTGTGAGCACGGCGTGACTCACCGGGCTGGGGACGAGGGGTGCCACGCCCATCAGAGCGACGAGCGCGACAACGAGGAGGCCGAACTTCCCCGCGGCCTCGCTCAGCAACCGTGATGTCCACCGTCGGGCCCCCGCGACCTCGGGAGCCGGCTCGGATGGTGTGATCGCCATGAATCCTCCTCGTAATGGGGGCGTCTCCGACCGGCCCGCGGTGCATCAGGATGTCGCTCCAACCCGGCGCCCCTTACGGCTCGCGTGACCCGTCGCCTTGATCCCGGTCCTGTGCCCCCGCCATCGCGACCCGGCGGAATCCCAGACCCGGGTCACCCGGGATGCCACCGACGATCCTTAATCGGAAGGAGTCCGGAGACAACTCGGTCACGGAGGTGCGGAGAGGAGGCCGGTCCTCGGCTTTGAGGGTCAGCCTGTCCCCCGAGACGGCGTAGGCGCCGGAGACGATGGCGGTGGCCTTCCCCTGGCGTGCCGCCCGCCAGACGAACCGGCCCCGGTCGTCGAGGCTCAGCTCGAACGTCGACCCGTCGCGGTCGCCCCTCCAGCGGCCGAGCAGCTCAACCGACGGGGGTCGGCCGGCGGCCCCGTCTAGGTCGGGCACGGCTCGAGTCGTTGTCGGCTCGGGCGGCGTCGGGGGGGTGCCGGTCAGCGCCGCGAGGAGGTGGCGGGCCACCCGGTCGCCGCGCTCCGAGGCGAGCACCTCCTTGAGCCGCGCGACGGCCGCGTCCTTGTGCCCGGCGACCAAGTAATGGTAGGCCAGGACGAAGCGGGGCGCGGCGGCCTTCGGGTCCTGCCGGCAGCGGTCCTCCAGCGCTCGCAACTGGCCGGTGTAGGTCGTCGACGTCCCGGTAGAGCCCGATCAACGTCGTCCAGTCCATCCCCGTCCTGACGGCCAGCACGGTGTGGATCTCGGCGGCGGCCTGTGCGTACTCGCCGCGGGCGAACAGGACGACCCCCTTGAACTCGTGGACGAGGGGGTCGACGGGCAGGTCCTTGAGGGCCGCGTCGGTCAGGTCCAGCGCGGCGGCGTAGTCGCCCGCCTTGAAAGCGTCGCGAGCCCGGTCAAACGCCTGGTCTCCCCGTTCCACTGTGGCCGTGGAGTCGGTGGCGGTTTTCGTGCCATCGGGGTCGGGGTTAGACGCCTGGTCGCCCCGTGCCGCCGTGGCCGCGCCCTGCTGGGCGATCGAATCGGTGTCCTGCGCCGCGACCGCGCGAGGAGTCGCCACCGGTCGAAGACGTGTCGTAGTACGGGTTGACGTACCCGTCACCGTAGCCGTAGCCGGAGTCGGAGCCAGAGCCGTAGCCGGAGTCGTAGCCAGAGCCGGAGCCATAGCCGTAGCCGGAGTCGTAGCCGTAGCCGTAGCCATAACCGTTAGCCAACGACGACCCGGCGGAGAAGCCCCAGCCCGCGGCCTCGGCCTCCCGCGCGCAGGACGACTTGCCGCCCCCGGAGTCGGCCCAGCCGCCGTGGTACCAGTCGGCATGGCGGGGGTTGACGTCCCGGCCCTGCTCGGGGCGAGCGCCTGCCCCGGCCCAGCCGCGGTCGGCCGGGCCACCGCCCGCGCCGCCAGGGGCCTGCCGCCCTGGAGTCGGTTGGTTCCACCCGCCCGGGCGGTCGGCCCCGAGCACCGGCCGGCCGCCCGGTGCGCCCCAGGACCCAGCGGTTCCCCCGCGCCCGTCGGGTTCATGCCGCCGGCCCGCCTGCGAGCCCCACGGGTCCGCCTGGTGGCCGGCCCGTGCCCATGCCGACGGGCATGCCCCCCGGGCCTGGCGACGGCCGGAACAGGCCGCCCGGCATCGGCCCGGGGCCGAACCGGGGGGGCCCCATCATCCCGCCCATCGGGAACCCGCCCATCGGTGGCCCACCCATCGGGAGCCCGCCCATCGGTGGCCGGCCCATCGGTGGCCCGCCCATCGGCGGCGGCCCGCCGAGCCGGGGCTGAGCCCGGGCCTCCGAGGCCGCCACGCCGATGACCATCAGGACCGTCAGGCCCATCGTCCGCCGCGCCATCCTTGGCGATGCCATCTTGAGTACCGCCCGGATCCACGAGCCCTTCAGCCCACGCCGGAGCACAAGAGGGTAGGTGGTACTGGTGGGACCGGCCACGAAGCTCTGCGCCGGGCGTCTTGTTCACACGTGTTGGTATGGTTGTCGCTCATGAGTCATAGCTCCGCTGTAAAACCGCACCTGATCCGGTCGTTTCCTGCAGCGGGGGGTGCGGAAACCTCCGGCTGAGGATGAGCATGAGAGTGCCTCCGCTGTCTCACTTACTCCCCCCCGATGAGCTCCCCCTTCTCGGCCACCGAGCGCTTCATCAGGAGCACGAGGAGCACGAGCCCCAGGCTCAGGACGGCGAACAGCCAGAAGACGTCGAAGTAGGCCAGGGACGCCGCCTGCTGCTGGCGGAGATCGTCCAGCGACTGGAGGGTCATCTGCTGCGACCGGGCCGGATCGCCCGTCTGCTGCATGAAGTAGGCTTGACCTGGCTGAAGAAGGACTGCACGTGCGGGTTCAGCGGGCTGAGGTTCTCGCCCACGCGGGCCAGGTGGAACTGCTCGCGCCGTTGCTCGATGATCTTGTTGATCGACATGCCCACGCTGCCCCCCTCGTTGCGGAGCAGGGCGAACAGGCCGACCGCGGCCCCGCGCAGGTGCGGGGGGGTGTAGCGGAAGGCCGCCACGTTGATCGGGGCGAAGAGCAACGACAGGCCGCAGATCAACACCACCCGCGGCCAGATCACCTGCCCCGGGCTGATGTACAGGTTCATCCGCGCCATCCAGTAGCACCCGGCCGCCATGACGAGCAGCCCCGCGGCGATCAGCCAGCGGGCGTCGGTGCCCCGGCCGAGGAGGACGCCGACGACGAGCATCATCAGGATGGAGAAGACGCCGGAGGGCGACATCACCAGGCCGGAGACGAAGGCGTCGTAGCCGAACAGGGACTGGAGCAGGGACGGCAGGCACACGCTGGCGCCGTAGAGGACGCCGTAGGCGCAGAAGATGATGATGCTGGAGGCCGCGAGGTTGCGCTCGCCCAGCGGCCGGAAGTTGACCACCGGGTTGGCGATCCTCATCTCCCGGAAGAGCAGGGCGCCCAGGCAGACGACGAACAGGACGGCCAGCGTCTGGGCCTTCCAGAAGGGGTCGTTGTACCAGTCCCACTCCTGCCCCTTGCTGAGCAGGATCTCCCAGCAGCTCATCATCAGGGCGAGCAGCCCCAGGCCGATGTAGTCGAAATTGAGCGGCCGGCGACGCAGCTCCGCCCGCTCCTGCTTGAGGTATTCGGGGTCCTCGACCGCGAAGTGGCACATCAGGTAGCCGAGGACGCCGATCGGGAGGTTGATGAGGAAGATCCAGCGCCAGTTGTAGTTGACCGTGATGTAGCCGCCGAGCGTCGGGCCGATGACCGGGGCGATCAGCCCCGCCACGCCGAACACCGTCATGGCCGTGCCCTGCTTCTCGGGCGGGAAGCCGTCGATCAGGATCCCCTGGCTGGCGGGCTGGAGCCCGCCGCCGGCCAGGCCCTGGATCACCCGGAAGAGGATCAGTTGCTCGAGGCTGGTGGCCAGGCCGCACAGCACCGAGGCGGCGGTGAAGACGGCGATGGAGAGGAGGAAGTACCTGCGGCGGCCCAGGTGGGCCGAGAGCCAGCCCGTGATCGGCAGGATGGTGGCGTTGGCCGCCAGGTAGCTGGTCATGACCCAGTCGCTGTCGTTCATCGTCGCCGACAGGCCGCCCGCGATGTACCGCATCGAGGCCGTGGCGATCGTGGTGTCCAGGATCTCCATGAACGTGGGGATCGACCACGGCCGTGGCGACGAGCCAGGGGTTGACCGCCGGGCGGCTGACGGCGGCTGGGGTCAGTGTCACGCTGCTCATCATGCGTCCTCCGCGGTGGACCAATGTCCTCTTGACAAGAATTCGTATGCTCACTTCGATCAACGCGTCGCCGGCCACCGGAAGAGGGCCGGTTCCTCGGCTGCCTCGCTCTGGTACCCGGTTTCGGTGCGTAGGCGCTCGGCGATCAAGTTGCTCATGATCGCGAACAACACGGCCGCTGACAGTCCAAAGAACAGGAGGCCGTTGATGGCCTCGAGGGGGCCGAGCAACCGCCACCGTTCGGACAGCAGGACGTCGCCATAACCGAGAGCACGTGTAATTCTGGGCTGAAAGGTAGAAGGCCGCCTCCAAGGTCGAGACCTGCCCGCACAGAAGAAAGGCCACCGCCCAGAAGGCGATCTGGGTCAGGTGCGCAACCGCCGTGATCGCCGTAACGATCGCCATGACGGCGGTACTCTTCCAGAATCCCAGCTCGCTGGAACCGACTTCGGATCAGCCCTCACCACCACACGCACAATAAGGTGCATCGCCGTGCCGTAGACCAGCAGACTGCCGAAAAGCAGGACGGTGGCGACCATGAAGGGCATGAGCATCTGCGGAAACTCCACTTCCATCAGTCCTTACTCGCGGCTTGCGCCCGATGCGGGTGAGGGCGTGGGGTCCGTCGGGCCCGTCGGAGGAGGGGCCAATGGTTGCAAGACCGCCCCGGCGTGCGGCCCCGTCGCCGGCTCCTTGTAGTACACGTAGGGGGTGACCGAGAGGCCGACGAACAGGGGGGCCTTGTCGGGGTCGTAGTCGGTCAGCTCGATCGCGGACCGGCAGCCGCTGGACGATCTTCACGTAGTTGCCCGTGGCGTTCTGCGGCGGCAGCAGGGACAGGGTCTGGCCGGTCCCCATGGTGAAGCCGGTGATGCGGCCCTCGAACTCCCGCCGGCCGCCGTACATGTCGACCTCGCAGCGCACCCGCTGGCCGATCCGCAGGTCGGCGAGCTGCGTCTCCTTGAAGTTGGCGTCGACCCAGATCTCGGTGAGCGAGCGGACGGCCATCAGGGCCTGCCCCGGGGCGACGTTGTTGCCGGGGTTGACGTTGCGGCTGGTCACCACGCCGTCGATCTCGCTCGATGATGTCGCAGTAGCGGAGGTTCAGCTCGGCCTGGGCGAGGTCGCGCCTGGCCTGGAGGAGCTTGGCCTCGGCCTGCCGGACCGCAGGCGCCTCGGGCACGAGCCGCTCCAGCGATCCGATCGATGTTCCCCTCCTTGTCGCGCCTGATGAACTCGTCGAGGGCCTGCTGGGGCGTCTGGGAGACGGAGCCGAGGGGGAGGCCGACCTGCGCCATGCTCTGGACCAGCTCCGACAGCGCCTGCGCGGACCCCGGAGAAGGTCTGGTTGAGGTCGGCGGGGACGTCCGTCAGCTCCTCCCTTCTCGGGGTGCGGGCGGAGGCCGAGGGCGACCCGCGCCTCATAGACTTCCTCGAGGGCCTGCTTGACCGCGGCTTCGGCCGTCCGCTCGGCCTCGACGGCGCTGGTCGAAGTCCTCGCGGGAGAGCGCGTCGCGGCTGACGAGGCCCCGGGCCCGCAGCAAGTCGGCGCGTGGCGCGATCGAAGGACGCCTCCTTGCTCCGCAGGGCCGCGACCCGGGCCCGGAGCAGCGCCACCTGAGTCGTCGACATCTTCGATCGACCTCTGGAGCTTCCAGCGCTGGCTGCCGGGCCTGCGCCAGGATGCCCCGGACCTGGGCCGTCGCGGCCTTGAGGTCGGCCTCGGCGTTGACCACGGCCGCCTTCTTGAGGTCGACCTGCACCTGGTACGGTTCGCGATCGAGCTGGACCAGCAAGGTCCCCCTTCTTCACGCGGTAATTGTCATGGACCAGGACCCGGGCCACCTGGCCGGGGACCCGGGGCGCCACGAGCGTCACGTACCCGTTGACGTAGGCGTCATCGGTGGAGACCGTGTTCAGCATCGTCTTGACGGTCGGGGCCAGGGCATAACCTCCGAACGCCAGGCCGGCCACGGCCCCCGCCCACAGCAACCCCCTCCGCCAGAGGCGCGACGGCGCCCGGGCCGACGGCGGCGTGGCGGGAGGGGCATCGGTTGCCCTCTCCGCGGCTCGGTGGTCAAGATGGGCGGTCCCTTCGGCTGGTGGCGGAGGCGAGCTATCCCGCGCTTCACCCGGCAAAGCCCCCGCGGGGGCCGGCCTCGCCTCGTTTGCAGTTCCCGGATCGTGATCACCTGTGCTTCTCATGTTGATGTTCCCCCTTTCCGTCTGTCATCACCCTCTTCCCGCCTTCCTGGCGCATCGTCCCTCCCCTATATTCCTGAGAGGGGCGGGTGGACAGCAACTCGGCTATACGGATTGGAGCCCATTCCTTCGTAGGCTCGCCTCGCCACGAACGAAAAACGCGCACGCGGTAATTGTCATGGACCAGGACCCGGGCCACCTGGCCGGGCACTCGGGGCGCCACGAGCGTCACGTACCCGTTGACGTAAGCGTCATCGGTGGACACCGTGCTCATCGCAGTTTCCACCGCGGGGACCAGGAGATATCCTGCGACCGCCAGGGCGGCCGCGGCCCCCGCCCACAGCAGCCATTTTCTCCAGGGGTGCGATGGCGCCCCGGCCACAGGGGGCGGCGTTGCAGCAGGGGCGTCGGTGGCCGGCTCCGGGGCTTCGTGGTCCGGATGGGCGGCTCCTTCGGCCGATGGCGGAGGTGAGCTATCCCGCGTCTCCGCCGTCGCGGCCCCGGCCGGAGTCGGCCGTGCCTCGATTGCGGGGCCCGTATTCTCGTGAACATTGCTTATCATGATGATGTTTCCCCTTTCGGTCGGTCGGTTGCGCGAGGAGCCCGTCACTTCGGACGCCCGCGTTCGGGACCGGTTGACTGGGTGATCTCGGCCACGGCGGCTTTCGTCAGGCAGTCGGGGGCGATGAATTCGGCCCCTCGGCGGTGCATGGCCGCCAAACAGGCCCGGCCCGCGGCATCGATGAAGGTCACCCCCGTCAAGTCGACACGGAGCATGGGTTTGCTCCGGTGGGCCAGGGTGTCCTGCCAGCACTCCTCCAGCACCCGCAACCACGGCCCGGCCAAGCTCCCTTCGAGCTGGAACGTGAGGGCCCGCGGGTGATCGTGGACCGTGATTCGCAGCATCGCTGACGCCCTCGCACGGGCCCCGGTTATCGTCGGTGGTGATCTCCACCGCCGCTCCTGCCCTTACCGGCTTACTCCTAAAGCAGAGGCCGTACCGGCGCGGCGAAGAATTCTCACTTCGCCGCGTAATTTATTTAGCTGGAATGAGTTACGGACCGGTCGGGGCGAGAGGGACGGGAGGATGGAGGGGGAGTGCCGAAGTGGAAGTGCCGGCACTTCGGCAACTGCCGAAATAGCGTCACGGGCGCGGACGGGAGATGCCCAGCTTCTTCAGCTTCGATTGGAGAGTGGTCCGTTTCATGCCCAGCCGAGCCGCCGCGCCGTCCGGGCCGCTCAGCACCCACCCGGTCTCGCGGAGGACGCCTAGGATGTGGTCCCGTTCGGCGTCGGCCAGGGTGCTCGGCGCAGCGGACGGCGTCCGGGCCTGCGCGGGGGCGGGCTGCAAGTCGCCGCGGGGGACCTGGAGCGACGGGCCCGGGGAGAGGATGACCGCCCGCTCGATGACGTTCTGCAGCTCCCGGATGTTGCCCGGCCAGGGGTAGCGGACCAGGGCGTCCATGACCGCCGTCGGGATGGTCTCGATCCGCCGACCCATCCGCCGGGCGAACCGCTGGGTGAAATGGCGGACCAGCCGCGGGATGTCGTCACGACGCTCCCGCAACGGCGGCAGCACCAGCGGGAAGACGTTCAGCCGGTAGTAGAGGTCTTCACGGAAGCGGCCGTCGGCCACCAGCCGGGCCAGGTCGCGGTGGGTGGAAGCCACCAGCCGCACGTCCACCTTGATGGTCTTCGTGCCGCCTAGACGCTCGAACTCCTGCTCCTGCAGCACGCGGAGCAGCTTGGGCTGCAGCTCCGGGGGGATATCGCCCACCTCGTCGAGGAGCAGTGTCCCCTGGTGGGCCAGCTCGAACCGCCCCACCTTCTGGCTGATGGCGCCGGTGAAGGCGCCCTTCTCGTGGCCGAAGAGTTCGCTCTCCAGTAGCCCCGTGGGGATGGCCGCGCAGTTGAGCTTGACGAAGGTCCGGTCTCGCCGGGGACTCAGCTCGTGCAGGGCGCGGGCGATGAGCTCCTTGCCCGTGCCCGTCTCGCCGCGAATGAGCACCGTGGATCCCGTGGGGGCGACGGTCTCAACCTCCTTCAGCACTCGGCGTAGGGCGGCGCTCTCTCCGACGATCTCGCCGAAGTTGTGCTCGATGCGGACCTCCTCCTCCAGGTAGGCATTCTCCTTGGCGAGCTTGTCCTTGAGCGCCTGGATCTCCCGGAAAGCCGCCTCGATCTCCTGGAAAGCGAGGGCGTTCTCGACCGCCACGGCCACCTGATTGGCGACAAGCTGGAGGAAGCCCGCGTCCGCCGCATCGTATACCGCCGGCTGCCTCGACGCAAAGACTAGCGTGCCCAGCCGCCTCCGAGCCGTGGTCAACGGGAGCCCGCAAAGACTCTGGAGTCCATGGGGCTGCACCCGTTCCAGGAACCGCGGCCAGCGGCTCTCCTCCGCCACGCTCGAGATGATGAGCGGTTGCTGGATCTGCCACACCAACCCCGCCGGGTCATCTTCAACAGGAAGAACGATCGCGGGCAGGTACGGCGTGGGTTCGGAGGACCCGAGCACGTGCAGGCGCATGGTGTTGGTCGCTGCCTCGTGCAGGACCAGGGCGAGGGAATCGAATCGCACCACGTGATGGAGCCGGCAGGCCAACTCATAGAACAACGCGGGCAGATCGCGGTGCGACGCGATCGCCTCTGAGACGGCCAGCAATGCCCGGTATGGCTCGGAAGTGGAAGTTGCCTGTCCGGCTGAGTGAGCGGCTGTCATGGCGAAGACCCTGGTCAGTCACTCTTCCGGGCCCAACAAGTGGTCCACGGCACCTCCGGGTGTTCGTAGCCGCCCGCGTGAAGAGCATCTTACCATTTTTCAGGTAAGCGAGCGTCGTGTCAGGCGACCGGGCAGGGGCCGGCTCGCGTCGGTCCGACATCCACGAGGAAGCCTCTGTCAAGACCGGAGCAAGACGATCGCGGGACTTCCCAGACATCCATTCGGCATCATCCGCGAAGGCGGAGCGCCACGGGACGGAGAAACCGGTACGCGATTAGTATTGACGACAATCTACTGCCTGGGCTCTTGGTTACACTAATCGCGTCCCTGTTTCCGCCACATACTGCCTGGGCTCCTGGCCAAACTAATCGCGTCCCCGTTTCCGCCCACAAGCTTCGGCTTGCCGCACAATTCGACCAGGTCGCGGCGGCAGCTCGGCGAGTCGCGGAGTTTGCCGACCGTGGGTATTTTCTCGTAGCACCGTCCAACAGCCTTCTGGGTGACTTCCATGACCACCATTTAATGGCGGTGTGCAGCGGGTACGGACTCGTTCACTGCTCTGACGATTCACTTGAAGACCCCAGGCAGCCGCCGTGGAGCACTACCCCCGCTCAAACGTCGTAGGCTCCCCCACGACGACATCCAGAACACGAAAGGACAGCAATGGCAGACGATGAACGGGATGATGATGAGTCCGGCGAGAAGCCGGCAGAGCTGACGCTCGAAGACTGGAAGGAAGTCTTCGCGGAGCAAGAACGGGAGATTGGTGAACTGAAGGGCAAGCTCGCGGAGTTGGAACCGCTCGCGACAAGGGCGGCCGAGCTGGAGGCCAGCAACGTCGAGCACACACACCGGGAGGCTTTCACCCAGTGGGCCCAGGCTCGCGGCGTCAAGCCGGACCTTATCCCCGACCTGTGGAAGGCCGGAGCGTTCAAGGGCCAGGGCGACCCCGACCCGAAAGCCATCGGCCAGCACTTCGACCGTTTCCTCGAGGGCAAGCCCAGCTACCTGAACAGCAGCGACCGTCCGAGCCGGCTTGCAAAGGACGAGCATGGCAACCGTGGCGCGAGCACAGTGAGCCACGACGGCAAGCGCATCGTCACGAATGCCCAGCTCAATGACCTGAATTGGACAACCGATAACCTCGCGTTGCTCGCGTCCGGAAACTGGACACTAGACCCGAGCGAGAACAGTTGACCGGACCTGCCCGGGCGACACGGCCCGGGCTCTCACCATCCCAGCGAGGCAACTATGTGGCAAGACTCGTACGGTAACCAGCCCGCCCGCCCGGTCGATGAGGCCGTGGCTGAGTACCTCGATGCGTACCGGGATCGCATCCAGGCACAACTTCACCACAGACGCACCACACCCGCGGCACTTCGCCGGATTGACGATGTGCACCTCCCGGCGCTTGCGGCCGCGAAGTTCCCGGACGACCCGGTGACCAGAGAGGCCGTCATCCGTGGGCAACTCAACGTTACTGAGGCAGCCATCGCCCGCAACTGAGGAGAACTGCGCGCCGCGAGATTCGTCTCGCGACGGTGCGACCGGTGCGGCCAGACCATCCTTGATGGCGGGTCCGTCCTGAACGTTGCCGGCGGCCAGGGAAATGAAAAGGCGGCCGCCGGCAACACCTTCGGTTCAGAATCCAAGGTAATGTGAAGCCGCCTTAGCCGCGAGATCCACGATGACCTTGACGATTCCGAGGACGGGCGCCATCAGAAGGAACACGGCTGTCAGAAACGCCATGACCTTGATTGTGAATACCATCTGAAGATGTTTTAACTTCAGTTGTTCGATGCGTTCCCGAGATGTTTTACCAGCTTGGCCGCCTGGTGTCTCGGGTGGCGCATCGTGGATAGTTGCAGGTGGGTGCGCCGCATTTTCAGCGCAAGATGCGGGAATATCATGGCCCAGGCCGTTGACACGGCCGGCCGGCGTGGTAGAGTCGCTCACAGGAATGTTACTCCTTCCTGTCTAACGGGCCGGGGGGAAACAGACCTCATGGACCTGGGGAGTCGCCACTCCCGCAGGTCCTTTCCATGCGCCAAGCCCCAGGAAAAACCAAGGACGTGGCAGGTCTTCCGACGCATATACTAGCAATGCGATCGTTTGTTTTTAGTGAAGAATGTGTGAACATGCAAAAATTTGGCATGATTTAAGGGAGAAGTGTGAAGCACGGATTACGCTCAGGGGTGGTGTCGGAAATGTCGCGCTTCCGACCTTAGTGGAGCCATCCAACGAAATCGGCCAGCAACGCGCTGGCCGTTCGTCATTTCAGTAGGTTCTACGTTCGTTCGTTCGTTCGTTCGTCTGTCTCAGCCTGGGAAGCCGTGAATCTTCCCGGGGGGACATGCTCGGTGCATAGTCACGCTAAACGGGCGGCAATCTGGCGGGGAGGCGTGGCCGAAACTCACGATCGACAATCACCCAGCGACCCGGAATCTCTTCCTTTCCGATCCGGAGCGTCCAGACCGCAAGCCCGTTCTGATCCCACGTAACACAATGCGCTTCGCCGATCGGCATGGGCTTGTCTGGCGACTCGAGAATGCCGATCGAGCCGGGCACGGCATCGTACCGGACGGCGCCTTTCTGGCTGATGTGGGCGAAACACCGAGGCATGCGGTTCACTCATCGAAGCCACGAGTGACGATCAGAAACACTACGGGCCGATGTTACCTCCGGTGTTATTGGAGAAGTAGTTGCCGATGTTGATCAGCGTGTTACGATTGTAGATACCGCCGCCATCGATGGCGGAGTTGCTAGTAAAGGAGCTGCCGATCACCGTCAATGGACCGAAGTTGTCGATGCCGCCGCCGGCGTAGAACGCAGAGTTGCTGGTGAAGGAACTGCCGATTACCGTCAGCGTCCCTTGGTTGTATATGCCGCCACCGACGTTGGTATCGGAGTTGCTAGTAAAAGAGCTACCGATCACCATCGCTGTGCTGCCGTTGTATAGGCCGCCGCCGCCGTCCGTAGCGGAGTTACTGGTAAAGGAGCTGCCGATCACCCTCAATGAACCGAAGACGTTGCAGATGCCACCGCCATCGGCAGCGGAGTTATTGGTGAAGGAGCTGCCGATAATCGTCGCCGTGCCGTCATTGTAAATGCCACCGCCAGAACCGCCAGGGCCGGCAGAGTTATCAACAAAAACGCTGCCGATAACCGTAGCCGTGCCGTCATTGTCCAGGCCACCGCCTTTTCCGCCGACGGCATGGCCACCTTCAATCGTCACGCCGGAAACCCCGACAGTATTGCCACTATCCACGGTAAGAATGGTGAAGCTGTCATTACCGTGAATCGCAAGATTCGCCGCACCCGGTCCCTTGATGACGATGTTGTTTGCCAAGTCCGGAAGCTGATTGGTCAGCGCGATCGTTCCATCGACCGCGAACTTGATGACGTACTGGTTCCCGGTGCCAGCGTCGGCTTGGGTGATCGAATCACGAAGGGTGGTGTGTCCAGAGATCGGAACACCCGTCGGATCGTCGAGCAGCGTGTTGACCGTCAGGGCGATGGTGGACAGCATGGCACGTTCTTCGAGACGTTCCAGCGTGAATCGCCGCTGGGACAGGTGACGTCGGGCTTGGGAGAACAGCGGCAGCGAATGCGAGTTAGTGGACCACATTGGAGGCTCCTCTCGGCATCGAGTTGTTGCGAAAGAAAAAGCCCCATCGCCCGGGGTCCCGAGCGATAGGGCCGTCGTGACTCAGACGCGTCGCCCGCCGTGAGCGGTGCATCTCATCCGCCATCGTGGACGCGAGTCACACTCGATTGCAATGGTCTGCCACTCGATTCGAGGAAATGAATAAAAATATAGGAGCCAATTTCTTTGACTGGCACGTTCGGGCCTTATAAAGTATCGACCCACCTGACATAAAGATGCTTTTGCGTCGATCCTAAGCGATGAGGTTCACCTTGTCTCGTTTCATCGCGGTTCACTCATCGAGGCCACACTTGACCAGCCCTCGCCTTGCCCGCCGATCGCACACCGTGCAGTCCCACGTATCGTACCACCAGACGAAAGGCAGGCCCAGCAGCGCGATCAGCGTCTATAGGTGCGAACGCGGGAACCTCCACTCCCGGCGATGCCAGGTGACTTTCTCGCAGTGCTTACACCAGCGGCGGTCAAGGGGCATTTCTATCTCTGGCTACTGGCGGCACTCCCGCTGGTCGGTGGGGATCATCCTGGACGGGTTCCGGCTCCGGTCCGATTCCGAGATCGTCCGATGGCCCGATCAATACATGGACGATCGGGGCCGGGAGTTCTGGGGCCGAGTCATGGCGTTGAGGCCAGTGGCACCGGCCCATCATGGGTTCGGCTCAGCAATCAGAACTGCCCGAACCATCGTCCCATTTACGATGAGGCCAATCCGGTTGCCGGTGAACTCGGTGTAATCCAGGTCCACGCCCACGACCGCGTTGGCCCCCTTCTGCTCCGCCCGTGTTTTCAACAAGTCGAAAGCGACTTGCTTTGCCTCTTGGAGTTTCGCCTCGAAAGCCTTCGAGCGTATTCCGAAGAAATCCGAAATGTCCCCGCTCAACTCCGAAAAGAAGCCCGTTCCGATGACGATTTCAACCGACTCGATCCCGAGATAGGACACGATACGGTGCCCTTCGATCGTTGGGGTTGTCGTCAGTAACACATTGGAGGCACGCTCAGCGGCCTCCCGCTTGCTTTGCAGATCCTCTGTCACCTGCTCAGTTGCATAGGGGGCTATCCCTTTGGCTTTGGCCTTTTCGATTGCCATTCTCTCATTGCTGGCGGTGACGATGATCGTTAGGTCCTTGCCGGCCTTGTCCACGCCAGAGATTCTGAACTTCATGGGCTCTCCCATGTCTACAGAAAGGAAGTGGTCGGAGTTTAAGTCCCACCCGTGCGAAATTGTCCCCCCTTCCGCTGCCCGTCACGACAACGGCCGAGGCGATCCTCTTGGGACCCTCGGCCGTTTCGCTGCGAAGTACGGTCGATCGGCCGACGAAGCAAGCCCCTAGGATCGCTACCGGGGCTTCTTTTTTCGCCGGTACTGGATTACCGCATTACTATTGTTCTAGCCCGCTGGAATGCTTGTTATTGCTGTATCGTCAATACTTGATACCAGCACAACTAGAGACGGGACAAGGCTTTGCGATCACTGCATGAGGCCACTTTCTTGCTGCGTCTGCATGAACAACATGCCGGTTTGCTGCTCTCGATGACGGCCGCTCCTTCGCGTTCTGTCAGTCACAGACCAGAGTTCGATCACATCGCCGCTTCTCTCCCGCTCGTGCAGGAAGCGGCGATTTTTATCATATAATTATATATACAAAAAAACTGTTTAGTCAGATCGTCCATTCAGGAATATAGACCAGTCCCAAGTTTGCGTTCTCCTTGATCAGATCGGCGAAGGTGGTTTGATCGACAACGTCGGAGATCGCCTGGCGGACTTTGCCCCAGAAGCCAAAGAACGGACAGTGACCTGGGTATTCACATTCCTTGGGTCGGGAGACGCTCACGCAATCCACGGGCGCAATTGGACCATCGATGAAACGAATCACTTCGCCCACCTTTAGGCTATCAGCCGGCCGAGCCAGCAGATAACCCCCCTCCATGCCCCGTCGGCTCGTGACGAAGCCTCCCCCCTTCAACTGGCTGAGGATCGCTTCCAGAAACTTGAGCGGAATATGCTGCCGCTCGGCAATCTCGTTGGCCTTCAGCGGCGCTGTTCCTTGGTACTCCGCCAGAGCGTAAATGGCGCGGAGGGCGTAATAGCACTTTGCGGAGACCGTCATCGAGAGTGCTCTTCCCGTGGAGTCGAATTTCTCTTCCAGAGAGTCGATCGAGCAAGGTCGGAGCGAACTGCCGGATCTTCCAAAGAGCTCTAGTGTCAAGGAAAACGAGCGAAGTACGTTCCTCTCGACCCCTTAAACCTTCTTAAGTCTATCGAGTTTATAGCATTTTGCTCGACAGGGCTATGTCCCTCCTCCGGAATCAAGTGGTGGAGGGCCCTGGGGGCTTGCCGGGGGTTGCGCAAGGGCGAGGCAGGCCGGGCACGCGTTGGCAATGCCGCTATAGGGCTGGCCGCAACGGGAGCAGAGCCCGGCGCTGCGGCGGAGGGTGGGCAGCGAGGCGCGCAGGCTGGCGCCTTCCACGGTATGGCTGAAAGCCTCGGCGATGCGGCCGGCAAGAACGACGAGGTCGGCCTGAATCTTGCCGCTCCGCAGGCGGTTGTGAATCAACCGTAGGAACCATTGAGACAGGTCGGAGTCAAGGGAGCCGCGAGTCTCCGCGTCGAGAAGATGGGTCAAAGACTGATGGAGCTCGAGCACCCGGTCCGGATCGCTTACCTGCCGCGCCGCCTTGAGCTGGGCTAGTTGTTCGGACCGCGCGGTCTCACGAGCCGATTGAATCTCCGCTGTCAGTGACGAAAGCCGCGGATCGGCGAGCTCAGCGGGAGAATATCTGTCCATCATCGAGGCCACTTCGTCCCATTTCCCGGCCCGGATCGACTGCCGGATCTCGGCCAGCGAGTGCTCATTGAGCCAAGCAGCGGGGGTTTCCTCCAAAGCCGAAGAAAGCGGCGTGGATTGGCTACCCGGCTCTCCCAATCGTGCGCTCAACCGGTCGATTCGCTCGGCCAGCAATCTCAGCGTCGACTGACGTTCGGCCTCGAGCAGTTGGCGATGAAGCGAAAACCACTCGGCTAGAACGCGGAGCAGCGAGCTCACGCCCAGGCCAGCTAGTGCAGAGGCTCCAATCACGCAAATCGCCTCTAGTAGGCCCGCGAGCCAGCCGCCGGCAGCCGATGCTGCATGAGTAGTCGACTCCAGTAATAAGCGTGTTCCACCCAGGAGGCCAAGGAGAGGGAGCCCCCAACCGATCAGAAGGGCCACCCGATCGAGCATGGCAAGCCGCGAGGCGAAGGCGTCTTGGTCGCCGGGAGAGGAAGAAGCGGTTGGGGTAAACTCCGCTCTTGACTTGGGCGGCACTTTCTCCGAGGCTGGACCAGAACCAGTAGTAGTCACTTGCTCATTCATGAGAACGACATCGCGCATCCCAGGTAGCTTTGCAGGTCTTTGCCGTGGAGGCCGCGAATCCAGCAGCGGTGCGGTCGCTGGCGGCTCGATTCAATCCCTATCATTCATTATTCCGAGATTCCACTTCCGGGACTATTCAAGCCGATCGGCGTGGCGGCGGTCAGCAACCCCGAATTGGGGAGACCACCGCGCCGGGATTTTCGAGCGGCCGCGATGGTCTCTATTGCCCGCAGAGTTGACGGATCCGCGTGGCCGCGTACTCAAGAGCCGAGCTGTTTGGCGATACGATTCATGGCGGCAGGGGCTTCGAGTACGGTCTCGTCGAGATGATAGATCATGCTGTACGCGTCCTCGCCCGTGTCCTGGTAATGCTCGCGGACGACTTCGGCCGCTCGGAAGCCAACCACCCGGAAAAAGAACTGGGCCGGCAGGTTGGTCTCGCGCACAAAGAGTGCGATGCGGTTTCTCCTCTGAGAGGAGAGCTTGCCCGCCAGCTTGCCAACCATCTGGCGGCCCACGCCTTGACGTCGCAGCGCCGGGTGCGTGGCGAAATCGAGCACGTGGATCTTGTTGCGATGAAGCTCGTAGATCATGAACCCGACAATCCGCTCACCCTGTTCGGCAACCATCCCGATGCAGTTCCGCTGACGGAGAACTCTGAGGAATTCCTCCTCGCACCAGGGATACTCGAAACTTGCATGCTCGATGGCCAGGACCTCGGGCATGTCGCGGCGAATCATCCAGCGAATATGCACGCGGGCCTGGGCCAGTTGGGTAGGAACCGTGCTCATCGAGCCTCCTTCCATGGAATGATCCGGGAAGACCGGCTGCACACTCGCCCTCGAGCGCCTCCGACCGTGCAACCATTGGCCACCATCATGGCAATGAGCGGAAGTGCCTGGGATTGAAGACGACTGAAAAGATGTGCGTCGGACTCGCTCAAGCGATCGGCCCCACCGCGGATCAGCAAAGCGAGGCGGATTCTAGCGAAGGGCCTTTAGCCTGCCAAGCTCGCTTCTACCGCCTTCTCGCGGGATCGACCAGCATCTCCAAGCGACGACGATGAACGCAGTTCAAAAACGTCGGTCGGTAATGACCGGTCGGGCACTCCGTCTCCTTCGTTCCTCAGTTATCGGTACGGCGCGGACGAATCGTGAGGATTGTGGCAATGATCGCGAATAGGACCTGGATCGCTAGCCGGAAGAGAACCGATGCCGCGCGGCAAAGATGATTGGCGGAATTGAGCGATCAGAAGCGACCGAATGAATACTGGCGATTGCAGGTGTCAAAATCGATGTCGCCGAGGCCGACGTTGAGTTTGAGGTCGATGTAGGAATACTCCTCGGCGAGGTCGGGAGGAGCATCTGGCTTCTGAGGCCAGTCGTAGCCTTCGAAGCGAATCGGCAGGTTCAGCTCCGAGTCGATGAACAGGCGCACTTTGTAGAACTGGAAGTTCGGCTGACGGCGGGTGTGAATTGACTCGATGAGCAGGCAGTGTCTCGGTCCGATCATCATGTCGGAATCGAAGACAACAACGGACTCGTCCGAGCTGAGTTCTGCCGCCCAGCGGCTGGCGACGGTGTCGACTAGCATTCCGATACCTGCGTCGGTGATCGGGTGTCGGTTGTCTTCCATCGCCCGTGACGAATCAGGCTCCAGTTCCAGAGTGCCAGCCAGAAGCTTGGTTAATCCCACCTCGTGCGCGAGTATCTTGCCGCCGTTGCGTCCTTCAACAAAGATTGCCTCACGACCCTTGTAGGGTTCGGCGAATTTGAAGTAGATGCTTCTTGGCTTGGTTCGGGCCTTCATGTCCATCACATAAAGAGGCGTCAACCGGTCGCCTATCCGCTCACGTTTGTAGAAAGTGCATGTATAATCGGCCACACTTTCAAACCGCGACTGGCAGGCAGTGATCAACCGCAGGGCTCGCGCGGTCGCTGGCTCTTGCGGAGCGGAGACCGATGGGACAGCAGTCTTGGAGAGCGACGGTAGATTGGGCTTGAGCGTCGTATGCGTATTTGTCAGACCCGTTGTCAGCGCAATGCGCGGGGGCCCAAGTGTCGACGACGGGGTCGCAACGCTGGGTGACTTTGGCTTGGCGGTTGTTGATCCAGCCCGCGGCGCGGTCTTCGAGATGTCTGCCCTAGCCAGGTCGGGGCTCGCTTGCTTCTCCTCGAACCCCGGGCTGGGCATAGAAAGGACAGAAACAGCGGATATCATTACGGCCAGAAGCTTGACCGCGGCTTTCGCACGGGAAATCTCCAGTCCGGTTCCAGGCTGACTCCAGGATCTCCATCGATCTGTTGGCATGACGGCTGAGCTCCCGACCGCGGTTTTCCGATGCTGTAAGAAAAAGACTTGGATAAGCTCAGCGCAGGGAGCGAACCAGGAGCGAACACGCTCCCGCCAGCTCAGCCGGGTTCATGGCCAATAAACCTTCGAACTCCTGGTGTGTGTGCGACCATAGAGCGGGCTATTCGAGGTGCGGAATGGTCAGAAACCGCGAATCGCCAGCTAATTATTATTCTATCACGCAACTTGCACGCCAAGCCGAAGTCTCGCGTTTTTTTGCCCGCCAGGCTATGCTCGGTTTCTCAGCGACATGAAATCAACAAATTCCCAGCGATCCGTTTGCAAGCTGGGGAGTATCGCTCACCTAATCCCGATCCTCGCCAAGGTCGAGCCTGCCGTTGCTTGGGTTGCCGGAGAGTATCTATCAGTTTTGTAGTACGAAAGGAGCGCTGGTGTCTCAACCGAATTACACGATCGAGGTTATTGAATCGGCTCCATTCGCTCAGAACGCGTATGTTCTCTGGCAAGAGGGACGATCCGACGCCATCGTCTTCGATCCGGGATTCGATACTCGTTCCATCCTTCGGTTTCTGCAGGCTAGGAAGCTACAACTGGCAGCCATTCTAGACACGCATGGGCACGTTGATCATATTGCGGGCAACGCCGCACTGAAGGAGGCCCATCCTGAGGCTCCGCTGGTCATCGGTCGAAACGAAACCGCCACCCTGCGCGATGCGGAGCTCAATCTGAGCCGCCCATTCGGAATCCCGATCACCAGTCCGCCAGCCGATCGCTTGGTGGACGACGGCGAGAAGATCGAGGTCGCCGGCTTTACCTTCGAGGTCCGCGAGATTCCTGGCCACAGCCCCGGCTCGGTCGTTTTCGTTTGCACCAGTTATGACCCGCCGTTTGTGATCGGAGGTGACGTCTTGTTTGCTGGATCGATCGGTCGGACCGATCTGGGGGGCGATTACCAACAGCTTATGGCGGGCATCTTCGCAAAGCTCCTGAATCTTCCCGAGCAGACGAAGGTTTATCCAGGCCACGGGCCGGCCACGACCATTGGCCAGGAAAAACACACGAATCCGTTCATTCAAGACTTCGCCCGATCCCGGTCGCAACGAGGCTCTTGACGCGCGATTCGCGGCCCATTTCCGCCCGTGACGGAAGCGATTCGCGGCCATGAATGTCTGGGCAATCGCTGACCTGCACCTCTCGTTTGCCCGTCCCGAGCGACGCGAGCGTTATGCCGCGCGATGGCGCGATCATGCGGCCAGGATCGAGGCTCGGTGGGGAGAGACGGTCCAGCCCGGGGACTTGGTGCTTCTCCCCGGCGATCTGTCCATGGCGAGGAACCATCGTGATTTGCAGCCGGATCTTGCCTGGTTGGACGCCTTGCCGGGAACCAAAGTTCTCTCGCCTGGCAACCACGACTCCTGGTGGAACGGCGTCGAACGAATCCGCCCGCTGCTGCGGCAATCGCTTCGAGCGGTCGGTGGCGACGCGTTGGAAGTCGACGGGGTCATCGTCTGCGGGACCAGAGGCGTAGGTCCTCCTGCAGGCGATCGGGACTCTGCCCCGCGGCAAGGCGAAATCGATCAGGAGATGGGCGAACTGGAGCGGGCGCTGGAACTGGCAGCCCGCCTTCGAACGAGCCGCGAGCAGCCGCTTTACCTTCTGTGGCACTACCCTCCCTTCGATGCTTACGGCACGCCAGCTCCCTGGGTGGATCGTTTCGAGAAGGCGGCACGTTTCGGTGTGCGTTTACGGTCATCTGCATATGCAAAGGCAATGGTCTCGCGCCGTGCAAGGAAACCTGCGCGGTGTGCGCTATTACTGCGTTGCGGCCGATGCCGTTGGCTTTCGACCATTTCGCATCGATCGATCGTAAGCGCAAGCTCAGCTCCGGACCCAGTCGATCCGCTCTGCGCGGTCAGAGGAAGGTGACAACGTCGATCATAGTATGGGAAGGTAAGTATCAGGGTCACGAACACACCCACTCGGGAACGATTACGACTCCAATCGGCCTTTCTCTGGACATTGAAATGCTCTGTTCTTATGACCGTCGCTAAACGCTTTTTGGATCACGCAATCACGAGAGATACGGCGAAGTGCTATCGCTGCTTCCCTTTTTTACAAAGTCAATATCAGAAAGAGTGGTGGGGTTGGCATGCCCGGTCGGGGAAAGAAGCTCAACCGCACGTTGCCGAAACTTTTGAAAACTAACTGGCGTAACTGTTTAGGTCCCCATACTCGAAGGCATACCGAGCGTCTGGCACAAGATCTGCTCAATATGCATTTTGATTAGTGTGAATTCAATTTTGAGACTTTCACGACTCGTCTTTACGACAACCGGGAGACTCCCATGCTGGTTTTGAGCAGGAAGCTAGGCGAAAAAATCGTGATTGGTGACAATATCGTCATCACGGTGGTCAAGATTGACCGCAACCAGATCCGTATAGGAATTGAAGCTCCTCACGACGTTCCTGTCTATCGGGAGGAGATAGCTCCTCAGCGTGCCGGCAAGAGCACACTCGAGGAAGTCTCGGTCTGATCGTTCTCAAGCGTAAGATCCGCGGGTGCTGACATCCACCATCTCTCCGGGCCAGACGGAACGCAAAGAACTTGATGCCTGCAGAGTCATCGCCAGAGCGGCAAAACCCTGTAGCGATCGTTAGTGCTTATACGGTACCGAGGTTCCTCGTGGTTCTGTTAGCAAGCCTTTTCAGCGGCCCCCCCTGCAATCTGTCAGTCCGGCTTTACCCGGCACGGCATGGTTATGATCAAGCAATCGTAGGCCATGCAGGTTGGCCGAAACGGCGAAGTGCCCCTAATTGTCCGAATTGACGCCCCAGATAATCTCCCCCCGCGACTACCACCTCACCTACAAACGGTTGGCAGGAATCCCCCAGCACACCGATCTCTGCTCTTGCCTTTGCTCCACTATCTGTTGGGCACCAAAGATGGGGCTGAAGCTCAGGCTGTCTTCATGAGCATGTTCCGAACGCTCTTAAAGCATCCTCTGCCAGACCTCCGCGCTCGGGTAGTTGCCGCAGTTGACCAGCGGTCCTCGTTTCCACTCGGTTGCCTTACGATCGTTCAAGAGCTGGGCCTCATGCTCTGGCGCGATCGCGTTGAAGGCCTTTCCGGGACTGTCTCACGCAGCTGTCGTTGTAGTTGACAGTTCTTGCGTCAAGTCGTCCGGGTCGGATTGAAGGAGTGTCCAGAAGTCGTACGTGGGTAATCCCAAACCCAAGGCTTGGTACGGACACTGCTTTTTCCGGGGACCGGATCGGAATGGGTGACAGTTCCAATACAGGCGCTTCAGATCGAGCATCGGTTGGGTCATCCGGCGGTGACGGGATTGCTGCATCCGCAGTACGCTGTTCATGCATTCTACCGCGCTGCTGGCTCGGACCGTGTCTTGGAGGATGGCCGTGATCCGGTCATAAGCCGCTTGCTCGGCATCCTCCAGTGGTAGGTGCATGGCCACGGCATAAGCCATCATGGCCAAAGGACTCGGCCCTGGATTGGAGGAGCCGCCATGCCGTCTCCACCACCGCCAAGCCAGTACCTCGCGCCATTCCTCTCGCGGTTCAGCCGCTGCAAGACGCTGGTGCATTCGATCCAAGAAGGCCAGGCTGCGTGGGTCGGTGAGGAAGTTTCTGACCTTGCGCCATTCGGGTCCGGTCAGTTCGCTCAAGCCAGCCTTGATCTGGGCCTCCGCCCAGAGACGATCATTGAGTTGCCCATCGGGCCGGAACAACTCGAAGGCGGTGCGGCAACGGTCCCAGGCCGATTCGACGCGTTCCACCGGTTCAAACGCCTCAATCACTTTGGACCAGGCAGTACGGGCGACCCAAGCCGAACCCCGCGCGTCGATTCCTTGCTTTTTGTCTCGCTGAACCTGGGCGTCGCAGGTCTGGGCCTGGTCCCAAAGCGGCTCCACTGCACGCCACGCTTGTGTCAACACTCGTTGAGCCTCTTGAGTCGTATGGAAGAGATCCAGCCCGTGGCCCAGAGCGGACGCCAAGGGGTCGCTCGCGCCGCAATTGGGCAGTTTGCTGGAGGGCCGTTGCAATCCCTTTGGCAGCGTCGGAGATCACGAACTCGAGATTCTTAAAAGGAGTCAACTGCTGCTGCCACGTCGCGGCCTTGCGGTCGTTGGCGTTGTGACAAAAGACCGCGGTCATGCTCGTCGGCTCGATGCCGACCAAGGTCGGCCGCCCCCAAAAAAGATCTCATCGAGAGCTAAGGTCTGGACCTCGGTTGCGCACTTTTGGTCGAGCACCTGGAGGACCTTTGCGGCCCGTTTCGCCTCGGTTTTGACCCAACGGCCGATGGTTGAATGGTCCGGTGCCTGACCCGCGGGCAAGAGGATTTGGAACAGATCCTCGGTCTGACGCAGGCTCAACCCCAGGCGCAGAGGCAACCGTGGCGAACTTCCGTTGCTTGACTGGGTCCAGGGCGACTGGTTGCTGGGCACGAGCCTCCAGTTCGGTGACTCTCCGCTGGAGTTGCTGGATCTCGGCCTCCTGTTCGGCGAGCCGAGACTTGTCACTGGACGCCTCGGCCAGCCGCTCTTCGACCTTGCGGGCATGCTCATAGACTGTCTCGCGGCTGCACTGCGAATCTTGGGCTTGCCCAGTCACAGAGCCGTACTGACCCGAGAACACAGCGGCGGCGTTGCGGACCCAAGTGCGGACCGGTAGCTTGAACATGCGTGAGCCCTCCATGGCAACGGTGGTGAAATCCAGTAACGCCGCATTTCACCGGGGGAGAGCTTTCCAGGCCAGCCCAACTGTCAACTTGCCGATCCGCCCACGGGGCTGAAATGAGACAGTCCCGCCTTTCCTTCAACGACGATCTTCTCAAAGCAAACAAGGTTCGGCTTATAGGTCTGAACCCGGAGTTCGCCCTCGTAGACCAGTTTGAGTTCCACCTGCATCGATACTCGGGATCAGGAGGGCTGAATTGACCAAGTCGCTCTCTACCCCAGGATTGAGGCGCCGCACTCTGGCTTCCTCTTGGCGCAGCCCTGGGAAAGGAACAGAATCAAGCATTCGCTCCCACACACAACGGGAATTCGTCAAACGAACATATCATGAGGGGCGAGACTTTCGACCGTTCTGACCGGCGAGGACGCGAGGCAACTTGGCGATGCTGGCAACCTGGATCGAGACCGCGGCAAAGGGCCGGAGTGGAGGACCGATCCGGGCCGGGATGTGGTCGGCTGCCGTGATCGGCACTCATCCTGTCGAGGATAATCAACGGGTTTGGTTGGAGATATTGGCCGACGACCTCGATTTGGGACGCATTCCGGCTTATTGGATCGAAAACAACGCGGGAAATAGCTTCTGGCACGCGCCTATTCCCCCTCAAGCAGTCGGGGTCAGGTTGCACTACCGTTCTGTTGCCGAGCACCAGAGTGGAGAGATTGCCCAGAGCACTCACCAGGACTCAATCGTCCGACCGAACTTGCCTGATCGCACAGAGTCGCCCGATCTGCTCGGCGCCACGGCCGAGGGTCTGGTTGGCAACCGCAGGATGACAGTCAGAATTGACGGCCGAGGGTCAACCTATGACGTGTACTTCCCAACCGTGGGCCTGCACTCGAACGTCCGTCCCAGAGAAGGCGACCTGCCGCAAAGTCGGTCTCATTTTCGAGCAATCGTCGGCGGCCTGGCGATTGGCCGCCGGCTGGATTGGTTCACGGAGAGAGCCGCATGGGAATCGTTTCAGAATTACTCGGGCGTGACGAACCTGCTGACGACGGAGCTTACCTGGCGGCACGGCCCGATTCGTGTGCTCATCACGGATTTCGTGGCCATGGGAGCCAGCATGCCCAGGAACGAGGGGAGGGAGGAATCTCCGGGGCAGTACATCAAGCGTTTCCGCGTCACCAACGAGGGAACAGAGCTGCGCCAGGCCATGATCGCCGTCTACGTTCAGGCCGAGATCAACGGCGGGGTGGGCGACATCGGTTTGAGCTGGCACGACCAAGATCGGGCTCTTCTGGCGATCAATCGCGGGCACGGGCATTCCAACCGCAAGCTCGCTCGCGATTCGACAATCGAGTTTGCACTGGCTCTGGACCCTCGCGGCGACGTGGATTGCGAGCCAACCGGACCCAATGAGGCGATTCTCTATCGCTGGATCGAACTGCCGGCCGGCAAGCCGGTATCGGTCGATCTTCTCGTCAGTGGCGCCTTCACGGGCTGGAGCGGCGATCGGGGCACGTTCAAACACTGGCTGCGACCCGCTCTCACTTGGTTTCGATCGCCGACTTCCGATCTCAACCAGGTTGAGCAGCTCACGGCCTTGGAATGGGACCGCTTCGTCGAGCCGATTCCCGACCTTCACTTTCCGCGTGCCTCCTATGCGGTGAGCCTGCGTCGATCGGCCCTGGCCGCCGCGCTCCATGCCGATGCCGAGCAAGGCGCCGTTGCCTCCGGGCTTGACCGAGGCCTAAGTGCGTACTGCTGGCCGCGCGATGCACTTTGGGTCGGCGGTGCGATGGAAAGGTTGGGCCACCCCGAAATCAGCAGAGGGGTACTTCTCTGGCTTAACAAGGTTCGCCTCAGTCATCTGCCCTTTCTTTACTGGTTCCAGAAATACTCGATTGATGGCATCCCGGAGTGGGAGACACCGGCCATCGACCAGACCGCCATGATTCCGTGGAGCCTCGAATGCTACTATCGGCGCACGGGCGATCTCGATTTCGTATCCAATGTCTGGCACATGGTCGAGCAGGCAGCGCGCGTTTGCCAGGGTGATTCGGGAGGTCATCCGGGTCTTGTCATGGATGAATCACTGAACCTCATCTCCTCGGCAGGCATGGGCGATCAAATCTTCGGCTGTTTCCTGTATTCAAACGCATGCGTGGTCGCGGGGCTCCGGGCCGCCGCCCGGCTGGCCGTTCTGGTCGGCAGGGCCGAGACCGCGAAGCAGTGGCAGATCTTTGCGGACCGGATCTGGAATGGTGGAATCTTGCGTGAGCCGGCAACCGGCCGCCGTGACACACCCGGCATGATCGATTCGGAGTCCGGGGGATTGCTCAGCGGGCGAAAGATCTCCACGCTTCGTGATCTTTGGACCCACCATCCCGACTTCTTGCTCGATCGGTCCGATAAGCTCGAGGTCAGCACGCTGGGCTTGGCCGTGCCTTTGGGACTCTTGCCGGCATCGGAGCCCAGGCTCGTGAAGACTGCCCAAACGATCCTGCGTGCCAACAACAATGTCAGCGGCGACCCCGACGTGCTCGCCCGGTTTGCCTACGAACCCAACTCCGCGAGCCGTAGCACGCCGGCCCACGTCCAGCATGAGGTCTCGAGCCTGGGAACCTTCTGGATGGTCCGCTACCTGCTCCAGCTCGGACGCGAGACCGGGCAAGCACGATACTGGAACCGCGCCATCGCCATGATCGAAGCGATCCTTACCCGCATGTCGCCTTTGGGGCTAGTACTGCGGCCCACTGGCCGGGGACCAGAATCGGCGCGGGTGGTGGCGAACCCAGGCGGCACTGCTTGGCGGTTGCACTCCATGCTTATCAACACGATGCTCGACCTCGGGGGGCTGGAATATGACGCGATCGATCGGCGGCTGACCCTGCAACCAATCCTGCCGGGCCCGTGGCCGCAGACTGGCATCTCCCGCAGCTTCCCGTGCGGCAAGATCACTTTTCGCCTGGAGCGGCCCATCGGCGGCAACGTGCATCGCCTGAGGGTCGAGGCCGACCTGAAAATGCCGGTGATGCTGCAGGCGAAGATCACTTGCCCGGGACTCGCGGAGCTGGGACCCTGGCATGCCGCCCCCGCCACGCCCGAGCCCTCGTTCGAGCGCGACACAGGACGCCTTTGCTGGTGCATTCGCCTGCCGTTTGGCAGCTCGGAATGGAGCTGGACCTGGGGATGAATTCCGCGCCGGCATTAAGGGCCCAGCGGCAGTGGTGTTTCGAGGAAGTCACGCGCAGCGACGGGGGTAACAACCGCAATGTCATCCCCGGAGATCCAGAGCCCGCGGATCCGGGCGCGAATGATAACTCCCTTCTCAAGGTCGTGCCCAAAAAGGGCGTAACGGATATGAAGTCCACCAGCAATGGCAGGATCCGCCGGGCTCTGCCCCAAGAAGATCCTCCGCGCGACGTCGTGCGGGTGGACCATTTCCAGGTAACGCCAATCGAAATCAGAACCGGGACCAAGAGCGGTAACCTGGGAACGTCCAGACTCAATGAAATCTGCCAAGGGCATGGTAGTGAGCCGCCGCAAATCGGCCGCCGGCACCCGACCGTCGTAGCTGAAACGTGCCGAGCGGGAATCGCGCGGTTGAACCCAGATCGAGCGCGGTTCATCGGGGCTGGCGCAGGGGACGTTGATGCAAGAAAAGACAATGGCTTCCAATCCTCGAAGCTCTCCGACAGACGATGCTGAAACCTGGACCTGCAAGTCGATGCCGTCGTATCCGGAGGTCGGACTCCAGCACGCCCGCACTTCCAGACCGCCCAACCGCGAGACAACATAGGTTGCTTCCAACCGATCCGCAAGCGCCTCTACCTTGACCAGCGATTTCGCTGAAATAGCGTTCGAGTCGCAACGGCCAACCGTGGCGATACCTCCCAGCGCCAGAAGACGGTCCCCCGGCCGGTTCGCTGTTCGCAGCCCCGGATGATCGTCCCGGAGCTCAAGGGTCCAGGACTGGTTGCCCCAGGGAATCGTATACTCCAATCCCGACCCTTGCCACTTCCGCTGCAACACGCCAGGGGGTCTCCCGATGGGCTTGAGCAAAGTAGAAAACCCCGCCGACCCGTATGCTTACGGATCGACGGGGCCGGAACAGAGAAGAGGCCATATAAACGAAGCCGATGCTTCGGCCAGTCGGAGAGGCATTAAGTGGATTGCGTCACGACCGACACTGTTGAAGCTACGCAATGCAAGCCTGTTGTCAAGGGCCCAGCCTGGTTTTTTCCTGTTTCTGCTTGGCTAAGTCATTGCTAGCTCAGCGAACCATCTGGGCGACGTGAAAACGGTGTGGACCGGGAACGGTGACCTGGGGGAACTGATAATAGGTAGCCGAGCCGTCATTTGGATCCACCACGAAGGCCGGTTCTTCTCGGACGTAGAGCCGGGTCCCTTCAGCCGTCGATTCGATCGCATTCAGGGTCCACGAGCGGCTGCTCCCGTCGCCGTGTCGAACAATCAGGGTTCGCCCGACGGCCGCGGTAGCGTCGCCCAGTCGGTCCGCGGCGAGAAACCAGCCGAGACCGCGCTCGGTTCTTTTCCGCACGCTGCCGCGCAGCGTACCTGTGAGGTTTCCCTGCGAAACTAGGCGGCCGGAACCCTCGGCGAACGTCCCCCCCGCAAGCACGAGCCCGCGCTCTCGAACGCGCAACGCCAGTCCGTCGAAAGCGACGAATCGTCCGCCAGGCAGCTCCGCTCGCTGGGTTGTTCCCGGGCTCAGATTCACGAGCACATACTCCAGGCCATCGCTCGTATCGACACCCAGGACGACGACATCCGGCCCTGCCGCCACGCGGCCAACCCGCCGCAGCGGCTGAAACGCCTTGCCGACCGGCTCGAACACTGTCACGAACCTGGAACTCAAAGGCCGGCCCGGCTCGGCGCGCCGCCTCAAGACCAAACTGGCGCGCCAGGGATCCGCTTCGACTACCCGGTTTTTCTTCTCAGACCGAATCGGATCGGGACTTATGGCCGTTAATACCGCCATGGGATTATCGCCCAGCAGGTGCAACCGAACGCTCGGAGGCGGATCGTTTCCGGGTACTTTCGACGTTCCCGGCGCTGTCAGATACTCGGCAATCGGCCCGGCATCGGCCAAGTCAACCAGGCTCGGTCCGGTCAGGCTTGCCTGAGCTTCGAGTCGGAACTCACCATAAGACTGCACAAACCATCGACCCTGCTCAGGCCGCGCCGAGGGCAGGAACGTAATAGAAGTGGGAAGCAAGCTCGGCGGAGGCCGACGCGTGGGAACCGTCAACGCCCAACGCTCCTTTCGCCCAGACGCCGCATGGAACAACTGGTCGTGCTGTGACCCGCCCTTGACCTCAAACACCGAAACGGCGTAGCAACCCCGATCGCTGGCCGTGAGTACCACGGTCTGACGATAACGCGACGCTGAATGAGGGTAGGCCAGGGGGTCGTCAACGCAAACTACCTGAAAGTCGGGATCGGCCGCGAAAAAGCGAAAATCACTTCCTGCGACTGGTTTGGCTGCCAGCAGCGGCGTCTCACGCTGGTTCAGGCCGTCGACCACGACCGTGTTGTGACTTGCTGTGGCGAGCTCCCAGCCGCTCGTCGCCGCGCCGCGCTCGTCCAGATCATCGAGGATCGGCACTCCGGCCGCCGAAAGCCGAATCGCCAGACGTTGAAAATGCGGCCCGCTGAAGCTGTCCAGGCCGCGAATTTCGACTTCCAGAGCGGATGCGGACCGACCGACCGCCAGGCGTGCGATGCCGGCCCCGCCCAGCAGCACTGGTCGGCGATTCACCACCCGGCCGCCAACACCAGACCAGGTGGCCCGCTGAACGTGGTCATCCACGATCCGTGATCCGATCGAGGCGCTTGCAGCCCGGGCCATGTCGATCAAGGGAAAACCGGTCGCGATCGCCCCATCTCGACCGAGCCCTGACAACGCCGCGGAGGGACTTCTCACCGTCCCACGAGACACGTCAGGCTCTGCGTTAAGCATGATGCCCACCCAGCCATCGAGCAAGTCCACAACCCTCCGGTGAGCCTGCACCTCCGCCTGCCGCCAGAACCCGTCATGATAAAAGCCGCGGCGCAGGAACCCGTCGAACCGAGATCGGGCCTCGGTGAGAAGCTCCGGGTCGTTGACCAGCCGGCCGACCGCGACCATGCCGCGATAAACGTGCAATGCGTCTTCCGAGAGTTCCTCCGGCTGCGCACGCGCGAATTCGGCCGCGGCGCGGAAGAGGTCGCGCTCGACGGTCTTTCTTGGCGCGGGATCATCGAGCAGTTTGCCGACCTCGGCCCAAGCCGGGTCATCTCGGATCAAGGCATAGGCCATCAAGAGGTTCATTGGCACTTCGAGGCTGCCGGTCCACTCCCACTTCCCGGTTTGATAAGCCCGCCGAAAAGGCGGCTGTAACCGCGCCGGCTGGATGAACTTGGGACTACCCGGCTGATCGTAGTGGGTGGCGTATGCGGGGTAGACCTGCGCAAAGCGGAGCAGGATCACACAGGCCAGAACCGCCAGCCTACGATCGTTCGCCGTCGTCGGCACGCGGCGCGATTCGGCCGCGGCGTAAAGCGCTGCCTTGGCCAGGTACTTCCTCGCCTCGTAATCGATCCTGGCCTGAAGAAAGAGCCGCTCGTCGGGATAGCGAGTCTTGTTCTCTTCCACCGCGTGATACGGATAATGGTGAATGACCCCGGGAAGGACCTCGACCGTCTCCTCGGGCACCTCCTTGCCGTTTGCCTTCGCCGGATACTTGTCATTCGGAACATTCACCCCGCAACGGCGGCACCTGAGCGCCTTGGGCTGTTCGAGCGACCAGACCAGGGGTTCATCGCGATCGTCTGCGCCGCAGGCCGGACAGCGGCAAAAACGGAGCCCCGACTGGACCGGTACAAGGTCAACTACTTGCCTGGGTTCCAACGCAGGAACGCCCGTCCGGCTGGACTTTCCCAGAACTGGGCTGCGCCATGCCGCTGGAATCTCGGCCCTGCCGACAAGCTCGTCGCTTGCCGCCGGACCCGGGGCAATCGGCCGCTGTTGCGCCGGGGCCGTTGTCACGTACGACATGACGGCCACGGTCAGAACCACGCCCAGCCGACCTGCCGCCGTGACTGACGGCCGCTGGTCGGGGCGATCCACGCTTGCCGCCCCCGCAAACTGGGGTCTCACTCCTACCTGGGTTCCATCCCCTGCCACGGCCTGCACGCCCCTTGCTCGAAATTGGTTCGACAATTCGCCGATTGAGGGTGTTGCCGATCAGTCGCGGTCGCTCTGCCGAATGGTCTAATCAATCGTCGGCCTCGCCGCCGAAGTTCGCTACCGGGGCAAGCTCGGTGTCCCTGCGGCCGGGTTCCAGCCTGAACAGGGCGACTGAACCGACAGTCTCCCCCTCTGCCAGCCTCAATCCATCCCGATTGTGGCGAGCCCGCTGAAGCTGCGCCAGTCGATGTGTTTCGCACGTCAGCCCATAGTTCTTCAGCTCTCGACTTGTCCCATCGCTCCAGACCGCGCCGATCTTGAATAGTGCCTGCTGGTTGCATCCCGGATGAGAGCACATCGGACGATACCAAAACGCCAGTTCATCGGCCATAACTCGCCTCTTGATTCCTCGCATATCGCGGACAAATCCAGCGGAAGCCCGGTTACATCAATCAACAAAGAAAGACGGCGGGACCCTGGGATAGCCGCGTCGCATGACCTGGTTTCGCGATCCTATCGCCAAGTCAGAACCGACGCAACGTCGAGGCTAAAGGATGCCGCACGCCGCGCTGGGTACGGCACTCCCCACCCGGTAGGGGCCAACATGCTACGAAATGCTACGTTTTTGGGTGTTCGTAAGAGGTCTTCTAAGCTCAGTACTATTGACGCAAAGTATTATGCAATAACTATTTCGTCTCTATCTTTATTGGCTTCAGAGGGCCGCAACTCTGGACTTCTGGATTTCGTGGGGGCGATTTGTTGACTAACTCTGAGGTGAGGGACCACGATGCGGGCAAAACTCGCTGGCGGCATGGCTGGTTACCCGTGTGCCGGCCGGCAGGGCCATGCACGCCGGGTCGAGCAAAGGAGCGTCACTAGCACGTCGTGTAGACACCGAAGACGTTGTCGTTGCTGGTGGAAGCGGGTGGTTTTTTTCTTGACGACGGTCGTGGTGTCGATACATACGATTCCGCCGGCACCGAGATAGAGGCCGCCTCCGATGCCTTGGCCGTCATCTCGGGTGGCAAGCACTCCTCGCCCCCGTCGGCTACGTTATAGGTGATCGAGCTGCCGGTGACGCTGAGGGAACTGACGCCCACCACCGAGCTGCCGTCGTTGTCGATGCCGCCCCCCAGCCCGTTGCCGCCAGCCCGCCCCTGGCCGCGGCTCACGGACCGGTTGCGAGCCAGCGTGCAGTCACTGACGATGAGGTTGCCCCCGAGGTGCGTCGCCAGGGCGCCGCCTCGGCCACCTTGCCCGTGACGCCATCCTCGCCTGCGCCACCGATCGGCTGGTCGTGAGCGACGCGCTCACGCTGATGGTAGCCGTGCTCTCCGCACGGTGAGTTTCTCAGGTTGTGTGAGCCGGCCCGCGGTCCTAGGAAAAGGCAATCGACCCCGCGCACAGGCCGAACTCCGGGGCGAGGCCGGGCCGATGAGATGTCCGCTTGCGGGATATGCTCACCGGCCGCTGAGTTCACGCTGTCCACAAGTGGGATTCGCGACTTTAGATGCCAGTTGCTTCGGGCGTCCGCTGAGCCCGAGCCGGTGGCCCTACTTTCGCCCTTGGTGAGCGTGAAGTCGGCGATCCAGACGGTTCCGGTTCGCTCCCCGACATCGAATTCAATGTGGCTCTCGGCCGCGAGATTCTTCGCCTGGAACTGGTACTGGTAGGCCTGCCAGTTTTCGGTTAACGACGCGAGCTCGTCGAGACCAATGGGATGCCAATCGGACCCGACGATAATTCCCAAAAACCGGATTCGGTGCGCGGCGTCAGCTTTGGCGCGGAACTGGACCGTGTAAGTCGCGCCCTCCTGGAGATCCTCGAACTTTTGAAAAAGCACTGCGTGATCAATGTTGCCATCAACGGCGGTGACATTGACCTGTTGCACGTTTCCCTCAGTTGCCAACGTCGCCTTGGCGGTGCCTTCCACCCAGAGTCCAAACTGGCGGCCGATCGTTTCGACCGGCGGCACGCACAGAATGTTGGCCGGCTCGGGATGCGCCACGGGCAGAGGCGGAGCGTGCCACAGCCGGACCGTGGCATCGGCGCTGGCCGAGGCCAGGGTATTGCCGTCGGGCGAAAACGCCAGGGAATTGACCGGCCCCTCATGCCCTGTGAGGTCGACCACCGCCTGCAGCAGGGAGACATCCCAGAGTTTGACCGTGCTCTCCGCGCCGCTCGTTGCCAACCTCCGGCTGTCGGGCGAGAACGCCATCGATTCGATGTGAGACGTATGCCCTCTACGACTGCCGATTTCCTGCTTCTTGACCACATCCCATAGCCGGAGGGTCCCTTCGTGCTCGCCGACCGCCAGGGTCCGGCTGTCAGGCGCGAACGCCAGGCAACGGACTTCTCTCGTTTGTCCCTGCAAGGTAGCAACCTGCTGCCAGGTGGCGACGTCCCAGAGCAGGATCGTGTCGCCCTTGCCGGCGGCCAGCAGCGTGCCATCGGGTGAGAACTGGGCCCGATATCCCGCGGCGAGCCGCGCCACCTCTCGCCTGGAGCCAAGATCCCACACAAAACCCGAGGCGGCCAGAAGCTTGCCGTCCGGAGAGAAGTTGGCCACACACTTCCAACCAACCTGCTGAAACTCGATCAGCTTCTGCTTGGTAGTGATGTCCCAGAGTTGGACCGTGTTGTCGGTGGTGCTCGCCAGGGTTCGGCCGTCCGGGGAGAAGGTCACGTACCATACGGGCCCCGTGTGGCCTCCGAGTACCGCGACCTGTTGCCGCGATGTCATGTCCCAGAGCTTTATCGTTTGGTCGTGGGTGTCTGCGACCGCCAGGGTCCTGCCGTCGGGGGAGTACGCAACGGAGCTGAGCGAGGCTTTATGGCCTGTCAAGGAGTCGGGGTCCGGACCTGCGCGCGACGTCCCACAGCTTGAGCGTACCGTCCAGGCCACCCGAAACCAGGGTCCGGCCGTCCGGGGCGAACGCCACGGCCATGACCGGGGTTGTGTGCCCCCGGAGGAGGGCCGCCATTTGCATGGTCGAAGTGACCCAGAGCCGGACCGTGCCGTCCCCGCCCCCCATTGCCATCACCCTGCCGTCGGGAGAGAATGCCACCGAGCTGAGAACGTCGTGGCATGCCACATAGCTGAACGCTGTCTGCTGCCCCCGAAGGGTTTTCACCGCCTGCCTGGTGGTTGGATTCCACAGCCGGACGGTGGTGTCCTCGCTGGCTGAGGCCAGGAGCTGGCCGTCGGGGGAGAATGCCAGGCAACTGACCGGGGCCGTGTGCCCCTCGAACGTGGTGATCGCGCACCGTGCGGCGAGGTCCCACAGTCGCACCGTGTTATCGGCACCGCCAGAGGCTAGGGTCCTCCCATCGGGCGAGAACGCGATTTGAAAGACAGGGGCCGCATGTCCCCGAAGGTTGCCAACTTCCCGCCGCGTGGCGACATCCCAGAGCCGGACGGTGGTCTCCCCGCTCTCCCCGCTGGCCGCGGCCAGAAGCTTGCCATCAGGCGAGAAGGCCAGATGGGTAACGGATGGCTGGGCGAGGGTCACTCGCTGGCATCGTGCGGCGAGGTCCCACAGGCGAATCGATTGGCCGCCCCACTCGGCCATGGCCAGGGTATTGCCGTCCGGCGAGAACGCCAACGAACGGACGTTCACACCCAGGCCTAGCTTGACCTGTCGCTGCGTGGTCATGTCCCAGAGCCGGACGCCCTGGTCACAACCGCTCGAGGCCAGGGTTTGGCCGTCCGGCGAGAAGGCAATCGCCGAGATCACGGCATGGTGCCCGCGCCATGATCGCCGGCTGCCGTCGGAGCAGAGCCGCCAGAGGTGGCGCCATTCGAAGCCGCGCAGGTCTTCCTGGCCGGCCTGGGGCCATTGCTTCTCCAGCATGGCCCGGGCGCGGCCGGTGTCGCCCGCCTCCCAGACCTGCTGGGCCACGCTCATTTCCGAGGCATAGAGCAAGCGGCGGGACCGGTCCGCCTCCGCCATCGCGCGGTTTGCCTGGTTCTCAGCAATCGCTCGTTGCGCCGCCTCCTTCAGCTCGGCGGACGAGCGCGATGCCCTTCTGCGCATTCCGCCTCCCGCCATTTCCACGTGACACCGGCGAAGCCGGCGAGGAATGCCAGCGCCAGCGCCGCCGTCAAGCCAGCCACCACCGGGTTCCGGCGACACCACCGCTGCAATCGTTCGGTCGGGCCCGCTCGCCGCGCCTGGATCGGTTCGTCGGCGAGGAAGCGCCGCAGGTCGCCGGCCAGTTCGTCGGCGGTCGGGTAGCGCCGCGACGTTTCGTGGTCGATCGCCTTGTGAACGATGGTCACCAGGTCGCGGGGAATTTCTCGCTCCAGTTTCTCGAGTCGCGGCGGCTCCCCCGTCGTCACCCGCTTGATCAGTTGATTGCGCTCCTTTTCGTCGAACGCTGGCCGCAGCGCCAGCAGCTCGTAGAGCGTCAGGCCGAGGGAGTAGATGTCGCCACGCTGGTCAGCCCGGCCGTCGAAGGCCTCGGGTGGCATGTATCGGAGCGTGCCCAGGATGTCGCCGGTGATCGTCAGGTTCGGCTGATCTTCGACCTTGGCCAGGCCGAAGTCGGTGACCCAGACGGTGCCACCGTCGTCAAGCAGCAGGTTCGACGGCTTGATGTCCCGATGCAGGACGCCCTGGTTGTGGGCGTGCTCGAGGGCCTCGGCCACCTGAACGCCGACGCGCGCCACGCTCTGCCAGTAGCTCGGCCGCTTCTTTCCCGACTGTCGTGCCGCCGCCACGCCGGGGAGCATATCGGACGACGATGAGAGCGAAAACGTGTCGGAGAGCCGGCTGGCGACTGGCGTGCTGCGCCGGTGGGGCCTTGTCGGCAGCCGCTCCCGAGGCCTGATCTGCGGTTGCAGCAGACGCCGCGGCCGGCCCATCCCCTTCCTGCTTCGCCGCCAGTGCAAACCGTCCGGTCAAGAGCGACCGCGCGAGGTCGGTCGTGGAGATGTCCGCCAAGGCACGCGCGCGGCTCGTCGTCCGCCAACTCGAGGCCGCTGACAGAGCCCCCCGGCCCAGGCTGCAGGCGTTTCAATTCCTCCAGGACCTGGTCGAGGCCCAACCCCTGGATGAACTGCATGACGTAGTAACGCATTCCGTCGTGTTCGCCGACGCCGAAGACCGGAACGATGTTGGTGTGGTGCAGCTTCGCCGCCGCCTTCGCTTCGCGCTCGAAGCGACTCCTCGTCCGGGCGTCCTGCTGGAGCTGTTTGGGCAGGACCTTGAGGGCGACGTGCCGGCCGAGCGAGACCTGCTCCGCCTCGTAGACGATGCCCATGCCGCCACGGCCGATCTCGCGGATGATGCGGTAGTCGCCCAGGCGCTCGAGCAGCGGCAGTGCGGCTGTCGGACGGTGGTGGCTGCACCTCCCGGCGGTTCTTCTTGACCTGCTCCACCTCGGCCAGGGCCGGGAAGTACTCGCGGATGTCGCCGGCCAGGTTGGGATGCCGGTCCACGTACTCTTGCAGCGACGGGCGTTCGCCGCGCCGGTAGCGCTCGGCGAACTCATCCGCCAGGCGGTTGAGCAATGCGTAGCGTTCGGAGCTGTCAGCGGCCATGGTCAGATACCCTCCTGCCCGTCGGGCATATCAGCGAGGACTTGTTTGAGGCGCTTGAGGGCGCGGAAGTCGCGCTTGACGGCGGCCGACTCCGTGATGCCAAGGACCTGGGCCACCTCGACGGCGGTCAGCTCCTCGAAGTGCCGCAGCGACAGAATCTCCCGATCCACCGGGTCGAGGTTGTTGAGAGCCTCCTGCATGCGGAGGATTCGTTCGGCACGGACTGCCGCCTGGGTGGGCGATGTGTACTTCCCGAGCAACTGGGCCGCCAGCGCCGCCGAGCTGGCCGCCGGCAGGGCCCCGCGGTACAGCGACACCTCCCGGCCGGCGTCGCGCATCTGGGTGCCTAGGTGGTGCCGATGCAGCTTCTGCAGCCGCTCGCCGACCACCAGGCGCAGCCAGAGGAAGAGCGGGAGCTTGGGATCGCGCAGATAAGCGTCCAGGCGTTCGACCACCTCGACGTACGCGTCCTGGACCACGTCCGAGGCGTCGAGTCGTGCCTGCAGGCGCGCGTCGAGTCGCATCTCCACCATGCGGCGCAGACGCTCGCGGTGCCGGGCGAAGAGTGCGCTCCGGGCCTCCTGGTCCCCCGCACGAGCACGCTCGATCAGGTCCTTCGCAGCGGCCGAGTTGCTGTCTATCACGTGTCCCATACTCTATTACCTCCGCAATCCGGCGTCTGCTGGACAGTAGGTTGGGTTTTTTTCTGGTCACCAGCTCTCACGGCGAGACGTAGCAAGGTGCGTCTGGACTATTAACCGAAGCGGACGCCCGGAACCATCACCTGGGATCTCTTGGCGCAAATCAGGCACTCATCAGAGGCCGCCGATGTTCCTGTACCCAGGGAAAGCAGGTGGCCCCGATCAACCATTTATCGACCCCCGCCGATCGACCTTTGGTTTAGGGGCGCGCGGAAAATATTTTTGGAAGTCCAAAAATACCCATTGAATAACCACAAAATTCTGTTAAGCTTCTCCAGAACGACCGTTAAGAGAACGATCCTGGAGGGCGGAAAGTGCGTCTTTATCGAATGAAAAGCGTTGGACCAGGGGGTTTCACGCTCATTGAGTTACTGGTTGTGATCGCCACCATCGCCGTTCTGATCTCCCTGTTGCTGCCGGCAGTGCAGGCCGCGCGCGAGGCGGCGCGGCGGGCCCAATGCACCAACAACCTGAAGCAGATTGGCCTGGCCATTGCCAACTACGAGTCGGCTGTCGGTTGCATCGTCTCGGGATACATTAGCGCCAGCGGTCCGTTGCCTTTTTTCGGTGTTGCGGGTAACAACCCCGACCCGCAGACGGGCGACAATGGGCCCGGCTGGGGTTGGCTGGCATTGTTGCTGCCCCAAATCGAACAGAGCCCGCTCTATAGTGCGCTTAACGTGAACCTGCCCACATGGGTGGCCGACAATGGCACCGTTGTTTTGATTCAATTAAGCGTCTACGTCTGCCCGTCAGCCAACGACCCAACACCAACTTGTCGCGATGGTCGACGCCAATCTGAACCCATTGCCCGTGGCGAATCAGAATTTCGCGCGTTCAAACTACGTTTACAACGTCGGCTGGAATGATTCGGGCATGCCGGCGACGGTCAATTACGACAATACGGTGACCGGCTGCAATGGGCCGATCTACCGTAACAGCCATATCAGGTACGCTGGCGTGACTGACGGCCTGAGCAACACGGTCTTCGCTGGAGAGCGCACGCCCTACCTTTCGGACGCGACCTGGGTGGGGATCATCCCAGGCTACCGGCACTTCGCTTACAACGCATTCGCCAGCCTTGGCACCGGTGGGCTGGGTGTCAATTACGACTACGCGAATGCCATTCTCGCTGCCCATAGCGGTCCGTCGCTCTATGAGGATCCGATCGTCATCCACCCGCCTAATAGCCCGCTGGGGCACACCGACGAGATGTATTCACTCCACCCCGGCGGGGCCAATGTCCTTTTGGGCGACGGCTCGGTTCGGTTCATCAAACAATCCATCAACTTGCTGGCGTGGGCCGCGCTTGAGCAGCCGCAGCAACGGGGAGGTGATCAGTGCGGACTCCTACTGAGAGCTTGCCGCGGGCAAGCCATGAGTGCCGAGCGCACGCCCGCAGGTTCTCCACGATCTGGCTGCTGACGGCCGCGGTCGCTTTGGCCGGCTGTGGGGAGCCGTCGATCCGCGAGCTCAAGAATCGTCGCGAACTCGAAGCCCTGCTCACGGCCATCTCGCTCCGAAACAAGAAAGAATTGGACAAAGACATCCTGCGGATCGAGGATCGCCACGCCTCGGGCGAGCTCTCCACCGAGAGCTACAAGGATCTTCAGGAGATCATCAAGAAGGCCAAGGATGGTCAGTGGGGCGAGGCTGAAAAACAAGCATATAACCTTCGCGAGACCAAGCCATTTTTTCAATAACGGAAAGGGACCGGGCCTCCAATGCAGAGGCTGATCGCGCTTGTTCGCTCCTCGCCGTCATCGCCCTCTCGGCTCTCTGGGCGGGCATCAGGCTTCAGATGCAGCGTGCCCCCCGGCCAGTCGCAGGTTTGATGTCTCGGTCAAAAGTTGACCGAGCCGGGCATGCACGGGGCGTCGTGCAGGTAGACTTGATGCGGCAGATCATGGCCGGCAAGACCGGCGTCGGCCCATCAGCCCCTGAGCAGGGCGATTTCAACCTGCACCGAGTCCCGAGCCAAGCTCATCCCCTGCTGGGACGGGCGGCCCCGGCACTGGTACTTGAGGACGCAGAGATGAAGACCAAGGATCTGCAGCGATGCAGCATCGGAGGGGGCGGTCGTGATCGTTTTCTACTTGGGTTCCACGTGCATGGCATGCATGACCCACCTGGTCGAGATGGAATCGGTGATGCCCCGGTTCCAGGCGCGGAACGCGAGGGTCTGGGCCGTCAGTGCAGACCGGCCCGAGCTCTCACGGGAACGGATGCGAAGGTTCGGAGGTTTTCAGATCCCTCTCCTGAGCGACACCAATCACGCCGTCTCCTCGGCTTTCGGTGTCTGGAAGCCCTTTCCAGGCGGTAATCCCGACGACGGAGAAACCCTGCACGGCACGTTCATCGTCGATCGGGGTGGCCTGGTCCGCTGGGCCCATATCGGCGATCGACCCTTTGCCGACATCGATGCGCTGCTGGCCGAACTCGACAACCCCACACTCCCGCCGCGACGGTGAAATGTAACGCCCAGTAGGTGGCCAGTACGGGCATCCGGGCTCACCCGCGCACAAAAGCGGGGGTAGCCAGCGTTCGGTCTCTGGTCGGGCGATTTCCTTCACACGCCAGATCCGTCTCTACCCGGAGATCGTGACCGCGCGGTTAAGCGTCAATGCATTCATGTGCTTCTAGCATGGATTTTGAGCTTTTTGCGGTTCTCGCTTTTTTTCCTCTTCCAACCGATCAAATATTCACGATACTTTTGCTACGACTCGCCTCCCAAAGGCCCGGATGGCCTGGGTCTTGGTAAGCTTCTCCTCGCACACAAGACCCGCCAATGGCACGTATTTGCCTTATTAATCCCCGCTTCCCGGTCTCCTTCTGGGGCCTTAATCATGGTCTACCTTTGCTCGACAAACGGGCCAACATGCCCGTGCTGGCGCTGCCGGTACTGGCCGGCCTGACACCGCCGGAGCACCAGATCGTGATCATTGATGAGAATATCGAAGAGATTGACTTCGATGCGCTCGAGTCGTTCGACATCGTCGGAATCACCGGCATGACTGTGCAGCGTGACCGCATGCGTGAGATCCTCGTCGAACTTGCGGAACGAGGGGTCTTCACGGTCGTCGGAGGGCCCTGGATCAGCGTGGCGGAGAACTGGTTCGAGGGTCTTGTCGACGTGATCTTCGTGGGAGAGGCCGAGGAGACCTGGCCCCGCTTTCTCGAGGAATGGACGCTCGGGGATTATGCGACGCGTTACGAGCAAGCGGATAAGACGGACATGACGAAGGTCCCGCTGCCTCGATACGACCTGATCCGATTTCCCGAATACGCCATGGGCTGTGTTCAGACGTCGCGCGGCTGCCCTTATCAATGCGAGTTCTGCGACATCATTGTCATCTTCGGGCGGCGGCCGCGCATCAAGAAACCCCCGCAGGTGATTGCCGAGATCGACGCGCAGTATCGCCTGGGAACTCGTGTCATCTTCCTCGTCGACGATAACTTCATCGGCAACAAGAAGGCCGCCAAAGAGATCCTTCGCGCGATCATTGCCTGGCAGCAGCAGAAGGGCTACCCGCTCACCTTCTTTACCGAGGCTTCGCTGGACCTGGCGGAGGACGAGGAGTTGATGCGCTTGATGACCGAGGCCGGGCTGGTCGCGGTATTCATCGGCATCGAAAGCCCCGACGAGAATGCGCTGCGAGAGACCAAGAAATACCAGAACGTGCGCGGCAGCATGATCGAGCGCGTTCATCGGGTGCAGGCACACGGTCTGGAAGTTTATGCTGGGATGATCGTGGGCTTCGACAGCGACGACGAAACCGTTTTCGAACGGCAATACCAGTTCATCAAGCAGGCGAGGATCGTGGCGGCGATGACCGGCATGCTGTCCGCGATTCCGAAGACGCCGCTCTATGACCGGCTCGAAGCCGACGGCAGGCTCGACAACCCGGCAATTGACGATCCCGACATTGCCACCAACGTCATCCCGCTCTTGATGACCCGCGAGACGCTCCGCGACGGCTGGCTCGACCTGATGGACCGCCTGTACCAGGTAGACAACTTCCTCGACCGGTTCGATGACCTGTTCATCGAGAGTCGCATCCCGCTGGGCACCTACCGGATGACCTGGTTGAGGCGGCACCGGCCCCTGAGCTACCTCAAGATCCAGTCTCTGACGATTCTCGGCGCACTGGTGTTGCTCTCACGGATCTGGCTCGATCCCCAGCGCGGCCTTACCGTGCAACGTACGCCCGTCACCTCGGGAAGCTCATTCGCTCCGGCCGCCCGCCCCGCTATCTCTTTCAGTTCGCATGGAAGTGTATCACTCATACCCACTTCGCGATCATGACCCGGCAAATGGTTCGGGGTGAGGGGCGGCTGGTCAACACTTGATGGCTGAAGCTGAGGCCTTCGGATCGGAGTATTCAGGCGGCCCTCCAAGCCTCGGGCAACCGCCTTGTGACCTCGATGTCGTGGAAGGGCTTCGAGGCACGCGGACCGCTCTCCTTTGCCCGGTCCGCCATTCGTGATTCTGAATGTGCGTCGGGTCGCCCTAGGGCCACCATCATGCTCCTTTGCGTCCCACGGCGGCGGGGAGACGGTCGAACTCGCGTCGCAACCTTCTTTGCAAGGCCGTGCTCAAGGCATTGCACGCGCTACGGATGCCCATCCGCCGCGCAAGCACGTCGCGTAGTAGCCGGCGCATCCGAAGGGAGCGCTCCGAAGGCCGCAGCACGGCGGATCGGTAGATCTGACAGGTGGCTCCCGCCGTCTTTTCCCAGGAGAACTGCTCGACTCGCTTCAATCCACGATCACGCAGCTCGTCTCGAAGAGCCCTATCCATTGCAAGCCGCTCGATGGCTTGCGAGGTCAGAGACCGAGAATCCATCGGGATAGAACACACTGTCGCCAGCGACTTCCGATACGCAGGAGTAGGCCGTAGCGATGATCGGCGTACCAGCAGCCATAGCTTCCAAAATCGGCATGCCGAAGCCATCATACCCCGACGGAAGGACTAGACCCTCGGCTGACCGGTAAAGCGCCTCAGTTCGACGGGCGTCACGACCCCGACATCCGAGACCCCCGGGGACAAGTACCTAAAGCGATCTTGATCGCAGCCGCCCCGGCTCGCGACCGCGTCGCCGACGAGGACCAGGGCGGGTGGTTCGCCAGGCGACGCCCACCGTCGCCGGAAGAGGTTATATGCCTCCGCCAGGTTGGCGAGGCTCTTGTGGGGGGAGTCAGTGGCGACCGAAAGGAAAAAGCGACCGGGCGGGGCGATGTCGCGAATCAGGTCTCGATCGGACTGGCGGCCGTCGGCGAACCACTTGTGGTCCACGCCGGACGGCGTGACGGCAACCTCCGCGCGGGGGAGCCCAAATTCCGTGATGATCTCGCTACGTGCATCTTCGGAGAGGGCGACGACGGCCTGCGCGGCCTGAAGTGCTAGCGCGGTAGTGGCGCGAAAACAATCGGCGGCCTCTTGATCCGGGAAGGCAGTCTGGGCGCGGTAGGCGGTTAGATCGAGGTGTGTGATAACCGTGTGTGCGGGCGATCCGAAAAGGAGCTCGAGGTCGCCGGGGTCGAAAGCCTGAGTCGGCTTGTGGATCACATCGATATCTTCCAGCCAGTGCTCGTCGAACACGATCCGCGCTGGAACGTCTGCCGCCTGCTTCGGGTCGAGCACCGCGATCGTCAGCTCGACCTGTGGCCGACTCGTCAGGGCCCGCGCCAGGCTGATTGCGTAGGAAGATGGGCCGGCCTGGTCGGATGGGACGTGCCTAAGGTCGAGGGCGACCCGTATCCGGCCCGTGGTCTCGACCCGTACCGCTTGAGCCGGCAGGCGGGAATCGAGCCCGAATCGAAAGCGGTCGACCTGGGCGCCGTAGAGTGGATGCCGTGCTGCCAGCAGTCGGGAACTCCGTTCTTCCAGCAGTCGCTTCCCTTCGCCATACGCGCGGCTGCCCAGGTGGTAGACGAAGGCGTGATTGGCCCGTTTGGCAACCAAGCCCATCGCCTGCGCCCGCATTGACCAGTCGTTCTCCTCGTTATAGGCCGGTGAAAACACGGGGTCGAACAGGCCGACGAGGTCTAGCACGTGGCCGGGCAAGTAAAGGCAGAACCCGTTTCCTGTGGGGATTTCCGTCCACCGAGGGAGGCCCGAGCACGCGATGCGCACGACCTCCGCATCAACGCTTTCGGCCGGAGCCTCGTCGAAGAAGGAGGGGACGGAGCAGATGGTGGCATTGTTGGAGAGCGGTGAGACGCAGGCGGTACGCCGGTCGGAGTGGGCCACTTCGGCGAGCTCGCCAAGCCAGCCGGGCGTCACGATCGTGTCACTGTTGAGCAGAACGGCGTCGCCACGTCGTTCGTGGAGGCCGCGGTTGCACGTGCCGATATATCCGAGGTTGGTCTCGTTTGTAATGACCCGCACGCGCGAGTCGGACTGGATCACTTCAGCGAGTGCCGCTGACATGTCCGGCTCGGGCGAGACGTCGTTGACGACGATCAGTGTCCGGAGCACAGGCCCGCTATGCACCAGCACGCTCTCCAGGCAGCGCATGGTCATGGCCGTGTCGCGGTAGACCGTGACGACGACGTCTGCCTGCAACGGCGATTTCATCCCACTCTCCTTCCCTGGTGGCGAGGTCGTGCCAGCGCAGTATATATGAAAAAACTGAGACCTCTTCAAGCCAACTTCCCCGAGCCCGCCACCAAGGCATCTCGGGGTCGGGCATCGCGTGGTCAATGCCTTCGCGTGGTCAACTTTTCTTGCAGACCCTGCACGCCGGGTCGCTCTGACGGTTGCCCCTAGTGCTTCCACTGATCTGAGATCAGCTGTAGACCTGGGTGGGCGACTATCCGGCTAATCCTTGGCCATCGAGGCCGCGAGATTGAGGGAAGGCTGGCAAGGCCGGAGACTGTTGATTCAAGGAGCGACGAGCGGTCGTCGGGATTCACCTGGCACTGTAGCGTTGCGATTGGCCCGAACTACCAGACTGCCGCTTGAATTGGATTCGTTCGAGGCCGTATTTCTGTAGCTTCTGGGTGACGCTACGCCGCGACAGGCCGCTATGCCGGGCGCACTGCCGAACATTGCCGTGGTATTCGGCAAGGATCCGCAGGAAATACTCGCGCTCGACCTGGCCGACAAGATCATCGGTAAGTTCTGGGAGCCGCCTGTCGATGTCGATGAGCGCACAGCCTGTGAGCTTTCGCGACAGCCGGGGAGAGAGTGTCTCGGGAAGATTTTCGCGGCGAATGCGCACCTCCGGCGAAGGCGACTGCCGATTTGATTGCGTTCTCGAGCTCGCGGACATTGCCGGGCCAAGAATGTTGCAGCAATGCCTGCATCGCATCGGCGTCGATCTCGGTTACGGGTGTCGCAGAGACCGACCGGTACCGCTGCAGGAAGTGAGTCGCCAGGAGCGGGATGTCTTCCTTGCGCTCGCGGAGCGGAGGAAGCTCCAGACGAATCACGTTCAGCCGGTAGAAAAGGTCCTTGCGGAACCGGCCGGCATCGACTTCGTCTTCAAGACGCTTATGGGTTGCGGCGATGATGCGCACGTCTACCTTGACTGACTCGGTTCCCCCCGACGCGTTCGAAGACACCCGTCTGCAACACGCGCAGCAGCTTGGCCTGCATGGCCGGGGCGATGTCGCCCACCTCATCGAGCAAGAGCGTGCCGCCGTCGGCCTGTTCAAACCGGCCAATCTTGTCGCCGCTCGGCACCAGTGAATGAGCCCCGTTCGTGGCCGAAGAGCTCGCTTTCCAGAAGCGAGTCATTGAGAACCGCACAGTTGAGAGCCACAAACGGCCCTTCCCGGCGGCTGCTCGCGGCATGGAGCGCTCCGCGACCAGTTCCTTCCCCGTTCCGGTCTCGCCCAGCAACAAGACGGTCGATCCCAGTGGGCCGACTTGCTCAATGAGGTCGAAAATCCGCCGCATTTTCGAGCTCTTGGAGACCATCGTATGAAAATTGTAATCCTCGCGCAGCTGGGTGCGCAGTTCCTCAAGCTCGTCGATCAGCCGCCGTCGCTCCAAGATCCGCCTGACGAGAAAGCGAAGATGGTCAGGATCATAGGGCTTGGTCAGAAAATCGTCGGCGCCGGCTCTCATGGTGCGCAGAGCGTCGGCCGTGTCGCCGTAGGCGGTGAGCACGATGACGCCCACCGGAATTCGCTCAGCGCGGAGGCTGGAAAGCAGCTCAAGGCCGCTTAAGTCGGGCATACGCAAGTCGGTGATGACCAGGTGAAACGACTTGCCGCTCAGCCGCTCCAGCGCCGAGTGGCCGTCGGCCGCTGTCTCGACGGCGTAGCCATCGACCTCCAAGACTTTTCGGAGGTGGTCGCGGTTGATTTCCATATCGTCGACAACCAGTATACGTCTACTCATCGAGCACTTCCATCCGTTGAAGAACCACCCCTCAAACTCGTCGTCTGTCGTCTCTCTTCCGTGCCAAACGGTGCATCGCAATTCGCGGGTCGCCATTGACCGCGAAAGTGGGATCGATTGTGATTTCAGTCCGGCGGAGGAAGTGGTTGCGCTGCGGGCACGGCTGGGCTGCCGGGTTCCAAAGCAGAATTAGGCGGCAGCTCCGGGTCAGGTTCCGGCCGCGTGGGTACCGCCAGTGGTGGCTGCTCTGGCTTGGCCCTCTGCGCGGGCGCTGAGGGGGCCGGTGCCGGTTCACCCGGAGGCCGGTCGTCGGGGCCCTCGGAGCGCAGAACCGGATCGCCTTGGCGTCGGGGTAGCGGTCGCGGCGGCCGTGCAGCCGAGCGATCACGTGGCCTGACGCCAGGCATGAATCTGGGAGGCAAGCGGCCAGGAGGGCCTGCAGCAATGATTGCTGCCTCCGGTCTTTGCCGGGATGAAACCACAACGTCTTGCCGCTTGCCTGCCCGCTCGATCGTCAGTCGAAACTCCTGCCCGATGGGCGCCTCGTCGACGGCCCTCGAAAACTCGTCTCGGCTGGAAATGGGCTGGCCGTCGAGCGACATGATCGTGTCTCCCACGCGCAGTCCCGCCTCGGCCGCCGGGCCGCCCCCGCTCAAACCCGTGATCACCAAGCCGGATCTGTGTCCCATCGGGGCAAGCGCCGGGCCGCCTCGCGGGGCGATAATCAATCCGAGATAACCACGCCGCACCCGACCAAACTCGGCCAGTTCGCTCAGACACCGACGGGCACGATCAGCCGGAATCGCCAGTCCAAACCCATCGGGCCAGCCCCTCGGATCAAGCCGGGCTCGGTTGATGCCGACAATCTTCCCTTCGAGGTCGATCAGCGGGCCTCCCGAACCGGCGCTGCCGACGACCGCGTCGGTCCGCAGTAAATCGTCTTGGGTGCCCGTCGCGCGGCCGCTGACGATCCCGGCCGACACAGTACCCGCGTGGCCAGCGGACCGACCGATTGACAGGACCCAGTCGCCAAGTTGCAAGGCCTTTGAATTACCCCACTCAGCCTCTTTTACACGCACGCTGCGGGGGTCGACGGCAAGCACGACCAATTCGGTCTGCGGATCGCGAACGACGCGATCGGTTTCCACCTCCCGTCCGTCTTCGTAGATCACGCTTACCCTGAGCGCACCGGCAATCGCCTGGTCCGACGTCACAATCAACCCCCGAGCGGCGTCGACAACCACGCCGGAACCGCCTGGCAATTGATCCGCCTCGCCCGGATAGCTCTGCATTGTGACAGGCCAGCCGGGAAGCACCGGTCGGCCGAGAATCCCATAAGGAGCCCCCCGCCCCACCAAACCTAAGGGCCGGACCGCGACAACCGCGGGAAGCATCTTCTCGGCAGCCTTGCGGAAACTGGCCGAGAGGCCTTCGGCCTGGCGCTGGGCCAGCGCCGGGCTGACGCCAGCGAGGCATACCGCAAGGAGAATCAACCACGTGCCAAACGCCCGGGTGGTTTGAGTGCCGCAAGACATGGAAGTCGCTCCGTCGGCGTGTTCATTTCCATTCCGTCGTGCAGTCAGGGACGACACTTCACTGACAGCAAATGCAGCAGTGATCCAGTTCGCTCGGACCACCGCACAAAATAAATATACAGTGAACACCGCTCGGCTCGCAATCCTTCCGGGCAGGTGTGGCCTTACCGTTTGGGAACGTTGGGTCTGGGATCGTGGGCCGCCTTGAACGCATCGGCCGGCGCGGGTGGCCGCCCATCTTTACGAGGCTTGGTGCCTTGGGTGTTGGGGGGGGTCACGAACCACGACTCCACGATTGCCTCGGGGCTCAAGAACGGCATAACGGTCTTGCGGCGCCCCCCCGTGAGATGGACGACCACGGGTTTGGCTTTTTGATCATCGGGCACGAGCGTGTGGCGCTGTTTTTTCTCCTCAGCAGTCCCCTCGTGGGTGATCACCTCGAGGGTCATTCGGGTTGGTGGTTTGCCGGGATTGCTGTAGATCGTCGTGATCCGCACCGTGTAGTCGCCATCGAAGCCGCGCGGGCAGACGTAGATTTCCTCCGGGTGATTGCCGTAACCATTCTTGAGGATTGATCCGCCAAAGACTGTTCGGGGCATCGTGAACTGGGCCACTGCGCCAAGCGGTTCCTGGACGGCCAGGTCGAAATCGGCGTCGCCGTCCCAGGTCAGGCGAATGAAAAGGTCGCGGGCAAGGGCGGCCGGCAACCGGGCCAGCAGCTCATCGGCCTCCTTGCCGCGTGTCTCCTCGCGGAGCCTGGCGGCGAGTTCCTCGGCCTGTTTGCGGGCCTCGCTGCGGAAATAGTCGTCGCGGCCCGGCCATCCCAATGAGAGCAGGCGGTCGATGGAATCTCCCATTCGCTTGGGATCCTGAATCTTCCGCGCCAGGTTGATTGACAGGACAAGCGGCATGGAGTGATGGGGAACCTTGGTGGCGGCCTCGTCCAGCAGGGGCCCAACCCGCTCGTAGTACCCCTTCAGGAACAAGGCGTCCGCTGCCTTGACCAGGTCGTTGGGGTTGTGACTTCGCTGGGCCGCGTCGGCCGCGTAGTTGAGCACGAGCTTGATATCCTCGGGTTTGCCCTTGAGCTCCTCGATCGCGATCGCCAGGGCGATGTACATCCAGGATTCGCGATTCTTCGAGCCTCGATGGTTCAAGTAACCAAGCAGAGCGGCATGAACTTCCGTGAACTTCTGACTCGAGTTGAGCAGACGCAATGTCTCGCGAAGCTGCTCTGACGATTCGTCATGCTTGCGATAATACTCGGACCAGAACTTGTAGGGGTCCGCAGGGCCGCTAGGCCGGCCGGTGCCCGCGGCTACCGAGCCGGGAAGGATGGGAATCAAAGCCGGACGAACGCCGCCTCCCGGAGCAGCCGGCCGGATCACGGTGCCCGCGGCGGCGTCATCCGGCGGCCGCTTCGATTTGACGGCCGGCCCATCGGCAGCCGGCGACATGAGAAGCGGGACCGGCCGGTGCTTGACCTGCCTGGTCCCGCGTCGTTGATCTGTTCTTGCTGAAGGAGGAACCAGGATCAAGCTGGTTCAATTCCTTTTTTTTTCCATGTAGGCGCTGCCGGGATCTTGCGCCTGGGGTTCGACCGGGACGGACATCATACCCATGCCGCCCATGCCGCCGCCCATACCGCCGCCCATGCCGCCGCCCATACCGCCGCCCATGCCGCCGCCCATACCGCCCATGCCGCCACCCATGCCGCCCATGCCGCCGCCCATACCGCCGCCGCCCAAGAGCGAGAACGGGATAATCGCCAGGTCAGCCACGGGATAGACGCGGATCTCGGTCTGCTGGTCTTCAGATTCCTGTGAGGTGATCATCAAGAAGCCGTCCTTGACCGTGTAGGTCAGGCCGAGCTGCTTGAGCAAGAGACGCAGGGTTGTCTTGAGAGGAACGCCCTCGAGGTCGATGGAGACAGGCGAGGTGAGGGTCTTGTCGGCCTCTTGCATGCCCAGCGGATCGACGTAGATCGGGATACCCGAGTCGTTGGCGTCCTGGGTTGCCGTCTTGATGTACTTGAGGACGTCTTCGAGAGGTGTCTCGTTGGGGAAAGACATTGCGATGGGCTGGTCGAGCTTGGCCTGGATCGACTTGGTCTTGGCATCGCGGTCGAACATATCGACGGCTTTGCCGTACTTGGCGATCCGTCGCTCGGACAAGTTTCGCCAGACCTCGGCGTCTGGATATTCGATGTATTGATTGTCCGGGAACGGTACGCTCGCTCGGGTGACATCTTGCATTGTCAGCATGTAACGAAACCACTTGAGCTGCCGGAATTGCAGCTCTTGGGCGAGGAAAGCGGTGGTCATCGAGGTAAACATGCCAGCGTACGGTGCGGGATCCCAGTCGCTGTAAGGAAGGGTTCCCCGCCGCATGAGAGCCCGGGCATGCTGGGCCAGGACGCGGGCCGAATAGAACGGCGCCGCGGCCGCGGTGATGTTGCCATAGCCGCCGCCGTACAAGACGTTGTAGTAGGCTTCGTCCATGAGCAGGTCGAACTGTGCCATCATCGACTTGATGGTTTCCTGATTGGTTGAGAACTCGGAGACCGCGCGGGAGCGCTGCTCGGAGGCCGCAAGGAGTCGCTGTTGTTCGGCACGCTCAGCGACGATCCGTTCCTCGTCGCGAACCGTCGTGAGGATCTGGGCCTGGATTCGCTTGTCCAGGTTCGAACGGACACTCTCGGGAACGTCGGTCGCGGAGCGAACGTAATTCTGCGCCAATCGAAGATTGGTGAGTGCGGCCGCGGGCTGCCCGGAAGCAACCTGGCTGCGCGCCGCCTGGAGCCGCTGCTCGACATCACTGGTGAGCCGCTGGCGGGCGACATTGTCTTCCCGCTCGCTTTCCTCCAGCGTGGCGTGGGGTCCTGCACTAGTCTGCGGCTGGTTAGCATTAACTCCGGCGGGCGCGGGAACGATTGGAATGCCGGGTATCGGCTGACCGTTGCCAGCGGGCGCAGGAGCGGCAACCGTCGGGGTCGTGACGCCGGGCGCCGGCGGAGGCGTCGTCGGCTCGGACGGTGCTTGAGCCGGCGCGGGGTCCTGAAAAGCCACGCGGACCACGCGGTCTTGCAGCGCCTTTGTGTCCTTCAAACCCCGGGTGGCGTCGGCGTTGCCGGGATCAAGCGCCAGGGCCTTTTGAAAGAAGGTCTGGGCCATCGCCGCGGCCCCTTGGGCCAGTGCCTGACGCCCCAGGTCGTTGAGTTGGGAGGCCAGCGGTGGGGCCTCCTCGCCGAATGCCACAACCCCGGACAGCAACACGCCACCCAGCGTCAATAGGCCGGCACCTTTCCACAGTCGCGCGGTTCGTGACATGATCCAAGCTCTCCAGCAGAAGGGTTCACCGGCACCAAGACCGGCTTGGACGCTAGATGCTCTACATATCCACTCTATGGTCGTGGCATTGGCTCATCAAGGGAACCAACGAATTACTGTCAACGGGTAGGTCTATTATGCCACACGGTTCGCGGCCGGGCCAAAGTCTCTCATCTCAACGGCCAAGTTCGTCGCTTCGTCCACCCGCGCTCGGCTTGCCCCATCCCGCAAGGCCCGCCCGAGCCGGGGCGCAACCACTCTCCACTGCACATCATTGACACATCGCCTCGTGTGTTCTAAAAGTTCTTCAAGTACAAAAGCTCTGGCCACTTAGGAATCATTGCCCGGATCACGAGAACGCTTCAACCCGAACCGGCAAGATGCGGCAAGAACCGGATGGCGTGCCGGATAACAAACGCCCAGGCGGTTGGCGCGGCGACTGCGCTCCTTTACAGCGAGATCGAAGCCCATGACCGAGGATGAGGATCAGACGAAATCGAGGACTGCCGAATTCGATTTTTCCGCGTTTCCCGCGAACACTCTCTTTCACGAGCGCAGATTTGGCCGAGAGCGAAGGAAGCGCCTGGGCGAGCCAGAAGCGGCCGGACCCGAGCGGAAAGTCGATCAGGCTGGACAAGAGCGGCGAGCTCGAAAGGAACGTCGGAAGCGAATCGACCCCACCACCTTCGAGAAGCAGTACACTGATGACGAACTCGAGTTCATGAACGCCATGCAGCGTTTCAAGGAACGAACCGGCAAAGCGTTCCCGAGCCACGGAGAGGTCCTCAGGGTTGCCGTTTCTCTGGGGTATCGCATGCCGGTCGCGGAGGAGCCCCCCTCGATCATCGACGCCTAACTTGATCAGTTCCTCTGTGAGACGGTCAACAAGGCCGGTCCGGTGAAGATGTTCACCCAGGCATAGACGGCATCCCTTGTCAACTGCACGGCCCGGCTGATTTCCCGGGCGGATTGCGGCGCCGGCAGATCATTCTTGGTCGTCTGGACGACTGGTTCGGCCGGCATGTTCAAACCGTCATTGCGCGAGTTCAGCTCGAAGGCGATTCCCACTTCGTAATCACACTCGACTTCAATCGGGTCAAAAGCCGGCTTTGCCGCGATGACCAGAGCTGTTCTCGCCGGTGGACAGGCTCCGAACCCGTCGTCTTGCCGTTCCAGCTCACCGGCGACTTCGATGCTCAAATCGTCAGGCAGCTCCTGAGACTCGGTCGCCACGGTGGACCGCGGAGGTAGTGAGGCAACTGGCGTTGCCCATGACTGCTGCGGCTTGCACTCTCGGTTGCGGAGTTCTGTCTGCGCCAGCGGCGTCAGCTCACCGGCGAAATACAGGCTGGCGCTAGTTTCCATGAGCCTGAAGCTCGTTTCTGAAGAAAGTGCCCGCCGTGCAGCAGTGACAACGGCAGGTTGCGCAAAGGCAAGTACAGGCCGCGGCGCACCTGCGACCGCGGGATTGATCCCGATTCCCTGACCAAGCGCAATCAGCTTATCTGCAAAGCGGCCACTCGCATTCTTGGCAACGGCCATCGGCTCGGCGAGCCGGGGAGCGAATACCTGGAAGACCGTCTCGGGGAGCGCCACAAACACCGTCCTGCGCAACTCGGCTAGCTCGTGATGGACCTCTCGATACATCCTGCCGACCACGGGCACGGGATCGAACCTGACGTGCACCGGTTTCCGGACGATCACTGGCGGTACCAGACCGATTTCCTGGCTCTGGAAATTCAGTTCGTAGGCAATGTCCAGGCTGAGCTGCTCGTCAACCACAATTGGCTCGAATGATGTCCGCTTCCCTGTCAGCAACACCGGTCGCCCGGTGGCGGACCGAGCGTCTTGCAACGCCGGTTGGTGGGCGGCTGTCGCAGACGGCGCGATGGGCGGGCCAAGCCCGTCCGGCGGCTTGGGCGCTGCAACTGACGGGGAAAATTGCGCGGGACGAGAAGCAAGGCGCCCGACGTCGTAATAGTCATTGACGATCACGCAATCCGCGAACTGCGGGCTGCGGGTGTCCCAATCGGCGAATCTGGCGTTCATCCAGTTCTGAGTGGAGGCGACCCAGCTCTCGATCACGGGCGCGCTGGGAACGGTCAACCCCGTCGCCACCACCAGACTGACCAAGACCAGTCGTAAAGTCATCGGTCGTTCTCCGGGTCGTGTTGTATTCATCGCTCGTAGACGCTGTTCATTCACCTATGATTCAAGCTGCTTCGCGCACGAACCCTCGATGTCCTTGCTAAACAGTATCGACAAGGCAAAACGAAGGCTTTAGAAACTTAGGGTTATCCGAGAAGAGTGGGGCTATTATGGAAGCTTGCTCGATGGAGCGAGGATGCACCGATGGGGTTTCTTTTCGGACTGGGGAGAATCGACGGGAGATGGAGCGCCGGTTTCGCGTGGTCACAGGACGGCAAAATCCTTAGCATTGGCACCGCTGCCGGTGAAGGGCAGGTCGCCTCATGCTTGGGCAAGAGCGCAGGGAGTCGCGAGAAGATGCCGAACGCGGTTTTGGTTACCGGCGCAGCGGGCTTCATCGGCAGCCACCTTACCGAGCGACTGGTACGAGATGGCCACCAGGTGCGTGTGCTGGTGAGGTATAACGGTCGCGACGACCGGGGTCATCTCGACGACTTGCCGGCGGACATCCAGTCCGAGATTGAAGTACACCGGGGCGACCTCAAGGATCACGAGGCCGTTCGCGCGGCCGTAAGAGACCGGGACTGGGTGTTTCACCTGGGCGCGTTAATCGCAATTCCTTATTCATATCAGAACCCACATGACGTGGTGCAGACCAATGTCCTGGGCACGGCGAACGTGCTGGATGCGTGTCGAGCCTCTTCGGCACTCGAGCGGCTCGTCCTGACCTCGACCTCGGAAGTCTATGGCACAGTGCACTATGTGCCCATCGATGAGCAGCATCCCCTGTGCGGACAATCTCCCTACGCCGCGACCAAGATTGCTGCCGATGCGCTGGGAGAGAGCTATCACCGCTCGTTTGGTCTGCCGGTCACCATTCTCCGCCCCTTTAACACCTTTGGGCCCCGGCAATCGGCCCGTGCCATCATTCCGACGATCATCAGCCAGGCGCTGGTGCGGCCCTCGGTGAAGCTGGGTCGGCTGGACCCTCGGCGCGACCTGACTTATGTCAAGGACACAGCGCAGGGGTTTGTGGCGATCGCCGCGTGCGACGGTGCCATGGGGCGGTCCGTGAACATCGGCCGCGGCGAGGACATCTCGATCGGCGAGCTTGTCGAGCGGATTGGCCGTCTGCTGGGCCGCCCGATCACGGTCGAATGCGAGACCGACCGCCTTCGTCCCGCGGCCAGCGAGGTAGAGCGCCTGCTCGCCGGTACGGCACTGGCCCGGTCGCTCTGGAACTGGGAGCCTCGGTACAGTCTGGATCAAGGTCTGGAAGAGACCATCGCCTGGATCCGCGAGAACATCGGGCGGTTCCGGACCGCGACTTACACCACCTGAAAGCGTTTCGCCGGCACACCTTGCCGTGCAGAGTGGCCAAGACGGTCGGAGTCAGGGCGGTTTCCCCTTGCCCAAACTACAAACCGCATTATGAGTTGAGGTCATCGGTAGCCAATGATCAGTGGCTTCTGAAGGTTGGAGCATGTAAGCGGCCTTGAGCCTCTTGGAACCGCTTGAAGGATTTCGTCATCCGCGCCGCCAGTGCTGAGACGACCCTGCGGACTTGCGGTCCTTTGGTATAACCTCGACGCTTCCACGCGCAGACATGGCCTCGGAGTCGCCCGGGAAGGCGTCGAGGACCATCCTCCAAAGCCGCCGGGCTTCGGTGTGCTCGCCGCGCTCCTCGGCGAGGACGGCGAGGTTGCGAAGCGTGAGGTGGCCGTAGATGCCTTGATCAACTCCAGCACCACGACCTGGGCGAACAGGCCGGCCGCGAATTAAAAGCATGTGCAAATATTTGATACTTAATAGATAAATGGTATTAAACTACGTTGTGGCCTTGAGTGTTGAAGATTTTTTGGCCACGGATGGAACACTGATGAAACACGGATCAGCGAGAGAATTACCGAATCCTTTGGCTGAGGGCGAACCCGTCGTCTCAGCCGGAGCGGTCTTCGTACCTGACTCCCATCCGTGTAGATCCGTGTTCATCCGTGGCTGATTCTGATTCGCTGAAATCCGTGGCGTACCGTTCCAGGGCTTCAGCGGCACTTGTCGCCCGTTGCCGATTGCCGTTCCCCTCTTCTTGGCGAACTTGCCCCGGTTCTCGCTGAGCAGTTTTTCCGCGTCGATCCCCGCGCCATTGATAGTGCGGCTGCCGAAGTGGTGAACGCAACGTGAAATTGACCCCGTCCCGGTTCCGGTTCCTAATCGCGTCCCGGTTCCGGTTCCCGGGGTCACGATCCTGGCCAGGGGGGATTGCATCGACTGAGGCCGATCGATCCAGCTTCGGTTTCAGGAAGGCGGCTAAGAACTGCTCATCGTTCATAGATTCCTTCGAATAGTGCAATCATGGGTGTGGCGCGGCATCCTTAACTGTGAGAGTAAGGGCCCGTCGACGCCCGTTTAGAACCAGGGTGTTCCTGGACGATTAAGGTAGCACGGTGGTGTTGGAGAGCGAGATGTTCAAGCGGCTATCTCGAAGATCGAGTGTCAGCAGACGATGCAGAGATTGTCGATTCCTCGGGAATCCACGAACTGAAACATCGAGCGGCCCGCCGAATGCATGCCAGCAGCGATCACCGCCGGTTACGGAGCCATGCCAGAGACCACCCTGCCAGGCAATGGCGATCGGACGTGTTTCATCGAGCATACGCATTGGCAAAACTAGCTGCGTTGTGGCAAGGGTGGATATTAGTCCAGACTTTGCACCACGTATTTGACGTAAGTCGGTATTCGACGAACAAAATATCGTTGATCATTTGGGCACATTCACCCTTTACACATGGGACACGTGTAAGGCATCGCTGTTCGACCATCCCCAGATGTTCACGGTTGCAACGAACGGTCTTCTCGAGCGTACCGCACCGAGCGGTACGTCGCTCCACTGTAGAACCGTCATAATTATGGTGGGCCTTCGATCGGGCCCAGATCACAAGATGCTTCCGGCTGCCGACACGCCGAACATGGACATAGCCCTTCTTGGCCCATTCCTTGAATCGGTTGTAACCGACGCCGCGAAGAACAATCGGTGTCGGTTATTTTTTCTATACTTCCTCGGCGTAACCTAGGTAGAGTTTTGTCGTATTCTATAAATGTGGGGCAGTGTGCGCCATCATTGGTCTTTGACAATTCGGTGCTTTCAGCACGACCGCGCGTCGCCAACGCGTCAGAGCGGCGCACAGTCTCGCGTATTAGTGCGGGGACTAAGCCGCCTGCTTTGAGGGCTGCGCAAAGCTTGCCGATCGGCCAGTAGTCAGCGGCTGGCCAAAGGTTGACGGCTCGCACCACGGTCAGACTCACCTCGGCTCCCTTCGGTCGCACTCGTTTCAAGACGAGGGGTGCAAGAAAGAAAAGCGCCCGATCAGAGCCAAATCACTTGAGCCGCTAGTTACTTCAGGCAAACGAGTTAACATCGTCGCGTTCGGCTTTCTTGATGCAAAACGAACCCGTCGGATGAGCAGACGGCCCTGCGGCCGGCGGGCCGCCGGGATTGCGACACCGAATCGAGGCGGGTTAACCTGAGACAATATTGCGCCGATCTTTACTATCTTCGACGTGGATTCCGCATGAGCATCGACTGGACACCTCTCGCTGATCTGATTGAAACCCATGACCGATTTCTGATTACGACGCACGTCCGGCCCGACGGCGATGCTCTGGGCTCGGAGGTGGGCATGGCCGGGCTATTGCGGCAAAAGGGCAAGGATGTCCGGGTTGTCAACGTCAGCCCCACGCCGCCCCGTTACGACTTTCTTGACCCCGATGGATCGCTGTTCGAGCAATTCGGCAAGGCCGTGCATCCCGCCGATCTGGCGGATCGTGAAGTGTCGCTGATTCTCGACCTTTCGGCATGGAGCCAGCTTGGCGACATGGCGGACTATGTACGATCATTCCCAGGACACCGACTGGTGATCGATCATCATGTCAGCCAGGACGATCTGGGCGCGTTTTCTCAAGGACACATCGGCCGAGGCGACGGGAATTCTCATCATGTCGGCGATTGCCGCACTGGGAGCGACATTGACCCGCGAGGTGGCCACGGGTCTGCTCACGGCGATCGCCATGGATACTGGGTGGTTTCGTCATACCAACACACGTCCCGGGACGCTTCGCGCCGCCGCCGAGCTGATCGACGCAGGCGCCGATATCGCGGCGATCTATCGCGACCTGTTTGAGCGCAACACCCTGGGACGGCTGAAACTGATGGGTGAGACGCTTTCCGGATTGCAAACCGACCTGGGGGGTAGGGTTGCTTACGCCACCATCTCACGCGCCGACCTTGAGCGCACCGGCGCGGTTCCCCAGGATTCGGAGGACCTCGTCGATTTTACGGTCAGCCTGCGCGGAGTCGAGGTGGGCATGCTCTTCATCGAGCAGGCGCGCGGCGGAGTCAAGGCTTCGCTTCGATCGCGCAACGGACTCGATTGCGCGGCTGGCCGCGACGCTAGGAGGCGGCGGGCACCGCGCGGCCGCTGGCGTCACCCTGGCCGGGTCGATGGCCGAGAACGTGAACCGCGTGCTTTGCGCCGTACGCCAGGCTCTTGATCCCGCCACGGTTTCGGCGCAAGGATAAGGAAACCGGCGACTGGCGTGAAGCGAAGCAGGCTCAATTGGGCCTAACTTTGCAGGGCCCCTGGCCCGCGAGGTGAATCCGCGAGCAGCCTTGCTAATTCGTAACCGCCCTGCCCTGTTCCGCCCTCTCTTCTAGATACGGAGGTTCGATGTCGATCCTCGCAACCGGGATCCGATCGGATCGACTTTCTTGAGCCGGCTCCCTCCGGCGACTCTTTGTGTTCCAGTTGGTCCCTTCCCAATCAAGGGAGTTCACGGAATGACCCGCCGCGATTTCTACCGCTATGGCAGCATTGTTCTGGGTGGCTTGATAAAGCTGGTCGTCGTCGTGCCGGCAATCGCCTTTCTGGTCTCGCCCCTGCGCAGAAGAAGCTCCGCGGCGGGGGATGGCGCTTTCGAGGCCCTGACCAGCCTGAGCCAACTAAAGGTGGGGGTTCCGCGATCGTTCACGATCATCCAGGATCAAACCGATGCATGGGTCAAGTATCCCAGCGAGCCGGTCGGGTCGGTTTGGTTGATCCGCCAGCCGGCGGGCGCGAAGCCCGAGGTGATCGCCTTCACCGCGGAGTGCCCACATCTGGGCTGCGCCATCAACCTGTCGGCCGACGGCAAGAGCTTTCTCTGTCCGTGCCACACGAGCGCCTTCGACTCTGATGGCAAGCCGGAAAACCAGGTGCCACCGCGACCGATGGACCGGCTTGACCTCGAACTGAGCGCCGAGCCCGACCCCAAGGTTGGCATCAAGTTTCAACGCTTTCGGACCCTGGCCGAGGAGAAGATTCCCCTTGCTTAACCAACTTGCCGACTGGCTGGATGACCGGACCGGTTACCGGGCCTTGATTCGCACGTTCAGCGCAGAGCAAATCCCGGGCGGCGCCCGCTGGCGGTATGTCTTCGGCTCGACGCTGGCGTCGGTGTTCTTGATCCAGGCCTTCACCGGCGTGCTGATGATGACCGCCTACAGCCCGTCGTCGTCGAGCGCCTGGGGGAGTGTGTACTACATCAATAACGTTATGTGGATGGGCTGGTTCATCCGCGGTCTGCACCATTTCGGCGCGTCGGCGGTGATGGTGCTGCTTGTCTTGCACCTGCTTCAGGTGCTGCTCGCCGGCGCCTATCGCAAGCCTCGTGAGGTCAACTGGTGGCTGGGTCTGGCGCTCTTGTTCCTGATTGTGAACTTCGCCCACACGGGCTACCAGCTTCCCTGGGACCAAAAAGGCTATTGGTCCACCAAGGTCATGACCAACATCATCGGCGGGGCCCCGGTCATTGGACCCTATCTCAAGACGATCGTGGTCGGCGGCACAGAATACGGCAACCAGACGATCACTCGCCTTTTCGGTCTGCACGTGGCCATCCTGCCCATCCTGATGATCCTCTGCCTCTGGGCCCACGTCTCGCTGGCTCGCCGCCACGGTCTGACACCTCCCGCACGACCGGAGCGGTGGGCCGCCGAGACCTACTGGCCGGCACAAACCTTCAGGAACGTTGCGTTCCTGAGCATCGTCGTGGCGATCATGGTTGGCCTGGATCTGATCACGGGAGGGGCTCCGCTCGACGCGCCAGCCGATCCCTCGAGCTCCGACTACCCGGCCCGGCCCGAGTGGTTCTTCCTCTGCCTTTTCCAGATGCTCAAACATTTCCCGGGCCGCCTCGAATGGGTCGGCTCGATCGTCATCCCCGCGACGATTCTTCTGATTCTCTTTCTGCTGCCCCTCCTGGACCGGATCTTGCCCTCGAAGTTCCTCCATTTCCTCTCGTGCGTAGGTGTCTTTGGGCTCCTTGGAGGCGCCGGCTACTTGACGGTCGAGGCCCTTAATTCCGACGCGGCCGACACGCAATTTCAGGAAGCCAGGAAGAAGGCCGACGCAGCCCAGGAGCGGGCACTGTTCCTCGCGGCCAGCCCCGCCGCCGGCATCCCGCCGCCAGGGGCCGGGTTCCTGTTGCGGCACGACCCGCTCACCCACGGGCGCGCCGCGCTGGAGAAGAAATGTATGGGCTGCCACTTTTTCGGCGGCCAAGGCACCGGTGAGCAAACCGCGGCTGACCTGAAGGGCTTCGGCACCCGGAGTTGGGTTCGCGGCCTGCTCGAGAACCCCGCGGCGACCGCCTATGTCGGCAAAGTACCCGGCCTGGGAGGGATGGTGGAATGGAAGAAGAGCTCGAAGCTCAAGGACAAAGAGCTCGACGACGTGGCCGATTTCGTCGCGTCGTTCGCCCGCATCGCCGCCGACTTGACCCCCGATGAGTGGCTGAACGGCCCCGGCGTGGCCGAGCACCCAGGCAACCAGCCGTTCCAGAAAGAATGCGGCCAGTGCCACCAGATCGAGGGCTTCACCGAGGGAGGCACGCGCGACGCGCCAGGGCTATTCGCCTGGGGCTCTAGCCAGTGGCTTGCCCGCATGATTCGCAAGCCCGGCGCTCCGGATCTTTACGGCTTCTTCGAGGATCCGGCGAAGATGCCGCCATTCGGCGCCGATCAGCTAGGCGAAAACGATCTCAATATGATCATCCGCTTCCTCCACGACGACTACCCCATGCCGGGCACCAATGCCAAGGCGAGCGTGGCAGCCTCGCCCACCGAGGTCAAGCGTGAGATGGCTGCTCGGAATCAGTGAGCATCGCCGAGTCCTCTGATGAAAGTAAATGAACGCTTCATCACGCGCTGCTTCGTTACGACCCTCCAGGGTGCTCACCGTGCTTCCCAAACCGAGCCAGAGCGGGGCGGTGACGCAATGTTCTGATCGTCTGACCATCATGCCTGGGCCGCAGCTAGGTTTGGTTCCGAAAACTCGGCTTCCCAACCGGGCTTCAGATCGCAAGAAACGAGGAAATCGGCAAGTTTCTCGGGGAATTTTCTTGAACTTGGCCGACGGCCGTGGTTACATTTTCCCCGCCTTGAGTGACCAACCGCGACGCCTGTCGCGGTCCGGCTTCGAGACGGTCAACGAATGGATTTCGCTGAGCCCTGTTTCAGGAAAGGACGCCTACCATGAATCACCGTCCGCTTATCGGTATCAACACCGACTTCCGCGTCGCTCCCAAGACCAAGCTTTCGTGCAGCCTGACTCCAAGCGGCTACTACGATTGCCTGCTGACTGCCAATGCCCTTCCGGTCATGATTCCTCCCCTGATCAGGGAGAGCGAGCTCTTGCCCATTCTTGAGCGGCTAGACGGTGTGGTCTTGACCGGGGGCGACGACCTCGACCCCCGCAAGCTGGGGATGTCGCATCATCCATCGGTCACATTGATTCCCGAGCGCAGGGAGATCGCCGACCGCTTGCTGTGCAAACTTGTCCAGCAGGCCCGGATCCCCACGCTGGGCATCGGGCTGGGAATGCAGGAGCTGAACGTTGTCTGTGGTGGCGGCCTGTTTGTCCACCTTCCCGAGGATCTGCCCAAGAGCATTCCTCATTACGACCCTCATGGCGGTGCTCATCGCCACACCGTGGTCATGCAGCCCAAGACCCGGCTTGAGGAGATCTACGGTCCGGGCGAAATTCGGGTCAATAGTTACCACCACCAAGGAGTGCGCAAGCTTGCCTCCAACTTCCGGGTCGCCGCGCTGGCACCCGACGGCCTTATCGAAGCCTTTGAAGGCAAGGACCCGGGCTGGTGGGTCGTCGGGGTGCAGTGGCACCCTGAGAATGAAGGACACATCTCGCTGGACATGCAGTTGATTGAATCGTTTGTCCAGGCCGCCGCTTCGGGCAAGAGCAGCCCCTGCGCTGGCCAAGGTGGGCTGAGCTGGGCACGCAGTCCTGCAGGAATCGATTTCCACCAGGCGGTATGCTGCTTGCCGAATCCAGATTCCAGGAGCGCAAACATTGCGGCTCCTGGAATCTGGATTCTTTATTTCAGTGCCCAGGCTTACCTCTTCTCAGCTACGTACGGGCTGCCGGATAAACTGCTTGCCGGACTGAGTCTCCGTCACTTCCACATCAACTCGAGAACGCAGATACGGTCCCGAATCGTACTGAGTACCGAATTGCTGAAGATCGCAGATCCTCAGGCAATCTGGGTTTTCTTCGTTGACACACCATTGCACTCGATTACAATGTGGACTGACCGGTCAGTCAGTATCTTGAGCACATGAGAGCCATACACGCATGCATGACCTCGGTGAGAAGAAATCACGGCGGTGCTGCTCGGACGAGGAAGTCCTGGCGCGCAAGGAGGAGATTCTCCAAACGGCGACCGAGCTGTTCGCCGAGCATGGGTTTTCAGACGCAATCACGCAGGATATTGCCGATCGGCTCCAACTCGGCAAGGGAACAATTTTCCGGCATTTTCCCAGCAAGCGCGATCTTTTCCTGGCCGCGGCGGATCGGGTGATGAGGAAGATGCAGGAGAAGATCCTGGCGAACATCGCCGGCGTCGAAGACGGACTGGAGCAGGTGTCTCGTGGCATCATGGCATTCCTGTCGTTCTTCGCGGAGCACCCGGAATATGTGGAGTTGCTGATCCAGGAGCGTGCCCAGTTCAAGGATCGCAAGAGGCCAACCTATTTCGAGCATCGCGAGGTGAACGTCGTCCGCTGGCGGAAGCTCTACGCGCGGCTGATGGACGAGGGGCGGGTCCGCCGCCTGCCAGTAGAGCAGCATCACCAACGTCATGGGCAATCTGATCTACGGCACGATGTTTACAAACTACTTCATTGGGCAGGCGAAACCGGTGGAAGAGCAAGCGCAAGAGATCCTTGACATCGTCTTCCGGGGAATCCTCACCGAAACTGAGCTGGCGCGCATTGACGCCTCGGCGGCGGGGAAAGCCGCTCATCAACATGTGACCGCGACATCGACGAACGCTCAGGCGCATTGAATCACTGGAGGCTTGGAAACTCATGGAACGCCGTTTGTGTGCAGGGCTCTTGTTGCTCGCCGGCATGGCCGGAGTTGCTGGTTGCGGGCAGGCCAACTCCCAGACTGCACGGCCTCCAACGCCGATTACCGAGGTCGTCTATGACAGCCCGATTACCGAGGTCGTCACGAGGTTCGAGGATTTTCCTGGTTGGACCGAGGCGATCTACACGGTTGAGGTCCGCGCACGGGTGTCCGGGTATCTGAAGCGCGTCTACTTCCAAGACGGCCAGGAAGTCAAGAAGGACGATCTGCTCTTCCTGATCGATCCGCGACCGTTCCAGGCCACGCTGGATCGTCAGAAAAGTGCTCTCGAGCAGGCCAATGCGCATGCCAAGCGGTTGAATAATGAATACCGTCGAGCCAAGGTCCTCTTCGAGCAGGGACGGTCGATCAGCCGCGAGGAATTTGATCGTTACGCATTCGATCATGCCGAGGCCGAGGCGGCGCTCAGTACAGCAAGAGCCAATGTCGACCTGGCCCAACTGGATCTCGATTGGACCAGGGTCACTGCCGACCTGCCCGACAGCGTGACTGGCCGGCTGAGCCGTCGCATGGTTGATCCCGGCAACCTGGTCAAGGCCGACGACACCATGATGACGACGATCGTCAGCCAAGATCCCCTCTACGTCTACTTCGACGTCAACGAGCATACCATGCTGCAAATTCGCCGCTTGATCCAGGAAGGGAAGGCCCGCGTCAAATCGGAGAAGGAAGTTCCCTTGCTGGTCGCCCTCTCCGACGAGAAGGACAGCGAGGGGAACAACATCTACCCTCACGAGGGCGCGGTGGACTTCACCGATAACCGCGTTGATATTAACACGGGCACTCTGAGGTTCCGGGCCAAGCTATCGAATCCCGACGGGCTGATCTCGCCCCGGCTTTTTGTCAAGGTGCGGCTGCCAATCGGTGAAGCTCATCCAGCTTTGATGGTCCGCGAACAAGCCCTCCAGTCCGACCAGGGTCTCAAGAAGGTCATCGTGCTTCAACCCAAGGATGAGAACGGCGAGCCATATTTTCTCACTGACGATCGGGGCACGCCGCTGGAACGCGAAGGCAAGCCAATCCCAGGGTACAAACCCGTCGCGGTTGATGTGGGCACGCCCGGTGTGCTGGAAAAGGGGTATCGCGAGATCAGCAAGGGAGTCAAGCCCGACGACCTGATTGTCGTCCTGGGCATGCAAAAAATCCGCCTGGGAACCAACCCGGTCACCAAGAAACCGTACCTGGTCACGGCCCGGTCGTTCAATCCTCAGAAAGACCTCGCGGTTCAGGGAGCCGTTCACCCCGCCACCAGTTCTGCCGCCGCGGGAGCCGACAGCGCGGGCGGCACCAGCGGCAAGGCACTGATCGGCGACACGCCGCCGCCTGGCTCCACCGACTCGCCGAGACCCTCCTCCAAAAGTTCCCGGACGGCGAACGGCAGCCCCGGGACGGCAGCCGGCCACGGCTCTGGATCCAGAGGCCCACGTGGGAGATGACAGCAGGTAATCCCCGGACCTGATCGCGAGTTCTCACCGTGTTCACTCGCTTCTTCATTGAGCGGCCGATCTTCGCCTCGGTCCTCTCGATCACTATCACGCTGGCCGGGGCGCTGGCGCTGGCGGCGCTGCCGATCGCCATGTTTCCCCTGATCGCGCCGCCCACCGTGTCGGTCACCTGCCAGTACCCTGGCGCCAGCGCGCAGGTCGTCGCCGAGACCATCGCCGCTCCCATCGAGCAACAGGTCAATGGCGTCGAGAATATGATGTACATGTCGTCGGCCTGCACCAACGACGGCAACTACACGCTGACGGTGACCTTCAAGCAAGGCATCGATATGAACCTAGCGCAGGTGCTGGTGCAGAACCGGGTGTCGCTGGCCGTTCCCCTGCTCCCGGACGTGATCAAGGCAACGGGCGTGACGACCAAGAAACGGTCGCCCGACATCCTGCTGGCGATCGGCATCTACTCTCCCGACGGCCGCTATGACCAGCTTTACCTGAGCAACTACGCCTACATGCACATTCGCGACGAGATGTCGCGGCTGCCGGGCGTCAGCGATGTCACCATGTTCGGCCAGCGCGACTATAGCATGCGCATCTGGCTGGATCCCGACCAGTTAGCACAGCGGAGCATGACGGCCGGCGATGTCGTCCGGGCCATCCGCGAGCAGAACCTTCAGGTCGCGACCGGGCAAGTCGGCCAGTCGCCGATCGTCCCCGGTCAGCAAACGCAAGTCACGCTCACCACGCTGGGACGGCTGGTTGACGCCGATCAGTTTGACAAGATCATCATCAAGACATCCCGCGACGGCAGGCTGGTGCGCATTCGCGACGTGGGCCGGGTAGAGCTGGGCCCCAAGAACCAGGACATGAGCAGCGAGGTCGGCCTCCTGGACGAGAAAGGTGCGTTGCGAATCTACCCGGTCGCCAACCTCGCCATCTTCCAGCTTCCCGATGCCAACGCCCTGGAGACGGCCGACCTGGTCAAGGCCAAAATCGAGGAGCTGAAAAAAGACTTCCCCGAAGGCGTGGATTACATGATCCGCTACGACACCACGCCGTTTATCCGCGAATCGATCCAGGAAGTCTTCAAGACTCTGCTCGATTCAGTGATCCTTGTGGCCCTGGTGGTCTTGCTGTTCCTGCAGAACTGGCGATCCGCATTGATTCCGCTGATTGCGGTGCCGGTGGCCATCATCGGCACGTTCGCGGTCATGGCGGCGTTTGGTTTCTCGCTGAATAACCTGACGCTCTTCGGCCTGGTGCTGGCGATCGGCATCGTGGTGGACGACGCGATCGTGGTGGTCGAGTCAGTGGAGCACCACATCGAGCATGGGATGGCTCCCAAAGAGGCAACGTTGCAGGCGATGAGCGAAGTTTCGGCGCCGGTGATCGCGGTGGGCCTGGTGCTTTCGGCCGTGTTCATTCCCTGCGCGTTCATCTCTGGAATCACGGGGCAGTTCTTCCGCCAGTTCGCCCTGACGATCGCTTCATCGACGGTGCTCTCGACGATCAACTCGCTGACCCTGAGTCCGGCGCTCTCGGCCCTGCTCTTGCGGCCGCGACAGAGGGGTGTGCACGAGGCGCTGCCCAGACTGGCGTTCGCCGCCCTGGGAGCTTGGCAAGGCTACGTCGGGCTCGGCCCATTCCTGCTGCCTTACGTCCAGAGCTCGGGGCTGATGGGGCGGGTCGCCTCGGCCAGCCTCTTGCCCGATATGGGGGGCGACCTGGCGGCCACCCCCGCGGTTGCCGCGGCAGTGGTGGGGGCTTTGCTGGGCGCCATCGCCGGCTGGCTGCTCAGCAACTCACTAAACCGGGCCCTGGGCTGGTTCTTCGATCTGTTCAATCGCGGCTTCGCCGCCACGGCCAGTCTCTACTCCCGCGCAGTCAGCGGCATGCTCCGCGTTTTCGTGCTGGTTTTCCTGGTTTACGCCGGCCTGCTGGTGCTGACCGGAAGCAAGTTCATGAATACGCCCCGCGGCTTTATACCCTCCCAGGACATGGGCTACCTCCTGGTGAATATCCAGCTTCCGGATTCGGCGGCGCTGGAACGCACACAGCGAGTCATCCACCAGATCGAGAGAATCGCCGTCGAGACGCCGGGCGTGGCGGCCGCTGTGGGAATCTCCGGCCAGTCCTTGCTCTTGAACGCGTACGGATCAAACTTCGGCACGATGTTCGTCACCCTGCAAGAATTCAAGAGCCGGCCTCCTGCCGCCGGGCTCGCATTCGCCGTTGAAAACTGGGTGCGTTGGCAACTGGGCCTCAAAGAGCTGGTTCCCGGACGGGATAGTCCTCTGCCTCTACGTGTCGAGAACTGGGTGCGCCGCAAGCGGGAGTGGGAGCCGAAGAATCCCGTGCCCGACCTCTATTACGAAACGATCCTGAAGAAGCTGCGCGGCCAGCTCGAGCGTGAAATACCCGAGGCCAACATCGCTCTCTTTGGACCCCCCCCCTGCGCGGCGTGGGCCGCGCGGGCGGTTGGATGCTCATGATCGAGGATCGGGGCGACCTGGGCCCCTCGACGCGAAGTAGAAAACTCTCCAGGCTTGGGAATGACGGAATCAACCTAAACGGCGTGCCGATCGTTCCTGCAAAGTACGACCTGCGATTAGAGTCAGCTTGAAGAGCGTGAGCGAGATCCCCAAGGAGGGTAAGAGTGTGATCGTCGTGGCCGACATAGATGAAGTTCTTCGCTTTCGCGTCTTCAATGCCAGTGGAAGGATGATACTTGACACCGATGAGAGGGAGCTAACGAAGCGGGCAGTAAAGACCAAGTGCTACAAAAACAGCTGAAAGAGCTGCGACTCGGCTCGATTCGCTGTGGACAACGAGGAGCTTGATCGCTGAGAATGGCCAGGTCGTCCAGAATATTAGATCGGCCCTCGAAGGCCTAGTGGCCCGCAGTCCGCAGTTACAGGGCTGGCCTCGGTTTTCAGGGCCAACATCCCGCAGGTCTTTCTCGACCTCGATCGCGCCGCATGCATGCGTAAGGGCGTCAATATGGGTGATGTGTTCATGACCCTACAGGCCTATCTCGGCTCGCTCTACGTGAACGACTTCAACCGGTTCGGCCGCACCTGGCAGGTGATCGTCCAGGCCATGGCCAAGTACCGCGACCAGAAGGACGACATCACCAGGCTGCAAGTCCGCAATAAGGCAGGAACGATGGTTCCCCTGGGCGCGGTGGCGTCGGTGCGGGAGATCAACGGGCCGCTGGTGCTAACTCGCTACAACATGTACGCGGCGGCGTCGATCAATGGCGCTGCGGCGCCCGGGGTCAGCTCCGGGCAGCGCCATTCACGCGATGGAACAGCTTTCCAATCACGAGCTTCCCCAGTCGATGAGCTACGAGTGGACCGAGATGGCCTACCTCGAGCTCCTGGCCGGCAACACGGCGATCATCGTTTTCGGCTTCTCCATCGTGATGGTCTTCCTGGTGCTGGCCGCCCAGTTCGAGAGCTGGGCCATGCCACTGGCGGTTATCCTGTCGGTTCCGCTCTGCATGCTCAGCGCACTCTTGGGCGTGACGAATGCCAAGATGCTGGGCGTTAACTACACTAGCCTGGACATCAACATCTTCACCCAGATCGGCCTGGTGGTACTCGTCGGGCTGGCCAGCAAGAATTCGATCCTGATTGTCCAGTTCGCCAAGCTGATCCGCCACCGGGGCAAGCCCATTCGCGAGGCCACGCTCGAAGCTTGCAGGCTGCGGCTGCGGCCAATCATCATGACATCGATGGCATTTGTCCTGGGGGTGATGCCCCTGCTCTACGCGCACGGCGCCGGGGCTGAAATGCGCCAGTCGCTGGGAGTTGCCGTTTTCAGCGGTATGATCGGTGTGACGTTTTTCGGCGTGATGCTGACGCCGGTCTTTTTCTATGTGATTGACTCCGTCGCCGAGTCGCACGTTTTCAGAAACCCCCGGGTGCGCCGCGCCGGCAGAATTCTGCTAATAGTTTTGGTGCCGATTCTGGTTCTTCCACACCTGTTCCGACTTGCAGCCCACCGAGCGCCTAAGCTTCAGGCCAAACCCGAACTCAAGACCGAAGAGCCCGAGCTCATCGAACATAAGTGAGGTAAGTTGTGTTCTCGCGCTTTTTCATCGACCGCCCGATCTTCGCCTCGGTTCTGTCGATCATGATCACGCTGGCGGGGGGCATCACGCTCTCCACGCTGTCGGTGGCACAGTACCCCGAGATCACGCCGCCAACCGTCGAGGTCTCGGCGTTCTATCCGGGAGCCAACGCACAGGTGGTGGCCGATACCGTAGCCGCCCCTATTGAGCAGCAGGTCAACGGCGTCGAGAACATGATGTACATGTCGTCGCAGTGCACCAACGACGGCAACTACATCTTGACCGTGACCTTCAAGCCGGGCGTCGATCTGAACATGGCCCAGGTGCTGGTACAGAATCGTGAATCGCTGGCCGAGCCTATCCTGCCCGATTTGGTCAAGCGGCGCGGGGTCTCGGTGAAAAAGAAATCACCCAGCATCTTGATGATCATCAACGTGTTCTCGCCCGATGGCACAAGGGACAATCTCTACTTAAGTAATTACGCGACGATCCAGTTGCGCGACGAGCTGGCCCGGCTTGACGGCGTTGGCGACATCACCTACATCGGCCAGCGCAACTACAGCATGCGCGTCTGGCTTGATCCCCAGAAGATGACGTTCCGCAACCTCACTTCCTCGGACGTGGTTGACGCGATTCAGCAGCAGAACATCCAGGTTGCCGCAGGCCAGCTTGGCCAGCCCCCCGTCTCCACCGGCCAGGCGTTTCAATTTACGATCACAACTTTGGGACGGTTAACCGACCCCGAACAGTTCTCCGACATGATCCTCAAGACCGATTCCCAGGGAGGCATCGTCCGGCTGCACGACGTGGGCCGGGTGGAGCTTGGCGCCCAGGGCTATGACCAGGAGTGCACGCTGGACGGCAAGCAGACGGTTGCCCTTTCGGTCTACCAGCGGCCTGGTTCCAATGCCCTCAAAACCGCCGAGCTCGTCAAAGAGAAGATGGAAGAGCTCAAGCAGCGCTTCCCCGAGGGGGTCGATTACGCAATTGTCTATGACACGACTCCATTTATTACCGAGTCGGTTCACGAAGTATTCAAGACGCTTCAAGACGCGGTTATCCTGGTTGCGATCGTGGTCCTCTTGTTCCTTCAGAACTGGCGGTCGGCGCTTATTCCGCTGATCGCCGTGCCGGTGGCCATCATCGGCACCTTTGCGGTCATGGCAGCGATGGGGTTCTCGCTGAACAACCTGACGCTTTTCGGTTTGGTGCTGGCGATCGGCATCGTGGTGGACGATGCGATCGTGGTGGTCGAGGCCGTCGAGCACCATATCGAGGCCGGCCTGAGACCCGCGAGGCCACCATCAAGGCCATGGATCAAGTCTCCGCGCCGGTGATCGCCGTGGGATTGGTGCTCACGGCCGTCTTTTTGCCATGTGCGTTCATCACCGGCATCACCGGCCAGTTCTACCGCCAGTTTGCGCTTACGATCGCGACCTCCACGGTGATCTCGGCGTTCAACTCGCTGACCTTGAGCCCGGCGCTTTCGGCCCTGCTCTTGCGGCCGCGGCAAAAGGGCGTGTACCAGGCCTTGCCGCGGGTGGCCTTTGTGGCGATCGGCTGCTGGGCCGGCGTTAGCCTGCTGGCGCCTCATCTAGGCGATTGGGCAGCACTCTACCTGCCCGACCGGCTGGAGCAATTGCGCACGGCCTTACCGCCCTACATCACGCTCGATCGCCTGCTTGCGGCCTTGGCCGCGGTGGCCGGCGGCCTCATAGGCTGGATCTTGAGCAGGCCGCTCAACGCGATCATGGGCTGGAGCTTCTTCCAGTTTAACCGGGGCTTCGACGCGGCCACCGGCGTTTACGCCCGAGTTGTCAAGGGCCTACTCCGAGTCAGCCTGCTGGTCTTGGTGATCTACGGCGGACTGCTCTGGCTCACCTACACAGGCTTCACGCGCACACCGACGGGTTTCATCCCGGCGCAGGACAAAGGTTACCTGCTGGTCAACGTTCAGCTTCCCGACTCATCGTCGTTGGACCGGACCAAGAACGTCATGAGGCAGGTGGAGGAGTTGGCCGGAAAACTGCCCGGAGTCGCCCACACCCTTTCGATCGCCGGGCAATCGATCTTGATGAACGCCAATGCGCCCAATTTCGGTGCGATGTACGTCATGCTCGACGATTTCCACCGCCGGGCCCACGAAGGTCTGACCGGCCCGGTGATGGCAAGTCGGGTGCAAGCGTCGCTCCAGGACCAGATCAAGGACGGGCTGGTCAATGTCTTCGAGGCGCCTCCCGTGGACGGGTTGGGAACCGCTGGCGGATTCAAGATCGTGATTGAAGACCGCGGCGACCTGGGCATGAAGGAGATCGAGACCGTCGCCAACGAGGTCGTCGCGAAAGGGAAGGCCGACCCCCAAGAAAGGCTGAAAGGACTCTTTACCAGCTTCCGGGCCGACACACCCTGGCTCTATCTGGACATCGACCGCGACAAGGCCAAGCTATTGGGCGTCTCGATCGCCGAGCTGTTCAACACGCTTCAGGTCTATCTCGGCTCACTCTACGTGAACGACTTCAACCGGTTCGGCCGCACCTGGCAGGTCAATGTGCAGGGCGACGCCGACTTCCGAAAACAGATCGACGACCTGTCCGGGCTGCGCGTGCGCGGCGAGCGGGGCGGCATGGTACCTCTGGGCACCCTCGCCCAGATCCGCAATGTAAGCGGGCCGGTGATGATCATCAGGTACAATCTCTACCCGTCGGCCACCGTGAACCTCAACGCCGGGCCGGGTACCAGCTCGGGCCAGGCGCTTGAGATCATGGAAGACGTTGTCGCCAAGGAACTACCTCAGTCAATGCGGTCGGTCTGGACCGAGCTGGCCCTCTTGCAACTGCAAACCGGTAGCACGGCGATGTACGCCTTCACCCTCGCCGTGGTGCTCGTCTTCCTGGTGCTGGCTGCCCAGTTCGAGAGCTGGTCGCTGCCTCTGGCGGTCATCCTGGTGGTGCCGATGTGCCTGCTTTGTTCGACGGCCGGCGTTAACTTCGCCCGGATGGACATCAACATCTTCACCCAGGTGGGCTTCATAGTGCTGGTCGGCCTGGCGTGCAAGAACGCGATCTTGATCGTCGAGTTCGCCAAGAAGCGGCGCAAGTTCGGCGCTCCGCGCCTCGAGGCCACTCTCGACGCCTGCGAGCTGCGGCTGCGGCCGATCATCATGACTTCGATGGCTTTCATCCTGGGCGTGGTGCCGCTCATCACCTCGGTCGGCGCGGGTTCCGAGATGCGCAAGACTCTGGGAATCGCCGTCTTCAGCGGCATGCTCGGAGTCACCCTCTTCGGTATCTTCCTCACGCCGGTCTTCTACTTCGTGATCCAGTGGGCCAGCGACATTCGAACCGAGCGCCGCCAGCGCGGCGGCCAGCTAGTCGAGGCAGCCCAGAACGGCCGCCCGTATCACGAAGCGCCCCCCAACGGCCATCCCCGGCCGCACCGAAACGATGAAGAGTTCGACGGTGATGGAAAGCATTATGGCGATGGCTCGACTCATCGTGCCTCCCCACGGGACGAGGATCTATTCGCCGCCGAAGCCGAGGCCCGCGACTGAGCGACCGTGCTGCCGAAATCGGCCTTCACCGAAATCGGCACTCGTGGCTTTCACGACTCTGAGTTTCGCCGGCGGGCTGGCTCGGGTATTCTTGACTCGGATAATGCAGCTCCTGCCGAATTGGACTTTGGAACGTTTACGAACTGACCCTCATGTCGCACGCGGACCAGACGCGCACTAAGGCAACGTATGCGCTGCAATGGAACCGGTTTCGGATCTTGCGACCGGAGGAGGACCGTGCGACCTTCAGAAACCGGACGGGCCTCTCCGCGGCCGACCTTGCGGGAAAGGTCGTGCTCGACGCTGGCTGCGGTATGGGGCGCTATCTGAGGATCGCGGCCGAGGCGGGCCCGGCTCTGGTTGTCGGCATCGACCTCAGCCAGGCTGTTGTGGCGGCCCGCGAGCTGACGGCGGGCCTGAGCGGAATAGCGATCGTCCAGGGCGACCTGTTGCGACCGCCGTTAGGACCGGGGACGTTTGACCACGTTTATTCGATCGGTGTAGTCGATCACACGCCTGATCCCCGAACCGCGTTTCTGCGCTTGGCTGCTCTCTTGAAGCCCGGTGGCCGGATCGCCATCTGGGTATACAGACGCGAGCGGCCGGCCGTTGAACGAATCATGAACGCCCACCGCGCGGTCTCGACTCGACTTCCCCTTGGAGTGCTGACCTTGATGTCGCGATTTGCCGCGCCCCTGGGCGGCCTCAAGCGGCAACTGATGGCCAGCCGGCATCGGCTCGTCGAGCGCGTCGGCGTGGCGTTGCACCTCCTGACAATCGGCGTCTCGATGCACCCTGATCGGGAGGTCAGGGTTTGCGACACGCTCGACTGGTACGCGCCGCGCTATCTTTCCCGGCACACCAGGGAGGAAGTTGCCGGCTGGTTCGCCGCGGCCGGATTGATCGAGATCCAGGACCTGAGCGAGCGCACAGATCTTTTTCCACTCCGGACAGGGACACGGCATCAACCTTGCGGGCCGACGTCCGCCAACTTTGCTACAGGATTCCCGGGGAGACGAGGTTTTCGCCGAGCCGCCCGGGATTTTGCAGGAATGATCAAGCTCACCTCGTGTCGACGGCCCCCTCGCCTAGACATTGTAAGATGTTGAAGCGGTCGTTCCTCCCCGGCCGGTCCAGTTGGTGTGGAAGAACTTGCCGCGGGGGCGGTCGACACGCTCATAGGTGTGGGCGCCGAAGAAGTCACGCTGGGCTTGAAGGAGGTTGGCCGGAAGATTTTCGCTGCGATAGCCGTCGAAGTAAGACAGGCCTGAGGTCATCCCGGGCAATGGAATGCCGTGGGTGATCGCCGCGGCACAGACGCGCCGCCAGCTTTCCTGGGCACGCGTGACTTCCGCGGTGAAGTACGGGTCGAGCAAGAGATTCGCCAGTTTGGGATCGCGGTCGAAAGCCTCCTTGATGTGTCCCAAAAAGGCGCTGCGGATGATGCAACCGCCCCGCCACATGAGGGCCACGGCTCCGTTGTTGATCTCCCATTTCGATTCATCGGCCATAGCTTTCATCAGGCTGAAGCCTTGGGCGTAGGAGATGATCTTGGCGGCATAGAGTGCCTGCTCGAGGTCATCGACCATCGACTGGTGGTTGCCTGCAAACGGCGCGGTGTGACTCTTGAGCACGCGGGAGGCATTGACTCGTTCCTCTCTCTGAGCCGATAGGGCGCGGGCAAAGACGGCTTCGGAGATCAACGTCAAGGGCACACCGAGATCGCAGGCGGTGATCACGGTCCACTTGCCGGTGCCTTTCTGGCCGGCGGTATCGAGGATCAGGTCGACCATCGGCTTACCGGTTTCAGGATCGCGGAAGCCGAGGATGTCGCGAGTGATCTCGATCAGGTAGCTGTCCAGCGGTCCCTTGTTCCATCGCGCGAAGACATCGTGCATGGCGGTCGGCTCCATACCGAGCAGGTGCCGCATACACGTGGTAGGCCTCGCAGATGAGTTGCATGTCGCCGTACTCTATTCCGTTGTGCACCATCTTCACGAAGTGTCCCGCGCTCCCTCGGGCCGACCCAGTCGCAGCACGGAGTTCCATCGGCGACCTTGGCGGCAATGGCCTGAAAGATGGGCTTGACGTGCGGCCAGGCCATCGGCGTTTTCCGCCCGGCATGATCGAAGGACCCGCGAGGGCGCCTTCCTCGCCTCCTGAAACTCCGGTGCCGATGAATAGGATCCCTTTTTCGTTGAGGCTGCGGGTTCGGCGGGTCGAATCAGGAAAGTGCGAGTTGCCGCCGTCGATCAGGATGTCTCCCGGCTCCAAGAGCGGAACCAGCTCGCCGATGACTTCATCAACCGGCGCGCCGGCCTTGACCATGATCATGATCTTGCGCGGTCGCTTGAGGCTGGAGACAAGCTCTTGCACCGCGTGCGTGCCGACGATTGATTTGTCCTTGGCGCGCCCGCTCAAGAACGCATCGACCTTGGAGGTTGTGCGGTTGAACACGGCGACCGTGAAACCGTGGCTCGCCATGTTGAGCACCAGGTTTTCGCCCATCACGGCAAGACCAATGAGCCCGATGTCGGCTGTCGCGGCGGTGTGGTCATGGCGTCGGGTCCTGAAGTAGGTTCATCGTCGTGGGAGCTGAGGTCAGCGTAAAAACGTGGCTCTATCATGACCCTCGTCGGGCTCTTATCCATCTGTACGGCGGACGGAAGTCGCCAGAAGAAGTCGCTCACCGGCTTGCGATACGTCTGAGGTACGTAGCGGGAAGCTTCCGGCGCGAACCTGCGGCTAATTCGCGCGAACCTGGGTAGCCCCTTTAACGTCGGCACGCTCACCCAATCCTCGCCGATCAAGGGCTGGGCATAGTCCAGGAAGTCATCGGTAACGTCGATCCGGCTGGAGCCGATCCAGCGCTCGGGGAAGAACCGTTCCGAGTTCGCGACCTGGTCCAAGCGGTACCTTATCGTAGTGCGATGTTGTAGCCCGACCGGCTGCGATCGCGCAGGATCGTGGCCATCCAGCCGTTGCCCTCGTGCTGAGCGATGTCGACGGCGTGGCAGCCGACGCCGTAGGCTTCGTCCAGGTCGATCACGCTGGCATAGGCATCGGCGTTGCGCTGGTCTGTGCCGGGAACCTGGCCACGCGCCTTGCCCGGGCACGGGGAACTTGAGTGTATTGAGGTAGTTGACGACGGTCTGAGCAACCGTCTGCTGGCTCGAGCTGAACTGCACGTGGCCGAAGTTGTCGCGGATCGTTCCCAGTTCGCCCACGTCGAACCCCTCACTGACGACCACGATGCAGCGGCTGTCGCTCTCGAGCTGACGCAGCACGTTCTCGCCGAGTTGCTGAAGTGTCAGTTCGGATTCGGTCAGGTAGATCTGCAGCGGCATGCTTCCGCTCGGGGTCGGCCAGACGGGCCGCGGCCGGAATGAAGCCGATTTTCCGGCCCATCGCCTGAATGACCAGGACCGGGTCGGCCGGGACTTGAGCCGGCGTTTTCTTCATTGGCCTGGCGGATGTAATGAGCATAATAACGGGCGACCGAGCCATAGCCGGGCGAATGGTCCAGCAGCTTGAACTCGGTGTCGCCCAGGTCATTGTCAATGGTCTTGGGCACTCCCGTGGCCACCAGGTCGAGCCCGCGCTCGTGGGCGAGCTTGCTCAACTTGTGGGCCGTGTCTTGCGAGTCGTTGCCGCCGATGTAGAAGAAGTAGCCGACATCATGAGCCCGGAGATACTTCGACAACCCGTTCGAAGTCCAGGTCTTGCCCTTCTTGAGCTTGTACCGGCAGGTGCCGATCCCGCCGGCTGCCGGCGAGGTCCGCAAGAGTGCGATTTCCTCTTCTGGCGTGGCCGAGAGGTCGAGCAGTTCTTCCTTGAGAACGCCCTCGATGCCGAAGTGTCCGGCGTAGATCGTGCGAAATGTCCCGGGATGCCGCCGGCAAGTCTCGACGATCCCGCGGAGCGAGTTGTTGATGACGCAGGTCGGCCCTCCCGACTGGGCGACGACGACGTTGCGAGCAGACATGGATCGATCAATCCTCTATGATTGAATGCCCAGCGATCTCTTACCCGATTGCAGCATGCCGCAGATGATCCAGGCAGGCAAGCCCAGAGGGACAGAGATCTAGCCGCAGCGGTGAGCTTCTGAGAAAATTCGCGATGATTGATCTGAAAGCTGCCCTGGAAAGTTGAGACAGTCATGAGCACGACGGTCACTCCATCACAGAGTTCGGAAATCGAATATCCCGACTGCGACGGGGAGCCCATGTCGGACAACACGCTTCAGTTCAAGTGGATCGTCACCATCAAGGAAGGACTGGAAGCGCTCTTCCGCAACAACCCCGATGTTTTTGTCGCGGGTGACCTCCTGTGGTATGCCGTAGAAGGCCAACCCAAGATTCGTACAGCCCCTGATGCCATGGTGGTCTTCGGCCGGCCCAAGGGTTACCGCGGTTCATACAAACAATGGATTGAAGCGGGCATTGCTCCCCAGGTCGTCGTCGAGGTACCTTCGCCCGGCAACCGGGCCAGCGACACAATTCGCAAGTTCCGTTACTACGAGCGATACGGCGTCGAAGAGTACTACGTTTACAACCCCGACAATGGCGACCTAGCGGGCTGGCTGCGAGGCAACTCCGGCCTCGAGGAAATCGAGGACATGAACGGGTACGTAAGCCCACGGCTGAATGTCCGGTTCGAGCCCGGCGAGGGGTCAGACAGATTGAGGATTATTGCTCCTGATGGACAACCCTTCCTGACTTACGTTGAGCTCGTAGAAGAGCGCGAGGCCGAACGCCTCCGTGCCCGGGCCGCTTATCAACTTGCCGAGACAGAGCGTCAGCGCGCGAGATCAAGGCGCCAGCGCCGCCGATCGCCTCGCCGCACGGCTTCGCGAGTTGGGGGAACAAGTCGATTGAAGGAGATTCGCACGAAGTCGCGGTCGACAAGCAGATGAGAGCCTGTGCGACGAGCCACGGATCTCGATGAGTAAAAAGAAGGAGAACCTCATGCCTTGGCGAGATTCTATGTGGATTTCAGCATTCTTCCTTGCAGGTTGCGGCATTGTCCGTGCGCAAGCCCCCCCACCCCGTTTCGACGGTCTGGACATGCATCTTGGCACGCTTTCGCGGCTTTCCGACGCGCAGTCGCGATCGATCAGCCCTGAGAATTTCCGCGGTGAGAAAGGCAAAGGCGGCATGGCGACCGAGGGTACCGGCCAGGCCGCCGCGCGCGACCTGGGCCGCACGTGGAAGGTCTCGCCATCAGTGCGTATCAAGGCCAAGAGCACATTCACCGTGGCGGAGATCGATGGACCAGGTGCGATCCAGCAAATCTGGATGACGCCCGCCCCCATCGACAAGACGCGCCTGTTCATTCTTCGTTTCTATTGGGACGGAGAAGCTGAACCATCGGTCGAGGTGCCGATGGGCGACTTCTTCGCCTGCGGTTGGGGTAAGTATTGCCAGATCAATTCGCTGCCGGTCTGCGTCAACCCGGGCAGCGCCTTCAACTGCTACTGGTCGATGCCCTTTCGCAAACAGGCGAAGATCACGCTCGAGAACCTGGACGCCAAAGACATGGTTCTCTATTACCAGGTGAATTACACGCTGACCGAGGTGCCGACGGATGCGGCCTACTTCCATGCTCAGTTTCGCCGTGTGCATAAGCTGGCGCCAAAGACGATGTACACGATCCTTGATGGCGTGCAGGGCAAGGGACATTATGTGGGCACCTATCTTGCATGGGAGGTTCACAGTCCGGGCTGGTGGGGCGAAGGAGAGATCAAGTTCTACATGGACGGCGACCGAGAGTTCCCTACCATCTGCGGCACCGGGACGGAGGACTACTTCTGCGGCTCGTACAACTTCGAAAATCAGGAGACTCATCGGTACCAGACGTTCAGCACTCCGTACACCGGACTGGCGCAGGTGTTGCCGCCGGACATGGCGTATCAGCCGGGCCAACGCTTCGGGCTCTATCGCTGGCATATCGCGGATCCGGTGCGATTCGAGAAAGAGCTCAAAGTTGCCATTCAGGCCCTCGGCTGGCAGTCGGGCGGGCGTTACCTACCACTGGAAGATGACATTGCCTCGGTGGCCTATTGGTATCAGAGCGAGCCGCATGTCAAGTTTCCGCCCCTTCAGGAGAGCGCGGGGCTGTTGATCAAACCGCTCGCCGTTGCGGCGCCCAATGCGGCAGCAAAGTAATCAGATCCAGCTGTGCTGACAGGGTCGATCCGAAGAACCGTGACTGCGGACGAGCGCGCAGGACGTGAGTACTGACCAGCCAGACCGAACTTGGTGGGGTCAATTCGATTCGGTCAGGCCCAGTAGGATTGCAAGTTTTCCCAGGGAGATCATGTGCGACCTGGAAAGAAGCCCCAGCAGAACTGAGACAAAGAGACTTATCAAAAGCACCGCCAGCCACGGTAAGGACGCAGACGCGCGAGCGAAAACCATCTGGCTTCTGTAGGCTTCCACCAGAGTCGGGGGATGCGGCGAACTGACGGCCGCGATCTCGGGCTCGCGACCGCTCGATGTAGCGGTCGGCGGGTCGAGTTGCGAGAAGATCCCAGTATGCTCTAACTTGGTCATCCTGACGAGGTTCGTTGGTTTTGCGGAGCCTTCGTCGCCGCAGGGAAGCGGACTGTCGCCGGCACCGGGACTGGGTTTTCGTTCCAGCGGCGCCGTCGTCCCAGACTGCCGTTTTGAAAGACTCGTAGGGAAATGTCTCGAGAAACTTGAGCCGCAGCACTCGCGACGTCCCCGGAATGTCCTTGCAGTCCTCGACAGTTTTGCTCTCGGCTTGAACCCAGTTCGGGGGACTCTGACCGGCCAGGCAGATCCAGGTTTTCACTCCCGCTGGACACGCCGCGCCTTCCTCGAGCTCAATTAGTGCGCCGGAGACGCTGAGGTCTCGCAACCGCGCGGCGATGGTTCGGAATTGCTGACGTTCCCACCAGCCAAGCCGGATCTTGTCCCTGGTCAGCGCGTAGCAATGCGCATTGCGACGATCGTTTTTCGGCATTCCCCATCCCTCGGGAGGCAGCGCTTAGCTCCTTTCGCACTATCTCTCCCGTTCTAGTGTAGGTCGTTTTTCCAGCACCGCCGATCGTTTTTCCCATCCGCCGAGTGTTCCAGATCCGGACGATCAGCATCGTCGCCATGGGGGTGTGTCGGGGAGCAACTGCTTGAATCGAGTTACTTGCGCGTTCATGTAGGCACCGGCATAGTCCTGGGACAGGAATCTTGGGAGGCCTTCCTCGAAGAATCGCTGCCACGACTCATCTTCAAAACCGGGGTCAATCGGGAAGAAGAGGATCCCATTCGATTCCGCTGCCTGAAGGTCACCCGGGGCGTCTCCAACCATCAGGATATGATGCGATTCATAACGGCCAACGGCTGCGAGCGCCAGGTGCTCCTTTTTGCTGCCGAGCTCCTGGCCGGCGATCAGGCTGACCAGCGGTTTGAGTCCATGTTCTTGCCATTCACGATCAAGCGCTTCTCCGGGTGTGGCCGAGACGACCATTACGTCGGCCCTACCCTGCATGATCTCGAGAGACTCACGGACGAACGAGAACGGCGGCACGTCATGGACGACCTCGCCGATCGAACGATTGACCGCTTCGCTCCAATCGAGCGCCCGCAACAGATCGGCATCGCCAGTCGCTTTGGCTTCTGCCTTGAGCACTGGGTTGGAGAGCTTGGTCTCCCGTTCGACCCAATGACGCAGCGCCAGAGAACGCCGGGATGGGATGATGCCGGCGCACCACTTCGGGTCGTTCGATCAGCAGGTCAAAGCTAAGGATCAGGGCGGGGAAACGATTGATACCCCGCCACTGCGAGTACAGGTTGATGAACTCCGCCGCCTCCCGGGCATACTTCGAAACGGCGGCCAGGTTGTAATACTTGATGATATTCGGGATGAAGCATTCTTTATGCTTCACCTCCATCGTGTCGAAGGCGCAGCCGTCGCTGTCAATGCCGACGAAGAACTCGTTGCACTTCTGGAACTCGCGCAGGAGACGCTGGGGATCGCTCGACTCCGCCATGCCTTATCCTTTCCCGATTCTCTTTTCCCCGTTCCGAGTGGGGCGATACCTCATCGTCTCGCGAAAGACCCGAGCGTCGCAAGAGGGAGCCAACATCTGAGCCTCGCTCGCGCAGAGAGCGTCTACATCAACGAATTCGTTCGTCCAAATTAATATCAATCAACCGTAAGTGCTTGCATGGTCGTGATAGCCAGAGCGATCCTGGTCCCCGAATCGTTCGCGATCGCCCAGTCCCCAGAATTGAGGGGCGTAAGCTAATCTGGTATCGTATGCGTCACTCTGTCTAGACCGTGGCGTTTGAGTGATGGAGGGCTGTGGTACAGGCACCAGGACGTGCTGGCTCGGGGTTCACTCGGGTGTGAGCCGGCTGCGGGGAGGCGTGATGGCGACCTTTGAGAGGCCGAAGTCCAAGGAGAGGTCACCGGCCGATCTGATTTCCGCCCTGCGCAAGTCTGGAATTCTAGGTGATCGTGAACTTGCGGAGATACGTGAGAAGGTACTGCGAGGCACATTTCCGATCGATCCAGTCGCGCTGGCCGAGCGACTCGTCGAACAGAAAGTGCTCACTGTTTATCAGGCCAGGCGCTTGCTAAGCAACAAACCCCACGGTCTGCTGGTAGGCCGGTACATCATACTCGATCGAATCGGTTCGGGATCGATGGGAAGGGTCTACAAGGCCCATCACCAGATGATGGACCGCATCGTCGCCCTCAAGATCATCGCGCCGGAGATCGCCTCGAACCAGAAGGTCGTCGCGCGGTTCCAGCGGGAAATGAAGCTAGTCGGCCGGCTCGATCATCCCAACGTGGTACGGGCCTTCGACGCCGATCAGATCAACAGGGTTCTCTACATCGTGATGGAGTTCGTTCCGGGTCAAAGCCTGGGTGACCGACTGAAGAAAGGTCCGATCCCTCCGGCGGAGATGTTCGACTACGCGGCCCAAGCCGCGCTTGGGCTGGGGCATGCCCATGAACAAGGGATGGTGCACCGCGACATCAAGCCGTCGAACATGTTGCAGACGGCCGATCGCAAAATCAAGATCCTCGACTTGGGACTGGGCGTTTTGATGGAGGCCGACAATAACGCGACCTTCGCAACGGCCGACGGTATTGCCGTCGGCACGGTCGACTACATGTCGCCCGAGCAGGCTCTCGGCCGCGAAGTTGATGGCCGCAGCGACCTGTTCAGCCTGGGCTGTTCGATGTTCCACCTGCTGACTGGGAAACTCGCCTACCCAGGCGAATCGCCCATCGATCGGCTGGGGCGGCGACTTAGCAGCAAGCCGTTGCCAATCACGGATTTCCTTCCAGATCTCCCTACCGCCGCGGCTCGCGTGCTCGACAAGCTGATGGCCGCCAAGCCTCAAGATCGCTTCGCTTCGGCCCGAGAGGCTGCCGAGGCATTGCAGAGCGTGCTCCGCCCCAGGTCCCGGTCAGCAACAGCTCGGCCGTCGATTTCCCAGGCGGAAGCATCGCCTTCGGAAAAGCCGCCGATCTCGCTTGATTCCATCGTGATAACGCCGCCTGGCGGCTTACCCGTCATCCCTGCCCCCCCACCGCTCGGCGAACCACGCAAACCGCATTATCCCTGTCCTGGTTCTCACCCATCGCCGCCGCGGCCGAGCACCGACCAGTCGGTCTCTTACTTGGCGTTATCGCCGCGCTCATTCTGGTCTTCGGTGCCGGAGCGGGCCTCGGGTTACCTGGTCAAATAAAACCACTCGGCGGATGCTGTCGAGCAGCCCTGCTCGCGAGACCACACCCCAAGCGTCCCTCAATGATGCGACCCAGGCGCTGGCGGTGGCAGGCTTCTGACTGGGCGAGGATGGAACTGGTCTTCGGCGTGTACACGTCTCTCAGGGCTTCCGTCAGGTCAGGAAACTTGTAGTGGTAGCCGAGTGACCGGGCCCTGGTGGGCAGAACCTTTTGGCCGGCGGTGACCACTCCCGCAACTTCACCGAGCAAGAGCTGGATGGCGAAGTCAGGAGGACCGATGGGTAGAAAGAATCGCCAGGGCGTATAAGGCTTTCGCAGTACGCTCGAAAGCGTCTTCGAGAACTCGGCATTGCGAACCGGGATCGGAGCGGTGCCGTTGATCGGGCCGGTCGCTTCGGCGTTCTCGACAGCCATCTTGAAGATGCCCGCGATGTCATCGATATGCACCCAACTCATCCATTGCTGCCCCTTGGCGAGCAGTTTGCCGCCACTGCCGATGGGTGCCCCTGGACCGAACTTGAAAATCGGCGTCATGAATGCAAGCGCTCCTTCCGCCATGGCCAGCACGATGCCGATCCGCACAACGGCGAGGCGGACGCCCTGCTGCGTGACCGGCTCTGCCGAATGTTCCCATTCCCGGCAGACGACTGCCAGGAAGTCTGATCCGGAAGAGCTAGTCTCGTCGAGCTCCTCATCCCCGTGCGGACCGTAATAGCCGATCGCCGAGGCTTGCACCAGGACGCCGGGCTTCCGGGCGGCTTGACGATGGCAGCCACGACATGATCGGTACCGTGGACCCGGCTATCGCGGATCTTTCGCTTGATTTCGGTATTCCAGCGGTCGACGAAAAGATTATGACCGGCAAGATTGACGACAGCGTCGCAACCGTCAATCTCCTCTTGCCAGCGGCCTTCCGTCGCGGGGTCGCCCTGGATGACCTGGTACTGGCGAAACTCGGGCTTGCGCCGGACCACGTCGGAGTGCCGCGAGAGGATCACCGGGTGGTGTCCGTCATCCAGCAGCCCGCGGGCCAGGTGGCGACCGATCAACCCCGAGCCGCCCGTGATGAAAACCCTCATGAGCATTGCCTCCCGCCCTATGTCGGCGAATCACTGTGCGTTAAACAACCCGGACAGGCCGGGCTCAATGCCGATGCAACACCCGGGCCCTTCATTTCTCCCCCATGTTTTAGTGGGAGCCGTGCGTTAGTCAAGCATCCCCCCGTTTCCCGCAGGCTTACCCTGGCTGCGGCACATGATGCTGTTACGCGTGAATTTACGATGAACTCGATGAGGAGGTTGTTGGCCACTCGTGAAGATCGTGGTAGGTTCAGTACGCTCGATGCGCTCAGATGGCCTTGCGTCGCATTCGAGACGAGAGCAACGGATTTCGACGTTTCCTCCACGACCTCGTTGCGTCATCCAGGAGTTCCGGCAAATCATGCCCCCAGACGTTCGCAAATGGTTTGACTTGCCGCGGCTGCTGCATACTTACAAGCGCCGCATGCCGGTGGTGCTATCAATGGACTGGCCGAGCAACCGGAAAGCTGGTTCGCGAACCGAAATCACTTTTCGCGACATTTCGACGTCAAGATTCCGGAGATCCTGGTCTACGACGGAGATCCCTGCATCGAGCAGATCGATTCGGGCGGCGAGGTGACGGTCGATTACCTGGCCGACCGGCTGGCGGTCTACCTCGACGAATTCGTGCAGAGTCCTCCTTATCATATGGTAGGATCGAGCCTGGGGTGCCAGGTAATCCTTCTATGCCACCGGTTATCCCGAGAAGGTCTCGAGGCTAGTGCTGATCTGCCCGTCCGGCTTCCACGGCGATGAGAACCTGCCCGCGATGGAGGGCGTGAAGCGCAGCCAGTACGACACGCTGGTCAGGTCGGTCTTCCACAAAGGACGGTTCGCCACGCGAGGAGCTCGTCAAAGCATTCGAGCGCAAATTCCAGGATCGGAAATGGAAGAAAGGAGTTCTGCGTACTTTGCGGGGAACCGTGGGGCACTCCGTGCGGACCTGCTCTTGAGGCTGGTGCCACACCCGACGCTGGTGATCTGGGGTGCGACCGACCAGGTGCTCTCCGACGTGCCAGGGCGATCCGGGCGGCCGACCAGATTCTCAAGGTCCGCCAAGTGGTGATTCCCAAGTGCGGCCACGCGCCGCAGATCGAGAAAGCCCGGCTGGTCAATCAGCTCGTGGTGCGGTACCTCAAGGAAAAGCTCAAGTCCATCCCCCCCGCGCTCGACCCCGAGCGGTTTCTGGAGCGAGCCAGGCGGCCCAAGGTCGCAAGGTCCCGCTTCGCGTCGCACCTGTCGCCGCCGATTCATGGATGAGTGCGCAGCGATCGGAACTCCGATGCCCGGTCGGCGGGCATGCGTTGCGACCGTCAGAGAATTGAATCGAGCCGATGAGCGATTTCACACTGTTCCTGGGCAAGTTTGTCAGGCAAGGAACTGCGATCGCCAGTCTGGCTCCCAGCAGTCGCTGGCTGTCGCGAGCGACCGTGCGGAATATCGACTGGAGCCGGGCCGAGTGATTGTCGAGCTGGGCGCGGGAACCGGGCCGATCACGCGCGTGATTGCCGCCAAGGCCAGGCCGGATTGCCGGGTCGTGGTCCTGGAGCGCGATCCCGATTTCTGCCGCTTGCTCCGTGACCGATTCGCGGCACGTGCCAACTTCGACATCATTGAAGGTGACGTTCGCGACCTGGCCGCGATCCTCGCCGACCGGGCAATCGGCCTGGCAGACTACATCGTCTCGGGCTTGCCCGTGCCCTCCTTTCCCGGCGACTTGCAGCAATCTCTGTTCCGGGCGGTGGGCCAGGTGTCTCCAGCCCGAAGGCACGTTCAACCAGATCACCGAGTTGCCCTGGGTTTACTGGCGGTTTTATCGAAGCTATTTCCAGGATGTCGAGTTCGTCTTCGAGCCCAGAAACTTGCCGCCGGCAGGCGCCTACTTCTGCCGGCGGGTCAAGCCGATAGCCTGAGCCGCGATGAACGCCAACCGGATCAGACCGACACCCTCACAGCCGACCAGTGCGGCACCCGAATTCAGCCAGCCGCTCCTCGGCCGTCGTGACTGTTGCGGGCTCTCCGCCTGTGCGTCATGCTGGTCAATGCCGGCTTTCACCTGCAATCCCGGCTGCGGAAAGCGACAGATCGAATCGCTCTGACCCCGTGCAAGTCCAGGAGCAGCATGCTCTGCGGCGGCTGGTTCGAACGGCGAGGGCAACTCGGTTCGGCCGGGATCATGGTTTCGACCGGATCCGAGCGATTGCCGATTACCAGAAGGCCGTTCCGCTGCGGACCTACGAATCTCTCTGGAACGACTACCTCTGCGCACCACTATCCAGTTCTCGACAACTTGACTTGGCCCGGCCGCATTCCTTTCCTGGCACTCACCAGCGGCACGACCCAGGGAGCCACGAAGTACATCCCGATCTCGACCGAAATGGTGGCCTCGAACCGCAAAGCCGCCCAGACGATGGTAGCCTTCCATATGGTCGCCCGGCCCGATTCCCGGCTCTTTCACGGCCGGCTCTTCTTCCTGGGCGGAACGGCGAATCTCGAACAACCCGCGGCCGGCGTCCACCAGGGAGACCTGAGCGGCATCGCCGCCCTCGAACTGTCGCCGCTGCTGCGGCCCTACACCTTCCCTCCGCTCGAGCTGGCTCTCGAATCAAACTGGGACACCAAACTGGCCCTTCTAGCCCAGCGAAGCATCCGGGAACCAATCACCCTGGTCAGCGGAGTGCCGAGCTGGCTGCTCATGCTGTTCCAGCGAGTCCTCGAACTCACCGGCGAAAGCTCCGATCGGCGAGGTCTGGCCCGAGCCTTGAAGTGGTTGTTCACGGGGGAGTCAAGTTCGACCCGTACCAGAAGGCATTCCATGAGATCCTGGGACGGACGGACATCCGCCTCCAGGAGACCTATCCTTGCTCCGAGGGCTTCATCGCCTTTGGCGACCCGAAAACGGGGCTCTTGCGGCTGCTCGCTCGATCATGGGCTCTTTTACGAGTTCGTGCCGGTCGCGGAACTGGACTCTCCCAACCCCACGCGCCACTGGCTGGGCACGCTCGAGCGGGGCGTGAACTACGCAATTGTCGTGTCGACCTGCCCGGGATGTGGGGGCATGTCATCGGCGATACGGTGCGGTTCGAGTCGCTTGACCCGCCGCTGCTCACGTTTCACGGGCCGAACCAGGTACACGCTGTCAGCGTTCGGTGAGCACCTGATCAGTGAAGAGGTCGAGGCGGCGATGACTGCGGCCTCGTCGGCCTCGCGAGCCTCGGTGCGGGACTGGCATGTCGGGCCGGTCTTCGACGGGGGCGCTGGGGTATCACCAGTACGTGCTCGAGTTCCTCGACCCGCCGCCAGACCCAGACCGATTCCGCCGGCTGCTGGATAGTGACCTGTCCTTGCACAACGCCGACTATCTGGCCCATCGCGCCGAGGGAGTCTGCCTGCCCTTGCCGGCTCTTATTGTGGCACGGCCTGGGGCCTTCAACTCGTGGATGCGATCTCGCGGCAGGCTCGGGCGGGCAAAACAAAGTTCCCCGCATGGATGGGTCGGGCACGCTCACGCATGAGCTGGTCGGCTTCCTTCGTCAAAACGGCCAGGTCCAACTTGAGATCGGGCCCGGCTGACACGCCAACCACGCCCCCTGAACCGATAAGGGTCTTGCATCACGCCTCACCCGTACGGGTGAACATGCTACGGAATGCTACGTTTTCGAGGTTTTTGCAAGCGGCATTTCGGGCACGATCTCTGATGCAAACTATTACTCAGTATGTACTTAAATTGGCCAGTGACACCAGGTTTCTGGTTTTGTGGGATCGCGACTCTTGGATTGATTCTCAGACTTAACTCGTTTGTGAAACAAGAGTTGCGCTCGGAAATGGCCACGTAGCCAATCCGGAGGTCTCACGCCGCCTGCTTCTTCTCGGCAACGAGCCTGGCGATCTGGCCAATGGAATCCAGATGCTCGATACCGGCCTCATGCGCTTCAACCGTGATTCCGAAATGCTCTTCGAGGAACACGACCAGCTTGAGCGTGGTGATCGAGTCGAGGATTCCGCCGGTGATCAGAGGTGTGCTATCGGTCAGTTCGTCGGGATCTTCTCCCGGCAGGAACTCGTTCAAGATGTAAGCCGTGGACGACCTTCTCAATGTCTTCCATGACGGCCTCTGAAATAGTCCTCTCGAGTCATCAACGAAAACCAGGCGCGCCGCCAAACGCCCGCAGCGGCCTGCACGGTATCCGTCGAACCTACTTTGGTCAATCTCGAGTTTTCCTTGAGCTTCGGTCGAAGTTTGCCGAATTCGTAAAGTAGTGCTGGCCGAGCGGTCTCGATCAGGGAACGATCTCATTGTGTCGGGTTGAGCCGAGGCCGGACGAAACCACGACTCCCGAGGTGCCAGGTCCATGATCGCAAGGATGCTCTCAGCCCCTTGCCGGCGCACTCTTGTCGTGCTCGCGGCGGTCTGGCTGACACTGGTTCCGGGCTGCGCTGGCGACGGGCCGCAAGCACGAAGCGCGGCGAATTCCCGAACGCGGGTTCATCGATCCGGAACAGGCCCGCGGAGCTCGACAAGGTGACGATGCCGCGCTACGTGGTTGAGCCTCCCGATGAACTCGAGGTCTCCATCAAGCCCGCACCCGCGGACTCGAGTCTTGGTACCATGACGGTCACCGTCCAGCAAGACGGCGTGATCGACCTGGGTTTCGCCGGTGACATTTACGTGGTCGGGCTGACCCTCGACGAAATCGAGCTCCAAGATCGCCCACCAGCTCACGGCGGCGGCCATGCAGTCGAAACAGAAGATCGACCAGCCCTACCGCGTGTCGGTTCGATTGACCAACGCTCAGAGCAAGTTCTACTACGTGATGGGGGCGGTCACGACCCAGGGAAAAGTCGCGATCAGGGGCAACGAGACAGTGCTGGATGCGATTCTCCAGGCCGGGCTCAAGTCAAACAGCCTCCCCGAAAAGGCCTACCTGGTTCGCCCGCATCCGCCGGGCGAGCCCGATCAGGTCCTCAAGATCGACTGGTGCGGCATCAGGGAACGTGGCGACACGCTCACCAATTACCAGCTCTTCCCTGGCGACCGGGTCGTTGTGCCGGGCACCAAACCCCCCGGCTTGATCGCCACGCTGATCGGCCAGTAGCCTGCTTGATTCAGGCAACGTCGGCCGCGCTGCGGCATGGGAACCACCGGCGAGATCAGTCCGGTCTTGGCGCAGGCGAAGTAGACCGCGAAGCCAACGATGAAGGCGACCACGGGCGCGGCCGGAACGTCGGGAACCGCCGGGAAGCTTGCCGTGCAGGTTGGGCATGATCCCCACCAGGAAACCGAGCGCCCAGGCGATCCAGCCCGCGGGATTGAACCCGGCCCTGGGGCCCGACCAGCGATTGCCCGCCAGCAGGTAATCGGCCGCCATCGCACCGCAGATCGGCCCGAACGAGGCCCCGATGATGCCGAAGACACTCGGCAGGTCGCCGGCAATCCTGGTGATCGCCAGGATCATGCTCACGATCGCGCCAATGCCGACCGAGAGGAACGGGTTCACCTTGGGCATGACGGTCTTGAAGCTGTTGGCCGCGATGAACGATGAGAAGCAGGCACCGGGAAACGAGGCCAGTGTCAGGCCGATCATCACGATCGCATAGAAGCTTTCGGGTAGCTTCGTTGCCAACGCGTCGGTCATCTTGACCATCTCTGGCGTCCTCTCGAACCTCCGCGGCGGTGTCCCGCCACGGTGATCACCGAGATGCCCGCGGTCAGGACGATTGCGGCAATGATCCCGACGTAGCCGCCCAGCTTGACGTCCTTGTCATCGCGATTGTTCATGCCGAAGTCAACACCCGCGGCACCCGCCGTGGCGAAGAAGCCGACGATTGCCCCTGCCATGAGCAGGATCGCCCTCAGGGAGCCGCCTTGTGCGGTCTCCGCGGGGGGAGAATAAGCAAAGGCCGCGCTGCCGAAAAGTACCAAGCCCATCAGCAGCACAAAAAGAGGAATTAGCGGCAGGTACGTGGCGATCTTGGCGACGTACTGAATACCCTTGAGTCCGACAAAGGCCGCTCCCAGGGCCCAGACGATGCAAATTGGTATGTAGAGCCAAGGCGCGCTGAGGCCTCTGGCCAGAGCATCCGCGGATCCATACGTATTGACGCCTAGCCAGCCAAACTGCAGCAGTCCCATCAAAAAGCCGGGCATGAGCAACCCGCCGATCGCCCCGAAGGTCGAGGTCCCGACCACGTAGAGCGGCAAACCAGTCTTCATCCCCAGCAGACCAGGCACAAGGTAGAAGAGAAAGTGGCAGATCAGTGCGCCCAGCAGAATTCCCAGCAAGGTCGGCCACAGTCCCCCCGACGATAGACCGTAGGCCGACATCGAATCCCAGAACACGAACCAAAGGAAGATTCCCGCGTACGTCGGCGCGGTGTTCTTGAACCAAGGTGCCCGGTTGGAAAGTGGGTTTGGCGTTCGCGCTGGCGATGTAGTCGGGAAGCTGGCTGGGCGAGGTCGTGGTTTCTGTACTCATGGTGCTTGACGCGTCGTTTCAGGGGGGAGACTTGGTTCTCATGGCCGGTACGCTGGGTGCATCAAACAACGCCCATGAACCAGTGTCAAGAGGTTAGTCAGCGCGGCCCGGGACCGATTCCTTTGCGCAGCGGGATTCGCGGAGTTTGTTGAGGCTTCTCTGGCAAAACCTTGGGGCATAGGGCGGGTGTTGCCTCGTGGCACCCTTGTCGATTCAGTGCGATGCCTCTCCTCGCTCCATGGTCTCGGCGTCACCCGGACACGCGTCGAGGACCTTCCTCCTGAAGCGCTGGGCCCCGGCACGGTCGCCACGCTCCTCGGCCAGCACTACGAGGTCGCGCAGTGTCATTGGCGCGGAGTTCGCACGACGGTTCACCGGGAGGCATCGCTGCAAGCTGGGTGAAGGGGACGGCGGGAACTTCAACGTGCAGGTCGATGCGGTCGAGCAGGGGGCCGGAGATGCGGCTCAAGTACTTCTCGATCTGGGGCGGCGAACAGCTACACGCGCCTGCGCGGGTCGGAGCGATAGCCGCACGAGTATGGGCTCATCGACGCCATGAGGAAGGACTGGGCGGGGATCGTCGTGCTGCGGTACGCACGGCAGATCGTGACGTGGCCCTCCTCCAGCGGCTGCCAGACTTCCAAGGTATTGCGTCTAAACTCGGGTATCTCGTCCGTCAGGACCTGCTGGTACAGAGCGGCAAACGACCCCGACATGTTGTGGGAAACCTGGCTACCTGGCGTGCCGAACCGCTTGGCCCGGCCGGCAGACTCTTCGGATTGACCCACGAGCGGCCGAAAGTGTATCATTGATCACTACGCCGTCGAAGGAGAACCCATGCAATTTCGCTTCAAATTCGAGCAAACATTGCAGGCAAGCGCGTACCTGCTCCGGCTCGACCGCAAGAAAATGAGCTACCTCCGATTGCTCAAGTTACTCTACATCACCGACCGGGAGTGGCTGGGTGAGACAGGTGAGTCGATCACCGGCGACCGGGCTTGCGCAATGAAACAAGGCCCAGTGCTCTCGACCGTCTACGACCTGATCAAAGGTAACGGGTCGAAGGCAGGCGAGTGGGACGACTTCATCCACACCGAGGGTTACGCTGTGGAACTCGTGGCGGATCCAGGCCGCGGCGAGTTGTCCAAGGGCATCGTGGAGAAGCTCACTGAGGTCACCGAGAGGTACCGCAGCACCGACGACTGGGAACTTTCAGAGCTGACACACCAGTTCAAGGAGTGGAAGGACAACTTCAAAGGCTCTGCGAGCCCGATCGCCTGGCAGGAAATGCTAGAGGCCCAAAACAAGCCGGATATGATCGCAGTCGTCGACCGCGACGAGGCAGCGCGGCAAGTCTTCGAGGATATCTTCGGTCCTGAGCCATGAAGGCTGGCAACACCTTTTATATCCGTGACCGTGGGGTCGATACCCATCTCTGGGTAGTGATCTCAGACCCAGACAGAGATCCGGTGCGTGTGGTCATGGTCAGCATGACCACCTACGAAGACTACAAGGAAGACGTTTGCCTGCTGGATGTTGGCGACCATCCAAGTATTAGGCACAAGACTTGCATTGCTTACAACGAAGCGAGAATGACGACGCTGGAAACATTGAACACGTTGATTGGCGGCGGTTACTTGAGCATGCAGCCTCCGGTCTCGGAAGCAGTTCTATGGCGTATCCGGGCGGGAGTCAGTAAATCAACCAGGATCCACTATAAGTATATCGAGGTCTTACTCGACCAAGAGGTAATCGAGTAAATCGGCCTGCTTCTCATCCAAAATCCTACGCCCACACGGTCCGATCCAGCGACCGGTACCCGACAGCCTGGGTGATATTCTGCGGCTTGATGTCGTCGCTGCCCTCGAGGTCGGCGATCGTGCGCGCCACCCTTAACACCTTGTCGTGGGCCCGGGCTGAGAGCCGCAGGTCTTCCATCGCCGCTTTCAAGAGCGCCATCGCCTCATGCTCCAAGGGGCAGAACTTCCGCACCAGGCGCGGAGTCATCCGGCCGTTGAACTGCGGGCCCTTGGTGCCGAAGCGCTTGGCCTGGCGAGCCCGGGCTTCGAGGACCTGCGCACGCAAGTCAGCCGAGGTTGGAGCGGGCGGCATCTCGGCCAGTTGGGTGAAGGGGACGGCGGGAACTTCAACGTGCAGGTCGATGCGGTCGAGCAGGGGGCCGGAAATGCGGCTCAAGTACTTCTCGATCTGGGGAGGCGAGCAGCTACACGCCCTGCGCGGATCGGAGCGATAGCCGCAGGGACAGGGATTCATGGCCGCGACGAGAATAAAGTCGGCGGGGAAGGTCGAGCTGCGGAGTGCCCGCTGATCGTGACTTTGCCCTCTTCGAGAGGCTGGCGCAGGACCTCGAGCGTCTTGCGGGTGAACTCGGGCATCTCGGAGAGGAAGAGGACGCCCTTGTGGGCCAGGCTGATCTCGCCGGGTTGGGGCGGACTACCGCCGCCGACCAGGCCGGCGTGGCTGACGGAGTGGTGCGGGGAGCGGAACGGCCGCACGGCCATCAGGGCCTGGCCAGGCTTCAACAGGCCCATGACACTGTAGATGCGCGAGGTCTCCAGGCTCTCGGCGGGAGTCAATGGCGGCAGAATCGTCGGCAATCGCTTGGCCAGCAGGGTCTCGCCGGTTCCGGGCGGGCCAATCATCAAGACATTATGGACGTTTTCCTTTCGCGAACAAAAAACCCGTCCTCAACCCGGTTTCTTCGTCGGCCGATCGACCGTACCGCGCAGCGAAACGGCCGAGGGTTCCAAGCGGGTAAGCTGGATCGATGCCGGAGAGACGAGTTCTCCGGGTCGAGAGATCCCCTACCAGTTCAGCAGGGAGCCGGAGCCTATCGAGAACTCAAAAAGTTGACCTTCGGAGCGAATGTCCAACGCGCACGATTCACTTCTAGAGAGAGTAAACGGAGAGAACAGCCGCAGGGTGACAGTTCTGGACAGGGTCCCACCCGTTTCCGCGCGGGTCCACTTGCATTTATACTCAGGCTGGTTGATCATGTCACTGCCACAGTTGATTCTGCCCGACGCTTGAGGGCTTGGCGATAGCCTGTCGCAGAGTACAGTTAGTTACTTTTAGTGGTATTCGGCCACCGGCTGAAGATTCGGTGTGGTATCTATCTTATTCTGGAACCTCGACGAAAACTCGCAAGTCTTACCCCATGTGATTTGCCTGGGGCGAAACCGTTCTGTAGATGTCTTCTTGCTCGCCGAAAGTCCGCACGACCTGAGCCCCTCCCTCGATGGATTGAATAGGCTTCGGAGGGGCCTTTATATCGAACCTGGTCTGGCGAGGCCTAAAGTCCGCGTCCTTACGCGGCTCCACTCACCACAGTTCCAACATCTCTTTACAAGTGTCGCTGGCGATACGGCCATCTGGTCGATCAAATCATCGAAGCTTAGCCCATCCGAAGCCTTGCTCGCCGCGACTCACCTGCCTGCTAAAGTAGGTGGACACACGGAAGCAGGTCAGGCTAACGATGCGGGTTTGCTCGCTTCCCAACTGGCTGAATTCGAGGATAGGCTAGGCAATAGGAACACGATTCTCGTGGGCGACTTTAACATGAATCCTTACGATCCGGGTATGACGCTTGCCACGGGCATCCACGCGCTAATGACGGCAGGACTAGCCCGCAAGCCGGACCGAAAATATCGTAATCGCTTTTACCGCCGCTTCTACAACCCAATGTGGGGTCTATTTGGCGATCGAACGAGCGGCCCGGCGGGAACGCACTTCTGGAAAGCCAGCCAGCCGCATAATACATTCTGGGCCATGTTCGACCAGGTCCTTGTCAGACCGGCTCTGATAAGCATGCTGTCCCGCCTCGAGATATTGGACTCAGACGGTGAGCACTCACTGCTAACCCGTGGCGGCTTCCCCGGCAAAGGTCACCTGTCGGACCACCTTCCCATTTTCTTTGAGTTGAACATTTGAGGGACTTAAGATGTCAGACAGTCCATCCAGCCTTTGGTCACGCCAGATACGTCCGGATACTCTCTCCCCGAAGCAAATCCTGACAAGACAAGCTGGTGCTTTGGAGATCCAGACAAAGGGTTTGCTGATCGGAGAGTTGACCGAGGACATTATAGAGGACGGGAAGATAGTACTCACTCTCGATATCGTTGCTCCGATCCTAAATTATCGCCATCAAGTATAAACAGCATCATATAATGGTATACTACTGTATCCGGTCCAGGTAGACGCCGCGATTTTCCGGCGTAGAGGTGTGGCAGAAATTGGAGTGGGGATTGCTTCGGGACGCGGGTCTCTCATGGGCAGCTCAAAGTCCCTCGCCAGAGCCGACGACGATGAAGAACTGCTCAAAAAAGTAGGTATCGTCTTGAACTCCTCGGAAGTCGTATCGGTAGCTCAATCGCTTATTGCTCGTTCTAACGAGGCACGTACTCCGGTCCACTTTGTTCGGTACTTGAAGACTCTATCAGTAGCGGAACGGCATGTGGCTATCCAAGAAAAGATCACAGCGACCTACCACGAGATCCTCAACTCCCTCGCTTTTGCGAATATGATCGCGAGTACAAACGCTAGCGGATGGGGGGTGGATGAATGTCAGATCGAAGAATTCGAGATGAGCGATGAGAAGTGTACCGTTTCACTATCGTATTCCGCTTCCGGCGATCAGGACAAAGAGAAACCGTACTCTGGGGACACAGTGGTAGGCACTGCGGTGGCAGTAATCGACTCTCACGGAGATGTGCAGTACACCGATATCACTGCGGAGGTGACCTATGAGCCGGACGAGTCGGATTCAAGTGACACATCCGGGGCAGCACCTTAGCAACCGGTCGCCAAGCAAGCTCTGGATCATCGACGGCTGTACAGAGACACGTAGCCTCATGACCCGCCACAAGCTGATTATAGCTCAGCGGTCTCCGCCCGACGGAGTGATCTCTTGGACTACGACTGACGACCCCAATCGCCCATGAAGTCATGGGGCCAGAGAACACCATTAGAGTCTTGTTAAACGGCGCCAGAAACCGTCCGGGAAGATCCCCGCGGCCCGACGGGAGTGACGCCGGTAGCAAGAGAGCGATGCCACAAGAGAGCCACTGGTGTAAGCACTGCGCGAAAGCAACCTGGCATCGCAGGGAATGGCCGTTCCCTCGATCGCCAGAACTGGCTCTCACGGCGCTGCTGCCCCTGCCCTTCGTCTGGTGGCACGATCCGTGGGACTGCACGATGTGCGACCGGCGGGCAAGGCGAGAACTGGTCAAGGATGGCTTCGGGGAGTGAACCGCATGACTCAATACTTCGCCCACATCAGCCAGAAAGGGCCGGTCCGCTACGATGAGCTTCCCGGTTCGATTGGTATTCTAGAAGCGCCAGACACTTCAATGCCCATTGGCTCAGCGAACTGCTTTACATGGGATCAGAACGAGTTCGCGGTTTGGACGCTACGGGTCGGTAAGGAACAGATTCCGGGTCGGTGGGTGATCCAGGATCAGGAGTTTCGGCAGGCGAAATGAAACGACCGGGACCTTGACGGAGAGACATCCAGCCGCTTGAGAAGAAGCGGGTGGAGCCTTACTCAAGACGCGAGAAGCCCCTTCCCCGGGGCGGACTGTTAGGCATAGCCAGCATCCCCATTCATCAGATGAAGGAACCTCCCGTGAGCACGTGGGATTCGCGTGGGATTCGGGGTCACGTGGGATTCGCGTGGGATTCGGGGTCAGACCGAGTTCCAATTTAAATTGGAACTCGGTCTGACCCCAAGGCACCCCCCAAGGCACCCCCCAAGGCACCCCCTGACCCCAAGGCACCCCCGGTGAGAAGTAAGCGCCGGGATTTCCAGGTGTCCGCGCGGGACAGGGCCGAAGGGAAATGCCAGCGTGACGACTTCTTCGTCGTTCGTCGGCTTATCTCGTGCGGCGCCGTTCTGCCCGACGCTGGTCCCGTCGTCGGGCCTTCTGGCGGGACTCGTCAAGGCGATGGTTCAGCACGTGCTCGGGGTGCGCCGCGGCCCAGCGGTCCGGCAGCAGGCGTTCCAACGACTCCGGGCTCGCGTCCACCGAGAGCTGCAGGATCACATCATTCAAGTAGGCCCAGGGCTCCAGCCGGTGCCGCTTCGCCCCCGCGATGATCGTGCAGATCACCGCCGCACGCGGGCCCGCCTCGTCGCTGCCCAGGAACAACCAGTTCTTCCGTCCGATGGCTTGATCCCGCAGCCGTCGCTCCGACACGTTATTGTCGATCGTCAGCCGACCGTCCTCAGTGTACCGGCACAACGCCTGCCATTGGTTAAGCGCATACGTCACCGCTTGTGCCGGCGCCGACTTGGGCAAGCAGCTCGACGAGAGTCGATCCAGCTCGTCCCTGAGCCGCTGTAGGATCGGCATCGCCTCGGCTTGTCGCGACCGCACAACGCCCGGCGTCGTCCGAGGCCGAGCCCGGTCTTCAACCTCGTATAGCCGCCTAATCATCTCTAGGATCAGCGAAGCTTCTGCGGGAGACGACGACCTCGCCTCGAAGAACTTCCGACGGGCATGCACCAGCAGGCCACTTCGAGGATCCGGCCATCAGAGCCCGTGTAGATCCCGTCATAGCCGCTGAAGGCGTCGGCTTGCAGATATCCCGTGTAGTTCGCCAGGAACCGCAGGGCCATCCCGCTTGCGATTCTCCGTGAAGTCGTACACGTCGTAAGGAAACGCGGCGGGGCCGATGTAGACCCAGAACCGCCCCTTGTGGCTCCCCGGTTTTTCGCCGCCCAGCACCGTCACCGGTGTGTCATCGGTCCAGATCACCCCGGCCTGCAGCACCAGTTCCTTCTGAAGCTCATAGAGCGGCCTCAACAGGTCAGCGACTTTGCCGACCCAATCGCAGAGCGTGCTCCGTGACAAATAGAGACCATAACGCGTCGAGATATCCTCGAATCGATAGCAGCGGCAAATGTTCGGCGAACTTCGAGACGACCACCTGAGCAAGCAGGCCCGCTCCAGCGATACAGCCGCTTACGGGACGTGGCGGAGGCTCGGGGGCGACCACACCGTCGCGGCAGTGAGGACAGGCATACTTGGGCAAGACGTGGACATGAAGCTCAAAGTGGGCGGGGATGAACTGCAGCACACGGGCCTCATCCTCGCCGATGCGTGCCTTGGGTTCTCCACACTGCGAGCAAACCTTCTCGGCCTCGGGTACATCATGCTCGATGCGCACTTGAGGCAGCCGATCGTAATCCGGCTTGCGTGATCGGCGTGGTCGTGCCGGTGGCCTGGAATCACGGGCCGGCGGCTCGGGCGGCAAGGTGAGACTCGCATCAGCTTCGTCGAGCTCGAACAGATGCCCTTGTCCGGGGGCTTCCACCAGCCGTTCCCGCCGTGGACCGAAGACGTAGCGGCGGTAGAGCTCAATTTGCCGACGTAACTCATCGATCGTTTGCTGGTGTTCCTGGACCGTCTGATCGTGCAGCTTCGCGGCTTGATCGAGCGCAGCGTGGAGGTCCTCGGTAGCGGCGTGGAGGTCCTCGACCTGCTGGGCGAACCGGCTCAGCAGGTCGTGACATTCGCGAGGATCAGTGGGCCATGACTGTGGATTGATCATCAAAGAGATTATAGCATGATCATCTCATGTTACAAGAGGGAAACGGCCGATGTTCGGCCATTGGCGTCGGCCGCTGATACCGCTTGCGTTGCCGTGCCGATCTCAGGTCGATGCCGGAGAGGATCAGCGCCAATTGGGTCGCAGTCATCTCGATCGATACCGCATCGCGGGGCGGCTTTGGGATCTGGAACGAGCCGACCTCCAGTCGCTTGTACCAGATCGCCAGCCCGTCGCCGTGATCCCAGTAGAGGATCTTGATGCGGTCGCGGCGGCGATTGACGAACAAGAACAGGTGGCCGGACGTGGGGTCCTGGCCAAAGGCAGAGGTCACCAGGCCGGAGAGCGCATCGAAGCCTTTGCGGAGATCGGTAGCTGGGGTGTGCAGGAACACTCGGACGGCATGAGGGAGGCTGATCATCGCGAGCCTCCGGAGTCGGTCTTGGCTGCTGCGACAGCGCGAACGAGACGGCAGGCCAAGTGGCTCATTGACCGTGGGAATGCGAAGCCGGATTCCATTGGGAAGGTCGGCCTCGATCGGCAGCGGCTGGTCAGCAACTCGCTGGAGGAGGCGTACAGTCACCGGGAGAAAAGTCGACCGGGCGGGTAACGCTGGGCCCGGACCTGCCGAGTCAGCAAGACGGAGTCGTCGCTTCCAAGCATGGAACTTCGACCTGGCGACGCCTTCCCGTGTACAGAACTGATCGATTGTCAAACCGCTGGCTTCCTGGCGTCGAATGCGATCGCGCCAAAGCGCATGGACCTTGGGGTCGGGGGTTCTTGCCATTGGGTAGCCTCCTGAACGTGGACGAACTGGTCCACCTCGCAGGCTACCAGGCCCCGCAAGAATGGTTATCTCGGCGCGTTACGGTGAGAACATCCTCGGCCTGGCGTGTGCGCACCATGCGGTATTTCATGATCGGCGGGGCCTCCTAGGCTCAGGATAAAGCCTAGGCCACCGGGGTAGTCGCCCTGCCCTCGGCTTCACCCTTTCGCCGGGTACAACTGTCGATACCAGCGCCATATACTCGTGCAGATTCTTCAAGTAATCTTCCAGCCCGAGGCGCTGTTCGTCGTAAATCAGGTAGGTCATGTCCGCCCGGCGGAACGCGAAATGGCGGGCCCGATCCTGCTGGTGGAAGAACGGCTTCCCGGGCATCGAGAGGCCTTTCGGCAAGCGGGTCTTCTCCCACACCTTCACCAGCGCGTCGAATACACGAGCCCGCTCTTCCAGGTTGGCTTCGATGACCAGGGCAGCTTTCTCCATTGCCGCATATGAGGCATCGTTGCTGACAAAGTGCTGCCTGTGGGCCTCGGTGATCGCATTCTCCAGTTCCGAAAGCGCGAGGTAGGTCCGCGGCAGTGCGCCACCAAATCGGCGATCGTGACGAAAAGCTCGAAATCGTAGCCGTGCTTTACGCCTTTCTTGAGATTAAGTTGACAGATTTCCCGGGCGCACTGCATCTGACCCATCTGGTGTCGGGACCGCTCGACCATGGGCCGGTTCTCGCGATTCCAGAACGGGCTGTACTCGATCGCATCGCCGCGCGGCAGGTCCGGAAGACGGGTCTTGCCGATGTCGCCCCAGTGCCACACTTTGTGTTCGAAGCTGTCCATGTAGAAATAAGCGCCCTTGTTGAGCAGCATCCACAGTTCCGGCAAGTCCTGGGCATCGGAGCCGTGGTAATTCCGGAAGTACCTGGCGGCGAACTCGGCTCCAGCTGGGCTTCTGCCGTTCCACGAGAACTCGGCGGCATGGACAAATCGCATCATCCACATCTGATTATGCAGCCCGCTATCGTCCCAGGAGGTACACACCATTCCCTCGCACAGGCCCGACAGAGCCGCCGCGGTCAATTCGCGGCGGGATTGCTCCAGGCAGTTCGGCACTTCACCTTTGTCCCCGAGCCGGTAGAAGTACGGCAGAAAAAGGTGCTCGATCCCCGGGTTCGGGTCATACACCCAAACCGGGTAGCCGGCTTCGCGCGACAGCCTCGCGGTTTTCAGATCGAGAGGCTCGGGGAAGGTGACCAGTCCCTTGGGCGGCCTGGCCTTCTCCTCTGGTTTATAGTCTCCGCCCCAGGACATGACCTTGCGTCCCAGCGACTCCAGGTGGCGGGTCGAGGCGCTCGACAAAATCCACCATCAGGCCGTAACGGCCGACCTCCTGCGACCTTGCCTTACAGCCACAGCGACCTCCCTTACCCAGCTCGTAGGTCTCGTCGGTTCCGATATGTATGTACGCCGAGCCAGGTGTCGCCTCGATGGCATCGCGCCACAGATCAAACAGGAGTTTGTAGCTGCCGTCCTGCCGCGGGCAGAACTCCCAGTTGGACGCAGGGATCTCCCGCAGGTGTGCGTACTGCGGCCATTTGAGAATGAAGCTGACGTGGCCCAGTCCCTGCACCAGCGGGACGATCTGCACGTGGTACTGCCTTGCGTAGCGCGTGAAGGCCTGCATCTCATCCATGCTGAAGGCCCCCGGAGCGCCGATCTCTGGATGGCTGGGGTAGGCGAACTTGTCTTCCCACTCCCAGATGAGCATGTTGACTTTGTAGTCCGCCAACGCGCGGATGAAGTCCCGCACGTACTCGGCATTGTCCTGGTGGTGCTTGGTGTCATAGTGCACCGCGCTGCCCGATGTCCGGCCAATCCACTATCCGCATGCCGGCAATCCGCAATCTCGACGAGGATCGCTGGACCAGTTGCAGCAGCGTACGAGTACCGTAGAAAAGGCCCTCGTCGCTCGCTGCGCACAGGCGGACCTCGTTATTGGCGGCCGCCAGTTCATATCCTTGTTCGCCGCACTCCGCGGCGGCGCCCCCTCGCGTCAGTTGAATCGATCTCGGGCCAGAGGAGGTGCCCACATGGGCCCTGATGCCGAAGTCGTGGTTCAGCCTCGCCGCCAGGTCGTCGGCGGTGAATTTCTCGGCCGGCGAGGGTCGCGGGTTTACGACGATGTTGATTCCGTTTTCGAGCACGAAGGAGTCGCCGGTCAGCTCCACCCGCTGTGGATAAGGAATCAGGCTGATGCCTTCTCTCCAGAGCGGGCTCGCGCCGGTTCGATCCTGCGTCTCTCCGCCATTCGCCACCATCGTGGCCGCAAACAAGGCGGCGGGCGTGCTCAGGAAACCGCGGCGGTTCAAACCACGTGGTGCTTTTCGTGTCATTGGTCCGTCTCCCCTATCAATACCTGCCTCGCACCCAGAAAGCTTACTCTACTCGGAGTGCAAGCAGGCCGGCATCCCTCAAGACGAACGTGAATCGCACCGGGCGGCCATACTCCTGCAAAGCCCAGGTCAGTCGGTCCCTGCGTGGCGGGCTTCACGCAAAACGGTTCCTGACGCTTTTACGTTACCCCACTTGTTCAGCGGGATCTCCATCACGGAGGCCGGGGAAGTGCTCGGACTCTCCCGCGCGGTCGCCTACCGCAACTGGAAGTACGCGCGGGCCTGGCTCCGCGAGGCCCTGGAAGAACAAATTGGAATCCGCGAGACACTCTTCCCCCGGGCGGGGCATTGACGAGCGAAGGATGAAGGCGGAAGGATGAAGCGGAATGACGAAGGGAGACCCTCCGATTCATCCTTGATCCTTGTCTCCGGAGGTGAACCATGGCCGTCGATGCCGCACGGGCGAAATCCCTCTTCCTGGCCGCGTCGGACCTCGCCGATCCGGCGGAGCGTGCCGCCTACCTGGACCGCGAGTGCGGCGGCGACGCCGAGCTGCGGCCCGCGTTGGAGGCGTTGCTCCGGGCCAACGACGCCGCACCGCCGCCGCGCCCCGGAGAGAGAACCGTTGACTCGGCGCCCGGCCAACCGGAAACGGAGGACTACGGCGATCCGACCGCCCGCGTCGGCGCCCTCCTCGCCGGCAAGTACAAGCTGGTCGAGGAGATCGGCGAGGGCGGCATGGGCAGCGTCTTCATGGCCCAGCAGACCGAGCCGGTCAGACGGGCCGTGGCGGTCAAGGTCATCAAGGCGGGCATGGACTCCAAGGCGGTGCTCGCCCGCTTCGAGGCGGAGCGGCAAGCCCTGGCGATGATGGACCACCCCAACATCGCCAGGGTCCTCGACGCCGGGACCACCGACGGCGGCCGCCCCTTCTTCGTGATGGAATTGGTCAAGGGGACGCCGATCACGCGCTACTGCGACGAGCACAAGCTGACCCCGCGGCAGCGACTCGAACTGTTCGTGCCGGTGTGCCAGGCCATTCAGCACGCCCACCAGAAGGGGATCATCCACCGCGACATCAAGCCGTCGAACGTGCTGGTGGCGCTGTACGACGACCGGCCGGTGCCCAAGGTCATCGACTTCGGCGTGGCCAAGGCCGCGGGGCAATCCCTGACCGACAAGACGCTGATGACCGGGTTCGGGGCCATCGTCGGCACGCCGGAGTACATGTCGCCGGAGCAGGCCAGCCTGAACAACCTGGATATCGACACCCGCAGCGATGTCTACTCGCTGGGCGTGCTGCTGTACGAGCTGTTGACCGGCACGACGCCGGTGGACAAGAAGAGCCTGGGCAAGGCGGCGCTCTTGGAGATTCTGCGGATCGTTCGGGAGGTGGAAGCGCCGCGGCCGAGCGCCAGGCTGTGCACCATCGACACGCTGCCGAGCGTGGCCGCGAATCGTGGGACCGAGCCGGCCAAGCTGTCGCGGCTGCATGAAAGGAGAGCTGGACTGGCTGGTGATGAAAGCCCTGGAGAAGGACCGCACGCGCCGCTACGACACGGCCAACGGCCTGGCCCGCGACATCCAGCGCTACCTGGCCGACGAGGTGGTCGAGGCCCGGCCGCCGAGCGTGGGTTACCGGGTGAGCAAGTTCGTCCGCCGGCACAAGGGGCAGGTGATCGCGGCGAGTCTGGTGCTGCTCGACGCTCGTGGGCGGGATCGTGGGCACGACGCTGGGGCTCTTCGAGGCCCGGCGGCAAGAGCAGATCGCCCGCAATGAGACGGCGGAGAAGGAAAAGGCCCTTCTGGCCGAGGCCGAACGCGTCAAGGAACGCGATGACGCACTGGGCAAAGAGGCCCAACGAGCAATGGAACGCGACGCAGCCCTGGAGGAGTCCAATTATCAGCTGGACAGCAGTAACTTTCTGCTGGCCGTCGCCGCCTACGATAACCGCCTCGTCTCGCAGGCCCGCCTCCGCCTGGACCGTATCCAGGCCAAACATCGTGGCTGGGAATGGCGCTATCTCGCCGGCAGGCCACGGGCGGAATCTTTACCCTCTACGGGCACACGAGCGCGGTGACCAGCGTGGCGTTCAGCCCGGACGGCATGCGCATCCTCACCGGCAGTGATGACCAGACGGCGCGGGTGTGGGACGCGCGGGCCGGCACGCCCCAACTGGAGCTGAAGGGGCACACGGGCACCGTGAGTAGCGTGGCGTTCAGCCCGGACGGCACGCGCATCGTCACCGGCAGCCGTGATAAAGCCGCCAAGGTTTGGGACGCGCGGACGGGTACTCCCCAACTGGAACTGAAGGGGCACATGTGGAGGGTGAATAGCGTGGCCTTCAGCCCGGACGGCACGCGCATCGTCACCGGCGCGGAGAGGCGGACGAGTCGGGAGAGGTGAAGGTGTGGGAGCGCGCGGACCGGCACCTCCCAACTCGAGCTCAAGGGGCACACGCACGGGGTGGAGAGCGTGGCCTTCAGCCCGGACGGCACGCGCATCGTCACCGGCAGTTGGGACAGACGGCGAAGGTGTGGGACGCGCGGACCGGCTACGCCCTTGCTGGACCTCAAGGGCCACACGAACTGGGTGTGGAGCGTGGCGTTCAGCCCGGACAGCACGCGCATCGTCACCGGCAGTGGTGACGCGACGGCGAAGGTGTGGGACGCGCGGACCGGCTCGCCCCTGCTGGACCTCAAGGGGCACACGGACAGGGTGTGGAGCGTGGCGTTCAGTCCGGACGGCACGCGCATCCTCACCGGCAGTTGGGACCGGACGGCGAAGGTGTGGGACGCGCGGACCGGCTCGCCCCTGCTGACCTCAAGGGGCACACGTACTGGGTGTATAGCGTGGCGTTCAGTCCGGACGGCAGCGCATCCTCACCGGGAGTTGGGACCGGACGGCGAAGGTGTGGGACGCGCGGACCGGCACGCCCCCGCTGGAGCTCAAGGGGCACACGGGCGGGGTGACCAGCGTGGCATTCAGCCCGGACGGCACGCGCATCGTCACCGGCAGTGGGGACCCGACGGCGAAGGTGTGGGACGCCGCGGACGGGTACTCTCCAGCTCGAGCTCAAGGGGCACACGTCGGCGGTGATTAGCGTGGCTTCAGCCCGGACGGCATGCGCATCGTCACCGGCAGTCGGGACCAGACGGCGAGGGTGTGGGACGCCGCAGACGGGCACGATCTCAACTGGACCTCAAGGGGCACACGGTCTGAGTCAGTAGCGTGGCGTTCAGCCCGGACGGCACACGCATCCTCACCGGCAGTGGGGACCCTGGCACGGCAGTAGTGAGCCTGTGGTGAGGCGTGGACGCGCGGACCGGCACGCCCCTACTGAGAACAAGCTCAAGGGGCACACCTTCCGGGTGAACAGCGTGGCGTTCAGCCCGGACGGCACGCGCATCGTCACCGGGGGTTCTGGACGGGACGGCGAAGGTGTGGGACGCGCGGACCGGCCGCCCCTGCTCGACCTCAAGGGGCACACGGCCGGGGTGCAGCAGCGTGGCTTCAGCCCGGACGGCACGCGCATCGTCACCGGCAGCGGTCAGGACCAGACGGCGAAGGTGTGGGACGCGCGGACGGGCAGGACAACTCGACCTCAAGGGGCACACGAGTTGGTGTGCAGCGTGGCGTTCAGCCCGGACGGCACGACGCATCGTCACCGGCAGCGAGGACAGACAGGCGAAGGTGTGGGACGCCGACGGACCGGCACGCCCCTGCTGCCTCAAGGGGCACACGGCCCTGTGATCGCGTGGCTTCAGCCCCGACGGCACGCGCATCGTCACCGGGAGTCGTGGACAAGACGGCGAAGGTGTGGGACGCGCGGACCGGGCACGGCACCTCCTCGACCTCAAGGGGCACACGGACCGGGTGATTAGCGTGGCATTCAGCCCGGACGGCACGCGCATCGTCACCGGCAGCGAGGACCAGACGGCGAAGGTGTGGGACGCGCGGACCGGGCAGCTCCTGCTCGACCTCAAGGGGCACACGGGCCCGGTGGGTAGCGTGGCGTTCAGCCCGGACGGCAAGCGCATCGTCACCGGCAGTAATGACCAGACGGCGAAGGTGTGGGACGCGCGGACCGGCTCCGCCCCTACTCGGAGCTCGAGGGGAACACGAACTTTCATGTGACATAGCCTGCGTTCAGCCCGGACGGCACGCGCATCGTCACCGGCAGGGCAGACGGCACGGCGAAGGTGTGGGACGCGCGAACCGGCCAGGAATTGAAGGGCGAACCGACTCCCCCAACCATCGCGAACCAGCCCATCAGCCCCGACGGCCGCCTTATCGCCCACCCGGTTGACAACCTCGTCGAGCTGGTCCCCTTGCAACCCGATGAGGAGGAGCTTTCGTATCGGCTGTTGCACGCGCAGCCCAACTTATGGTGTTATCGGGAAGGCTACAAGGCGGCGCGGGCCGCCAAGGACGACTTCGCGGCCCGGTTCTACCTCAAGCTCCTGCCCCCGCCCGAGCAGAAGATACTGAAAGCCCAGGCCGCCGCGGACCGGGAGATCGACGCCGGCCGTACATCAGACGCTCTCGGGTATCTCGTGATCGTGTCCGCCGCCAGGGCCGACGACACGAGCCTTGCGCTCCGGGTGGCAGAACTCCAGGCGTGGTTCGGCCAGGACAAGGAACTCGCCGACACCGGCGGGCGAGCCCTTGAAGCTGCCCGGGGCACGTTCGATCCCCGAAGTGGGCTCACCTGGCCGGATCTGCTGCCTAAGCCGCACCGCGGACGCAACCCGGCGGGAGGCCGCGTTGGCTCTCGCCCGCAAAGCAGGGGAGCTCGCGAAGTGGGATCTTACCTTAAACCTGACCGTGGGTATGGCGGAATACCGCAGCGGCCACTTCGCGGAGGCCGACGCTGCGCTGCTCGCCGCAGCCAATGGCGCCAAGGACAGCCCGCAGGTGGCCGGCACATCGACCTTCTACCGCGCCATGAGCTTGTTCCGGCAGGGCAAGGAGGACGAGGCCCGAAGCTGGCGACCGAGGCCGCCGCCACGATGAAGCCGCTTCCCCAGGACGAAAAGAACCCGCTGACCGGCGATGCGGACCACGACGACTTGATCCTGTGGCTTGCCTACAAGGAAGCGAAAGCCCTGCTGAAGTTCGACGCGGTGCCGCTGCCGGAGGCGAAGCCCGACCAGAAATGAAGCCTGGCCGTAGGAAAGGGACGTGGGCATGAGCGACAACCATCTTCCAGCGGCGGACCCGTGCGAGCGTCGCCTCGATCTCGGGCGCGCCCAGCGCCGCCAGGCTGCGCGGGTAGAGCGGTTGGCGGGGACGGCGACCAGGCTCTTCTCGACGTCGCCGCCGTGCCGTGTGAGATGCCTGCGCCGAGAGGCTTCGCGGGGTCAAACCCGGTTTCCGGTTTACGTTACGGGCTTCGCGGGCCAAGGTGCCCCGGCCCGCGAAGCCACTGGCTTTCGCCAAGTCGCGAAAACCGTTTACAGGATCTGACCCCGCGAAGCCCTCCCTTTCGGGCTTTAACTACCGCATCACAGGGGGTCGGGCGTCGAACATTAAGGCCCGGATGACCCTTTTGATTTATAAAGTCAAAACTGCATAAGTTAGGGGCTGTCCGGGGAGCTGTTTCCAGGGTGGGTGCAACCCATCAATCCCTTGGAAAAGACGGTGCGTTGCACCCGCCCTACAATTGTCAAACAGGCATTCTCGGGTAGCCTTTTAGTGCTAGATTAATTTTTTCGCTTTTCTGCAGAATCGTTCGGTCACCCTCTTGCGGCGCGGGGAAGAGCCCCCTAAAATCAGACACGCAGTGGTCAATTGGCGCATGCTGCTACCATGTACTGATGCCACGTAAGTAAGCATCCGTGCGTGGCCCTTCGTGAGTGTCGATTGTCGGCGTGGAGTCACGCCTTTCCTCGAACCAGCAACCTTGAGACGAGGTCCCCATGGCCAGACGATCCTGCGCGCCGAAAACGCAACCGCGCCTGGAATTGCTTGAGAACAGAACTCTCCTGAGCACAATCGGAGTCAACGTGAAAGGCAGCAGCCCCTACGCGGGTGACGCCACCTGGGTCGACGTTCGCCATCTCTTCCTTCCCTGGGGCCAGGTTACGTCGCCTTACGGCCCCAATCCCTCCCTGCCACTCACTTCCACGGGATACCCCCTGGCTCCCGCTGCAACCTACGCTAATATCGCCAACTATCCCGACGGGTTGTATCAGGTCAGCTACCAGGGAACCGTCACCCTCACTTTCGGGGGCGTTGGCCATATTACGACCCCCCCGACACGTGGCAGCGACGGCCTTTACCATGAGGTGGTGACCGTGAATCACACCTGGTCTCCGAGTAACCCCATCTTAGTCATGCTGGCTACAGGAGAGAGCTCCTCGAATCCGTTTGGAAATCTTCAAATCATCACACCTGGATATGGTACCAACCCGACCCAGGAATTCACCAATAGCCTCTTACAGGATCTCCAGCCCTTCTCGTACATCCGGATGGTGGAGTGGAATAACACGATCAACTCCACGCAGGTGAACTGGCAAGACCGGGTCACGCAAAACTACTTCACAGCGTGCGGCCCGAACGGCACATCGTACGAAGACATTATCGCTCTTGCAAATGAATCTCATAAAGATTTATGGATCAACGTGCCTGCCATGGCCACGAGTGATTACGTTAAGAGCCTGGCCCAGCTCATCGATAAGGACCTCAACCCCAATTTGAAGGTGTACGTCGAGTACAGCAACGAAACGTGGAACTTCAGCTTCTCAGAATTGTTCCAGGTGCTGGCCGCCGCATACAACAACCCCCTGGTGACTCAGAAGAGCAACGTTTTGTACGCCGTCGCTCAGCAGTCCGCCTTCCAAACCAGGAGCATCGGCGACATTTTCAAGCAAGCATTTGGCAGCCAGTCCAGCAGGGTGATCCCCGTCCTCGGTGGCTGGGCGGCCGGGGCCTCCTACAATCAGGTGGCGCTCCAATTCTTACAAACCAACTACGGCGCCGTCAGTAACTCGATTGCCGATTTTGCCATCGCACCCTACGTCATTCTGACCCCGGGAACCGACGTGCCGGGACTAACGATGACGGGACTTTTCAATTCCATGGAGAATTATCTCTCCACCGACGTTTCAAGCTGGCTGACCGCGAACGAATCGCTTTCCAAGACTTTTGGCGTGCCGGTGATCAGTTATGAGGCTGGACAAGGGCTCTACCCGGGCAGCAGTCAAAACCTGACGCTGGAAAACCAGGCTCAGAACGATCCGGGTATGTACACTTTGTACAAGAATCTGATCGCGATGTGGGAAAAAGATATCGGCACGCAGCTTACTTTTTACGCCCTCAACAGCGGCTACTGGGGGTTGCTGCCGTCGGTCACCGCGACCGGCTCCCAGAAGTGGGACGCGGTAATCAGCTCGATATTGCCCGCCGGCGACGTCGACCTCGACCTCGAGGGCAAGGTGACCTCTGCCGACATCGCCATCGTTGAGGCCCACATGGGCGACACCAACGCATGGTGGGAAGACGGCGACTTCAACCATGATGGGGTTGTCAACGTCCTGGACCTGGCTCTCGCGGAAGCCAACCTCCCGGCGACCGCGGCTGGCGGCGACGATCATATCCGAAGACACGAACACGCAGGGCAACTGGCAGGGAGCGTACGGCAGCGACGGGTACGAGATCGTTGGCGACTTGACCAATCTGCCCTCCTACGCCAAGGTGACCACGACGAACGCAACAAACTTTATCTGGGACGGCAGCACGACCGACGTTCGCGCCCTGGCGAAAGCCGATCCCGGCGCCACCGACCGGATCGCCTCCAGCTGGTATAATGCCGCGGGGCAATTCTCGATCAACGTCGACCTGACCGACGGCCATGCCCACGTCGTGAGCATCTACGCCGATGACTGGGATAGTCAGGGCCGGTCCGAGCGGGTGGATGTGATCGACCCATCCACCGGGACGGTGCTCGACTCGCACCATTTCCTCGTTCTCGGGCGGCACCTACCTGACGTGGGAACTCCACGGCGACGTCCAGTTACTTGTCACTCGGGTTTCCGGTCCCAACCCTGTCATCGGCGGCATCTTCTTCGGTAACGCCAACTCGAACGTCAACTCGGCGACGTTCGTATCAGCCGACACCACGACCCAGGGCAACTGGCAGGGTGTCTACGGCACCGATGGGTACGATATCGTCGGCGACCTGACCAGCCTACCCTCCTACGCCGAGGTGACCACGACGAACGCAACAAACTTTATCTGGGACGGCAGCACGACCGACGTTCGCGCCCTGGCGAAAGCCGATCCCGGCGCCACCGACCGGATCGCCGCCAGCTGGTATAATGCCGCGGGGCAATTCTCCATCAACATCAACCTGACCGACGGCCAGGCCCACGTTGTGAGCATCTACGCCGACGACTGGGATAGTCAGGGCCGGTCCGAGCGGGTGAATGTGATCGACCCATCCACCGGGACGGTGCTCGACTCGCGCACCATTTCCTCGTTCTCGGGCGGCACCTACCTGACGTGGGAACTCCACGGCGACGTCCAGTTACTTGTCACCGGACTTTCCGGTACCGAACCCGTCATCAGCGGCATCTTCTTCGGTAACGCCAACTCGAACGCCAACTCGAACGACAACTCGGCGACGTTCGTATCAGCCGACACCACGACCCAGGGCAACTGGCAGGGTGTCTACGGCACCGATGGGTACGAGATCGTCGGCGACCTGACCAGCCTGCCCTCCTACGCCAAGGTGACCACGACGAACACAACAGACTTTATCTGGGACGGTAGCACGACTGACGTTGTCGCCCTGGCGAAAGCCGATCCCGGCGCCACCGACCGGATCGCCGCCTGCTGGAATGCCGCAAGTCCATTCTCCATCATCTGGAATGCCGCAGGGCAGTTCTCCATCAACATCAACCTGACCGACGGCCAGGCCCACGTCGTGAGCATCTACGCCCTGGACTGGGACAATCAGGGCCGGTCCGAGCAGGTGGCGGTGATGGACCCGTCCACCGGGGAGGTGCTCGACGTGCGCAGCATTTCCTCGTTTGCAGGCGGCGTCTACCTGTCGTGGCAAGTCACGGGCGACGTCGAGATACTTGTCACTCCGAATCCCGGTCCCGGCGCCGTCATCAGCGGCATCTTCTTCGGTAACGCCAACCAGGCGTTGATCGTGTCAGCCGACACCACGACCCAGGGCAACTGGCAGGGTGTTTACGGCACCGATGGGTACGATTTCGTCGGCGACCTGACCAGCCTGCCCTCCTACGCCGAGGTAACCACGACGAACGCAACAAACTTTATCTGGGACGGTAGCACGACCGACGTTCGCGGCCTGGCGAAAGCCGATCCCGGCGCCACCGACCGGATCGCCTCCTGCTGGAATGCCGCAGGGCAATTCTCCATCAACATCAACCTGACCGACGGCAAGGCCCACGTCGTGACTATCTACCTCGTTGACTGGGATAGTCTGGGAAGGGAAAAAGGGAATAGTGTCACCTGGCACCGAGCTTTGGGTCATTTGGCCTTTAGAGTGGGTTGATTGTACACTAGCCTCTGCCGTGGGTGTTGCTCGGGGATGGTGATTGAAGACGTCTGTGGGTGTTCCCTTATTGTCGTTCATACGTAGATATATTCACCTAGAATACACCTTCTTTTCTGGAAGAGTCTGGTAGGGGCGAGATTTTGAACTGCTCTATCAGATTCAGATATTCTTGGGGGCGAAGAAAAAGGGGCGAAGAAAAAGGGACATCACTGACATCTACGATTTGTGCGAGGAAGGAGCTTCAGGCACAGACACGATTATGTTCGTTGAATGCAGCCTTGGTGCTAGGCAAGTGCTAATCAGTGATGACCTCTTTTCCCTCCTCGGCTCATTGTCCGCTCCTGTCACACCAACCTAACGATAGCCCGATATTGCATGTCTTCACCTCGAAGGGCGGGCTTTCCCAAAGAGTACTTCGCCGTTTCGACCCGAAGATTCCGTTCAGCGACCGGGTGAAAACGTCCACAACATTAAGACATTATGAGATCCTGCCGCGGCGATCAAGAGGGCCCGCTTGGCGTAGTCCTGGCCCTTGACGTCGACGAAGTCTTCTTCCATGAAGAGGCTTCGCGGGGTCAAGCCCTGTTCCCGGTTATCGGTACCCCCTCGCCTGTGGTAAGCTTGCTACACGGTCAGACCTCTTCGCATTGAGTTTCCTGGCGCGATCTACCATGTGACGTCGCGGGGCAACGCCAGACAGACGGTCTTACGGGACGAGGGTGACTACCAGAGGCTTCTGGACGTCCTGGCGGTTGTTGTCTCCAGGTTGGGATGGGACTTAATCAGCTTTATACTGATGCCCGATCACTTCCACTTACTGGTACGGACGCCGCAGCCGAACCTCTCTCGGGGAATGCAGCACATCCCCCTTCCAGTCCGCGGCGCATGGCTGGTTGTTGGGCAGCGAGAAGTTCATTGAGCGGATGCGAGTCGCTGCTGAGCGAACCGAGAAACCGAGAGACGAGGTGCCCGCCGCGCGGCGATTGGCCAGACTGGATGCGGCGACGGTCTTGGCAGCAGTGGCCCGGTACTACGGTGTTGGTCAAGACCGTTTTCAAGTGCGCCGAAGCGGGCAATTGGGCAAGTGTTCCCGACACCTTACGTCTCCCGCATCCTCCCGAGAAGGTTTCGAGTGATTTGCTGCACCCGGTGATCCGGCCCCTTGCGGCGGACATATTCCGCGGACCGTACGTAGCCGGGCGGCTCGGCGAGTCCGTCGGCCCACCAGATCGTCGCGGCGTTGAACACAAAATTCCCCTTCGGACCGGGGTAGATTGTCGCAGTGTAGGTTCCAGGGCCGCGGGGACTGGTCGTCGTGCCACTGGCAACGACTTGAAGCCCGGGAGTCGGTGCTGGGTCGCCGTGCCACTCCCAGCCGACCAAGCCCGGGATGCCGTCCCCTTCCTTCATGCCGGTGCCTGCGAATAGCCAGTGACTCGACTTGCGGCAGGTCCAGTCGGCACCTCCGACGGTCGGATAAGTGCTCCGGGCCCCGATCAGAGTGGCCTCATTGGGGCCGTTCTTGACGAACCGCGCCTCCTCGGGGAAGCCGTTCTCGATCTCGACCTTCTGCGGCGAGCCGTAACGCCCGACGCGCTCGATGACACGGTTGGGGCGGTCGTCGCTTGCGGAGTGGATGTCGATCACGCCGCAGATGCTGTTACCCGAGAAAAATGCTAGGTTCAGCCCATCGGCGACCATCCTCTTCATGGTCTCGAACATTGTCAGGGACCAGTACTCGTCGTGACCCACCGACAACCAGCCCTTGCCGCGTCGCAGGCCCTCCGGGTCGGCGTGTGTGTCAAGGTTCGAGATGTAGGTGACGTCGTAGCCCTGCTGCTCCATCCAGAAGGCCAAAGGGAATTCCCAGAGCAGGAATTCGCCCGAGCCGACCGATAACGGCGCGTCGAGAAGCTGGCAATACTTGCCGTAGGGGCGGTCGAAGCTCGTCTGGACGTCAGGGCCCCAATACCACTCCTTCTTGCCGTCGTCGTAGAGCGCGAACTGACTGGGCCACCTGTTGTAAGCATTCCACGTTGTGTCCGATACCTGGAACAGGAAGTCCGCCTCGCGGTCGTCGCGGACGACGAAGATCACATAACTCTGTAACCCCTCGCGTTCGGCGGTCAGCTTCCCCAGGTAGACTCCACTGGTCCAGTCGGCCGCGATCGTGATCGGGATAGAGGGCTCCCAGGCGCACTCGCGCACCCGCTTCGGGCCGATGGGCGGATCGGACTGTACCTTTCCGTGGATTGGCCCGAGTCTCGTCACCAAGCGCGCGCCATGGCCCTGATAGTAGCCCATTCTGTAGATGTCCAGCAGGAAGGGCGATGGCGGGTTGGTGCTGACGTGAATAGTAATCGACTCGCCGGGCCGGACGCTTGTTCGCGATGCGTAGCCCTCGACCCAGGGACAGCGATAACGCGACTTGGGCTCGATACGGACGTTCGTCGCCAGCCAGTCTCGCGTGCCAAGAAGCGCATTCTCGCGCCGGATGCGTTCCGGATCGGCGGGGGTGACTCGCGTCCGCTCGAACGGCCGGGAAGTTACCGGCCCCCGTCAGGCTCGCGGCCGCCGCCGCTTTCAGGAGTTCGCGGCGTGACCAATCTTGGTCGGTGGGAATCACGCAGAGCCTCCGGTTCTGGATGAGAAGAAAAAGGAAGGCCTCGCTGACGAAGCTCTTCGTGAGATCGGAAGCGACGGATCGACAAGTGGGAAACCGACGACTGAAACGTGAGGTGCCGGTTGTACGAGGTTGCTAGGTGAACCATGAGACCAAAACGTAGAGTCGGAATCCTCCCGCTTGCGGCTCATGAGAAGACTCGCGCGATCAGGAACGCGGCCGTCGCGGCGACGCCTCCAATCAAAGTCGTCTGAGCGGCACTACGCCACGGCCGCGTGCCGGTAAACCGTCCCTTCACGTAGCCGAAGGCCAGAAGCGCCACCAGGGTGACTAGAACCGAGATGAGCAGGTGCTCTGGGTGGAGCTGATTACCATGTAAGGCGACAACGGGATCAAGCCGCCTGCAACGTAGGCACCCGCGATGGTCATGGCGCTCGCAGAGCGCGCGGCCGGGATTGGGCTCTTCGAGGCCGAGCTCGAACCGCATCATGAAGTCGACCCACGCGGGGTGGTTGTTCTGAAACGCCCGCAAGATCGGCGCGATCTCGGTGTCGGTCAGACCGTAATGCTGAAAGACTTCAGCAACCTCGAGTTCCTCAACATCGGGAACGGACAGGATCTCGCGCTCTTCACGCAGCTTCTCGTTGGCGAAGTGTTCCGCATCGCTTTGCGCCGCGAGATAGCCGCCCAGACCCATGGCAATTGAACCGGCGGCAACCTCGGCCAGACCCGCGGTAACGATGATCGCGGTCGTCGCCGCGGCCGAGCCCGACAGACCAGCCGCAAGAGCGAACGGAACAGTCAGTCCGTCCGACATGCCGATCACGACGTCACGAACGGCCTCGCTGGCAGTGAAATGGTGCTCGACGTGGAGCGGTTGGTGCATGAGGCTATCTCACTGATAGTGCTTGGTGGCGGGAGCAGCTCGGTACCTGAGCATTCAGGCCCTTTCACCGCACGCCCGGCGGGCGTCCCGCTCAAACCAGTTGTCGCGATAGTAATGCCCGCCGCGGCGCCACGCTAGCATACTGGCCGCCAGGTACGCTGGAATGAAGACCGGCCCCCACCGCTCCGCCTGCCGCACGTGAGCCTGTTCATGATCGCGAAGCAATTCCAAGCAAAGCGCGTCCCGCCCGAGGATCACATGTCCCAGCGTCATGGCGTTGAAGCCGATCTGGTTGGCAAACCATCTGGCGAATCCGCCATGAAACTCCAGGGCCCCGCGCCGGAGCTGGACCCGTCCCCCAGTCCCCAGTGTAACCGCTCCGGCAACCAGCCCCACCAAGGTGGTCGGCGCCGCCCAGGTGTAGGGCGCCAATCGGGCCAGTGAAGCAGCTACGACAGGCCGCGCCGGACGGTTCTGGGCATGATCCGCTCGGCGCCCCTTCTGACCTTTTCGTCTCTTGCGTCGTGGTCTTTTGCGTCGCCGTTCCCGATCGTGCCCCATGCTATGATCCATTTTCGGGAACGTGGTAGAATGCGTCTCTCGGGTCGGTATCCGCCCCGCTTCCGGTTCCTCGCGCGGCCTGGTACCGCTCAATGAACACTATCAGGCCAAGCCGACCCTGTCGCCGGCAGGAGGGCTTCGTCGTCAAGTGAGCGCCCCCTCTTCATCAACCGAGCTGCAAGCAGAGGACCTGCCACCCCTTGTCCGTGCCGACTTGAACGAGCCGCCGATTGGTGCGTCAAAGCTGGGTCTGGACGATCGCTCCAGCTTATGCGGGCGTGTTTATCTGGATTCCTATTCTCGACCGCCTGGGAACGTGTCTGCCACGGGAAACGAGCCTGGGCTGGCTCGCTGGGGCGGCCGTACTGGCCGCGATCGCTTGCCATGCCCTACTTTACGACATCCCGGCCACGTGGGGGTGGACGGCCGGTCATCGTCTGGGAATCGTGGGGTCCTCGACGTTCGGTACGACCGGATCGGAGTGGATCACCAGCGTGGTCGTGGGGTTGGGGGCTCTTATCTATTATGCGGTCTCGGTCAACATGGCCATTAAGTTGATCATGCTGGGGCTGCTCTCGTTCGGCCTGATCGATCTGAGCGTTTTCAAACCCTGGAGTCTCGGGCCTCTGGTCCTTCAAAGTCCCGTCGTCCTGCTAACGGCCTTGTTCTGGATCTATGTGGTCACGGTAGCCTGCCGGCTGCGAATGGCGGGAGTGGTCTTTGCCCTCATGCAAGTCTACACGCCCGTGGCGCTGTTGCTCCTCGGTGCGACGGCCTGGTTCACGAGTGCAGGTCTGCCGAGCTTCACGGTGGCGGAGGAGTCGCTGACCCAGCTCTACACTGCCTTCCACTTGCACATGGAACCGGGCCGGGAGCAACTGTTCCAGCTTATCTTTGCAGGGTTTGCCATCTCGGGCTTGATGGGCGTCGAATGGGGGATGGCAGTCAGCAAGTGCAGCGATGTGCACATCGGCGGTTGGATAGGCATCATCCTGGCTGGCTCTTTCTGCGCAATCATGTCGCTGCTCACCGTGGCCGGCGCGGTTGGTTTGTGCACACGCGGCGAATTCCAGACCTTCGGCGAGTCGCCGGCCATTCCGCTTTCGTTTCATTGGGCGATTTTCGCGGGCATCGGAGGAATCAAGGGCGGCGCGATTCTCAACCTGTTCGGCCTGGCCACGATGGCGCCTGCATGTTATTCGGCCTGGACCCTAAGAGAGTGCCTCTCAAGGCATTGGCCGACGATCCGCCGCAGAGTCTGGACAAGAATCGCCGGCTTTCTAGCGTTCGTTCTAATTGCGACCTCTTGGGCGGATCGTCTCGAACCGATTTTCGACCTGATGGGAGCGGTTTTCGCATCTGCCGTGGGGGTCCTGGTTGCTGATGCCTTGCGGCAGAAGATGCGCTGGCATGGAGTTCGTCGCGACTGGAACCCAGCCGGGCTGCTGGCCTGGGGGCTCGGGTTGGCTGTGGGCCTGGTGCCGGTACTCGGGGCAGTCGTAAACTGGAGTGCGGCACGACGGTTCCAGCCGGCGTCGCTGTACGCGTTCTTCATCTCGGCCGGGCTCTATCTGGCCTTGGCGGCGCTGGGGCTAGAGCGTCCGCTGGTGCTTCTCCCAGAGCCGCTTGTCGAGGTTACGCCGAAGGCGGAAGGAGAGACCCCTGGCGTCGAACCCGCGGCTGATTTAGCCGGGAATAATCGCCAGGCCCAAAGGGCCTGGAATGGTTCGAGCTTGCAGTGACGCACGGCTCTTTCTTGGTGTGCGTTCATCTCGACGCCACTAGCCTGCTCACCTCACGGTCCGGACAGGCTCGTGATCATCTGAAGATACGGCAGGAATATGGCCAGGATGATGAAGAACACGACGCCGCCCAGAATAATGACCAGAAGGGGCTGGATCAGGTGGCCCAGGTTCTTGACCATTCCCGAAACCTGTTCCTCGTAGTCGTCGGCCAGGTGGTTCAGGCTTTCGGGGACCTTGCCCGTTTCCTCACCGGTCTGGAGAACGGCCAGGACGTCGGGGGAAAACTGGCCGGAAGGCGCGCAGCGCGACGCTCAGCTCCTTGCCCTGGATCACTTTTTCCCTGGAGTCTCGAACGGCTTGACTGATTGGAGTCATGGTGATCACGCCGGCAGTCAGGTCGAGCGAGCTTCCCACGTCCACTCCGGCATCGAGCAGGGTGGAAAGAGTGCGAGCAAATCGGCTGATATCGAGCTTGCGGCAGAGGGTGCCGAAGACCGGGGTTCTCAGGATCAGGCGGTCGATCAAGGACTTGCCCGACGAGGTCTTGTATAACCGATAGATCATGAACGGGCTTGCAACCAGCACCAGGGGAATGAGCCACCAGCCGACCCAGCTCACGAAACCGCTGAAGGCCAAGAGGGGCGCGGCTAGGCAAGGGAAGCTGGACTTTCTTGTCGATATCCTTGAGCAATGACGCGAACATGGGAAGTAGAACGATGGTGAGCAGCGCGATGACGCCTCCAGCCATGGTGAGAACAATGATGGGATAGATCATGGCCGACCGTGCCTGGCGAATCAGACGCTGGCGTGCCTCGTAATGATTGCCCATCATGCGCAGCGTCTCGGGCACGCCGCCCCGCGCCTCGGCGACACGGATCATGCTCAGAAACATGGTGCTGAAGATCTGCGGCTCACGTGCCATCGCCTCTTCCAGTGTTGAGCCCCCCTTGATGGCCAGGCGCATTCGGCCGACGGCCGGACCCAGGGCAGAGCCTGTGAACTGCCGCTGGAGGCTTAAAAAGGTGCGGCTGTAGTCGACTCCGGCGTTGAGATACGAGCCGAACTGACGGCAGAACTGGGCGAGCTGGCCCGAGCTAACGCGACCGAAAAAAATCCGTTCCCACCACTTGGGCCCCGGCGCCAGCGGCTCTCGGTACTCGCTCTCGAACTGGCTCGGGTGCGCTGCCTTTGCCACTCTTCCTCCGGAGCCCGCGCCGCCTGGCGACGGCGAACCGGAACGAGCCGGGTTCGGCCGAAACGTGGTTTCGTCCGAATCGCCGGCAGGCGGAACAGGCGGAGGCTGTGCGCCTGGTCGTTCGCGCGCACCAGCCTGCGGGCGCGGCCGGCGCGGTCGTGAAGGACCCAAGTCTTCGGGGTCTCGGCTCAAAGTCAAGCCCTCCACGTCAGTCGCTTGTACCGGGCAACCGTAGTCGTATGAAGCTCGAGCGTCTCGCGTCTCTCTTTCATCGTCCTGGCCGACAGGTCCAAGGTCAAGCGGTTGCCGCCACGTGTGGGAGATTCGAGCCCACGACTTCGCGCCGAAATAGCCTTCCTGTAGACAGTAAGAAGCAGAACCCATATCCGCGCAGCAAAAACCCCGGAGGGGGCTCCGGGGCCAGTGTAGTCGCAAGCCGCAGAGGCGTAAGCCGCCTTGCCTGGTAGCGGCGAATGCGATTACTTCTTCTTCCGCGACTTGTCGCACGATTCGCCCTCAAGGGCGTCTTTTTGCTCATTGATCACCGGACATTGAAGGGACTGCTCGGCGTTGAGCGCGGTAAAGTCCTTCCATTCCTCGGGAAGGTTATCTTCGTGAAATATCGCCTCCACCGGACACTCCGGAACACAGGCTTCGCAATCGATGCACTCATCCGGATGGATGTAGAGCATCTGTGCCCCTTCGTAGAAGCAATCGACCGGACAGACCACGACGCAGTCGGTGTACTTACAGTCGAAGCAAGGCTCGGCGACAATGTGAGCCATTCGTGACTCCTTTGACGGACCAGATTCGTGACCATTGAATCGCGATCGTGCAGCGAGTGGAGCGGCTTGTCCGCCGCCCGATGGGGTCATCTTAGGACGCTAGGTACGGTGCGGTCAAGGGCGCCGGTGAGCTCTGCCGCAACCACTGAACCTGTTTGTTCAGCCACTTTCTTCCGCTTGGCACTCTTGATGTAAACGGGCTTGACGGGCACGTTCCCGTGGCCGCCACGAGTGGTGGTCGGCACTTTGGCGATTTTGTCGACCACATCCAGTCCCGTCGATGACCTTGCCGAAGACGGCATATCCGCCGCCAAGGTATCGAGACTGTCGATTGTCCTCATGGTTGATGAAGAACTGGCAGGTCGCCGAATTCGGGTCGTTCGTCCGGGCCATGGCGATGGTCCCGCGCACGTTGGACAGGCCGTTGCCGGACTCATTCTTGATCGGGGCCGTGTTTGCCCTCGTATTTCTCCCCCATCTGGTCGGTCATGCCACCGCTCTGAACATGAAGCCCGGCATGACGCGGTGGAAGATGAGGTTATCGTAAAAACCTTCATCAACATACTTGAGAAAGTTTTCAACGGAGATCGGGGCCTTGTCCGGGTTCAGCTCCAGCGTGATCGGCCCCATCGATGTGTCGAGCACGACCACGGGCTTCTCGGCCGAGCCCTGTCGCGGCGACAGCGCCCGAGGAAAGGGAAGCACCCAGACCCAGAACCACAACGGAAAGCAGCGTGATCACATTCGTGAGTCGTCCTAATGGCATGCTGTCTGAAATCTCCTGTCGAGGCAAACTAACGAGGACACGCCGGAGAGGGGCCGTTTGCCCCCTCTCCTGCCAGATCTGCACAGTAGCATAAGTTAGTTACGCGTAACGGACCGTCGAGCGCTGGCCCCGCATCGAGCCCCCGTGGTGATTGCGATCGTCCGGTCTCTGCGCGATCAGTTGGCCTTCATCGACCGGCCGAGCTTCCGACCAAGAGTTCGGCGTCATGGGCCATGCCGGGCTGAGCTGGCTGCGACCTTCAAGAGCCTTGGCAAGATGGAACCTGGCTCGCGTGCGGTGCGGGAACGATCGGCCGCAATCAACTTGCCAAAATGGTAATTGAGCACCGGATGTTCGGGCGATCTTGAGGCCCTTGAGGTAGGACTGCTTCGGCGTCGCCGCGGCGGCCCACCGTTTCCTGGATGTCGCCGAGCGTGTCGAAGAATTCTCCCGGCAGCACAGCCGGTTCGGCGTGCTTGAGCACATCTTAATCACATCGAGGGCCTGCTGGCTGCGGTGGAGGTACATATGCAGGACCCATGCCTTGTTGTTGACCGCCTCGATCTGGCCCGGTTGCATCTTGAGGACCCTGTCGTACTCATCGACGGCCCGTTCAAATAACTGGCGGGCCGGTTCGGTCGGGCTGGCTTTCGGCCAGCGAGAGCAGCAGGTCTCCCAGGTTGAGGTGAGCTACGGGATTGTCGAGCAGCGTGGCGGCCCTCTCCGAGAGCGGCAGAGCAAGGTCGAGTTGGCCGGCCTTGTGAAAGCCGACGGCGGCGGCCAGCACGAGCGCGCCGCTCTGGTCGCGGCTCGCTGACCTCGGCGGACAGGGTCTGGCCTGCTCGAGGTCCCAGCGGCAGGGGCGATGCCGCCGGGCCGTTTGCCTGCCAGAAGCTGGATCAGCCTGGCGACGGCCTGCCATCTTGGGGATTGGCCTTCAGGTCGCGTTGCAAAACCGCGATCGCGGCGGGCCTTTGACCGCGCGCCTGTTCGATATCGGCCAGGTCGTGGTAAGCCTCGACGAACTTCGGCTCGGCCGCGATCGCGGCCTCGAGCCGCTCGACGGCCGCCCGCCTGCCGGCCTCTCGCGTTGAGCCCGAGGCCCCCGTCTCGGCAAGCGCTCGAGCTTCAAGCAGCATGGCGTCAGGGCGGTTCTTGTCCGTGTCGAGCACAATTCTCGCCTGCTCGAGTGCCTCATCGGCTCGTGCAGCTTCATCAGCTCCTGGCCCAGCAAGACACGAACGTCGGGCTGCCGCGGGTTTCGTTCCAGAGCCTGCTTGTAAGCCTTGGCGACCTCTTCTGTCTTACCCAGGCGGCAAAAAACCGGGCCCGCAGCAGCGGCCCCGAGGTGGACGCCGGTGCGGTCTTGTCGATCTCCTCGGTGATCGCGATCGCCCGATTGAGATCTCCGCCGCGGGCTGCCAGATCACATTCGGCTTGCAGGAACGTGACGCTTCGTGGATAGAGTTTGCGGTAGTCGCGGATCATCGTCAGGGCTTTTGCATCAAGGCTGCGCTGGCGATCGCTCTCTGCCCGCCGCGGCTGCCTCGCCGGCCTCAAGCGAAAGCACTTGCACCAGCGCCGGCCGCCAGGTTTGCGTCGTCCGGCGATTGCTTGATCAAATCGCGAAGCACTTCCTCTGCCTTGGCGTACTCCTTCCGCTCGCGACAGCACGTCCACCATGAGGCGTCGAAACGTTCCCTTGGGATCGACCCTGGTCTTGGACTCGATGAACTCGATGGCTCCCTTGAGATCGCCCGAGGAGGTAAGCAGGTAGTATTCAGCCTGAACCAGCTCGATCGAATCGGGCTGCACGGTCAGCCCGTGTTTGAGTACTGCGCGGGCCCGCGTCGTCTGCGTCGCGGCCGGCGGCCTCTCGTTTTCGACTGCGGCGAGCATCAGAAAAAAAACGGCGGGCGGCTTCTGCTGATTCTTACTCGTTAGCTCGATGGCTCTGCTCAGGAGACCGGCGGCCTCGTCGTATTTCTTTGCGTTCATGTCGATGTAAGAGCGCGTGACGACCGCCGCGGCATTCGTGGGGTTGACCTTCAGCACGTAGTCAAGCTGTGCGAGGGCCGCGCCTCTTCCTTCCGCTGCCGGTAAACGTTTGCGCCACGCACGCGCTCGTCGTTGCTGGGAGGGTTCTTGGGGTCGTTGAGAATCGCCGCGAGCTCGCGCTTGGCGATCGGCCACTGGTCCTTGGCCACGTAAGCCGAGATTAGCTGCCAGCGGTCGGCTCGACTGAGCTTGCCGGTCTCGCTGTTTCGTTTCAGCTCCTCGTAGCGGCGAATCGCGTCGTCAAGGTTGCCGGTCTGAAGCTCGAGATTGGCCAGTGCCGACTGGGCAGCCGACATGAGGGTGACGCCCGAATCGATTTCCTTGCTGGGCCGGTTCTTGACCAGGTCTTCAAGCACCTTGGTGGCCTGTGGGAGCGAGCCTGTCTGGCTGTCGAGCTGGGCCTTCCAGAACTGGACGATCTTGTTCTCCGGGTCTTTCTTCAAAGCGTCGTCGAAGTGCTCGAGGGCAACGGAGATGTTTTTCCGCTTCGAGCGCGAGCTGACCTTCCAGGATGTCGCCGGTGGCCGCTTCAGGCCACCGCTTGCGAATCCGGGCGATGGTCTCCTCCGCCGCGTCGAGGTCATTCGCTTGCATGTCGATCTGGGCAACCTGGACCAGGGGCGAAGAATTGTCACACCGCTCGGCCAGTGCGGGCAGGAGCTCGCGGGCGTCCTTGGGCCGTTTGCAGCGATTCCGCCAGAATCTGGCCGCGCATCAGCGTCAGGGTGAGGTTGTCGGGATCTATCTGAAGGAATTTCTTGAGCAATTGGTCGGCCTTGTCGGGGTTGCCGTCCTTGTTGTGCATGGCCGCGTCAAGTCCGGCGAGCTCCGGGGACCGCGGGAAGCGAGCCGCGCCTCGCGCAGCAGCTTGCGCCGGCCTCGGTCTTCCCTAGCTCTTCTAAATCAGGATGGCGAGATTCTCCGCACCCGGCCCACCCTGCCCGCTGGCTCGCAGCCGATCGATCCGTGAAAGTGCCTGGTCATGATGTCCAAGCTGCACCTCGATCTGGGCCTGGCGAAGAGCGACCGCCGGGCCAGCGTCCTGTTGCAGCACCGCCGCTTTCTGAAATTCCTGGGCCGCGCGCTCGAGGTCTCCGGAACCGTGCCGTGCCTGGTAGAGCTCGCCGCTCATCTGGTGGAGAGTTCCCTTCAGTTCGGGAGGAATGGTCCCCTCGGCAAGCTGGCGAAAGAGCGATTCGAGGATCGGTTCGGCTTCCTCTGGATAGCCGGCCTGAAGTATCGTCCAGGCCGCCCAGAACCGATACTGGGGATCGAGGTTGCCCATGCGCAGAGCCTTCTGCAGATACTGCCGGCCCAGGCTCTGCTCCTGGTTGAGAACCAGCGCCACCCCATAACGAGCCTGCGCTTCGGCAAGCGTGGGTAGCTGCTCCGCCGCCAGCTTCAGGTGGTTCAAGGCAGTGGCGCGGAGCTTGGGCTTCCCGGCTTGGCCGTCTCGTTCTTGCCACTCGCCTGCGCAGCGGCGCGTATCAGCCCGGACTGTTCCAGCTCAATGGCTCCCTGGAACAGATGTCCCAGCCCTTGGAATCTCGGCTCCGCCGAGGCAAGTAAGGCTTGAACGTGCGGCGCGGCTTTCTCGTAACTGTCAGCGTCGGCTTGCTTGCGAAAGCGCCATCTCAACGGCCACGGCATGCAGCCCCATGACAGGTTCAGATTGGCCGGCTTGGCGGCAGCGGGCTGCTGCAAGCGCTTCCTTGATCACCTCCAGGCAGCGATCGCGCTGCTGCCGGAACCTGAGGTGATCGGCATAGCTCAAGTAGATCTGGAGGTCGGACTTCTGGTCGGCGCTGAAGGCTTTCTTGAAGATACCTTCGAGCTCGAGCTCGATAGCGTCGGCCAGTCGCAGCACGTTGCTGGCATGGCCGCCTGTCTGCTTGGCATTGCGCTGCAAGCAGTGCACGCTGGGTGTGCTCCAGTATCTGGCTGAGCCGGGTCACTCGCCCCGGGGCGAGCTCCGGGATGGCAACCAGTTCCTTGACGTGGCCCAGCAGGCGACTCGACCTGGCCCTCCAGCGAACCTTCATCCTCTTTAATCTGGATCTCAGCCGCCTCGACGCGTACCCTGGCCATGCGGTCCACCGGGCCGGCATCGGCGGGCAGATCAATCGACCGCTGCTGCGCAAAGGCCTCGTCCCGAGCCTTGTCGTCGCCGGTTGAGATGGCCAGTCGAAGCCGGATCGAGCACTGGCGCATCGCCGGGGCGTGCTTGTCTTCGAGTGACTTCAAGTGCCGTTTGACCTCCGCCACGTTGGGCGACCGCGATTCGAGCTCCGCGAATGCCAGGATGAAGTGAGCGTCGTTATTCTCGGGGTCGACCTTGAGCACCTCCCTGGCCCAGTGGACCGAGTCCGCGTCGCTCTCCTGCTCCATCGCAGTCTCGAGGAGCTGCAGTCTGGGTCCCTTGGCGTTCTTGTCGAAGTTCGCCGCCTTGATCAGGTGAACGACCCGCTCCGCCTTGAGCATCTCCTGGTGATCGGCCAGTGCAGTCTTGCCCCAATCGCGGTACAGGTTGGCGAACTGCTCATGGATCATGGCGCTCTTGCCGTCGTACTGGAGCGCCTGTTTGAAATAGATCTCAGCGTGCTCAAATCGGCCTGCGGCGGCCGCGGTTTGGGCCTGCTTCAAGACCCCCTGCGCCGACCTGGGAACAAGGGACCAGGCCATGGCGATCAGACCAACCACCGCGACCACGGAAAAGATTCCTGAAAGGATGAGCAGTGGTTTCCATCGAACGGTCATCGGGCTTTGCTCCTTCGGCTCGAGTTGCCGTCCCGCGTGTCATGGTCGCCTCCGCGCAGCGCAGCCATCCAGGCCCACTGGCGGACCAATGATCCGCGGCGTTGAGAATCGCGAGGAGATCCTCGGAAACGTTCACACGGATTCACATTCAGAAGGCGCGTCCGCGGCCGGGAATTCGACCTTCGGCTCAGTTGAGCAAGAGGAGGTGTGAGTGGGAAGGGGCAACGCCATTCGCCCTGATACCTCGTAGAGGTCGCATTCCATTGCCGTTGAATCCCAGAATCCGGGCAGTGCATACCATAGATATTCCCCGCCCGGACATCAAGCGGAATATTTTCGGGATGCTCCGGCGTGTGTGGCGGATTTCTCTGCGCGATCGGGGCAGTTTGGTCAATATAGGCAAGGCCTTTTCCACGGAGGAACCTTGCCATGGAATCAACAGCCAAGATTTCGCGAGACGAGTACATCAGGCAAGTGCGTCAGGAGGTGGAGGAGATGCTCGGTCAAGTCGCCGACGCCATCAACGACGCGCCGCCAGGGCACATCATCTCGGGCAGCGAAGCAAGAAGGCAGGGCCAGTGTCGCCGAGGAAGACGGGGGCCGACCAGAGCTACAAAGAGTTCAAGATCGTCGCTTTCTACGATGAAACCCAGAAGCATCGGCTGGTATCTGGCACGGGAGGCGACCATGAGGCGGCGGGGCGGCTGATGCGTCGGGAAGCCGCTCGCATCCGTTTGAATCTGGCCGACGAGAAAGTGGGCAACGTTGACGGCTCCCCGTGGATTCGCAATCAGGTTCAACCTCAGTGTTTGCCGTTGGATGACTTGGGCTTGCACTTCTACCACCTCAGCGAGAACGCTCACAAGGCGCGGCGGATATCTACGGGGGGGACGACGACGAGGGCAAGCAATGGGTAGATAAGCTGCTGCACACCTTTAAGCACGGTGGTTATGAGCCAACCTGGCAGCAATTGTTGGAGTGGCGTGTCGGGTTGCGTCGCGGTCAGCGGCAGGCGGCGGATCGGCTCTTGAACTACGTCAGCGAGCGGCGGGAAATGATCAAGTATCGGGAATTCCTTGCCAAGGGCTGGCAGATCGGTAGCGGACCGACGGAGGCGACCTGTAAGACACTGACCGCGCAGGCTGAAGGTTCAGGGATGCGCTCGGACGCTGGGAACGCCGAGGCCCTTATGGCCCTCGAGGCGCTCACGCAAAGTGGCCAATGGGACCTGTACTGGAGAAGTCAGCTACGGCCTACGGGTTAGGTTCACCAGGAAGTCTCGTCACACACAATCGCAGGAAAAGCTCTTTTTGCTTGACTCCTCCAACAAGGATCGGTAAAGTACAAATGTCGTTACCTCGAATGCTGATACGTTGATTACATGATTGCGACCCTGAGTGACGAAGTGTATCAGCGGGGAGCGGGACTGGCGTGTTGCCTGTCCATCGCTCCGGGACTCACGGGGCCCGCGGCACCACGGGGAAGGCCCGCCATGAGTATTATAGAACAAGCCGACTGCCGAAGATCCACTTTTTCGTTATCACGGGCCGATGAGCGGGCCATCGACGTCGTCATCGACCTGCTGCGTCCCGCCCGCCGCCTGCTGTTCATCACCGGCGCCGGCCTCTCGGCCGACTCCGGGCTGCCCACCTACCGCGGTCGCGACGGCCTCTATAGTCGCGACGGCGTCTGTCGCGACAGCGTCTATCGCGCCGGCCTGACGCCCCCCCACGGGTTGACGATCGAGCAGGCCCTGTCGGGGCCGATGTTGGCGGCCCGGCCGGAGATCACCTGGTACTACCTCCTCGAGCTGGAGCGGGCCGCCCGGGGAGGGGTGCCCAATCGGGGACACCGGGTGATCGCCGAGATGGAGAGCTACTTCGATGCCGTCTGGACGGTCACGCAGAACGTCGACGGACTGCACGCGCGGGCCGGCTCGCAGCAGGTGCTGGACGTGCACGGCGACCTGCACGATCTTCTCTGCACCCAGTGCGACTACAAAGTGACGGTGCCGGACTACGCCGACCTGGCCCTGCCGCCGCTCTGCCCGCGTTGCCAGGGGGTTCTGCGCCCCACGGTCGTCCTCTTCGGCGAGCAGGTTCCAGAGGAGAAGCTGGACCGGATGTGGTTCGAGTTTGGCGTGGGGTTCGACGTGATTTTCAGCGTGGGGACGAGCAGCCTCTTCGAATACATCGCCGCGCCGGTGGAGTTGGCTCGGGCGGCGGGGATCGCGACGGTGGAAATCAACCCGGAGACCACGGCCGTGACGTCCGAGGTCGAGGTCAAGATCAGTGGAGGTGCGGCGTCGGTGCTGGACCTTCTCTGGGAACGGTACTTGGTCGGGTGGCCGTGGTGGTGATCCCGTCCGGGACAGCTCGCACGCTCGCTCGTCTCGGAGTGGCTCTTTGGCTGGCGCGGCTGCGAGTGCGGACTGCCGCGCCCCTCCTTGGTCGCGGCACCCTCCCTTCGAGGCGTTGGAGCCGCCGCCTGAGGCACGCCCCCGGTCCCTGAGATCCTCCTGGTCGGCCCGGGGCCGGAACGGCGCCCGGCCCTCTGCCATCCACCCGACCCGGAACTCGGTCCTGATGGGCAACCCCACTGGCTGAACGCAGGGGAGCGGAATTCCCTTGCGTGCTGACCTTTCGTGGGATGGCTTCCCCAGGATCGCCTCGTGTCCTGGGGAAGAACTGGGCTGCCAGTGGGTTCTCTTTGCCGAGATCCTCCAGATCGGGCGACGCCCCACGTTGGCCTGATACACAAAGCCGATGATCCTGTCCGCTTTCCGATGTATAATGCCAACTCGCACGGTCTCACCTGGAATGTGAATCGGGAAATGGACCCATGAGTACTGCGAGCGGGCTGTCTTCGGAGAAGAATGTCGCTACCGACTTACTCGGTGCCAAGGAAGGCGGCCTGCAGGCGTTCTTCACGCCCCAGAGCATCGCCGTCATCGGGGCATCGGACAAGGCCGGTAGCATCGGCCGGACCCTCGTGTGGAACCTGATCAGCAGCCCGTTCGGCGGGACCGTCTTCCCGGTCAACCCGAAGCGGCCGCGCGTCCTGGGGATCAAGGCCCATCCGCGCATCGGGGACGTGCCCGACCCGATCGACCTGGCCATTGTGGCCACGCCCGCGCCGACGGTGCCCGACCTGATCGCTGAGTGCGTCGAGGCCGGTGTCCAGGCGGCCATCGTTGTCTCGGCCGGGTTCAAGGAGATCGGGGCCATCGGCGCGGATCTCGAGCGCCAGATCATGGGACACGCGCGGCGCGGTCGGGTGCGGGTCATCGGCACCAACAGCCTGGGGGTGATGAGCCCATTCACCGGCCTGAACGCCACGGTCGCCAACGCCATGGCCCGGCCGGGGAGGATCGCCTTCCTCAGTCAGAGCGGGGCCCTCGGCGCCGCGGTGCTCGACTGGAGCTTGCGGGCCAACGTCGGCTTCAGCGCCTTCGTCTCGGTCGGGTCGCAGCTCGACGTCGGCTGGGGTGATCTGATCGACTACTTCGGCAACGACATGCATACCCAGAGCATCATCATCTACATGGAGTCGATCGGCGACGCGCGGTCCTTCATCTCGGCGGCGCGCGAGGTGGCACTGGGCAAGCCGATCATCGTCATCAAGCCGGGCCGCACCAAGGGAGCGTCCCGGGCGGCGACTGCGCACACCGGTTCCCTGACCGGCAGTGACGAGGTGCTCAACGCCGCCTTCCGCCGCTGCGGCGTGTTGCGCGTGGACCGGATCTCCGAGCTGTTCAGCATGGCCGATATCCTGAATACCCAGCCGCGGCCGAAGGGCCGCCGCCTGACGATCCTGACCAACGCGGGTGGCCCCGGCGTGCTCGCCACCGATGCCCTGATCGCTGGCGGCGGCCAACTGGCCCCCCTGGCGCCGAGAGCATCGAGGCGCTCAACCGCATGCTCCCCTTGCCCTGGAGTCATAGCAATCCCGTCGACTTGCTCGGCGACGCCGGCCCCGACCGCTATGTCAAGGCGCTGGAGGTCGTCGCCCGGGACCCGAACACCGACGGCCTGCTGGTGATCTTGACGCCCCAGGCGATGATCGACCCGACCCTGATCGCCGACCAGTTGAAGGCCCATTGCACCATCGCCGACAAGCCAGTGCTGGCCAGTTGGATGGGGGGGACGAGGTTGCGGCAGGCGAATCGATCCTGCACAGCGGCGGCATCCCGGCGTTCCCCTACCCCGACACCGCCGCCCGCGCCTTCAACCACATGTGGCAATTCAGTCAGAGCATCCGTGGCCTGTACGAGACGCCGGAGCTGGCCGGCGACGAGGATGGCGGCGCCGATCGCGCCGGGGCCCAGGACTTGATCGCCTCCGTCCTGGCCGCGGGTCGGACCCTCTTGACCGAGGCCGAATCGAAGCGGCTGCTCGCGCTGTACGGCATCCCCGTCGTGCCGACCCGGGTCGCCACCACGGAAGAGCAGGCCGTGACCCTCGCGGCGGAACTCGGCTACCCCGCGGTCCTGAAGCTGCATTCCCAGACGATCACGCACAAGACCGACGTCGGCGGGGTTCGGCTCAACCTGACCAATCCCAAGGCGGTGCGCCGCGCCTATCGCGCGATCGAGCGATCCGTATCCCGGCGGGTCGGCGCCGAGCACTTCCTGGGCGTGACCGTCCAGCCGATGATCAAGCTCGATGGCTACGAGCTCATCATCGGCTGCAGCCCCGATCCGCAGTTCGGCCCGGTGCTCCTGTTCGGCGCCGGCGGGCGACTGGTGGAACTGATCAGGGACCGCAAACTGGGCCTGCCGCCGCTGAACACGACTCTGGCGCGGCGGATGATGGAGCGCACCCGGATCTTCCGTGCCCTGATGAAGGGGGTCCGCGGCCGCCGTCCCGTCGATCTCGGCGCGCTGGAACGGCTGTTGGTCCGGTTCAGCGGACTGGTGGTCGAGCAGCCGCGGATCAAGGAGATCGACATCAACCCGCTGCTCGCCTCGCCCAAGCGGCTGATCGCGCTGGACGCCCGGGTGGTCCTGCATGGGGCGGAGGTCGATTTGGACCGGCTGCCCCGCCCCGCCATCAGTCCCTATCCCACCCAGTACGTCGCCCCGTGGACGGGCAAGGACGGCCTGACCGTCACGATCCGGCCGATCCGGCCCGAAGACGAGCCGCTGGTGGTTCGGTTCGACGAGAAGCTGTCCGAGGACACCGTCTACATGCGCTACTTTCAGACCTTGAAGCTGAGCCGGCGCATCGCCCACGAGCGGATGATCCGGATCTGCTTCATTGACTACGACCGCGAGATGGCGCTGGTGGCCGACTATAAGGACCCGCAGACCGGGGAGCGCGAGATCATCGCCATGGGGCGGTTGAGCCGTATGTACGACCGGGACGAGGCCGAATTCTCCCTCCTGGTCCGCGACGGGTTCCAGCGGCGCGGGCTGGGAACCGAGCTGCTCCGCCGGCTCGTCGCCATCGGCCGCGACGAGCGGCTGCACCGTCTCACCGCCGTGATCTTGCCGCAGAACCAAGGCATGTTGCGCATTTGCAGCAAGCTCGGCTTCCGCACCCATCTCGTGGAACGCGATTACTTGATGTATTCCGAGCTGATCCTCGCCGGCTCGGGGAAGTAGACGGGTCGGCGGTGCCGCCGCGGACCTCCGGGCGGATGAGCAGCCCCACCGAGGTAAGGAAGCAGTCGAGTTTAGCGTGGGCCTCGACCGTGTCCTTGCTGGTGGCTTCGAGGGCGGCGCTGCGCTAACAGTACGCGGTCATGGAGCCCCACATGCGAAGAACAACTGCGCACAGTCGCTGCCGCAAACACGAGCAGACCTGAGACAAGGCCCCGCCTTGTGGTGTCGATCGCCGCCAGGTGCTCGGACCAGTTCTGGGAGGAGAAGCTGCCCAGATGAGCCTTGATGAACGTGACTTTGGGGACAGGCAGAGGCGATCATGTGGAAGTCGACCGGATCAGCCCGGAGGGATCATGAGCTTGATATGAACCAGGGGCGGCATGTCGGTCTGGGCGAGAAACGCCCGGATATCGGCGATGACCGTCTCCAAGTCCTTCAAGTGCCAGCCTGAGACGCTGCTAGCCTCACGCATGAGCTTCCGCACCAGATCCTCGGCAGCCTCCCGAGTCGTTGCCCCCTCGCCGCACACGAGTGGCAAGGTGCAGTGCTGGACACGGGCGGTATGAATGCCGGAACCGAACAGCAATTCGCCAGTGGTGACAATTATCTGACCCATTTCAGGAATCATGGTCGGGCTTCCTTGAAAGGGTAATGGGTCGGCTCAACAGCAAACACTCCGTCATCCACTGTGTGATTATACCAGGCTTCCAGGTCGATTGCTATTTTATTTAACTGACAACATTTTCATACCAGCTAATAAAAGACTTTTCTGGCTGTTAGGCAGTTCAATTCCTCTAGGGTGAGATCAGCAGCCCGATGACGAGGAGAGGTCATGGACCGGTTGAGTCGAGGGGGCGTGGGCTGCTGGTCTCATTCGGCCTGAGTTTCCGGGCGTAGTCGTCTCGGGTCTGGTTTGCTGTCATTCCTAGGAGAAACCAGGAAGACCGGTCCGCAGGATACTCAAGAGTCAGCGCCACTTCGGAATGACCTCATCACGCCGCATAGCTCACTCGGGATAATCATTCTCTGTCACCCATGGGCGGCTCGAATCGCCCGACGAAAGGCGTCCCTGGAGTGAGATGACGGGAGAGCGAAGACTGACACGCGCAATTTCAGGAAATGCAAATAGTCTTACATTGACGCCTTTGGACAATTACAATAGCATGATCAATGTCGAAAGACAAGCCATCGGACGCCGGGATGCTGAATCGCCTGGTGTCGATGAGATGTCCGATTCCCCTCCCTCCAATCTCGGATACCCTCTTGTCCCAACGACCCCCCGGCGGTGAGGGTGATGTATCCCCCTGCCTCTAGCCGGTCAAACCCCTTTGGAGACAGATTCCGATGACGACAGCGGTCCTTAAGATGAAGAACACCACGAAGACTGCCAAGGTTAAGAACGAGTTCCTGCTGCGTACAAAGACCTTGGAGCGGGCAGCGATTCTGCTCAAGCAAGTCAGCGACCCGACCCGCCTCCAGGTCATCAGCTTGCTCTCCGAAGGAGAAAGCCACGTCGGGGGGCTGTGCGACCAGTTTAACATGAGCCAACCTGCTGTAAGCCACCACCTGTCCCTGTTACGACTCGGGGGAATAGTAGACCGCCGCCGCCAGGGCAAGAACAACTTCTACAGCCTTACCGATACCGGCTATCGGCTTTCCGAGATCGTCAAGGGGATGGGCCGTTGACAAGCAACAACCAAGCTACCCGGCGACTCCAAGAAGCTCGTCGGGTGCTTCTGTTTTCTGGGGGAAACCGGCACCGAGGAGCCACTCGTTCCAGCGACCACGAAAGTCAGGAAAATCACACCTCTCAAGCCAACCCGAGAAGTTAGTCGTCTTAGTCATTTCTTTTTTATTGGGGATCGTTATACTCCAATGGGTTGGTCTGACGACTGAGTGAGCACCTTGGGTTGACATCGAATCACTTTCTGCTTCCCCTCTCGCCTCTCGTACCTCCTGGGCTCCTTTGTGTGCCCCTTTCTCATCGACCCAGAAACCAATCAACGGGTCGAAAAACTCTGCCGCTAGGAGAATCTCATGGGAAAGAAATTGCATGTTGGAAACTTGACTTCTTCGGCTAGTTCCTCGGATCTACAAGGGTGGTTCACTCCGTTCGGGACCGTGCAGAGCACCAGGTCATCTTCGACCAAAACACGGGCCGCAGCAAGGGGTTCGGTTTTGTCGAGATGGAGACGGACCCCCAAGCTCAAGCAGCGATCCAGGGACTCCATGATCAAGATCACGACGGGCGGCGTCTCACGGTGAGCGAAGCCAAGCCAGGGGTAGCCCGTACCAATGGCTTCGCTGGTGGTAGCCTTGACGGCAGTGGTCGCACTGGCGGTGGTGATGGTTATGGAGGTAGTGGCCGTCGGCCGTATTGAGACATTCACAAAGACAGACTGTCATGATCCCTCAGTCTCGATTAGTCAGCCCATCCTCGCACTCCTGTTCTTACAGCTCGGTAATGGGGCTAGGTGAACCTTGCTCACCGTCTAAGAAAGGGCGCGGCAATCTAGGGGATTGCCGGTTTGGTGTTTTTCTTTGCAAGGCGACGCACCATCAGGTGGACCATCGCCACATGGATCATCGCCTCCCCGGTCTCGTTCCAGAACTCGTAATGCTTACTCAGGCGGCGATAGTTCGACAGCCACGAAAACGTCCGTTCCACGACCCAGCGTTTCGGCAAGAGTTTGAATCCTTTTACGTCATCGTTTCGTTTGACGATCTCCAGGACCCACTGACAAAAGGCAGAGACCCATGCGATCAGTTTCCCCGCATAGCCTCCGTCGGCCCATACCCGTTGCATTCGCGTCCAGTCGGCGTTGATCTTGGCCTTCGTGAATACCAGTTTGGCCCCATCACGGTCCTGGATACTGGCCGAATGGACCACCACCACCCAGATCAAGCCGATCGTGTCAACCAACAAGTGCCGTTTGATCCCGTTGATTTTTTTTCCCCGCGTCGTACCCCCTTGCTCCGCTGGTACGGGTTGCCTTGACCGTCTGACTATCGATGCTGCCGGCACTGGGCTGCGGTTCCTTTCCCGCTTGTTGCCGAACCAAGCTGCGGAGCGTGCCGTGAATGTGCTCCCACAATCCGCTGCGACGCCACCTATGGAAGTAGTAGCGGACAGTGCCCTCGGGAGGGAAGTCATGAGGCAAGGCGGACCATGCACACCCCGTCGTCAGGAGATAGAAGATCGCGTCGAGGACGTCCCGGAAATCAGTCTTGCGCGGGGCCCCCGCCGGGATCGGAGGAGGCAACATCGGTTCCAAGAGAGCCCACTGGGCATCCGTCAGATCGCTGGGATAGGGCTTGCGTGGCGTGGCGTCCATGCCGAGGCTCCGAATTGAAGACGAGATCCATAGCTCTAGCTAGCCTAATCGCCGGCAATCTCTCCAGATAGACCACTTTGCCGCGCCCTTTCTAAGAAGAGCAGTCTGGGGTGCAGGCTCATCCAGATGACTTTGGCGCTCTATCTCATCGCAGCGTTCTTAATCGTGTTGCTGGTACGGGCTGTGGGAATCCTGGTCGTCGGCGTGATCCGGTTCTTCATCCTTTTGCTGGGTTTGAGCGCTGGCTAACGAGAAGATCGGCCCAGCAGCCTCGAAGCCGACCCTCTGACCATGGTCTCGAAGTTACAGCGTCAGGAAGCCTGCCAGTCGAAGATCGCCAAGGTGTTCCGCCACCCTCTCAAGCACGTTGGTCTTGCCGCAGCCGGGAAGACCAGTCAGGACCAGGTTCTTGAACCGGGTGAGTGACTTACCGCTCATCATGATGTACCAGTCAAGAAGATTTGCACGTCGCTCTCACCTCTGTCAACATGACCACGACGAACGTGATCTTGAAGCCGAGGCTTACGAGCAGGAGAGAATGCGCTTGATAATCCAAATAATCGGGTTTCTTGAGATCCTTATCTCTTGTATTCGCAGATCGGAAGTGATATTGTTGGTTTAGTGGGTGAATCAGCCTGGCAGGACACCTGGAAACCGCAGCCCTTCGGGGTCGAGAACTGAAGGGATAGTCAGGCTGGCGAAGAGGTATGCCGAACGTCTCGCCCACATGGTCTGAAGGGTAAACGGATTCAGCAAAGAGCCGTACGCAATGCCGGCTACTTCGGTCCGGATGAAGAGATGCTTCGGGCGACGGACAGATTCCTGAGCGCCTGAACCAATCTCCTGGACTTCAAAGACGGCAACCGAGGCTCTCACATCACTTGGCGTTCCGGTCTTCTTCCGGCCCACCATTGGCTGGTAACGGATCGATTTGCCGCCGAAGCCCGAAGGACCAAGCTTCACCGGTTGGGTGCCTTGAACAATAAGCCCAACTGTCTTAACCTGGCATACCCACAAAAACGACTTTCCGTTTCCCCCCGGGGTCATCCTTGGGGGGTTTTCTATTAATAGATGAACTTTCAAGAGATCGCAGGAGCCTTGTTGAAACAAGTCCACGATTGGGGATCAGAGGTCGGCGGAAGACTATCCAGTGCGACATTCAACACCTGGATAGATCCCATGCTACAACCCAGACTGTCCCAGCGCCCCAGACTCCATGGCCAAACACGCTTGGATACAGGGCCAGGCATCTCGCCAGTACCGCCGTGGCCCGATGAGGTTGCCGTACGACCCTGCGGCTAGTTACACCACCCCGGGGCGGGCACCCAAGAGGATGCCCTCCAGGATCAAGCCCTGGCCCGGAGTGATCCTCCCCGTGGCAATCAGGTCCCCCACTTCCTCCAAGCATTGCTGGACCGCCTCTTGATGGTCGGGGAAGGAGGCGTGGCGGGCGATCTGCTCCGCGACCCCGACGAGCCTCTCGAAGTAGCTGGGAGGAGGAGCGGACCCGCACGTGGTGGCCGGCGGGTCGAACGGCCGTGCGCCCCATCGCGACCAATTCCACCACCGGCAGCCCTCCAGGGCAAGATTATTGAACAGCCGCAGTTGCTCGGCGAAGAGCCAGGTCGAGTAGTAGAGAAAGTCCATGGGTGTGTCCTCCCGAGGTCAGTGCTCCCTATTCGCCCCTGTTCCCGTCTTGAGATCCGGCCACCGTCGGCTGGACCCCGCTGAGCTGGCCTGGCAGTCCGGCGGAAAACTGTTCTACGGCGATCAAGGGGCGGACGATCTGTTCGACCTGGCCGTCGCTGAAGGCGTGCTGCATGGCGTCGTCGGCCAACTCATTGGCGATCGCCGCCATGATCATCCCCTGGTCCAGGGCCAGAATGCGACCGGAAGTCACCCCCGCCGACACGTCGACGGAGTCCTGGAAGCCCAACGGGCCATAAATCGGCAAGCTGCCGGAGAGGGCGCGGAGATTGGCAATTGCCTCGTGAGGAGCGTAACGCAGGGCGAGGAAAGAAGCATGCGGCGTGACGATGCCGTGGCTGGATCGGTTCGAATCAGGTATCAAAGGAGGCGGAACTGGTGGACCGACTTCATAGGAGAAGTAGCCGTGGCTGTAGGTTCCCAGGGCCTTCACGCCGTAAACCTCGTATCCCCCTCGCGGACTTGCGGCAGGTGAGAAACCCCAGTAACCGTAGCCGACCTCGTTCAGTCCATGGGTGATCTGCGCCCGGACATAGAGCGGGTGATTGATTCCCCAGCTCCTCGGGGCCCAGAGATCCTCGGGGACGAACAGCGTCACCATCAACGCCTCGAACATGCTGCCGCCCCAGCTCGGGACGATCTGTGCGCCATGATATTCGTAAGAACCCTCGAAGACCTTGACCCCATAGTAGTCGCGGGTCGTACCGCGGGGCGACTGCTGTTGCGGCCCCAAATTCTCAGGTAGGGTCCGGAACATCCGGTAGTAATGTTCCGGAGGCAGTTGGCCGCGCGCGATGCCCAGGTAGCTGGCAATGCGGGCCTCTGTGTTTAGCATCCCGTAGTGGCCGTAGAACGTCCGGTCGTTTGTCTGGTAGCCCACATGAAGCTGTCCCGGGTGGCGTACGGGGTCGGCCGCGTCGTACGGATCGTAAAGGAAACGGAAGTCAATCGGTTTGAGGAGCCTTCCAGCACGTTCCCTCAGCGACAGCTCGGAGTTGGCCACCATAGTCAGAGCGACGGCCAGCCAGGCGTTGTCTACTGCGGAGAGGCGGGGCTGCACCGGGCGGAGTCGAAAGGGGAAACATCAAGGGCGGCCCCCGTACGGGGGTCCAGCATGTTGAAGAAGAGCCCGTGGGCACGATCCATGCCTGCCAACGTCGTCAGAGTCCGGTCCAGCCGTGACCTGGCTTCGGAAGGGTCGATCACATGCAAACGCTCAGCGGCCAAAGTGCTCCATAGATAGGCGGCGATGTTCGACGGCGACGTTTGCGACACCAGGTTGGACCTGCCTTCGCTGTCGGCGGAAACGCTGTCGGCGGGCAGGCCGCTGGGCAGGGTCAACTTCTCGAACGACCGCCATGTATCGCTGGCGTATCGGAGCAGCGTCGCCCGCTCATCCGCCGTTAGCCCACTGACCCTTCCCGTTGGGGACGCCAGCAGGGTCGACCCTAACGCAAGTTGCAACCCTGACAGCAATACCCCAACGACAACCAAGTTTTGCGAAGAAGCTTGCCTCATTGCAAACCTCGAAGGTCTCACTGGTTGTTCTAATCGATTCTCAGCTCCTGTGGTTCAGACTTTCGTTCCCCCCTCGCCCAAGCGCACGGCCTCATACCACTTCTCCATCACGGGTAGTTCTCCAGAATCGTGTCGACCGTCGTTCACCTCCTGAAGTCGGTAAGCACATCTCACTCCCACATCCTGACCGCGTCGACACACCAAGTCAAGCAGAAAATGCTGCAACTGCAAAATTCTTGCTCCGCCAGCGATTCTCTGGGATTATTGATATTTTTCCATCGATTACTGGGACATAATGATGCAGATGCGCAACGATTATAACGGCAACAAGTCCTCCGCGATTAAGGATTAAGCGCCGACCACCGGCGCCAAACGAAGTGGCTCCAACCCCTGAATGGTGCCGCAAGTGGAGTTTGTCGCCGATATCGCTAGAAACTGTCTTGCTTCAGCCGGAAATGGAGAAACCCTGAGCACGAGTAACACCACAAATTGAGAGGAGACTCTCCGACGCGACGGCCGCGCAAGAGGCATTGGGGCCAGGCAGGCGGTATACTCATCGGCTGACTCCGTGAAAACGAATGCGACCCGGAAGCTCATCCAGGTGAGACGCGAACGAAGAGGAAGGATTCCGAGGTCCCCTGAAGGAACAGGGCGCGAGCATTTTCCGCTGAGATTCGCCTGGTCGAACGGTACTGTCGATGAATGAGGTGACCCGCATCCTGGACGCCATCGGGCAAGGCGACGCCTGGGCCGCGGCGCAGCTCTTGCCGCTGGTCTACGACGAGCTGCGCCGGCTCGCCGCGGCGCAGATGGCACGCGAGAAGCCGGGGCAGACGCTCGACGCCACGGCGCTGGTCCATGAGGCGTACCTGCGCTCTGGTCAGGAGATCAGCAGTTCGACAATCGCCGTCACTTCTTTGCCGCCGCGGCCGAGGCCATGCGTCGTATCCTGGTCGAGAACGCCCGCCGCAAGCGCAGTCTCAAACGGGGTGGCGACCGCCAGCGCCTCGATCTCGATCTGGAGCAACCGCTCGAGATGGAGCGGAGCGCGCCGCTCCTGGCGCTCGACGAGGCACTGAATCGGTCGAGGCCCGCGACCCTGGCAAGGCAGAGCTCGTGAAACTCCGCTACTTCGCTGGCATGACCATCGAACAGGCGGCCGAAACGCTTGGCATCTCGGTCACCACCGCCAACCGTTGGTGGAGCTACGCCCGCGCCTGGCTTCACGAAGAGATCCGCCGCGACCCGGACCTCACGCTCCCTTGAGCCTCCTGATGTCACGCCCGGCATCCGGTCTGGAAATTTCTTGCCGAATTGAGTGGAACGATTTCGCGCTGGATTGCGCATGGAAGAGCAGGGAGAATCCTGTTTCAGGAGCGCTGCCATGCCGACCACCAATCGAGAAGAAGCGCTTTTTGCCGCTGTTCTGGAAAAACCGTCCCGGGCCGAACGCGCGGCCTACCTGGAGGGCGCCTGCGGCGGCGACCACGCGCTGCGGGAGCGCATCGAGGCCCTCCTGGCCGCCCACAACGCCTCGGGCGGCGTCCTGGACGCTCCGCCCCCCGAGCCGACGACAGCCCCCCCTCCGCTCACGGAAAAGCCCGGCACGGTCATCGGCCCTTACAAGCTGCTCCAGCAGATCGGCGAAGGCGGCATGGGCGTCGTCTACATGGCCGAGCAGCAGGAGCCGGTCCGCCGCAAGGTCGCGCTCAAGATCATCAAGCCCGGCATGGACAGCCGCCAGGTCATCGCCCGCTTCGAGGCCGAACGCCAGGCCCTGGCCATGATGGACCACCAGAACATCGCCCGGGTCCTCGACGCCGGCACGACCACTCCCCTTCTCAAGGAGGGGCGGTGGCCGGCCCTACTTCGTCATGGAGCTGGTCCACGGCGTGCCGATCACCCGGTTCTGCGACGACAACAAGCTGACGCCTCGCGAGCGGCTGGCGCTGTTCGTGCCCGTCTGCCAGGCGATCCAGCACGCCCACCAGAAGGGCATCATCCACCGCGACATCAAGCCGTCCAACGTGCTGGTGACCATGTACGACGACAAGCCGGTGCCCAAGGTGATCGACTTCGGCGTGGCCAAGGCGATCGAGCAGCGGCTCACGGAAAAGACGATGTTCACGCACTTCGGCGCCCTGGTCGGCACCTTCGAGTACATGAGCCCCGAGCAGGCGGAGATGAACGCCTTCGGCGTGGACACGCGCAGCGACATCTACTCGCTGGGCGTGCTGCTCTACGAGCTCTTGACCGGGACGACGCCGCTGGAGCGCATCCGGCTGCGTGAGGCGGCGCTGGACGAGATGGTGCGGCTGATCAGGGAGGAGGAAGCGCCGCGGCCGAGCCTCAGGCTCAGCAGCTCCAATGACCTGCCGAAGATCGCGGCCGCACGCAAGACCGAGCCGGCGCGGCTCTCGAAGCTGGTCCGTGGCGAGATCGACTGGATCGTGATGAAGTGCCTGGAAAAGGACCGGTCGCGGCGCTACGAGACGGCCAGCGGCGTGGCCCGCGATCTGGAGCGTTACCTGGCGGACGAGCCCGTGGAGGCGTGCCCGCCGAGCTCAAGTTATCGGCTGCGCAAATTTGCCCGGCAAGTACAAGAAGGCACTCGCGACGGCGGCGGCGTTCGCGGTCCTCTTGGTCGCCGGCGTGGTCATGAGCACGTTGCTGGCCGTGTGGGCCACGTCGGCTAAGAGGATGGCCAAGCATGCCGAGTTCGGGGCGAACCAGCAGCGACTCGCCGCGGAGGAGGCGAAACAACAGGCCCTGGAAGCGAAGACTGAGGCAGACAAACAGCGCGACGAGGCTCGTCTCACCGCCTATGCGTCCGGGATGGGACTGGCCCAGCGTGCCTGGGAAGAGAACAATGTCGTCCGTGCCCGCGAATTGCTCGCGGAGGTGCCCAGAGAGGCGGCCGGCAGAAACCTGCGAGGCTTCGAGTGGTCCTACCTGTCCCGCTTGTGCCATCCCGACGAGCTGACCCTCGTAGGCCATGCCGGTTGGGTTACGAGCGTGGCGTTCAGCCCGGACGGCCAGCGTCTGGCGTCGGCGAGCTTTGACAAGACGGTGAAGATCTGGGACAGCGCGACGGGCAAGGAGCTGTTACCCTTAAGGGCCATGCCGGCGGCGTCTGGAGCGTGGCGTTCAGCCCGGACGGCCAGCGCCTGGCGTCGGGAGAGCTGGGACCAGACGGTGAAGATCTGGGACAGCGCGACCGGCAAGGAGCTGTTCGCTCTCAAGGGCCATGCCGGTGGCGTCGGGAGCGTGGCGTTCAGCCCGGACGGCCAGCGCCTGGCGTCGGCGAGCTCTGACGGGACGGTGAAGATCTGGGACAGCGCGACCGGCAAAGAGCTGTTCGCCCTCAAGGGCCATGCCGCTGACGTCACGAGCGTGGCGTTCAGCCCGGACGGCCAGCGTCTGGCTTCGGGGAGCCAGGACCAGACGGTGAAGATCTGGGACAGCGCGACCGGCAAGGAGCTGTTCGCCCTCAAGGGCCATGCCGGTGGCGTCTGGAGCGTGGCGTTCAGCCCGGACGGCCAGCGCCTGGCTTCGGCGAGCCAGGACCAGACGGTGAAGATCTGGGACAGCGCGACCGGCAAGGAGCTGTTCGCCCTCAAGGGCCATGCCGGCTCTGTCCGCGGCGTGGCGTTCAGCCCGGACGGCCGGCGTCTGGCGTCGGGGAGCGATGACCAGACGGTGAAGATCTGGGACAGCGCGACCGGCAAGGAGCTGTTCACCCTCAAGGGCCATGCAGGTCCGGTCTGGAGCGTGGCGTTCAGCCCGGACGGCCAGCGCCTGGCGTCGGCGAGCTGGGACCAGACGGTGAAGATCTGGGACAGCGCGACCGGCAAGGAGCTGTTCGCCCTCAAGGGCCATGGGAACGCCGGCTTTCGCATGGCGTTCAGCCCGGACGGCCGCGCCTGGCGTCGGGGAGCAGCCGGGGCACGATGAAGATCTGGGACAGCGCGCACCGGCAAGGAACTGTTCGCCCTCAAGGGCCATGCCGATCAGGTCATGGGCGTGGCGTTCAGCCCGGACGGCCAGCGCCTGGCGTCGGCGAACTGGGACCAGCACGGTGAAGATCTGGGACAGCGCGACCGGCAAGGAGCTGTTCGCCCTCAAGGGCCATGCCGGTCCGGTCTGGAGCGTGGCGTTCAGCCCGGACGGCCAGCGCCTGGCGTCGGGGAGCAATGACCAGACGGTGAAGATCTGGGACAGCGCGACCGGCAAGGAGCTATTCGCTCTCAAGGGCCATGCTGGCTGTGTCTATAGCGTGGCGTTCAGCCCGGACGGCCAGCGCCTGGCGTCGGCGAGCGAAGACAGACGGTGAAGATCTGGGACAGCGCGACCGGCAAGGAGCTGTTCGCCCTCAAGGGCCATGCCGGTCCGGTCTGGAGCGTGGCGTTCAGCCCGGACGGCCAGCGCCTGGCTTCGGGGAGCGATGACCAGACGGTGAAGATCTGGGACAGCGTGACCGGCAAGGAGCTGTTCTCCCTCAAGGGCCATGCCGGTTGGGTCCATGAGCGTGGCGTTCAGCCCGGACGGCCAGCGTTTGGCTTCGGGGAGCTGGGACCAGACGGTGAGGATCTGGGACAGCGCGACTGGCAAGGAGCTGTTCGCCCTCAAGGGCCATGCCGGTCGGGTTACTAGCGTGGCATTCAGCCCGGACGGCCAGCGCCTGGCCTCCGCGAGCCGGGACGGCTGTATCCATTTATGGGAGGCAACGAGTGTCTCTCGCGAAATGCAGCACCGCCGGGTAACCAACCAAATGGTGGCCGAGATTTTCCGAGAGATGCCCCTGCGTGCCGACGTCCTGGAACGGGTGCGAACTCTGCCCGGCCTGAGTCCGTCCCGCCGGCAGGAAGCCCTCGCTGTTGCCCAAACATATCCCGAAGATCCGCCGGCACTCAATACTCTCGCCTGGGAACTGGTGATGCTGCCTGGTGGCGAAATGTCTGGCTATCGCAAGGCCCTGCGCTACAGCGAGGAAGCCTGTCAGCTTGAACCCAACAATGGCGGCATTGTTGAAGACGCTAGGCGTTGCTTACTACCGCGTAGGCAACTATGAGAAAGCGCTGAACTTGCTCGCGCGGTCGAAGGCAGATCAACGCGCTGCAAGACAACAGGTTCTCTCCCCTCGGACCTCGCCTTCCTCGCCATGGCGCACCAGCAACTCGGTCACGCCAAGGAAGCCCAGGCCGAGCTTCAGCTCCTGCGAGAGCGGATGAAGGATTCGCGCTGGGCTCAGATACGCCCGGGTTCAGGGCTTCTGCGCGAAGCGGAAGAACTGCTGGCCAAACCCAAGCCTCCCAGCAGCAAGTAAGCGGTTGTAGTCCGCGGAAGGAATTAGGCGCCTTATTTTCCGCTGGGATTCACCTATCAAACGGTACTGTCGATGAATGAGGTGACCTGCATCCTGGACGCCATCGGGCAAGGCGACGCCCGTGCCTCGGCGCAGCTCCTGCCGCTGGTCTACGACGAGCTGCGCCGGCTCGCGGCCGAGAGGATGGCACGGGAGAAGCCGGGCCAGACGCTTCAGCCGACGGCCCTGGTCCACGAGGCGTACCTGCGCCTGGTCGGCCCAGGGGAAGAGCGGCACTGGGACAACCGCGGCCACTTCTTCGCCGCCGCGGCCGAGGCTATGCGGCGGATTCTCATCGACAACGCCGCGCCGCAAACTGAGCGGCAAACATGGCGGCGGCATGGTCGACCGGGAGGCGGACCCGGATGACTTCCCCGTGGCAAACCCTCGCGACCCGCTCGAAGTCATGGCCGTTCACGAAGCCCTGGATCGGCTGGCACAGAAATCGCCCCGCAAGGCTGAGCTGGTCAAACTCCGCTACTTTCTCGGTTGCACAATGGCCGAGGCGGCCCAGATTCTGGGTATCGCCCCCGCGACGGCCGAAGAGGATTGGACCTACGCCAAGGCCTGGCTGCGCCGGCAGTGGCGCCGGGATGAGGAAATCAATTCGCCGGACTGAAAAAAGTCACCGGGGTTTTGCTCTCCGTTCTCGCATTGGATGATGAGAGACCATCCAGGCGAAGGAGAATACCATGTCCGAGTCTGCGATCTTCAAGGCCGTCGTCAAATTGTCTCCAGAGCGTCGGGCGGCGTTCCTCGACCAGGCCTGCGCCTCCGATGGAGAGCTGCGCCACGAAATCGAATCACTGCTGCGTGCCCATGACGCCTCGGGCAGTTATCTGGGGAATCTATCATCCCAATCCGACGCGACTGAGGATTATCGAGCCGATCCCCGAACGCGCCGGCACGGTCATCGGCCCGTACAAGCTCATGGAACAGATCGGCCAGGGTGGGATGGGCCTGGTCTTCGTGGCCGAGCAGCAGCATCCGGTTCGCCGCAAGGTCGCGCTCAAGATCATCAAGCCCGGAATGGACACGCGCGACATCATCGCCCGGTTCGAGGCCGAGCGCCAGGCCCTGGCATTGATGGACCACCCCAATATTGCCAAGGTTCTCGACGCCGGCACCACGGACAGCGGGCTCCCTTACTTCGTGATGGAACTGGTCAAAGGCATCCCCATCATTGATTACTGCGACCAGCAGCAGCTCACGGCACGCGAGCGCCTGGATCTGTTTCTGGCCGTCTGCCAGGCGGTCCAGCATGCCCACGGCAAGGGCATCATCCACCGCGACTCGAAGCCGTCGAACATCCTGGTCGCCCCGCACGACGGCGTCCCGGTGGTCAAGGTGATCGACTTCGGCGTCGCCAAGGCGATCGGCCAGCAGTTGACTGATAAGACCATCTACACCCGGTTCACGCAGATGATCGGCACTCCGCTCTACATGAGCCCGGAGCAGGCTGAACTCAACGCGCTTGACGTGGATATTCGCAGCGATGTCTACAGCCTGGGCGTGCTCCTTTACGAGTTGTTGACCGGGACGACGCCGTTCGACCGCAAGCGGTTCGCGACGGCGGCCTATGACGAGATTCGCCGCATCATCAAGGAAGAGGAGCCGCCCAAGCCAAGCACGCGCTTGAGCACGATGGGCGAGTCTCTGTCGAAGGTCTCAAGCCAGCGCAAAACCGAGCCGGCGAAGTTGTCGGCGCTGGTGAAGGGCGATCTCGACTGGATCGTTATGAAAGCGCTCGAGAAGGACCGCGCTCGACGTTACGACACGGCCAGCGCCTTTGCCGCCGACGTCCGCCGGTTTCTGGCCGAGGAACCGATCGAGGCCCGGCCGCCTTCAACCTGGTATCGCTTCCGCAAGCTGGCCCGGCGGAACAAAATGGCACTGACGACGGCGGCGCTGGTGGCCGCGTCGCTCCTGCTGGGAACATTGGCAAGCGCCTGGCAGGCCGTGCGGGCGACGCGGGCCGAGCAGGTGGCCAGGATCACGCCGAGCGGCGCGGGTGAGCGCAGCCATGGCTGAAGACCAGGAAGCGCGAGGCCGATGGTGCCAAAGATCAGGCCGAGAAGCGAAGCAACGAGCTCGCCGCCGTCAATGAAAAGCTCCGCCACTTAAATTACATCGCTGACATTAGCCTGGCGCGACATGCCTGGGATCAGAACGACGTTGGCCTCGTCGGGGGAACTACTGGAACATCACCGGCCAAAGCCCGGGGAGACGGACTTACGCGGGTTTGAATGGCATTATCTCCGCAGACTGCAGCACCGCGACCTGCTCTCAGTGAAAGCTCATACGGGGGTGGTACGGACGGTGGCCTGGACGCCCGATGGCCAACGACTTGTCAGCGTCGGGGGCACGGAGAGAGGAACAACCTTCACGACACCCAGTGAAATCAAGCTCTGGGATGCAGCGACACTCACGTCACTGCCTCTTCGGCTCAAGGGTGCGACAGACAAGATATGGAGTGGCAGGCTCAGTCCGGATGGCAAGCTGCTCGCCGCCGCCTGCCGCGATAGAGCGGTGCGGGTTTGGAATCATCCAAACGGGCGAGTTGATCGCCACGCTCGAAGGGCACACGGTCGATCTCGTCGAGGCCGCTGTCTTCAGCCCTGATGGCAAGCACTTGTTATCTCTCGCGGTGCCCTTGGATGCAGGTTTAACCAATACTTCCGATCAGGTGAGAATCTGGGAGTTGGATACCCGAAAGGCCATCGTGTCGATCGATAATCTCCCTCGCTCACAATCTATCGCTTTCAGCCCGGACCTAAAGCACATGGCTGGAACTGCTGGGCATGTGCTGAAGGTGTGGGATACGACCTCTGGTCGCGAGCTCCTCGTGAAGGACGTGAAACATCCACTCTGGAATATGACCTTCAGCCCCGACGGCAAACGTCTGGCTGTGAATTGCTCGTCAAGAGACGTGCAAATCCTGGATGCCGAGACCGGCAGGATCGTCACGTCTTGCTCAGGCGACGACAGAGGCCGCGGCATACTGAGATTCAGTCCGAAGGGAGATCGACTCGCGTCAGGGGGGGAAGGCGAGATCGAGTTGTGGGACGCCGAGAGCGGTGAGCGAATCCGCTCATTCAAGGGTCACGAAGGGAACATTACCTACGTTGCCTTCAGTCCCGACGGCACACGCATCGCCTCGGCGGGGGCGGACGGACGCGTGAAAGTCTGGGACGTGATCAGCGACCGCGATGCCATCTCGATCCCCGCGCACGGGCAACAGGGCCTTTTTAACCAGCTTTCCCCCGATGGACGTATCTTCGTGACTGGCATGTATGAGAGCACCATTCGCCTGTGGAACGCCGAGACCGGCGAGCCGTTGGGCGAGCCTATCAAGCTTGAAGAGAAGGCCGTGAACTTGGACTTCACGGCCGATGGGAAGCGTCTGGTACTTACCGACCTTGGCAAGAACGTGACGACCTGGAATGTGTCCGACCGCACATTGGTTCGGGCGTTTAAACACGATGGCCCAGACGGTCCGCAGCTTGGTACAGAGCTCAGCCCGGATGGGAAATGGTTCGCTTGCAAGGGCCCGGAAGGGGAACTGAAGGTGTGGGACGTGGACAAGGGCGCCAAACTCCGCACGTTCCCGGCACTCCACGACCTTTCGTGCTTCAAATTCAGCCCAAACAATCCTCGCCTGGCCGCGGCCGAAAACAGCGGGGTGTTAAAGATCTGGGATCTTGCCACGAGCCGAGAGCTATGCGAGGCGAAGCTGCCGTTGGCATCGTTCAGAGAGATATGCTTCAGTTACGACGGCAAGCGGCTGGCCGTACCATGCTCCGATGGCAAGGTGCGTATACTCGATGCGGCCAGCGGCCACGAGGCCTCACCGCCTCTCAACGGCTTATCGATGGCCTTCCCGAGGTTGAAATTCAGCCCCGATGGCAAACGCCTGGCCGCGGGACAACCTAATGGTCAGGTGAAAGTCTGGGACCTTACTACTGGACAGGAGACCCTGATGTTGAAGCATACGGGCTCGGTTACTGGTCTTGCGTTCAGACCCGACGGCCACCGACTGATCAGCGCCTACGGAGACAATACTATCCGAATCTGGGACGCCACGCCGCTGCCGGAGTAAGTAAATTCTGGGCCGGCCCTCATCTGGGAACAGGAGGAAACGAAGGGAACAAAGAATTTAGATGTGAATTCGCTCTGTTTGATTAAAAGCTTGGCCAAACACGGCGATAGCCGCGAAAAGGAGCGACACGGTTCAGAACGGAAGATGGCCCACGACGTTCTGCCATTCAGCCGACTCGGAGGCGGAGGCTATGAGCTCGAGATCCAGAACGTACCGCCCAATCGTGGCGCCAATCTGGTGGCCAAAAAGCAGGCCCGCGAAAGATCCCCCCTGACGTTGCCAATCCTCGGCCAGCGCCCCGAAGCGAATATCCTGAGTGAAAGTTACCCGGCGAAGGTGCCCGGCTCGTTCCAGCAGTTCGTCGTCTTCTTTCGTATCGATGCCGTCTTCGATGGCTGTGAGTACATCGACGCCGCGGCGCCGAAGCTGCTCTGTGATTGCCAAGGGAACGTGGACGTCCATGTACAGAGCCAGAGGCATCTAACATGCTTTTCCCGCCCGGAGCCTGAGAATGACCGGTGATCGAGGTTCCTGGGACCGCTCACGCTCGTCGAGCTCGATCTCGGCTCGGATCTCCTGGTCGATCTCGGCCTGATGGTCGAAGTAATAACCCATCGCCGCATGAGCCTCCGCCGGCGTCAAGTACGGATGCTGGCGACACATCTCATCGGCTGACCAGCCGTAGGCGAGATAATCCATGACGATCTGTGCCACGCGAACCCGGGGATGACGGATCAAGTGAGCTGACTCATGCCCCGATTTTTGAATATGCGGGTAATCCAGGACGACCGACATGGTGATCGTACTCCTCCTCTCCAGGATCCTGACGTGGGGCCGGGTCCGTGTCCGGGTCAGGCTAACGTAGGAATTACCCTAAGAGACCAGGTTCTTGAGACGCCCGCAACGCCTGTTGATCCCAACGGCCCAGGAAAACCACGCCCAATACCCCAAGTGCCCTTCATTCCGCCCAGATTTCGTGCGGATGATTGCGGATGTGAGATTTTACCGCGCCGGAGACGGACGAGGTACGATGACACGCCGGCAGACGGAACACTTCAACGGGGACCGACCGTGAACATCAGCTTCGAGATACCGCACGACATCGAGCAGCAGATTCGGAGCAGTCCGAAACGCTCTTGATTCCACGGGCGATCTCGTGTGTCTATATTAGTAGATACCGAAGGTCGCAATGATGACACGAGTTCAGAAATGGGGCAACAGTCTTGCCCTCCGCATCCCCAAGTCTTTCGCCCAGGGAGCAGACCTGCACGAGGACGCGACTATCGAGTTGTCGCTGGCGGAAGGCAGGCTGATCGTGCGGCCTGTCCTGCCGCGACCGCACACGCTTGAAGAACTGTTGCGGGGCATCACGGACGAGAACCTTCCCGGCGAGTGGGACACAGGTCCGGCGGTCGGCAAGGAGACTTGGTGAAGCGGAAAGGTGCCACATCTGGCGGTCGGCAAAGCTTCCTGGATCGGCACCGTCCCGGAGGAGGTTGTTGCAGAGGTTGTAAGGCGTCTACAAACCTTGCTCGTTGAACATGGTTGATCCGCTGGGATTCACCTGTTGAACGGTACTGTCGATGAATGAGGTGACTCGCATCCTGGGTGCCATCGAGCACGGCGAGCAACACGCCTCCGAGCAGTTGCTGCCGCTGGTCTATGAGGAATTGCGGCGGCTAGCACTCGAAAAGATGGCTCATGAAAAACCTGGCCAGACGCTCCAGGCTACCGCGCTGGTCCACGAGGCGTACGTAAGACTTGTGGACGTGGAGGAGGCCCAGCGCTGGAACAGCCGCGGCCACTTCTATTCCGCCGCGGCCGAGGCCATGCGCCGGATCCTGGTCGAGAACGCCCGCCGCAAGAAAGCACTCCGTCGAGGCGGTGACCGGAACCGCCTGGACCTCGACGAGCCGGAGGCGCCCCGGCTTTCCGAGGACGTCCTTGCCCTCGATGAAGCCCTGGAGAAGCTCGCGCTCAAGGATGCTGCCAAGGCCGAGCTGGTCAAGCTCCGGTACTTTGCCGGACTGACGATGCAGCAGAGTGCCCAGACGCTGGGCATTTCTCTGGCCACGGCGCAGCGCATGGTGGAGTTATGCTCGTGCCTGGCTCCACCAGGAAATATCCCAGGGTGACGATGCGGGCTGAATTTTCTTGAAAACGCGTGAGAGGTTTTCGACTCGTTGTGCGCACTGAGGAATGAGGAACTTCCTTCATTGTGAGGAGTCGAACCATGCTTCAGACGCCGAGAACCGAAGAATCGATCTTCGCGGAAGCCCTGAACAAATCGTCGCTCAGCGAGCGAGCGGCCTTTCTGGACGATGTCTGCGGGGCTGATGCCGCTCTCCGAGCCCGAGTCGAGAACTTGCTCAGCTCACACGAGAATGCGGGCAGCTTCCTGAACAAACAGTCGTTGCCGCCGGGCGACACCACGGATATCGGATCGCTGACCGAGGTCGCGGGCACCGTCATCGGCCGCTACAAGCTCTTGCAAGCGATCGGCGAAGGGGGATTCGGCGTCGTTTACATGGCCGAGCAAAAAGAGCCGGTCCGCCGCAAGGTCGCCCTCAAAATTATCAAGCTGGGCATGGACAGCAAGGAGGTCATCGCCCGCTTCGAAGCCGAGCGGCAGGCGCTGGCGCTCATGGACCACCCCAACATCGCCAGGGTTTTCGATGCCGGCACCACGGAAACCGGCCGGCCCTACTTCGTGATGGAGCTGGTCAAGGGCGTGCCCATCGCCGAGTTCTGCGACAAGAACCAGTTGCCGGCGCGTCAGCGCCTGGAAATCTTCACGGCCGTTTGCCAGGCCGTGCAACACGCCCACCAGAAGGGAATCATCCACCGGGACATCAAGCCGTCGAACGTGCTGGTCACGCTGCACGATGGCAAGCCGGTGCCCAAGGTCATCGACTTCGGGGTGGCCAAGGCACTGAACCAGGAACTCACGGAGAAGACCCTGTTCACAACCTTCGGCCACATGATCGGCACGCCGCAGTACATGAGCCCGGAGCAAGCGGAGATGAGCGGGCTCGACGTGGACACTCGCTCAGACGTCTACAGCCTGGGTGTTTTGCTCTACGAGCTGCTGACGGGGACCACACCGCTGGAAGCCAAGAAGCTGCGCAGCGCCGGCTACGCCGAGATGCAGCGCATCATTCGCGAGGAAGAGTCGCCGCTGCCAAGTGTTCGTGTCAGCACCCTGGGCGAGCGCCTGTCGGTGGTTGCCAAGGACCGGCACTGCGACCCGAAGCAGCTTTCGCAACTGCTCCGCGGCGAGCTGGACTGGATCGTGATGAAGACCTTGGAAAAGGACCGCACCCGGCGCTACGAAACGGCCTCCAGCCTGGCTCGGGACGTGGAACGCTACTTGAGCAATGAGGCCGTCGAGGCGTGCCCGCCATCGGCCGTGTACAGGATGCGGAAATTCGCCAGCAAGCACCGTACGCCAATGCAGGTGGCAGGCGCATTCCTGCTGTTGCTGGTCGCCGGGGTGCTCGCAAGCGCCTGGCAGGCCGTCCGCGCGACCGCGGCCGAGACCAAGGCTCGCCGGAATGCACTGCTGGCCCAGGATGAAAAACAACAAGCTGTCTCAGCCCGGCAAGATGCCGAGAAGCGGCGCGACGAACTCGCCGCGCTCAACACGACGCTTCGTCGCGCGAATTACATTGCCGACATGAACCTGGCGGGGCACGCCGGCGAAGAGGACAACCTCAACCTGACCCGCGAGCTCTTGGACCGGCACCGACCCCAGCCTGGAGAGACCGATCTGCGAGGATTTGAATGGCATTATCTCAAGCGGCTGCTCCATCGCGACCTCTGGTCGGTGAAGGCAGCCGACAACCCCGCCGTGGACTTTTTCGGCCTGGCAAGTGGCGTTTTCTGGACTCCCGATAGCAAGCGGTTCTACACCGTTGGGCACGGGGCGGGCGAGCTCAAGTTATCATTCGACAAATTGTCTCCGGTCGAGCTCAAGCTCTGGGACGCAGCCGGTGGTCGACCGACTTCGCTCAAGCTCACTGGCTCAACAGATCAGGTGATTGAAGCCGTTCTCAGCGCGGACGGCAAAGTTGTGGCTGCCGGCTGCCGCGACAAGCTTGTGCGAGTCTGGAACCTCGAGACAGGTGAGGCGTTCTCCCTGGAGGGGCACACGCGCAGCGTCAGTCACGTCTCCATCAGCGCTGACGGCAAGCGCGTAGCCTCAATGGGCAGGAGGTTACAAGTTCCCGGTAACCCAGAGTCCCAGTTGGAGGCCGAGATCAAGGTCTGGGACCTTGCCCGGCGAAAGCAAATCATGTCCTTCGACCGGGTTCCTGCAATCTACTGGACGGGTTTCACACTCAGCCCGGATGGCAAATGGCTGGCCGTGAGCAAAGAATCAGGCGCCGTGATCATTTGGGACGTGCCGACGGGACGTGAGGTCTTTGTTCTCACAGCTCCGAACCGGACTTATCTGGCCGGCGGGCCGACCTTCAGCCGTGACAGCAAGTATCTGGCCGTGAAACTTGGTAAGGAAGTGCGGATCTGTGAGGTCGCCACGGCCAGGACCATCCGGACCTTGCAACTGGGCTCGGCCAGCTTCAGCCCCATCGCCTTCAGCCCGGAAGGCGATCGCCTGGCGGCCGCCGGTCGCTCCAGTGTGCAATTGTGGGACATCACCTCCGGCCGCCTCATCCACACGCTGCGAACTCCTTCGTCGGGAATCGACAGCATTGCTTTCAGCCCCGATGGCGCGCGACTGGTCTCGATGACACGTTATGGTGACCTGGCGGTACTGGAAACGACGAACCGCGACACGATTCCGATTCCGGCGGACCGGTCGAACCCGGCTCCCGGGCTGGTGCTTAGCCCCGGAGGGAAGTTCGTCAAGTCGGACTTATATAAAGGGGGAAAGACCACGTGTCTCTGGGATGCAGCGACCGGCAAGCCTCACGGAGAGCAATTGGTCAGCGATGGCCTGGTGACCAATAGGTCCTTCTCGGACGATGGGACACGCCTCGCCCTTGCCGATACGGCCAGGCACGTCAAGATCTGGGACCTGTCGACAACCAGGCTGGTTCGGACGTTTGCCGACCAGAAGAAGAGCATCACCGATATCGCGCTGAGCCCCAACGGCAAGTTGCTGGCCGTGGCCGAGCAGGGAGGAATCCTGAAGATCTGGGATATCGACCAGGGCACAGAACTGCGCACGATCCCCTGTCCCCGGGAGGGTCTGCCCTGGTTGGCCTTCAGCCCGGACGGCTCGCGCCTAGCGGGGACAACTCAGGCGGGCTGGTGACCCTGTGGGACGTTTCCCCTGGTCGAGAGCCGATGACAATCCGGCTGCCTGATTGCCGCTTTCTCGGCATGACCCGTTTCAGCCCCGATGGCAGGCGTCTGGCCGTCGCCGGTATATCAATGCTTGGCGGCCTGTTACGCGTTGTTGACGTGGAAAATGGCGGGGAGCTCTGGCAGCTCAAGGGCCACACTCAGATCGTCGAGGCCATCGCTTTCAGTCCCGACGGCAAGCGTCTGGCAAGCGGAAGCGGGGACGGTACCATCAAGCTCTGGGACTTGAACAGTGGACAAGAAATCCAGAGATTGAATGAGCACACCCTGCCGGTCAGCAGCCTTGAGTTCAGTACCGACGGCCATCGCCTGTATAGCGCCTCGTGGGACCTTACCGTGCATGTCTGGGACGCCACGCCGCTGCCGGACTGAGTAGACCTGCAAAAATAACCATGCAGTAGGTCGGACATTCCTGTCCGACGGCGACGGACAAGAATGTCCGTCCTACGTGCAATTGACTCTGCGGTTTCACTTCGAGCGTGTGTAATGCCGCCCTGCAAAGACTCGACGGGCCGGATTTGCCCGTCGTCCCCCCGGCGGTTATCCTGGACCTCATGAGCGAGGTCACTCGATTCCTGGGTGCCATCGAGCACGGCGAGCACCACGCCGCTGAGCAGTTGCTGCCGCTGGTCTATGAGGAATTGCGGCGGCTCGCACTCGAAAAAATGGCTCATGAAAAACCTGGACAGACGCTCCAGGCCACCGCACTGGTCCACGAGGCGTACCTGCGGTTGGTGGACACGGAGAGAGCCCGGCACTGGGATAGCCGGGGGCATTTCTTTGTGGCGGCGGCTGAGGCGATGCGCCGCATCCTGGTCGAGAACGCGCGGCGCAAGCGGCGAATCAAGCACGGGGGTGGCGTGCGGCGGGTTGAGCTGGACGACGACCTCCCGGTGGTCAAGGAGCCCGTGGAGGATGTGCTGGCCGTCGATCTTGCCCTGCAAGAACTGGCCGGTCAGGACGCGCGAACGGCCGAGCTAGTCAAGCTGCATTACTTCGCCGGCCTGACGATCGAGCAAGCCGCCGATGTGCTCGGGATTTCTCCACGAACCGCCTATCGGAGCTGGGCTTACGCTCGGGCCTGGCTCTATCGGCACCTGGCGAAGGGCGACTCCCTGGCCGCCGACTGACTTCGTCGACCGACGCCTCAGAGGCTGTCGAGAAAGCCTGTTTCCGGAGTGTAGGGTGGGTGCAACCCACCGACGCAAGGCTCGTGGTCTTGGTGGGTTCGCCGAGCCGAGCTCGGCTTCACCCACCCTACAAAAGATCGTTCTCAACACGCTCCCACATTTTTTTGGCAGTCGCCTTGCGGCGGCGTCGCATGTAAGGTTAGAGAACGTGCGGCGCGTGATCCGCCCACGAACCGTGCAGCCGGTCCGACGTGCATCGGGCGGGAGGTAGCTGTTCGATGAGACATTCCACGACAAGCGTGAGAAGCATCTTCGGTCGAGTCCTGGAGATCCAGTCTCCAGACGAACGAGCCGCTTACTTGAACGAGGCCTGCGGCGACAACGCCGACCTGCGATCGGAAGTCGATAGCCTGCTGGAGGCGATCGACCGAGCCGGCAACTTCATGAAGCAGCCGATGGCACCAGCGATAGAACAGGGCAGCACGTCCGATGAACCGGCGATCACAGAGCGGCCCGGCACGATCATCGGCCCGTACAAGCTGCTCCAGCAGATCGGCGAAGGGGGCATGGGCGTCGTGTACATGGCCGAGCAGCAGGAGCCGGTCCGCCGCAAGGTCGCGCTCAAGATCATCAAGCCCGGCATGGACAGCCGCCAGGTCATCGCCCGCTTCGAGGCCGAGCGCCAGGCCCTGGCGATGATGGACCACCAGAACATCGCCCGGGTCCTCGACGCCGGCACCACGCCATCCTCCCCCTGGCGTGGGAGGGCCAGGGAGCGGGGGCCGGCCCTACTTCGTCATGGAGCTGGTCCACGGCGTGCCGATCACGCGGTTCTGCGACGACAACAAGCTGACGCCCCGCGAGCGGCTGGCGCTGTTCGTGCCGGTCTGCCAGGCGATCCAGCATGCCCACCAGAAGGGCATCATCCACCGCGACATCAAGCCGTCCAACGTGCTGGTGACCATGTACGACGACAAGCCGGTGCCCAAGGTGATCGACTTCGGCGTGGCCAAGGCGATCGAGCAGCGGCTCACGGAAAAAACGATGTTCACGCACTACGGCGCCCTGGTCGGCACCTTCGAGTACATGAGCCCCGAGCAGGCGGAGATGAACGCCTTCGGCGTGGACACGCGCAGCGACATCTACTCGCTGGGCGTGCTGCTTTACGAGCTCTTGACCGGGACGACGCCCCTGGAGCGCATCCGGCTGCGCGAGGCGGCGCTGGACGAGATGGTGCGGCTGATCCGGGAGGAGGAAGCGCCTCGGCCGAGCCTCAGGCTCAGCAGCTCGAACGACCTGCCGAAGATCGCTGCCGCGCGCAAGACCGAGCCGGCGCGGCTCTCGAAGCTGGTCCGTGGCGAGATCGACTGGATCGTGATGAAGTGCCTGGAGAAGGACCGGTCGCGGCGCTACGAGACGGCCAACGGCGTGGCCCGCGATCTGGAGCGTTACCTGGCGGACGAGCCCGTGGAGGCGTGTCCGCCGAGCTCCAGTTATCGGCTGCGCAAGTTTGCCGGCAAGTACAAGAAGGCACTTGCGACGGCGGCGGCGTTCGCGGCCCTCTTGGTCGTCGGCGTGGTGATGAGTACGTTGCTGGCCGTGTGGGCCACGTCGGCGGAACGCGAGGCAAACCAGCAGCGACTCGCCGCGGAGGAGGCGAAACGACGAGGCCTTGGACGCAAAGACAGAGGCAGACAAACAGCGCGACGAGGCTCGTCTCACCGCGTATGCGTCCGGGATGGGACTGGCCCAGCGTGCCTGGGAAGAGAACAATGTCGTTCGCGCCCGCGAATTGCTCGCAGAGGTACCCACGGAGGCGGCCGGCAGAAACCTGCGAGGGTTCGAGTGGTACTACCTGTCCCGCTTGTGCCATCCCGATGAACTGACCCTCGTAGGCCATGCCGGTCCGGTCTATGAGCGTGGCGTTCAGCCCGGACGGCCAGCGCCTGGCGTCGGCGAGCTGGGACAAGACGGTGAAGATCTGGGACAGCGCGACCGGCAAGGAGCTGTTCACCCTCAAGGGCCATGCCGGTCGGGTCACGAGCGTGGCGTTCAGCCCGGACGGCCAGCGCCTGGCGTCGGCGAGCGGGGACAAGACGGTGAAGATCTGGGACAGCGCGACCGGCAAGGAGCTGTTCGCCCTCAAGGGCCATGCCGGTCAGGTCACGAGCGTGGCGTTCAGCCCGGACGGCCAGCGCCTGGCGTCGGCGAGCGAGGACGAGACGGTGAAGATCTGGGACAGCGCGACCGGCAAGGAGCTGTTCACCCTCAAGGGCCATGCCGGTCTGGTCCATGAGCGTGGCGTTCAGCCCGGATGGCCAGCGCCTGGCGCCGGCGAGCTATGACCAGACGGTGAAGATCTGGGACACCGCGACCGGCAAGGAGCTGCTTCGCCCTCAAGGGCCATGCCCATTGGGTCACGAGCGTGGCGTTCAGCCCGGACGGCCAGCGCCTGGCGTCGGCGAGCCATGACCAGACGGTGAAGATCTGGGACAGCGCGACCGGCAAGGAGCTGTTCGACCTCAAGGGCCATGCCGGTTATGTCACGAGCGTGGCGTTCAGCCCGGACGGCCAGCGGCTGGCGTCGGCGAGCTGGGACCAGACGGTGAAGATCTGGGACATCGCGACCGGGAAGGAGCTGTTCGCCCTCAAGGGCCATGCCGGTCTGGTCTTTAGCGTGGCGTTCAGTCCGGACGGCCAGCGCCTGGCGTGAACCGGTTGCGATGCAGTTGGTAATTCCGAGATGCATCCATCATTGATTTGTGCCTGAACTGACGTTTTTCGGTTTGGGCCCGATCAGATTGGTCATTCGTACCGCTCAGTTCCGACTTTGTGGCTTCTTCTCGCGCACCGCGATCGAGACCCGGGCTGCCGCGATGCCGACCCTCGCACTCACCCGGCGACTGCCCGCGCCTCGGCCTTGGCCTTAGCTCGCAGGGCCTCGGCGATCGGGCTCAGCCGCAGTTTGCCCAGCGTCCCCTCGCGGCGCGGGGCCGAGGCCAACAGCGTTGCGAATGCTGCGTGCACGGCCATCACAGCACCCACCTGGGCCACGAACCGCCGCGACCCCGTCAGGTTGCCATCGTCCACACCCCAGAACACCTTCAACCGCGCGTTGACACGCTCCACTGATGTCCGTCCCTTGTACATCCGCTCGAATTTCTTGGTGGCGCGGGGCAGGGACGGAAACCGCCGCGGGTCAAGTTCGCGATTCACCCGCACCGTCTTGCCGTATGACTTGCCCGCGTTGCAGATCTTGGACATCGGGCAATCCCAGCCCTCGTGCTTGGCCGGACAGCGGTACTTCACCGTCTCGCGTTCGGGCTCGTAGCCGATGTAGGCCATCCGGTGTCGCACCGGAGGTTCGCTCACTTTATCATAACAATAGATTGTCCCATCTTCCTTGTACACGATGTTCGAGGAGCCGTCGTGGCCCGGCAGCATCCGCTCCGGGTCGCTCTGCCACAGGCTCCGCATCTGAATCACCGGCGTGATTCCCTCGTCGGAGAGCAGCCTGTGAACGTCCTCGCTGTCGGCCGCCTTGTCGTAGGCCAGAGTTTTGATCCGATCCTCGGGCAGGTTCGCCTGGGCTTGCTCCAGCACCGACGGCAGCGTCTCGCCGTCGCCGGCCTTGGTGTCGGTGATCTCGTAGGCCAGCACCACTTCGTGCTTCACGTCCACCAGCAGGTGGAGCTTGTAGCCAAACCACTCGACGACCTTGGTCACATGGCCCTGGTCGTCCTTGTATTCCTTGCGGCCGCCACTGGCTTGCGGCAGTCCCTCGTCGATCTCCTCCTGTGCGCCCTTTTCCGACTTCCGCCGTGCCGAGAGGTTCGTGGCATCCCCGGCCGTGTCGCGGCCCAGGTCGGTGACCGCTAAACCCAGCCGCTGGATCAACACATTGAAAATCTCTTTGAGGAGCGTGCGATGTGGCTCCTGGCCCAGCACGTCCTCGAATCGCGACATGTTCCATTTCTTGGGCACGCCGCATTCTGACTCGATGCCGATAACGCGGCGCAGGCCCTCATTGCGGTGCAGCTCGGCGAGCACGGCCTCGGTGGTGATGTGCCGCAGGGCGACCCGCAACACGACGACCCCCCAGAGCACGTGCACCGGGTAATCGTCGCGCCCCTTGCCCCGGGCAGCGCGGAGCGATTTGAGCAGCTTGCCGTCGGGGAGTGCGGCGAGCAGATCCTTGATGGTTCGTAGCGAAGGACTGTCTTCCAGGCAGTCCCAAGCGAAGAGCGGCTTGGCGGCGTGAATGATCATCGTAGGAGGAGGACCTCGGGGTGGAAAGAGCAGAAAGGAGACCACACCCACTACTACGCAACAAATCCCCGACGCGCTGGAGCTGTGGGGAAAAAATCGTGAAAAAAAGGCTCTTGGGATGCGAAGTGCAGGAAAAACCGGCTACTTCTGGGGGAACGTGTCTAGACGCAAGGCCGAGACTCGCGAACTGTGAAGAACTTGCGTGCACCGCAACCGCCTCGCCTGGCGTCGGGGAGCATGGACAAGACGGTGGGGATCTGGGAGACTGCGACGGGCAGGGAGCTGTTCGCTCTCAAAGGCCATGCAGGTCTTGTCACGAGCGTGGCGTTCAGCCCGGACGGTCAGCGAATGGCGTCGGGGTGCGGTAACCGGACGGTGAAGATCTGGGACACCGCGACCGGCAAGGGGCTGTTCGCTCTGAAGGGCCATGCCGGTTGGGTTAGCAGCGTGGCGTTCAGCCCGGACGGCCAGCGCCTGGCGTCGGGGAACTCTGACAATACGGTGAAGATCTGGGACAGCGCCACCGGCAAGGAGCTGTTCACCCTCAAGGGCCATGCCGGTTGGGTTTATGATGTGGCGTTCAGTCCGGACGGCCAGCGCCTGGCCTCGGCGAGCGATGACCAGACTGTGAAGATCTGGGACAGCGCGACCGGCAAGGAGCTGTTCCCCCTCAAGGGCCATGCCGGTCCGGTCCGTAGCGTGGCGTTTAGCCCGGACGGCCGGCGCCTGGCGTCGGCAAGCAATGACCAGACAGTGAAGATCTGGGACAACGCGACTGGCAAGCAGCTATTGTCCCTCAAGGGCCATGCCGGTTGGGTCCATAGCGTGGCATTCAGCCCGGATGGCCAGCGTTTGGCGTCGGGGAGCTGGGACCAGACGGTGAGGATCTGGGACAGCGCGACCGGCAAGGAGCTGCTCACCCTCAAGGGCCATGCTGGTAGGGTCAGTAGCTTGGCGTTCAGCCCGGACGGCCAGCGCCTGGCTACCGGGAGCTCTGACCAGACGGTGAGGATCTGGGACAGCGCGACCGGCCAGGAGCTATTGGCCCTCAAGGGCCATACCGGTTCGGTCACGAGCGTGGCGTTCAGCCCCGACGGCCAGCGCCTGGCGTCCGCGAGCCATGACGGCTCGATCCATCTCTGGGAGACGAGCGTCTCTCGCGAAACGCAGCACCGTCGGGCAACCAATCAAATGGTGGCCGACCTCTTCGGACAGATGCCCCTGCGTGCCGACGTCCTGGAGCGGTTACGAACTCTGCCCGGCATGAGTCCGTCGCGCAGGCAGGAAGTCCTCGCTGTTGCCCAGACGTATCCCGAAGATCCAAACGAACTCAATGAATTGGCCTGGCAACTTGTGAAGCCGTCTGGCGGCGAAATGTCTGGCTATCGCAAAGCCCTGCGCTACAGCGAGGCAGGCTGTCAGCTTGAACCCGAGAATGGCGACTTGCTGAACACGCTGGGCGTGGCCTACTACCGCCTAGGAAACTATGAGAAAGCGCTGGACGTGCTCAGTCGATCGGACAAGATCAACGCGCTCCGATTCAAAGGCTCTCACCCCTCAGACCTCGCCTTCCTCACCATGGCGCACCAGCAACTCGGCCACGCCAAGGAAGCAGAGGCCCATCTTCAGCTCCTGCGCGAGCGAATCAAGGATCCGCGCTGGGCTCAGAATCCCGTGTCTCAGGGCTTCCTGCGTGAAGCGGAAGAATTGCTGGCAAAACCCAAGCCGCCCAGCAGCAAGTAAACCGGTGTGGGCGGCCGGAGGAAGGGTGGGAGCACTTCCGCGCAGGGTCGGTCGGCACAGGGCGAAGCATTGAATGATTTTGACTGATGCTTTAGTTCAGGGACCGGAAACGGGGAGCAGCTAGCTTACATTTCTCGTCCCTGTTTCTGTTTCGGGGCAGATGCGTTGACCCTCCGATGCGTGACGCGTTACCGTATGTTAACCCCGTTAAGCCTTTTCGGGGCGTTTGGCAAGAACCCCTCAAGAACCGTCCGATGTCCGCTCATTCGCGCGCTGACCAAAGGGCAGGGTCGTTCCGACAACACTTTTTCGTCGACCTGTTGACAACCGGCGACTTCCGTCGGTTATCCACATAGGGGGAGGAGTATGTCGAGCAATGCCGACGCTGACGAAGTCTTGGCGAGTTGCATCCATGCGGGGGATCAGCGCCGCACTCGGGGAATTCTTCGACCTGCACCGCGAACGACTCCGCCGGATGGTGCGGCTGCGGCTCGACCGGCGTCTGCAAGGTCGCATCGACCCCGAGGACGTGCTCCAAGAGGCGTTCGTGGATGCCGCCGCCGGCTGACCGAATATGCGGCCAATCGACCCATGCCCCCGTTTCTTTGGCTGCGCTTCTTGACCATGCAGCGACTCCAGACGCTGCACCGCCTCCACCTCGGGGTGAAGAGCCGCGAGGCGGGCCGCGAGGTCTCGCTCTACAACGGGGCGCTGCCGGCGGCCGACTCCCGATCCCTGGCCGCCCAGCTCCTGGGCCGATTGACGACACCGAGCCGGGCCGCCATCCGCGCCGAGATCCAGATCAAGATCCAGGAGGCGCTCGACGCCATGGACCCGATCGACCGCGAAATCCTGGCCCTGCGGCATTTCGAAGAGCTGAACAACGGGGAGACCGCGGCCGTCCTGGGCATCCACAAGGCCGCGGCGAGCAACCGCTACGTCCGTGCCCTGCGACGGCTCAAAGACATCCTTGCACCCGCGCTCGGACTTCTTGATGACTCCGGCAATACTCCGATGAGGTAGTAAGTCGGGTTTCTCCAGCCTGACGTCCGAGTCGGTCGGCTCGGTGAATTCGAGGCGAGCGTAGGGCGAATCATGAACGAATCGACCGAGGATCGCGATCCCTTCGAGAGGCTGGCTGAGGAGTTCGCCGAGCGACTCCGCCGCGGCGAGCATCCCTCGCTCACCGAGTATGTCGCGCGCTACCCCGAGCGTGCCGATGACATCCGCGAGCTGTTCCCGGCCCTGGCATTGGTGGAGCACTACAAGCCGTCTTCGGATCACTCCGAGCTCTCGTCGTCCGCGCCGGTCGCCAGCGACCCGCGACGACCTCCCCGACCGATTGGGCGATTACCGGATCCTCCGCTATCTCGGCGAAGGCGGCATGGGCGTCGTTTATGAGGCCTTCCGCGAGTCGCTTCGCAGCCACGTCGCGCTCAAGGTCATGCACGCCCAGTACCGCAATCGTGAGAAGTACCTGCGCCGATTCCGCACCGAGGCCAGCGCGGCGGCCCGGTTGCACCACACCAACATCGTCAGCGTCTTCGACTACGGCGTCCACGACGGCGTCTGCTTCTACGCGATGCAGTACATCGCCGGCCACAGCCTGGACAAGATCCTGGTCCACCTCCGGCAGCTCCGTCGGGAAAAAACGGGATTCGCCGCCGGCGAGGCGGCCACGCTGGGCTCCGGCCCGGATGGCCGGCTCGTGCTCGGCGAGAGACTCATCAGCCCCGAGAACGACGGGGCACCGACGGATCTCTCGCGACAGACGGTTACGCTCGGGCTCCTGACCGGTCGCTATGCCACCGCCGTTCCGGCCGAGGCGTCGGACGATGGGGATACCCCGCTCCAGGCAAGCGGAGCCTGCCGCCTCGCGAGGAGCGATCGCCGATGCCGACCAGATGGAGCTATGTGCGGAAGGGCCTTCTGTTCAGGTGTGTGCCATCGTGGGGGATGAGATCGAGCACACGGGAACGACGTCGGGCGCGCTTGGGTTCGAGCGGGGCCGGGCCCGGCCCGTAATCCCTCCCGCGCCAAGCCGCCTCCCGACACGGTGGACGCCCGGGACAGTGAGCAGCCCTATCCCGACGGCTCGACCAGCACCCTGATCGGCAAGAGTGATGCTCGCTACTATCGCGAGGTCGCCCGGCTGGGAGCCCAGGTCGCCGACGCCCTGGCTTACGCCCACCAGCGGGGCGTCCTGCATCGCGACATCAAGCCCCCGAATCTCATCCTGGATCCGCTGGGGAACATCTGGATCACCGACTTCGGCCTGGCCAAGTTCGAGGAAGGGGACGATCTCTCGCAGTCGCATGACATCGCCGGGACCTTGCGTTACATGGCCCCCGAGCGTCTCCGCGGGATCTCGAATCGGCCCAGTGCGACCTCTATGCGCTCGGCGCGACGCTCTACGAAATGTTGACGCTGCGCCCGCCATTCGAAGGGCAGGACCAGCTCCAGTTGATTCGCCAGATCGAGAACGATGCTCCGGTGCCACCGCGACAACTCGATCGCCATGATTCCCCCGACCTCGAGACGATCGTCCTCAAGGCCCTCGCCAAGGACCCGAACGACCGGTTCGCAGACGGCCGAGGAGATGGCCGGCGAGTTGCGGCTCTTTATCGAGAACCGGCCGATCCGCTCCCGCCCGATCCCGTTCTACCAGCAGTTCTGGCGGTGGTGCCAGCGCAACCCCGGCCTGGCCGGAGCGAACATCGCCGCGGCCGTCCTGACGAGCATCCTCGCCATCGTCTCGACCTTCGCGGCCTGGACATACCGCGAGCAACGAAACGCGATCGGCGACAATCTGATCAAGATCAAGGCATCGGAGGCGGAGGCCGTGGGGCCAGGACTGAAGCGCGCGAGGAGCTTTTCAAGGCGCTCGGCGCCAGGCCCGCGCCGGACGGCTCAGCCACAGTGCCGGTCAGCGGTTCGACAGCTTGGATGCCCTGCAACAGGCAGTCACAATCGGCCGGGAGCTGAAGCTTCCTCCGGAGCGATTCGAGTCGCTCCGCGACGAAGCGATCGCCTGCATGGCCCTGCCCGACCTCAAGCCCACAGGCCGGGTCATCACTCAGCCTCCGGGTGTGATCAAGGCCGCCTTCGATCCCACGATGACCCGCTACGCGCTGGGGTTCCGTGATGGGACGATCTCGGTCCGCCGAGTCGCCGACGACCGGGAGGTCGCCCGGTTCCAGGCCCGAGGCGACGGCGACTATCGGGATCTTCGCATTCAGTCCCGACGGCCGATACCTGGCGACCGCGCATTTCCCCGGCGAGGCCCTGTCGGTCTGGGACATCGACCGGCACACGGTCGCCGTGAACGAACCGGGCCCGGTACGGGATAGGGCCCGGTTCAGCCCGGACAGCCGGCGGATTGCCGTGGCCCATGAAGAATGGCGACCTGCTCGTGTACGACCTGGCGACTGGCCAGCCCAGCCGGCGCGGCGCGTGCCCAAACCAGGTCCTCTGGCCTTCCGGTTCGATGCGGCCCAGATCGCGGTCATCTCGGATGAGAAGGGCCCCACCTGCCGGATTCTGGAAACGGAGACCGGCCGGCTCGTCCGATCGATTCCGCTGAGGGCGAGCGGAGTCGGAGTCCAATGGAGTCCCGACGGCACGACGCTGACGACCCCGTGCGAGGATCGCATGATCTATCTCTGGGATGCCGCCACCGGCACCCTGAAGGTAAGCCTCCGAGGGCATACCAGCGGCGGTTTGGGATCCACGTTCCACCCTGCCGGCACGCTGCTGGCCAGCAACGGTTGGGAGACCCGGCTCTGGCTCTGGGACCCGGTCCTGGGTAAGCCCTGGTTGAACCTGCCTGGCGCAGCAATCACCTCTTTAGCCGGGACGGGCGAATCGTCGTTTCGTTCGAGCACCAAATTACGACCTACTTGGTCGATCCGGCCCTCGAATACAGGTCGTTTGCCCATGCTGGCCGCGGACCGCATGAGTATGGAGAAGTGACCATTCGCGGCCGACGGCCGCGTGCTGGCCCTGGGCACGAACCGGGGCGTGGCGCTTTGGGACTTGGGCCGGGCACGCGAGCTCGCGTTCCTGCCGATCGGGGAGGCCTGGACACCTGATGTTCGAGCCATCGGGTGACTTGGTTACGAGCGGCTCGTTCGGGGTGCAGCGGTGGCCGGTCCAACTCGACGCCGGCCGGCGTGAGTTCCGCATCGGTCCGCCACGCCAACTGCCGTTGCCGGCGGGAATCGAGCAGATCGCCGAGGACCGATCGGGTCGGACCGTGGCCCTGGCAAGGCTCGACTTCTCCCACGTTTACACTCCCGAACGGACGTTCCAGGTGGGGCCGCTCGACCACGTCAAGGCGGTGGCTGTCAGCCCGGACGGGGAATACCTGGCGACCGGCTGCCATGGTACGGCCGGTTTCCAGGTCTGGCGGCTACGCGATTCGGCGCGGAGGCGCATCTGGAGCTTGAAGGGTTTGTCGGCGTCGAGTTCAGCTCCGATGGCAAATGGCTGATGACCGAGAATCCTCCGTGCCGGCTCTGGGAGGTTGGCACCTGGCGCGAGGCGCGGCAGATTGAACGGCCGGGGTCGCTGCTTTTCTCCCGACGGCCGCCTGGTGGTGGTCAGGACTCGAGCAAGGCCATGCTGGCTGGTCGAGGCCGAGACGGGCCGCACGCTCGCGCGGCTGATGAGCCCCGACCTGGGCGACGCGTTGGCGGTGACGTTCAGCCCCGACGGGTCGCGGCTGGTGGTGAGCACGCAAGACGGCCCGGCCGTGCACGTCTGGGACCTGCGGGCCATCCGCCGCCGCCTCGCCAACTTGGGCCTCGACTGGGACGCGCCGGCCTATTCCGAAGAGGACCCAGCAGACTCCGCCGCTCCCCCTCTTCCCCCGCTCCAGATCGACTACGGACCACTCGCCGGGCACATCAAGCCCCTCGCCGACTAAACCCGCGTCTTTGAAGAATCTTTCTCGGTCGGCCTGTTTACGATCGAGAGAAGCGCGCGGTTATCAGCTTAGAGCGGCGTACGGATGGGTGGCGTGCGATCGATGGATTCAGCCCCCTCGTCACAAGACAAGAGGACATCATCATGTTTCGCTTTGGACAGAAGAGCGGCCAGATGGCCCGTCTGCGGCGGCGCAACCTTCAACTCAGTTGCGAGGCCCTCGAGAGCCGGCGGTTGCTCTCGGGGTATTACATCGTGAACGAGTCCAGCGGCAAGGTCCTGGACGACCCCGACTTCTCGACCAGCGACGGCGCCAGAACATCCAGTACCAGCTCAACGGCGGGGCCAACCAGCGATGGAACCTGGTTCCGCTGCAGGACGGCAACGACGAGGTGGTCAACGCGTATAGCGGCAAGGTCCTGGACGACCCCGACTTCTCGACCAGCAACGGCACGACGATCATCCAGTACCAGCAGAACGGCGGCCTGAACCAGCAGTGGTCGTTCGAGCCGGGCTCGAACGGCTTTGGCGAGATTCTAAATGCGTCCAGCGGCAAGGTCCTGGATGACCCCGACTTCTCGACCAGCAACGGCGCCCAGATTATCCAATACGCGCCCAACGGGGGAGCCAACCAGCAGTGGATGCTGGTGGCGGCGGGAAACGCCTCCGCCGTGACCGATTACGTCGTCAACGAGTCCAGCGGCAAAGCGCTCGACGACCCTGACTTCTCGACCAGCAATGGGGCGGTCATACAGCAGTACCAGCTCAACTGTGGATCCAACCAGCAGTGGATGTTCGTCCCGCTGGCCGACGGCCATGACCTGATCGTCAGCGCCTGCAGCGGCGATGTCCTGGACGACCCCGACTTCTCGACCAGCAACGGCACGAAGATCATCCAGTACCAGATCAACGGCGGCCTGAACCAGGAATGGAACATCGTCGCCCTCTCGAACGGCAACGACGAGGTGTCCAACGCGTACAGCGAAAGGGTTCTGGATGACCCCGACTTCTCGACCAGCAACGGCGCCAGATCGATCAGTGGCAGGTATACGGGGCAGCCAACCAGCAGTGGATGCTGCTGGCAGGTAACGCCCCCGTCGTGACCGATTACATCGTTAACGAGTCCAGCGGGAAGGTTCTAGACGACCCCAACACCTCGACCACCAGCGGCACGACGATCATCCAGTACCATCTCGGGGATCAGGGGGGCAACCAGCAGTGGGTGTTCTTCCCGCTGGCCGACGGCAATGACCTGATCGTCAACCCGTCTACCGGCAATGTGCTGGACGACCCCGACTTCTCGACCAGTAACGGCACCGCGATCATCAGCTATCAGATCAACGGCGGGCTGAACCAGCAATGGAAGGTCGTCGGCCTGGCAAACGGCAACGACGAGGTGATCAACGCGTATAGCGGCAAGGTCCTGGACGACCCCGCCTCCTCGATCAACGACGGCACGTGGATCACCCAGCACGGGTGGATCGGCGGCCTGAACCAGGAGTGGAGCATCAGCCCGCTCGCCAACCCGGTGGCGAGTACTGCTACTCGCCCGCCCCCGCCAGTGCACCGCTCTTTAACAACGGTGAGCCTTCCTATCTTGACGTGGAACAACAAGCGGCGGCGGACTGTTGGGTGATGGCGAGCCTGGCGGAGCTGGCGGCCCGCGATCCACAGGAAATCAAGAACATGTTCACGTACGACGGGACCACCGTGGATAATGGGGCCACCGTCGGGCTCTACACGGTCCGGTTCTTCACGAGCAGTGGGTCCCCGGCTTACGTTCAGGTGGACACGGAATTACCCTCCGCCGGCGAGTACTATGACAGTGTCAATAACGACCTGGGTACTCAGGCCCTGCTGGGCCGCCCTGGCTGAGAAGGCTTACGCTGTGGCCAACGCCTTTGGCTACGTGCCCACCGAGCATGAATACCAGGACTCGTACGCCGCACTGAACTACGGCGATCCGGCGGCGCTGCAAGCCATCACCGGGCAGTCCGCGAGCGACGCCAACATCAACCCCAGCAACATCGCCACAGCTTGGGGCTCGAACAACCTCATCGTGCTTGGTACCACGACGCCGGCCAGTTCCTATATTGTAGGCGGTCACGCCTACGCCGTCGTCGGCTACGACGCGTCGAGCAGCACGCCTTTTGAGCTGTTCAACCCGTGGGGCACCGACTCTGCGTCGGCGTCTCCGTCAGCGCCGGTGGGCGCCGGCGGCTCCGGCACGACCTATGGCCTGTTCTGGGCGAATGCAGCGTTTATCTCGGCAAACTTCAATTATCAGAGCGTCGGCTTCGGGGCGAGCACCGTGAATAACGTCGCCGGACCGGTCGACGCCGCTGCACCGAGTCGGCCAGTCTTGGCGACGGCTACGCGACGTCGGGGACGATCAAGCTCACCCGGCACGGCGCCAGCGGCAGTGTGGTGGATATGGAGGCGGCCACCGTCCAAGGACCCGCAGCTACAACCGAAAGTTCTGGATGGGGGTTTGAGGAGCCTGTGTACCCTTGTTGAATCGCCAGACCGAACAACCGTGAGCACGGGGCCGGACTCGATTCGGGCCCCGTGTTCGATGTGGAGGAGGGTTTAGTCCAAGCCTCTCAATCCGTGCCCGGCGCCGGGACCGAGATGAGCTCATGAGGAACTCCGTGGCGGGACAGTTCTCGGTCCATGACTACCGACTGTTCGTGGGGGACGTCGATATCCTTGGTTCCGTGGATCAAGAGGGTTGGAGGGTACTTGGCTGACAGGTTGCGGACCGGGCAGAACGCGTCGAAGGCTAATGATTCTCGGGTGACTTCTGCTCCGCAGGCGAACCGTTCCGCGGTCGAGGCGGTCGAAACCAAACCCGCAACCGACGTGCCGAGAAAAGTTCGCCGCGAATAATGACGAGCCATCGCATCGCCTCCATCTCTGTCGATCGGTGTGCAACCAAAGACGGCGTCGTTCGAAGTGCGACCTGGGCAATGGACCTATCATGATCACGGCCGTTGACTTTCTGAAGACTGCGTCGGGGCGATCTAACGGCCTCTCACCTCCGCTTGGACGTTTCCGTTGTGGCCGTGGCCGAAAGGAAGGAGTCGCGGTGGGAGGCATCGGGGAACCAGTAGCGCCGGCCTTCGCGGGAAAGATCGTAACGCGGGTCGCCGCGAACCAGAGCACCATTCTGTGCCAGGCAGTGCGGGCAAAAGCCGTGTTCTGCCACATCGATAGCCGCGTATCGAACCGGTTCCTGAAGGAACCGCTTCCGATCCGAATCTGAGCCGCAGAGGAAGAGCCGGCCCTGGTAGAGTACGCCATACTTGGGTTCGCCGGGGAGCGTTATGCCTCGATCGAGCTGGGCAACAGGACAATTACCGTGGTTCACCGGTACGTAGCGCTGGGGGTCCTTGCTAAACAAGTTAAATGTCAGCAGGCTGGCAAAGCGGTAGAGCCGGCCCTCGTGGGTCACCGTGTACTCGGCCTGTCCGGGCACGAGGCGCTTTTCGGCACCAGGCTGACAGGGCAAAATCCGGACAGGGCGAGATCGGTTTCGGTTTTCGGCCTGGTGGTGTTTCGCATCCGATCAATATCGCGTGAGTTTCCAGCCTTTGGTGGCCGGCTCCTTCGAGGCGAGCGGCGAAGGCGAGTCTTGCCCTCGCGCGGCTTCTCGCAGCAGGTCACCCAGCTCGCTGGGCCCGAGATAGCCCTGACGGACCAAGATCACCCTGCGCGAAAGGCGCGAAGATGACCGTGGCGGGCAGCCCGGAAAGCTCGAAGCTCAGGGCGAGCTCCTCGTTGCAATCGGACCGGAGCTTCAGCGGCACAAAAGACCGCCGGGCGTGCTCGCGGATCGTGGGATGCGCGAAGGAGACTTGCTCCATCCTGGTGCAGTTCGGGCACCAAGGCGCGGTGAACTGGATCCAGAGTAACTGGTTTCGCGTGCCGGCTTCATCCAGGGCACGCGCAGTAATCCGTGCGCCAGGAGATCTCCTCGGAGTCTTCTTGCGCGGCATGGGTCGAGCACAGCGACCATCCCAAGAAGAAAAGCGCCACCGAGATACCGGTGCAACTCCTATGCGCGCGGGATCGATGAGACAACATAGTGCATCTCCCTCAATCGTTGGTCAACGCGTGTTGTAGTGATTGAGCGTGCGTCCGAGAACTGGACACACTCCATCCGTGGAGATGCCACCCTGCAATTACGAGCGGTGCCAGGCCATTGGCGTTCGCGGGAACTTTTCGGTCCAGGCAAGATATCGGCATGCAAAAGCGAAATCTTCAACGGCAGTAGCAGCCGGTTCGCGACGCGACGGGACTCGAGCCGATAGATTGGGTGAAATCCGCGTGATCCACGCGATCGTCATGCCTGGCTCACTGTCGAGACGAGCTGTCGCTACAGGCGCAGGATGGTGCGGGTCAACGGCCGCTCAGTGGCGGATTCTGCGGGGCCTGAGAGCGACGGGCGGTTGCAAGATCTCTGTCAGGAGCGCGAATTCGCGCAGCTTGCCGGGGGAGGACAGCATCTTGCGGATGTCAAGGCCGCTCAGAGTCACCGGGTTGGCGGTACCTCGTTCCTGTTGTACCTGGGGTGCAACCGACGCTTGCGACAGCGGTAGCGAAAGCGGAGCAAGCGACGTGAAGAGCGGCGTGATCTCGAGCGGCTTGTTGCGCTGCAAGGCCATGGATTGGTTGACCTGATCGCTAAGTGCGCGATGGGTCCTGGGCTCAGCCTTGCCCTGATTTGTAGCGCCGCTAGTGATGATTGGCCGGCCCCGTGTTCCCTTGCGCTGCGGGGTGCTGCGAGGCAGGCGTGACCCCGAGGAGGCCCCCGCCGTGGTACCCGGAGGCGCAGCGGGCCGGACCTCCGCCGCGCCGGGTGGGGTCGTTCTCGAGGTAAACGATGGCGTCATCCATATTCTTCAGCGGAGGGCGCTGAACGGGCCGTTCCCGCATGTTGGCGGCGGCGGGAGGGGCCGCGGGCCACATCGTACGCTGCTGCTGCAGTTGAGACGAGCCTGGTGCTTGGACCGGACCTCCCATGCCAGGGCGCGGGACTCTGACTGGCCGGGAATGCGGCCAAGCGGCCGCGGCGGCCCTCCGGCTCCCGGTGATCGGCCTGGCGCGAGGTGGCAATGGCTGAGCATCGCGATTCAGGAGCGAAGTCAGGGCCCAGATCGCCAGGAACATCAAAGGCACGATGAACTGGATCAGGATCTCGAATCTCATGCTTCCGCCTTTAGGCGAGCAACGCCCGCTGCCACCAAGAGCCCCATGATCAGGCCAACCCGCTGCTTACGGTGTGACAACCGGCTCGCGTCGCGCGGCGTTGCCCCCGGTGCCGGCGATCGCGTTGCGCATCTCGGTATCGGCCTGTACATTACGAAGCTGGTAGTAATCGGTGATCCCAAGGTTGCCCATGCGGAAAGCCTCGGCGATGGCCATGGGAACCTCGGCCTCGGCCTGCACCACCTTGGCCCGGTTCTCCTGGACGTGCGCGAGCATTTCCTGCTCCTTGGCCACGGCGAACGCGCGACGTTCCTCGGCCTTGGCCCGCGCCACGCGGGTGTCGGCCTCGGCCTGCAGGGCTTGAAGGTTCGCGCCCATATTATCGCCGACATCGATGTCGGCGATGTCGATCGAGAGGATCTCGTAGGCCGTGCCCGCGTCCAGACCTTTCTCAAGCACGCGCTTGGAGATCGAGTCAGGCTTCTCAAGCACCATCAGGTGCGTGTCGGCCGAGCCGATCGCGTTGACGATGCCCTCGCCGACCCGGGCGATGATCGTCTCGTCCGTGGCGCCGCCGACCAGGCGGTCGAGGTTGGTCCGCACCGTGACTTTGGCTTTGACCTTGAGCTGGATGCCGTTCTTGGCAACGCCGTCGATCGTCAGCCGTCCCTGGGTCGGATCGGGACAAGGAATCACCTTGGGATTGACGCTCGTTTGCACGGCCTCCAGCACGTTACGGCCCGCCAGGTCAATCGCGGCGGCTCGCTTGTAGGAGAGCGGGATGTCCGCGCGGTTGGCGGCGATCAGGGCCCGGACCACGTTGGGCACGTTACCGCCGGCCAGGTAGTGGGCCTCGAGCGCCCGCGTCGTCACCCCGTCCTTCTCCGACAGGCCCGCCTGATAGGCCATGATCTTCGAGCGGACGATGATGTTGGGGTTCACCTTGCGGAACGACATGCCGACAAGGTCCCAGATGCTCACGTTGGCCTGGGTCATCTTGGCCTGGATCCAGAGGTTGAAGTACTTGGCCAGGAAAATGCAGAACATCAGGGCGATCAGCCCGATGGCGATGATCATCATGTAAAAGATTGTTGACGACCACGACGTCGGCGGCTGGTTGACCTGGGCGAAGAGCATGGCACTCATGGAGCATCCTCGAAGAGTGGAGACCGCCGTTGCGGCCGTGGCGATGGGGAAAGGCCCTGTCTCGGCCTTTGAAATATCACTCATTCTGGTCGGTTCTTGCCGGCGGTCAGGAGCGGGATCTCTAATTTCCTCGCACGACGAGCTGTCCGGAGCGGACTCTCAGGACGCGAATGGTTGCGGCCGCAGGTACGAAGCCCTCCTCGGCGAGGGCGTCGGCCCGCTGACCGTCGATCTCGACGTGGCCACACGGCCGCAACGGCGTCAGGGTTCGACCTACCTGGCCAACCAGGCACTCGAGATGGTGATCGGCGTGCGACACCTCGATCTCCTCGGGCGCGGGGGGCCTGAGGAAGAACTTGCGGCCCAGCGGCGTTCGCGACCAGAGCGAAAATGCCAGCCCGGCGGTTATCGGCAATGCCACAAGATCAATCAGCATGAACGTCGCACCGAGGCCGAGGGACTGAGCAAATGCATACCAGAGACAGAGGACCAGGCAGAAGATCGAGCAGATGCCGATAAGACCGCCCGAGGGGATGAATACTTCGAAGATCAACAGCAAGAGACCCAGGAGCAGGAAGACTGACGGCCAGAACAAAATGCTCACCAGATCCCCCTTTCGTGGCGGCTGATCGCTCGATCACCAGCAGCTTGACTTCGCTCGGCCGAATGGATCTTTCGCCTCGGCACGTACATAGTGTAATCGATCCAGCTTATCAACCGCCAATACGATTCGAGAACGAGTTTAAAATGGTTCGCGCGTGACCGGCGGCGGCCCGTTGCCTACCGGCGGACTGGGCGCGATGTGTCCACCGGGACGACCTCGCCGGCCGGTCGGAGGCGTGCGACCTCCCGGCCGGTAGCCCAGCGCGGACAGTTCAAACTGTGCTCGGTTATAGTCACTACCGGCCAACTCAGTCCATCAGCTTGACGATGACCCGCGTGCCCTGCACGTCGACGACTTCGACCAGCGAGTCGCTCTCGACGTAGAAGCCGTCGGCGGTAACGTCAATCAGCAGGTTGCCGAAGCGGGCCTTGCCCGTCGGTCGCAGGGGAGACGTGGTCCGTCCGGTTTCGCCCACCAGAAAGGCCAGCGAGTCGTATCCCTCCAAAGACGGCTTGGAGAGCGGTTCCGTTGGGTCGGCAGACTCGACCACGCTCCAGGGTTCCGGTTTGAGCACCAGCCGGTTGAGAAACGGCAGGGAAGGGAGGTAACGTGCCAGGACCACGGCGCCTCCCGCTACGGCGACGAGGGCGAGCGTGAGCTGGATCAGGGTGTATCCCATTTCTCGGTACTCGTATTCCTGGGTCGGCCAGACGAACGTGTGGCTGGCCATGACGATGCTGCCAAGCATGAGCAGGATTCCACTCATGCCGAAAATGCCGAACCCTGGGAAGACGAAGAGTTCAAGGGCCAGGCAGACCATACCGACAAGGAAAAGGATGATTTCCAACTGGTCGGCTGTGCCGCTGAGGTAGTGGCTCCAGAAGAAGAGCAGGAACGCAAGGGCGGAGGTGATCGCGGGAAGGCCGATGCCCGGGAGCTTCAACTCAATCACCAGCATGAACAAGCCGACGAAGAGAAGCAGCCAGCTCACGTACGGGATCGGTCAGGATTGTGACCAGCGAGTCGACCCATCCGGGACCGTCGACCCGGATGAGCTTGCCTCGCAGTCCATACAAGCCTTTGAGGTCCTCTTCGTTGTTCACGACCTGACCCATGCCGAACGAAGCCGCCTCGTCGCCGGTGAGGGAAAGAGTGAGTCCTGGTCTCTTGCGCACCTCGTTGCCCTGGAATCGTCCTCGGCTCGGCTTCAGCCTCCTCACTGAGCAAGAACCGCGTCGCGCCGGTTTGCAGATCACGCACCTCGACGATCGTGGTATCGGGGTCGACCATCGCCCGGGCAACCGCTTCGGGATGGCCTTTCTTGCCTGCCAGGAACGCGGCCTTCTTGGTCAATACCTGAACCTGGGCATCGCTCAGGTCTTGCAGCCGGTTGTTGCGTCCCACGATGATCTGGCGGATCTCACCCATCCTCCCGGATTTCTTGAAGACGATATCCCGGCAAGCCAACGGCACAAGTGCGGCGACACCCAGCGCACGCTCATCGATATAGGCCACCGTCTTCATGTCGGTGATCGTGGCGATCTGATCGGCAATGCTGTCGGCGGCCGAATCGAGACCACCGGGGCTATCGATCTGGAAAAAGATGATGTTCACCTTCTCTTGCCGTGCCTGATCGATTCGCCGCGACAGGTAGCCAACTTTGACGGAATCCAGAGGCCCGGTGATCTTGATCCAGATGGGCCGCAGGGGATGGCCCAGAGTCGGGTCCTCGACGGCCGACTGACCACTGATCTGGTAGATATGAGCCACGTCGGCTGAGTTCTCTGCAATGGCCTTGCAGAAGCCCTCGGCACGCGCCCGCCGGGCCGTCAAGACGCCGCGCTGACCACCTTCCCAGGCCGCCTGCTCGTCAGTCACTTGATTGGCCTTGCGGAACTCTGCGAGATTCTCGGCCAGGATGTAATGAAGCGCCTTATCGGCCGTGCGCACCAGCCTCAAGTCGGCATCACGATCGAGCATCCCCAGCAAGAGGTCCGGATCACGCGTCTTGCGCAGGGCCAAGAAGCGAACCGGCTCGCGAAAGGCAGGATCGACGGTCTGGTTGTCTGGGGTGATCGGACCCAGGCTGGCACCGGCGCCCATCACGATCTCCGAGCAAGCAAGGGCCGGCAAGACCGCATACCCCGTGAGGGGCTGGGGGACGTAGGCGACGGTCAGCCTGGCGCCTCCAAGCTCTTTGGATATGAGATTAGCCAGGTCGAACGAAGTGCCGATTCTGCTGGTTCCCGGTGCGAACTCCCCCGGTAGGAACTCGAACACCAGGATCGGACTTTTTCCCTTGGCCTCGCCGGCTTGTTGATCGACAAGTTGCCGGGTGGCCGCGCGGATGCGTTCGATCGTCTCGTTGGTGATTGGTTCGGTGATCGTGAAAAACTGCCCAGGATTCGCGTCCGGCCTGGCAGGCGCCTGGGCGGTTGCCGACCCGGCGACGATTTGGAGCCCCACGATCAGGCAAGCGGCCATTCTGGGTCGCAGAGTGGTGAGGCAGGTCATGGCAGTCAGGCTCCCTCCGAGAGTCGGCCGCGGCTCAAGCTCCAAACCCATTCTGAACTTTGAGTTAAGCCGCCGGTTCTTTTTGGAGAAAACCAATTCAAGAAGTCCGACAAGGTTCCGGTTCGGGCGAAGAAGGGCGCAGATGGGTGGTGCCGAGCCGCCAACCGCTAGACGATTATAGACGCGGGAGGGAAAGCCGTCAAACGACGGACAAGTCGACGAATTGTGGGCTGCGGTCATCGCGGTAGGGACGTTCGTAGACTGCCGCCGGTGCCAGGCGCAAGATCAGGCGAGGTTCTTACTACCGCTCGATAGCATCGGCCCTGGGACGAGCCGCGGCGGGGGATCGCTGTCCGTCGCGGATCAGTTTGCCCCCTGCTCGGGAAGGGTTGTCGCCGGCCGGATTGCGGACCATCTTCCATGGTGAGCCCAGCGGCTTGCCCTCGAAATTCTTGTCGTTGACCGCCTTGTTGGGATACATCGACCCGAGCCGGAAGTCTTTCTGACTCTTGCCGTCGGGTGAATTCATCACAATCCGGACCGGCAGCAGGTATCTCCGGTCGAGATTGACGAAAGCGAGGCTGAAGCTCTCCTGGTCCTCCGGTAGCTTGGGCTTGATACTCACCCCGTAAGTCTTGGCATCCTCGCTGATCAGGCTCATCTGGTAACGCTTCCTGGCGTCTTCGGCGTGCATGTTGAACAGGAACGGCAGCGGACCTTCTTCGATGGCCTTTTTCTGTTCGTTCTTGCCAAGCGGAAAGATGAAGATCTGTTGAGTGTCACTCTTGTATTGCCACACCTCTTGGCCGGTGCAGACAATGCGCTCGAAGGGTGTTGAAACCCACTTGGTATTATCGCGCGGGTCTCGAACAGGCTTCTGCTTCTCATCCTGTCGGATTTTGTTGAAGTCGATGAACGCGAGGTTGGGGCTCTTGAACAGGGCCCGGCCTTCATAGTAGTCCACCTGCTCCCAAGCCGGATTCTTATCGACGCGGAAGATTTTCACGTCCAGCGTCTTGAGCTGCGCGCTCTTCTCTTCCCACAGTTCCAGCAGCCAATCCATCTTTTTGGCGTTCGCGGCTTCGGCGGCCTCGGACGCCGCACCAGCCTGCCGCGGCGCACCGCTCTGCCGCTCTACCCGCGTCGCGGCGCCCGGGACTTGTGCCTGCGCCGGGTTCGCGGCCGGCGCGTTATCCTGGTCGGGAGCCTGACCATGACAGAGCGCGGGCAGAGCGCCCAGACCGCCAGTAGCCGGGCCGCCATATTTGTGGTTTGCCGCTGCATGGGCAATCGACCTCCGTGTTCCTGGCCCGAGCCGTACTGGCCCCTTTTCTTCCGGCCGCGCGGGATTTCTATAATCCCGCCGACCACCCGCGGGAAGCTACCAGAGTCCGGCAATCTCCACCAGATCATACTCTCAGACTTCAATGGGCCCTGTCGGGTGGTGCGGAGCGGGTAATGCCCTCATCGTGGCCAGGGCTGTCATTTTTTCAGGCTTAGAAACAGCGGGAGACGACGATTCAAGTTGGCAATTGACTTGCCCATCCCAGGCGCCATGACCAAGAAAACAGGGAATTTCGCGACCGAAAAAGAATAACGACAAACGGTATGCAATTTGCAGGTCTCTTCGGATGTTTGAGAGTTTCCTATCTTGCCGAACGAGTCGTGCGTTCCGGAGAGTTTGACTTGAGAGGAGGGTTTCCCTCATGTGCCCCCCGCCAATTCGCGAAATTGCTCCGCCCGCCTGGCCCCTGCCGTTGATTTCCAATCCGCCGCGCGGACCGCGTCGTTGCGCTTGACCTTGGCGTCCCGGTGGCGAAAAATCATTTACAGTCTTTCAGTTTGCTGTTCGCACTCGGCCACGTCGGGTTTCATGACCACATTGGACCGTCCCAAACTTCGTCCCCTATCGGCTTCGTGCTTCGACCATGGGGGGCAGCAGTACGCCGCTTATCATGCTCCGCTGAGTGCGTTCAACGGTCCAGATTATCCCATTGATGCCCAGCTTCAGGAAACGGTTCGCCGGTTCGCCGGCGAAAGGACCGTTCTCGCGGCGGCCGGCGATCCCGCGCGGTGGCTCCAGACCGCCGCGACCGTCTCGAGCCGATGGGGACTTTGCGGTCTTGCCGCCACCTACATCATGTTTCACGCCATAGCGCCAGCAACCGGGCGGCTGCGCTACGACCAGGCCGTTGACGATGGGCGAACCTCCTGCGCCAGCTTCGCTACCATGGTCTTTCACGCATCAGAGGACCCGCTGGGCCCGGAATGTTCGTGCACCAATGATCACACAATCTGCTGATGATTCGTTGCCGTCGTCCGCCGCCGGCTCGCCATTTTACGCTTCCGCCGGCCGCTGCCTGCCGCCTGCCGACCTACTCCAGGAGGTACGCCGTTACGATGAACGCGCCGCGGTCGAAATCTGGTCGGGTCCCCGATACCGTATGACCCACCGCAGTCTGGGGCACGGGCCTCCCCTCTTGTGGTTGCCCGGGATCGCCTCGACATACCGTACTTATGCCCTCGTATTGAACCGCCTAGCGGAGAAGTTTCGGACTATTCAGTATGAGTACCCCGGCGACCGGCAGGGGGACGGTGCCCGCCTGGGGCGGATCACTCACGATCATCTGGTCGCTGACCTCATCGGCTTAATGGACCACCTGGGCATTACCCGGGCTTACCTGGCGGGGATCTCGTTCGGATCGACGATAGCCCTGAAGGCGCTTCAATGTGCGCCGGAGCGTTTCTCCAGGGCAGTTGTACAAGGCGCGTTCACGCATCGTCGATTCACGGCAGCGGAGCGTCTGGCGCTGTTCCTAGGTCGGCGAGTGCCCGGTACCGCGGCCCGGCTGCCGCTCCGGCAATCAATCCTCGCTTACAATAGCAAAATGGATTTTCCAAGTATCATAGCAGATCGTTGGCCGTTTTATCTAAAGGAGAACGGACGTACGCCGATCCGTGCGCTGGCTCGATCGAACCGCGCTGGTTGCACGCCTTGACCTTCGACCTGGCCTGGATCGTATCGACGCGAAATTGCTGCTGGTTCAGGGACGAGAAGACCGGATTGTGCCGCTCCACTATTTCGAGGAATTGAAAGCGGCTCTGCCGCGATCCGAAAGCGTGGTCCTGCCCACGGTCGGCCACATTCCCCACATCACGCACGCCGAGTCGCTGGCGAAGGTGCTTGGGGATTGGTTCTTGGCCTGCGGGCCGGCAAGCTGCACGCAGGATCCGCGGGCTGGGAATGCTCCGTGCGAGGCTCGCGCAAGCCGGTTCGCCTTGTCCGCCGCGCTTGCGAACCAATGGCTGCGATGACGAGCAACGCGACTGCACTCCGGTGCGATGATTTCCGCCATTTGCTCGAATCCCGATCAGAGATCGTTGGCGGAGTGGGCATTGGTGTATACAATGCTTGGTTGTGAACGCATTGATGAGGTGATTGTCGAATGGGGCAATGTCTGGTGTGGGAACCGGAGCGGTGAGCGTCGAGCGGTCTGAGCTGGTGTTCCTGGGGATCAGAAATGAGGAACTGGGCGGATTGACCGAGAAAGAACGACGCATCCTCGCGGAATCTGAACTGATCGTCATGGAACCACGCTGATCATAGCCGGGCCAGCAATTCCAAGAAAGAAAAGGCTTGCGTATTGTGAAGCCGCGATCTGGCGATCTATCATCTGACTCCTGAAAAAATGGTGTTGTGGCCGCTCGGAGAGCTAGGCAATCGAATGTCCGAACAGGCAGAGCCGGAACTCGATCTGATCGCGGTGGAGCGCATCCCGACGACGTCGAAATTGCCTGCGGCGGAACGCTGGCCCGACTGGTGCGCAAGGGCTACGGAGTTGGCATCGTCGACCTGACCGACGGCGAGCCGACGCCAAACTCTCCCGGTCCGGACGTCCGGCTGGCCGAGGCTCGCAGGGCCGCCGAAATCCTTGGAGTTGCCCTCCGTACCACCCTGAACTTGCCCAATCGCAGACTCTTCGACTCGTTCGAGGCCCGCGTAGCCTTGGCCAAGGTTTTTCGCAGGCACCGTCCCAAGGTCGTGCTGGGCTTCGGTGGCAAGACAGTGCTGGCATCGCCCGATCATTACCAAGCCATGTTAATCACCGACGCGGCAGTTTTCTACAGCCGGCTGACCAAGTGGGACGAGCACTTCGACGGGCTGGGTACACATGTGATCTCCAACCAACTAAGTTTCCCGATCGCCTTGCATGGGTTGGACTTGCCGGAAGCTTCAGGTTACATTGTGGCCGACATCGGCCCAACTCTGGAGGTCAAGCTGCAAGCCATAAGTGCTTATCAAACCCAGTTTCCCGCCAGCAAGTCGGGCTCCTTTCGGGCGATCGAGACCATGAATCGATACCATGGCCTGACTGCGGGCTTCGAAGCGGGCGAGCTGTTCCTGACGTATCGTTCGGTGGGGGTTGACGACCTGATGCGCTGGGCAAGCCCTGCGCATGCCCGGAGCTAAAGCCGACTCCGGAGCCGACGGATCGCGTCTTTCCACCTTTTCCTCTGATTTGCAAGGTAGCGAGGAGTCTCAAGCCCGGAGCGGGTCACGAATAAACCCGGCAACTCAGCCCGGCCGAATGAACGCGATTTGTTCCGGTCGGTTTCTTGCATTGGGTCCGGGTCGAAAGAAGGCGGTCGCGGTGAGTCTGCTAAGCAATCTAACAGCGAAGTTGCAATCCTCGTGGAAGTGGCTGATCAGCCAGCGTTTCGGTGGCGCCGATGAGGATTCGACCGACGAATTCGCCACCATGTCGTCGCTCACCCTGCTGCCGGGCCAGTTGAAGCTCAAGGTCGGAGTCGTTTCAGTGCGGGGGAACTATCGCGAGCATAACGAGGACAACTACTACGTTCCAGGTCGGCGCCCCGTTCGACCCGACGTGGCCGACGGCAGCAGCGAGAACACCGCGATGACCCTCGAACCGGAAAACCTTTTCATCGTCGCCGACGGCATGGGCGGCCAGCAAGCCGGTGAAAAGGCCAGCCTGATGGCCGTCGAGCTGATCCCCAAAGCAATCGCCCGACGGCTTTCGGCCGAGGCGAAAGAACCTCGACAGATTCAGGAGTCGATACGCGAGGCCGTCGCCGAGGTGAACTCGGAGATTCTGGGCAGTTCGGGCCTGGTCACCGAATACTCAAACATGGGCACGACCGTCGTCCTGGCCCAGTTCCGTCAGGACCGCGTCTTCATCGCGGGCATCGGCGATTCCCGAGCTTACCGCCTGCGCGACGAGAAGCTCGAGCAGCTAACCAAAGACCATTCGCTGGCCGATGCCCTGCTCGACGTGGGCACGATCACGAAGGAAGAGCTGTCGACCCACAAGTTCAAGAACGTGCTCTATCTCTACCTTGGAAGCAAGGAGGCGCGCAGCGGGCCCGAGGAAGTTCGCGTCCTCGATGTTCGACCCGGTGATCGGTATCTGCTGGCGAGCGATGGACTTACCGGATGTGTACCTGACGAAGAGCTGGCCAGGATACTGTGCACAGTAAGCGACCCTCAGCAAGCGGCCATGATGCTCAAGGACATGGCTTTGGACAACGACTCCAAGGACAACGTGACCTGCCTGATTATCAACGTCGTGGCCCAGAGCGACCCGGGTCTGTCCGTGTAGCGATCGCAACCTTCGGCCGCCCTGCTCGCCCGATCGGCGTTCGCCGGGGTATCATGACGATGTCCGCGCTTGTGTGCCGGGGGGCCGGCCGGCCGCGCACAGTCGGCGGAGGTAAAGCCGTTCCACGGAAAGCACCAAGGTGACATCAAGTGCTGCCGCTCGACGACTTCGTTGAGAACGTCGCCATGTCAGGGCTGGTGCCCGCCTCTGAGGTTGAGCAGGCGCGTGTGGAAGTCGAGACGGAACCCGCGGCCGACGCCTCGGTGCGGCTGGCACGCCGGCTCGTCCAGCAGGGGTTACTCACCACCTATCAAGCCCGCAAGCTACTGGCGGGTGCGACCAGAGGTTTTTTTCTGGGTGGCTACCGCATCCTCCGCCCCCTGGGCGAGGGCGGGATGGGAAAGGTGTTCCTGGCCGTTAACGAGCAGACCTTTGCCCAGGTGGCCATTAAGGTGCTGCCGCCGCGCAGAGCCCTCGAGGAGGCGGGCAGTCTGATCCGCTTCCGCCGCGAGATGGAGCTGTCCCAGCGCTGCGATCATCCCAACCTCGCCCGGACCTTGACCGTGGGCACCGAGGGAGACGTGAATTTCATCGTGCTGGAGTACATTCCCGGAATGAGCCTGTTCGAGATGGTTGGCAGCGAGCGGTACGGTCCGCTGCGCGTCAGCGACGCGGCCCGTCTCTTTCTCAAAGTGCTCGATGGCCTGGACGCCGCCCACCAGGCCGGGTTGGTACACCGCGACATCAAGCCCTCGAACGTCATGATCACGCCCGATGGCAACGCCAAGATACTCGACCTTGGCCTGGCCCGCGCCATGAATGAAGAGAAGGGAATCACGCGTGCCAACACCGTACTGGGAACGCTCGATTACGCCAGTCCCGAACAGCTCAGCGACGCCTCGCGGGCCGATGTCCGCAGCGACCTCTACAGCGTCGGCTGCACACTCTACTTCGCTCTTTCCGGCCGGCCCCCGTTCGAGGGTGGTGATATGATCAACAAGATCTTCCGGCAGCGGCTGGACGACCCGGAGCCCCTCGAGGACATTGCCAAGGGTGTACCTGCGGCCTTTGCCGCCATCGTTCGCAAGCTGATGGCCAAGAATCCCGACGAACGATACCAGACCTGTAAGGAGCTGCGCGCCGACATGGCGCGCTGGACCGAGCCGACCCGGCTGCGTGCCATCCTGGGCGCGAACGCAGAGGCCGCGCGCTCCTTCCATCCTCCTCCACCGTCTCTGGCAGACGAAGATCTGCGTTTGCTGTCGGTCGCCGACGATACGGGCCCCAGTATCCTCTCACTGCGCGACCTGGGAGATGCCGAGCCCTCTCAAGCTCCACGTCGTCGCCAACCGCTGCCGCCGCTTCCCGCCACGGTCCGGCACCGGCCAGAGCTCGCCACTCGCACCATGCGTGTCAGCGACGACAGCCGTTGGTTACTTCACTTTTCCCTGATCATCCTGGGCCTGGGCCTGATCGCCATCTTCACGATCGCCCTGCTTTTGCGCGGCTAGCCGGTCGTAGTACCCCCAACCATTCGAGTAAACATGCTACGGAATGCTACGTTTTCGAGTATTTCGCAAGCGGTCTCCCGGGCTCGGTCTATTGACTACTGTTGTTACTCAGTATGCATTTACGTCCGATTTTCTATTCGTTCTCCAGGGCCGCGTCTCCAGATTTCAAGCTATACTTATGTGTTTCGATGGGCCGGGACTCTAGACTTAGCTGTATCGTGAAACACGAGTTGCGCGGGACGATCCACCGAGAAGAATCTTGGTTCATGGACCGCCGAACGTCGTCTTTTCCGGAAGAGGCAGAATGACGATCGCCTATGACTCGAGACGCGTCGGAAACGCTGGAACCGTTCCGCAAGTACCTCAAGGTGCTGGTGGAGCTGCACCTGGACCGGAAACTTCGGGGAAAGCTCGATCCCTCCGACGTGGTCCAGCAGACTCTGCTACGGGCCTATTCGGCGCTAGGCGAGGTGCGCGATCCCCAACCCGAAGTGCTGGTCGCCTGGCTGCGGCGGATTCTGGCCAGAACGCTGGCCGACGCGGTCAAGCATTACGAGCGGGACAAGCGAGACGTCACCCTGGAGCGGTCTTTGGAGGCGGACCTGGACCGTTCCGCGTCCGGGTTCGCCGCCTGGCTGGCCGCCGACCAGACCTCGCCCAGCGGCCGAGCCGAGCGGAACGAGGAGTTGCAGCGGATGGTCGAAGCCCTGGCGGAACTGCCCGAGCTGATGCGCGAGGTGGTTGTATTGAAACACTGCCAGGGCTGGACGCTCCCCCAGATCGCCGAGCGGATCGGCCGTAGCGTCCCGTCCGTTGCTTCGCTGTTGCGACGAGGCTGGAAGAGTTGCGAAACCGGCTGAAGTCCAAGGAGTGAACCGTGACGACGCCGCAACGACCCCACGATGTCGCACGACTCGCTCGACGCGGTCATCGCCGCCTACATGCTGGCCGTCGAGGCCGGTGATGTCCCCAACCGCCAGGAGCTGCTCGACCGACACCCCGAGCACGCCGACGCACTGCGGGCCTTCTTCGCCGACTTCGACCGCATGGACCGGGTGGCCTCGCCCTTGCGGCTGGCCGACGGGCTGGACGCGACGAATGCGGTCGAGACGAACGGCCACACCGAATTGCCGACCGTCCGCTACTTCGGCGACTACGAGCTGCTGGAGGAGATCGCCCGGGGCGGGATGGGGATCGTCTACAAGGCGCGGCAGTTGTCGCTCAACCGGCTTGTCGCGCTCAAGATGATCCTCGCCGGCAGCTTCGCCTCGAGCCGCGACGTCCAGAGGTTCCGCGCCGAGGCCGAGGCGGCGGCGAACCTCGACCACCCCCATATCGTGCCGATCTACGAGGTGGGCGAGCACGAGGGCCAGCAGTACTACGCGATGAAGTTCGTCGAGGGGACCTCGCTGGCGAAGCACCCCCGCAGCGATCCGCGCGGAGAAGTCGAAGGCATGGTCGCCGTGGTCCGGGCCGTGCACCACGCCCACCAGCGCGGGATGTTACACCGCGACTTGAAGCCCTCCAACGTGCTCGTCGATTCCCAGGGGACGCGACTCGTCACCGACTTCGGCCTGGCGAAGCGACTCGCCGACGCGGACCGGTCGTTGACCGAGCCGGGTCAGGTGCTGGGCACGCCCAAGTACATGGCTCCCGAGCAAGCCGCCGGGCGAAAGGACCTGACCGTCGCCGCCGACGTGTATAGTCTGGGCGTGATCCTCTACGAGCGCCTGACGGGGCAGACGCCGTTCACAGGCGAGAATGTCGTGACCCTCTTGCGTCAGGCCCGCGAGTCCGAGCCGCCGCGGCCGTCGTCGATCCGGCCGGGGCTTGATCGGGATTTGGAAACCGTGGTTCTCAAGTGCCTGGAGAAGGAGCCAGGCGCGGCGGTATCCGTCGGCCGAGGCTCTGGCCGACGACCTGGATCGCTGGCTCCGCGGCGAGCCGATCCTGGCGCGGCCCGTGGGCCAGGCGGAGCGGTTCTGGCGATGGTGCAAGCGGAACCCGGTCGTCAGCGGCCTCACTGGTGCCGTGGCTGCATCGCTCTTCATCGGCATCGTCGTTTCGACCTACTTCGCAGTGCGGCTAGAGAGCCGCGGAGCGAAAGCGGGCAACCCAAGCCGAGAAGAACATGGAGGGACTTCTCGCTCGCGGCCTCGCCAAGACGCTCGATCCCGACGGGGACGGAGAGAAGCCACTCTCAATACCCGAAGCCGAAGCCCTCTGGGAGCTGGCCCGTCTCGGGGACACGGACATCGGCCTCCGCTTCCTGGACGAGGCAACGCGGGACCCGATCACCCTGGGCCAGCTCGCGCCCGGTCGGAGCCGGCACTGATCGCCGCGGTTGGCCTCGACGACCAGAGGAGAAAGCAGGCGGCCCGACTCCTCTCCGAGCGGCTTGGCGATCCCGGGCTTCAACTCCAGAGCAAGGTTGATCTGGCTTTCGTCGCGCTGGAAGTCGAGGACCCTGGCACTCCCGAGACCGAAGCGGAATGCGGCTTCCTCATCCAGGGACTGGCGGGGGACTTCCCTGACCAACACGAGGCATGGAGGATGCGGCTGATTGCCGTTTCGGCTCGAATCGATCCGAGTATCGCCGCCAAGACTCTCGCCGAGGCTCTCGGCCGTGAGACGGATGCCGATGCCCGCTCATCCTTGGCATCGGCGCTGTCGGAAGCGGCGGGGCGGATGGACCCGACCGAGGCCGCGCACATCTGCGGCCAGGCCGCCAAGATACTCGCCGAAGCACTCGGCCGAGAGACGGATGCCAATGCCTGCTCGTTCTTGGCAATGGCCTGTCGAGTGTGTCGGACCGGATGGACCCGACGCAGGCCGCGAAGACTCTCGCCGAAGCACTCGGCCGAACGACGGAGACCGGTGACGGCTCGTCTTCATGGTGGATGATTGGAGGGGGGACCAGTGCCGGCTCGTCCTTGGCATCGGCGCTGTCGGAGGTGACGGGCGGATGGACCCGACCGAGGCCGCAGGTATCTGCGGCCAGGCCGCCCGGACACTCGCCGAAGCACTCGAGCCGTGAGACGGATGCCAGTGCCCGCTCGTCTTTGGCATCGGCGCTGTCGACGGTGGCGGGCCGGATGGACGCGACCGAGGCCGCAGGTATCTGCGGCCAGGCCGCCAGGACACTCGCCGAAGCACTCGGCCGTGAGACGGATGCCGAGTGCCGCTCGTCCTTGGCATCGGCGCTATCGGAGGTGGCGGGGCGGATGGACCCGACCGAGGCCGCACGCATCTGCGGCCAGGCCGCCAAGACACTCGCCGAAGCACTCGGCCGTGAGACGGATGCCAATGCCCGCTCGTACTTGGCATCGGCGCTGTCGGAGGTGGCGGGCCGGATGGACCCGACCGAGGCCACCAAGACACTCGCGGAAGCACTCGGCCGAACGACGGATACCGGTGCCCGCTCGTCCTCATGGACGATGATGTGGGAGGGGGGGCCCAGTGCCGGACCGGCATTGGCATCGGCGCTGTCGAAGGCGGCGAGCCGGATGGACCCGACCGGGGCCGCACGCGTTTGCGGCCAGGCCGCCAAGACACTCGCCGAAGCTCTCGGCCGCGAGACGAATGCCGATGACCGCTTGTCTTTGGCATCGGCGCTGTCGAGGATATCGGGCTGGATGGACCCGGCGGAGGCCGCGCGCATCTGCGGCCAGGCCGCCAAGACACTCGCCGAAGCACTCGGCCGTGAGACGGATGCCGGTGCCCGCTCGTCCTTGGCATCGGCGCTGTCGGAGGTGGCGGGCCGGATGGACCCGACCGAGGCCGCACGCATCTGCGGCCAGGCCGCCAAGACGCTCGCCGAAGCACTCGGCCGTGAGACGGATGCCAGTGCCCGCTAGGTCCTTGGCATCGGCGCTGTCGGAGGTGGCGGGCCGGATGGACCCGACCGAGGCCGCACGCATCTGCGGCCAGGCCGCCAAAACACTCGCCGAAGCACTCGGCCGTGAGACGGATCCGGTGCCCGCTCGTCCTTGGCAATCGGCGCTGTCGAGTGTGTCGGGCCGGATGGACCCGACGCAGGCCGCCAAGACACTCGCCGAAGCACTCGGCCGTGAGACGGATGCCGGTGCCCGCTCGTGCTCTGGCATCGGCGCTGTCGGACGGTGGCGGGCCGGATGGACCCGACCGAGGCCGCACGTGTTTGCGGCGGTGTCATGCGTTTGTCAGTGCAAAAGCTCGTCGCAATGGCCCCAGCGGGCGGGCCGTGGGATGATCCTACACTCGTGCCAGGACTCCTCCGGTATCTGGATCCGGCAAGAGCGAAAGCCCTGACCCGTGAGGTCGTCATGGGACTGGTTTCGAAGCGGAATGTCAACGAGCTCGGCGTGGCTGGTCCGAGATCCTGGACGACACCAGCATGGCGGAGATCAGCCGTCGCGCGGGTTTCATGGCAATGACGATCGGCCAGGCTGCGTCAGGGCAGTTCGCCTGGGCCGGCGCACTGGCCGCCGAGCCCTTCCCCTGCCGCCTGACCACGCAAGAACTGGTTGATCTGCTCAAGATGCCGACGTGCTTCGGCCGGGCTCGGCGGGTCGTGCTCGACCACCTGGGCAACCGCTACGGCCGGCGGTTCGTCAACCACTGGGCCTTCGTTCGTTACGCCCAAGAGCAGGGATTGGATCTGGACTTCACCACACCGCCGAAGCGGCCCGATGCCAAGGAATCGCTCGAGCGGATGCTCCGGATCCTCGACGAACCGGAGGGGAAAAGGTAAGCCGGGCGGCTGGGTTTCACGGCGAGGATTATTGGAGTCAGTTCAGTTTTCATCGAAAAGAACCGACACCAAAAGTCCCGCTCGGCGGCCTCCCGGCTCCCCGGCCTGGGCAAGAAGGGATTATTGGAGGGATTATTGGTGTCAGTTCAGTTTTCAAGGGGAGAGGGATTATTGGTGTCAGTTCAGTTTTCAAGGGATTATTGGTGTCAAGGGATTATTGGTGTCAGCTCAGTTTTCATCGAAAAAGAACCGACACTAAAAGTCCCGCTCGGCGGCCTCCCGGCTCCCCGGCCTGGGCAAGGGCTTCATCACCGTCGTCTCGGACGATGACGAACACCCGAAGGGCTTCGAGGAATACATGCCTTGAGGTTGCAGCTCGATACCCACCGCATGTACTCAACCGAGATCAAGAGACAGGCAAATTGAGAATCCGTGCAGGGCGCATGCGACTGTGGTGCTGCGGCGAGCCGTTCGGCGATCAAGAAGGCAGAGCAGTCTTGATGAGAAAGAGGGCACGGGGGAAACGGTCCGCAGATGACGCAGATGAACGCAGATGAAGAGACTGGCAATAAAAGAAACAGACCAAGCGTAGTGCTCGAGCTTTCGCTGGGCCGCCCCTTTGGGAGAACGCGCTTTCACTCCTTTGATTTCAGCTCGATCCCATGTCGCGGGCGGACCATGGCTTTCGCCTGTTCGTCGGCCTCGATCAGGATCGTCTGGACCCGCTCCCATTCGCCTGGTTCATATTCGGCGGGGCCCAATGTCTGGAGCTCGCGATACCACGCGTCCAGGTCTTCGACGGGCGGGGCGTCGGTATCCTCCACGATGACGGGGTGTCCTTCGACCCAGGCGGCTGGCAATGGATCCAGCGGGCGAATCAGTCCATTCTGCACGATGGCGCGAATCATGAGTACGCTCACCTTCCTCCTATCGGGCCGAGGCCTATTGTATCCCGGTTCTTAACACTCATAACCTGCATCCTCCAAGATTAGAGCGGCCACCAACTTTAATGTATGCCACCTGTCGGTCAACTGCGGCAGCATGATCTCTCGGCAAAGATGCAAAGTAGTCGCCGGTCAGTACCCCTCGTCGTCGTCATCCGCGACGATTTCTTGGGCGACGATTTCTCGCCAGGCCTCAAGAGTCGTGCTCGGAGCACCGGCGGCCCGAAGAGAATCAGCGACGGGGCCTTCGAATACCTTCAAGTCGGGGAAGGTCAAGAGGAGGCGTCGGATATCGGTCAGGTCCGAGGGCCCCTTCGCCGACTTGGATCGATGGACCATGCTTTGCACTTTCTGACTGATCAATTCCACTGGAGGAACTACCAGTACATCCTCGACGACCTGGTGAGCGGGCAGGCTTTCGACTCTCCGAATATCCACGAGGTGACGGTTTCGAGGCTTGCGAAGCTGGTACAAGCGGTGGCCGAGACCATTCGCCACGGTCCGAATCCGGACAGCGATCTGAAATCTCCCCGACAAGTAAACTTGCAACTCCTCGGCCAGCTCCTCCGCCCTGGGCGAGAGGATGTCGACATCCTGGGTCATCCGCGGTTCCTCAACGTACGCGTTCACCGCGTGTGCGCCGAAGAGCACGGCGTCGGTCCGCCCGCGCAGGAACTCCAGCACGGCGTCGTGGATCGTCGCCAGCGGCAAGGGTTCACGCATGATGAACTCTCGAAATGTCAACGAGCCGTCCCCGAACATGAATCACCTCCCCAGCTTACCAAACTACCCGCGCCGATCGCTTGCGACAATCCGAGGTGCCGATGCCGGCCCTCCTCGGCGATGACCGCCGCGGGATTATTGGAGTCAGTTCAGTTTTCATCGAAAAAGAACCGACACTAGAAGTCCCGCTCGGCGATCTCCCGGCTCCCCGGACTGGGCAAGGGCTTCATCACCGTCGTCTCGGACCATGACAAACACCCGAAGGGCTTCGAGGAATACATGCCTTGAGGCTGCAGCTTGATACCCACAGCATGTACTCAACCGAGATCAAGATACAGGCAAATTGAGAAGCCGTGCGGAGTGCATGTGCACTGTGGTGCTGTGCCGAGCCGTTCGCCGATCAAGAAGGCAGATCAGTTATGATGAGAAAGAGGGGACGGGAGAAACGGTCCGCAGATGACGCAGATGAACGCAGATGAAGAGACTGGCAATAAAACAGCCTGAACTATGCAACTTCCTGATTTATCTGCGTTAATCTGCGTCATCTGCGGACAATAATGTTCTTAGATTAGACCGCTTTAGTTTGAAGAGGAGCAGGAGTGATGGAAGGGGAGCAGGATCCACGCACATACGCGATCATCGGAGTGGCGATGGAAGTTCACAAGCAGCTCGGGCTTGGTTTCTTGGAGCCGGTTTATCAGGAAGCGATGGCCATCGAGCTGGGGTTGGTCAAAATCCCCTTTCAAAAGGAAGTCGATCTCTCAGTGGTCTACAAGGGGCAGAAGCTCAAGACCTTCTACAAGGCCGACCTCCTCTGTTTCGAATCGGTCATTGTTGAGTTGAAGGCTCTGTCCGAGCTAAGCTCGGTCCATGAGGCCCAGGTCTTGAACTACCTCAAGGCGACTGGTCTGTCGGTTGGCCTCTTGCTGAACTTCGGCGCTCCGCGTCTGGAACTTCGGCGATTGATATTCACTGCTCATCTGCGTCCCTCCGCGTCATCTGGGGACAATTCTTCTTCTGATTGAGATCGATCATGGCCTGCGAGAAGAAAGACCCGGTGTCATTGGGCGTGAGATGCTGAGGCGAGCCGTTCGCCGATCAAGAAGGCATATCAGTCATGATGAGAAGAAAGAGGGGACGGGGGAATCGGTCCGCAGATGACGCAGATGAAGAGACTGGCAGTAAAACAGCCTGAACTATGCAACTTCCTGATTTATCTGCGTTAATCTGCGTCATCTGCGGACAATAATGATCTTAGATTAGCCGCTTTAGTTTGAAGAGGAGCAGGAGTGATGCAAGGGGAGCAGGATCCACGCACATACGCGATTATCGGAGTGGCTATGGAAGTTCACAAGCAGCTCGGGCTTGGTTTCTTGGAGCCGGTTTATCAGGAAGCGATGGCCATCGAGCTGGGGTTGGTCAAAATCCCCTTTCAAAAGGAAGTCGATCTCTCAGTGGTCTACAAGGGGCAGAAGCTCAAGACCCTCTACAAGGCCGATTTCCTCTGTTTCGAATCGGTCATTGTTGAGTTGAATGCTCTGTCCGAGCTGGTCGGTCCATGAGGCCCAGGTCTTGAACTACCTCAAGGCGACTGGTATGTCGGTTGGCCTCTTGCTGAACTTCGGCGTTCCGCGTCTGGAACTTCGGCGATTGATTTTCACTTCTCATCTGCGTCCCTCCGCGTCATCTGGGGACAAATCTTCTTCTGATTGAGATTGATCATGGCCCGCAAGAAGAAAGACGCGGTGTCATTGGGCGCTGTGATGCTGCGGCGAGCCGTTGGCCGATCAAGAAGGCAGATCAGTTATGATGAGAAAGAGAGCACGGGGGAAACGGTCCGCAGATGACGCAGATGAACGCAGATGAAGAGACTGGCAATAAAACAGCCTGAATTATGCAACTTCTTGATTTATCTGCGTTAATCTGCGTCATCTTCGGACAATTCTTCTTCTGATTGAGATCGATCATGGCCCGCAAGAAGAAAGACCCGGTGTCATTGGGCGTGAGATGATGCGGCGAGCCGTTGGCCGATCAAGAAGGCAGATCAGTTTTGATGAGAAAGAGGGCACGGGGGAAACGGTCCGCAGATGACGCAGATGAACGCAGATGAAGAGACTGGCAATAAAACGGCCGGCGTAGTGATCGAGCTTTGCTGGGCTGCCCCTTTGGGAACGCGCTTTCACTTCTTTGATTTCAAATCCGTGTTTCATCCCTGTTTCATCCCTGGCTCAAGGATCTCTTGCTTCGATACTTTTGAGGACGAGTGTTCGAACGGTGGCGAAGAAGCCTGCCCGATTAAGTGTTCCGTATTTACTCGCCGATTCCAAGGCTCGGCCACTCCCGACTGAGCTGGAATGATCAACTCTACCTCATTACTGAAGTGCGTCGTCCACTCCTTCGACGAAGTTGACCTTCGATTGATCTGGGACGTGGTGCAGTCTCATGTCCCCTGTTGATCCTTGACCTCGGCCGGATCGAAGCCAAGGGGAAGGAGCAAAGCCCCTGATGGCTGGCAAGAAGAAAGACCCGACGCTTGCGCTCCCAGAGCTTGACGCCAACCGGCACCACCGTCCTGCTTCAGGCCGAGTCATGACCGTGTCGCCCACGCCGCCGAAGCGCCATCAGAGCGTCGAGCTGGATCTCGGTCATGCCCCAGAGCCGTGCCGGGGACCACCTTTACGCGACGGCTCGGCGTAGCCGAGGGTCGTGGTTTCCATGCCGTGCTTGCGGATCAGTTCGTTCAGCGACTTGACGGCGATCCCGCCCACCCTTTCGGCAATCTCCTCCGGCGAGAAAACCCTGGCCGGTTCGCCGACCGCGTCACGCGGTCCATGGTCGTACAAGACAGCAGCTCCTCCGCATATCGGCAGCCTCGACGAATCTTCCTGACCCGGACGGGGTCCGGGAACGTGGAAGAGGACCGTCACTCGGTCTTTCACGGGGCTTCCCGGAGCCCGTCGCACTCTGAAGTCATTGATGACTTGAGCGTCATCGAAGCCCCAGCCTGGCACCTTCGGCTTGGTTTCCCCGTCCGGGATTCCCTGCCTCCCTTACGTTCACGACCTAGACTAGTCTTGGGCACTCCAGACATAGTGCGAAAGGTCGCCCCTTGCCTCCCTCCGGACTGTGTTGGTGAGCACCGTGGCTAAGCCGGCGGACCGCAGGGATGACTACCCAAGACGACTGAACTATGTCCGTAATCGGATCGGCACCTTCAAATAGCCTTCTCGCCGCCTTGCTGAACGAGGAGATCTATCAGCCCGGGCCTCCGCTCAGCCTGGTTGACGCAGGCCTCAACGAAGCCCTCGTTGACTCTTTGGTCTGCAAGCTCTTGCTCGTCAGGGGGCGATCGAGCGGCCGCTCGATCGCTGACCACCTGTGCCTGCCCTTTGGGATCGTGGAAGCACGCCTGCAGGCCCTCCGCACTCGTACGTTCGTGGCCCATGCATCCACGGGGACTCTGAACGACTATGTGTACACGCTGACAGAGAAAGGAACTGAACGGGCCCAAAGCTGGTTCGACGCCTGCGCCTATGTGGGTCCGGCGCCGGTTCCCTTGGCGGACTACGTGACCTCGGTGGAGGCTCAGAGCATTCGGGCCGAGTCTCCCCAGCGAGAGCAACTCGAACGGTCGTTCGCTGGAATCTCGGTGAATCCCCGAATCTTCGACAAACTGGGCCCGGCCGTGAACTCGGGAGCCGGCCTCTTTCTCTACGGCGAGCCGGGCAATGGTAAGACCACCCTGGCCGAGCGGATCGCGTCGTGTTTCGGACAGCCGATCTGGCTGCCCCACGCTCTCATCGTCGACGGGCAGATCATCAAGCTGTTCGACCCCGCCTGCCACAGAACCATCGAGCATGTCGAGTGCAGCGTCCTGAAGGGAAACGACTACGACCGAAGATGGGCCAGGATCCGCCGTCCGACTGTGATTGTCGGCGGTGAACTGACCATGGAATTGCTCGAGATCCGGCACCAGGCCGCCAAGAACTTCAGCGAGGCGCCGCTCCAGTTGAAGAGTAACTGCGGCGTCTTGCTGATCGACGATTTCGGCCGCCAACGCATGGACCCGACGGAGCTGTTGAATCGCTGGATCGTTCCCCTGGAGAAGGGATACGACTTTCTGACCCTCTCCTCTGGCCAGACCATTCAGGTCCCGTTCGATCAGATGATCATCTTCTCGACCAACCTGAATCCCCGGGACCTGGTCGACGAAGCTTTCTTGCGCCGCCTGGCCTACAAGGTCCACGTGAAGGACCCCGATCCCGAGGAGTTTCGCCAGCTCTTCAAGATCTCCGCGCTGTCAATGCAGATCGACTACAACGAGTCTGCAGTTGAACATCTTATTCAGGAACACTACATCAAGGCCAAGCGAGGCTTCCGTCGCTGCCATGGCCGCGATCTGCTGCGGCACCTGAAAAGCTACTGCTCGTACTTCGGTCTGCCCATCGAGATGAAACCGGAGTATTTTGACATCGTCGTCGACACTTATTTTACTGAGGTTGATTGAAGGCTACGACAGGGTGGGGAGACGCATGAGAGCCTATCTGGAACATTTCCCGGAACAAGGCGGTCCGGCCAAGCGGGTGGAGATCACGAAGAATCCCTTCGTCATGGGGCGATCCCAAACTGCCGACCTCACGATCTACTCCCACAAGGTCTCCAAAGACCACGCGCTCATCGCTCAGGATTCCGGTCGGTACCTGGTGCGTGATCTCCGCAGCACCAACGGAACCTTCGCCAACGGCAAGCGAATTGACGAGGCCCATCTGGTTGACGGCGACATCATTCACGTGGCTCACTGGGAATTCTGCTTCTGTTTGGCACCGGCCATCGGCTTGCGCTGCAGCAACACGGCGTCGCTGACTCAGGAAAGCGACACGGGAGAGAAGGAAAGCTTGATCCGACTTATCACTTTCCTTCGACAACTGGTTTCGGAGGAGCTGGTTGCGATCGTGTTCCAGCCCATCGTCGATCTGCGTACCAACGCGATCGTCGGCTTCGAGGCCCTCGGCCGGGGAAGCCATCACCAGTTGCATCAGAGCCCCGTCAAGCTCTTTCAGCTTGCCGAGAAGTGTGAGATGGAAGGCGACTTGTGCCGTCTTTTCAGGACCCAGGCACTGAAGATCGGGGCAAGGCTTCCCTCTCACTTCCGACTCTTCATCAATCTCCACCCGTCCCAGTTAACCCGGTCCGATTCTCTCGATTGGCTCAACCAGCTTTCTCGCCAGAATGGGGGGCGTCACCAACTTGTCATCGAATTATCCGAGCAAGCGAAGACGAGCGTCGACCAGTTGCGATCGATCAAGCGAGCGCTGCGAGAGCTGGGAATCGAGCTCGCCTATGACGACTTCGGAGTCGGTCAGGCAAGGCTGCTGGAGATTGCCGAATGTCCGCCCCACTTTCTCAAGCTGGATCGGGATCTTGTGCAAGCAATGCAGGGCTCCGAGACGAGCCGGGAAATGGTGCGGGGGTTCTTGACGGCGATCGCTGGGAAGGGCATCCGGGTCATCGCGGAGGGAATCGAAAGCGAGCAGGCCGCGGAGGTCTGCCTCCAAAACGGTTGCCACCTGGGACAGGGGTTCCTCTACGGATACCCAACCTCTCTCCTACAGATCATCGCCTCCCTCGACAAGCCTCCCCATCTCAGTGGTGTGCGCTAGCTCGGGCCAGTCGACGTCTTCCCGGGAGACCAGCTTGGGAGCCAGGTCGGTCAGCCACGGTTGCCCCGCGACCAGTTTGGCCTGGACCGAGGAGAAGCTCAGGTTTTCGATCTCCAGACAGAACACGACGTCATCCGGAATCGACACAAAGTCGGAGATTGGAAGCTCGCTCTCCGACTTCGCCAGTCTTTCCCGCAAACTCCTGCCCGAGGGACTGTCGGGCAGGCCGAGGATGAGCCGTTGAGCCGCGTTTCTCGGATGGCCAAGCAGGGTCGACATACCGGCCCGGATCAGCTCCCTCAACACGCCCTCGATCGATCCATTCCGTTGATACAATATCGAAGCCGCATCGCTATCGCTTAGAAGATCATCGACCGCACCGGCCACACGATGGAACAATGTCTCGTGAAACACCTTGGTCACGAAACCGGTTTCGCGCGTCATCACGGCGGTGAGACCGCCATGCGGTTCCAGAACCTCCTCGTGAAAGCTTTTCTCTAAACCGGAAAGGCGGCGATCGCCACAAAACGAGCCAGCGAATGTCTCCCTCAGCTCGGCCATGCTGGCCGTCTGCACGGGGAGAAGATCGGCCGAAGACCCGAGCGTTGCGCTCTGGTTGTTCCTGAAGCGTGGATTCTTGGCCGCGAAAGAACGCTCCACATTCTCCAGGCCCTGTTGGAGTCGGTTCAATCCCTCCCCGACTTGCGCTGCCTTGGCATGCAAACTGCCAAGTATCTCGGCACGGACGAGAAGCGCTGTTTCATTGATCAAGAGCTGGCTATACTCGCAGAGTTCCTCCTCCCGTGGCGAGAATTCGCGCGGGAGTGCTCGGAGAAGGTGTGAGAAGGCTCGCCTGTTTCCACCCACCGAGGCACTTCCCTTCCCCAGATAGCGCTCTCGAATCTCGTCCCTTCTTGCCCGGACAGCAGCGACCTGCGCAGGGGCGGCCTCGAGCTGCTCGACCAGCCTTGCGGTCAGATTGTTCAACGCATCACGGGCCGGCTTGAGACGCTGAGCTGGATCTTCAACGATCTGCTTGACCCAGGCCTCCAGACGGCGGTCGATCTCATGTTTATCATGCGTGAACGCATTCTGAAGCTTTTGTTCCAAAGCCGATGAGGGGTGATCATGCTGAATCTTGATCGATCCGGCACCCAGTCTACTGTCCAGTTCGTCGAAGAACCTCACGAGAGCTCGGCCCGCTCCAGCTTTGCCCCGGACATGAAGCAGGTCGCGAGCCTGACGCTGGAGTGACTTCAGGGGATCGGACCCCCTGGCTTGCTCCAGCCGTTCCAGGAACACCTCCAGGAACTTCTTCTCGTCGAGTTCCAGCTGGGCGAAGAAATGATCGGCATCGAGTTCTGGCGACGGCAGTTGCATTGCGGCCGACTCCTCGATTCGCTCTGGTCCCGCCCTCTCATCCAAGTCGGCACGGCGGGGGATCCCGTGGAGCCAGCGACTGATGATCCGCCTGCAAGTCTCTCGGACAACCAACTTTCGAAGTTCCGCACGTGGGAAGCCAAGACGAACCAGGCGAAAGCTTCTGAGCTGGAGACCGTCGTCAGCCCCCTCAGAATCAAGCCGATGGGCCGTAGTTTTCCGCCGACAGGGCGTCCTGCACCTCAGGTAAACGTGTTCGGCCAGCAGGTTGGAGTTGGTTTCGATACCCTCCTCGCCAATGATATCCCCGAAATCGGCCAAGTAAACTTGGTCGAAGAGCGACAGGCCCGTTTCTGCCGCCTTCAGTCCCAGAGCCTTGACTCCCGGAAATCGGCAGTTCGGATCGAGATAGTAGCGGAGTTCCGAGAGCGTGACGTAAGCATTGGCTTGGGCCAGCTCCCTCTGGTCTTTTCGCATCCCCAATGCCAGGGTCATCACACCATCGACAGATGCTCGATCCATTCGCTCCTCCCGGAGGATCTGGCGAATTGACAGCCCGAGGTCCGCGAGACACCCTCCTCCCGTGCCTCCGCTGATGCTGGCGATCACGATGACCTGGAACTGGTTCCGAGCTTCCTCATCGTGAGCTGTCGTGCCCATCTGCTTGATCGCTTGTCGCAGACGCTCCAGAACGCGTTCGGCATTGTCGATCAAAGCAAGACGGCCGAGGGGTCTAATACCCTCGGTGCAACGAGATCGCGGTATCCGGAAAACCCAGTGCCTGGCCAGCCAGCCCAGCAGTTCTTTCAATTGAGGACGGTAATGCTCCGGCCCATGGAGCGGCATCAGCAAGGTCTCTTCGACCCCGAGCCTGCCTGCGACTTTGGGACAGCAAGCCTCTTGGAGTGTGGCCCGGTCCGTATCCAGAAGGAGCCACTGCAGGTGCCGATTCGCTCCCCGGGTTTCCCTACGTGACTCGAAGAGATGCTTGATCTGACAGAGTACACTGCCTGCGATACCGCCGATACCGACGAATAAGGTCGGCGCGGGGAAGCCCTCGGCGAGAGTCTGCGACGTGATCCCACTCGACCTTGATCTCGCCCCCGTCTCTGGCTCGGTAGAAACGCACGTTTGCACAGTCCGCGTGCCCGGCGCGTCCAGATCAACGTCGGCCAGGTCGAGCGACCGGAGCACTGGCTGGAACGTAGCTGATGGAGAGTGAGGTTCTGGCTCGAATACGCCGGAGTCATTTAGTTCCAAGGCCGGGGAATTGAACTCTTCGACGCTCAGCAAGGCCCGGACCATTTCACCGCAGGTGGGAAACCGGTCGTTGGGATTCTTGGAAAGAGCCCTGCCGATGACCGACTGATCGCCCGAGCAGAGGGATGCGAGGTTAGGAGGGGAATGAAGATGCTGGTCGGAGAGCTGGTGCACTGTCCGTCCGCGAAATGGCCGGGTGCCGGTTAGCATCTCCTGGTACACGATTGCCAGACCATATTGGTCCGAGTAGGAACTGACCTCGCCGGTGAAAGACTCGGGCGAGGCGTAAGCCGGACTCAACCCCCCCGTGCTTGTCCCGATGTGATGGCAGACCTCGCGGACCAGCCCGAAGTCGCCCACTTTGAGGCGATCGCCCATCAGGAACAGGTTGCTGGGTTTGACATCCAGATGCTGAAGTCGGAACCGCATCGTGATGAAGTCAAGAGCTTCGGCCGCATCGAGTAGATACCGCAATAGTTCTTCGCGGGGAATCCCGTTCCCACCCCCCGCTCGACGTTCTTCAAACCGGTCCAGAAGAGTATTGTCGGCCAGCTCACTGACCATGATGAGCTGGCCGTCGAGAATTTCAACGCGCTCGAGCGACAGGACAAACGGGTGCCTTACCTGCTTGATCTGCTCCAGGGCTCTGAGCTCTTGCCTGGCCTGCCTATCGGAGAGTTTTCCGTAAATGAACTTGATCGCCTTGAGCAAACCGCCAGGTGCCTCGGCCTTCCAGACCTCGCCAAAACCGCCGGCCCCTAACAGTTCGATCAGCCGATAGCCCAGAACCTGTTCGTTGCCCTTCGAACCTTGTGGGGGCATGGCAAGACCGTCGGGAAGTGAGAAGCTTTTGTCCCGATTCAATAATAGGTTGCCTTTCGCGCAATTGCCCGGAAGTTGCGGAGGCCCATTAATGATTTCGACGCATCAAAAGATTCGACAGGTCTATCCAAGGCCGAGAAATCCTCGTCACAGGCACTGCTCCGACTTTTTCCTTACAGACCTCCTTCCGCTTGACACCTGGCTAAATTTTGCCAGCTTCTGTCGACATGGAGCGGGCGGCGTCCATGCATGTAGTTAATTGCGGATCACACACGCAAGGATGTTCACATCGAATGCGCACCATACCCTTTGCTCTCCACACCGGCTCCATTTTCTGAACGCCCGTACAAGTTCACGCTTGCCTCCGGTGGTGTTCTGGCTCACAATCAAGTACGTGGCAAGTCGATCTGGGAAGTGCGAATCGTCAGGCGAAGGGTTGCGCTACGTGATGGCTGAGCTGGATGTCGGCGACGATAGCGATGACGTTCTGGCGCGGTTCCTGCCGCCGGTGGCGGCCTGGTTCCGGGAAGCTCTGGGTGAGCCAACGCCCGCGCAGAGACAGGGATGGCCGGCCATCGCGGCCGGGCGGAACACGCTGATCGTGGCTCCTACGGGATCGGGCAAAACGCTAGCCGCGTTTCTGGCGGCGCTCGACTTGCTCTGGAGGACGCCCCGGCGCGAGGCAGGAGTGCGTATTCTCTATATCTCGCCTCTGAAGGCGCTCAACCAGGACATCAGGCGCAACCTCGAAATTCCTCTGGCGGGCATTCTCGAGCGCTCGCGGGATTGCGGACCGCCACTTGGCCCGCTTCAGTCGGCAGTCCGGAGCGGCGATAGCTCGGCAAGCGATCGCGCCAGGTTGGTCCGCAAGCCGCCCGATATCCTGATCACAACGCCCGAATCGCTACACCTCATGCTTACCAGCCGGGCCCGCGAGATCTTACGCGGTGTTTCCCATGTTATCATCGACGAGATTCACGCAGTCTGCGGCAACAAGCGCGGGGTCTTCCTGGCACTGCTTCTGGAGCGGCTCGAGGCGATCTGCAAGGCGTCATTCTTGCGCGTCGGTCTATCTGCAACCCAGCGTCCGCTCGCAGAGGTGGCGCACTATCTTGGTGGTCGGCGATGCATCGTCACACAACCCGGTGAGCGGAGATTCGAGGCTCGACCGGTCACGATCATCAACGCCGGCCGGCGCAAGAACATGGACCTTCAAGTGATCTGGCCAGGCCCCGACGAGAGTCAATTTCTGGGACCGCCAGGTACGATCTGGCCGGCCATCGAGGAGCGGATCGTCAGCCTGATCGACGGCCATCGTTCGACGCTTGTCTTTACCAACAGCCGACGGACCGTCGAGAGGCTGACGAGCCGGATAAACGAAGCGATCGCGGCGGTTGAACCGATCGAGGCCGAGCCGGGACTCGAGCCCGAGAACCTTCGCGCATGGTTCCGCGCTCACCACGGCAGCCTGAGTTTGGAGGAGCGCAGAACCACCGAAGAAGAGCTCAAGAGCGGCGCACTGAAGGGCGTGGTTTCCACGGCCTCGCTCGAACTCGGCATCGACATGGGGCATATTGACCTGGTTTGCCAGGTGGAGTCGCCGGGGAACATCGCCCGCGGGTTGCAGAGAGTGGGCCGGGCTGGTCATGTGGTTCACGGTGTCAGCAAGGGACGCCTGATCGCCAAGACCGCGGGCGATCTGCTGGAGACGGCCGCCTTGCGCGCGCGCGATGGTCGAGGGCCGCATCGAGCCATTGCGCGTGCCGCATGGCTGTCTGGACGTCCTGGCCCAGCAGGTGGTGGCATGCGTGGCGATGGACCACTGGGACGTGCCGGACCTGTTCGATCTGGTGCGCCGCGCTTATCCTTTTGAGGATCTGGCACCCGAGGTATTCGAGGGCGTGCTATGCCTGGTCTCGGGGAGGTTCCCGACCGGCCCGCTGCGTGATCTTCGCGCGCGGATCGCCTGGGATCGCATTCACAATCGTCTGGCGGCATTGCCTGGTTCGGCGCGGTTGGCGCTGGTTTGCGGCGGTACGATTCCCGACACGGGGCAGTTCCCGGTTTACCTTGGCTCGGAGGGCCCGCGGCTGGGCGAGCTCGACGAGGAGTTCGTCTTCGAGCGTCGAGTCGGCGAGGCCTTCGCGTTAGGGAATAACACATGGAGGATCGACGCCATTGAGCCTCATCGCGTTGTGGTTCGACCGGCCGAGGGGAGTAGCGCGGTCATGCCGTTCTGGAGGGGTGAGAGCTCGCCGCGCTCGACGGAACTCGGCGCCGCGGTGGGCGCTCTTTGTCGTGAGATCGCCGGTCGGCTCGACGATCCGGAGTTACCCCGCTGGCTTGAAACAGAGTGCCGGCTAGAGGCCCGAGCAACCCGGCCTTTGATAGGCTATATCGCCCGCCAGCTACGGGTCGCGGGAGTCGTGCCGGATGACCGAACCGTCCTGATAGAGAGCTTCCGCGATCCGGCCGGAGAGCTCGGCCTGGCGGTCCTCTCCCCGTTCGGCGGTAGGTTGCACCAGGGGTTGAAACTGGCCCTGCAAGGCCGCATCCGCGAGCGCTTCGGCATCCAGGCCTCGTGCCTGCACGGGGACGATGGGCTGCTCTTCCGGCTGCCGCAAATGGATGACCCACCGCTCGACTTGCTCGATGGCCTGACCGCCGACGAGGCAGAGCGACTGATTCGTGTGGAGCTGACGGAGACCGCGCTTTACGGCTTGCGATTTCGCCAGAACGCGGCACGGGCACTGCTCATGCCACGGCCCGATCCCGGCAAAAGAACTCCGCTCTGGCTGCAACGGCTGCGGGCGAAGGACCTGCTCCAGGTCGTGGGCAAGTTTCCCGATTTCCCCATCGTCGTCGAAACGTTTCGGGAATGTCTCGATCAGGAGCTGGATCTTTCTGGCCTGCGTCGTTTGTTCGAGGAGATCCGCGCGGGCAAGGTGCGGATCGTCTACCGACAAGGTGAGATCGCCTCGCCGTTTGCCTCCGAGCTGATCTTTAAGTTCACACCGAGCTATCTCTACGAGTGGGACGAACCGCGGCGAGCAGACTTGAGACCGGGCAGTCCGGCCGTCGACCTTGAGCTGCTGGACGCTGTACTGGAAGCACCCGGGTGGACGCGGCTGCTCGATCCCCAGGCGGTGGAGCGGGTCGAAGGCCGACTCCGCCGCCGCGGGCTGGCCCCGCGTACAATCGAGGAAATGGCTGAAACGCTGCGGGCTCTCGGCGACCTGACGAGCTCCGAGCTGTTCGGGTCGGTCGAGCGCATGCTCATGGAGCTGCGGGAACAGGGACGGGTCGTGCGGATCGACTTACCTGGGACCGCGGAGCCCATGCGCTGGATTCTGGCCGAGGACGAGTCGCGATATCGCCGGGCATTTCCCGCAGAGGGCGAGCACGACCTCGAAGCCCTGAATTCGATTGTCAAACAGTACCTGCGCACGCATGCGTTAATTGGCAAGGCCGAGCTGTGCCGGCGTTATCCCATCGCACCGGAGCTGGCGGCCGAGATGCTCGATCAATGGGTCGAGAAGGGCGGCTTGATTCGCCTGGCTCCGGCCGACTCCGAGACGGGATGCCGGTGGGCCGAGCCTGCAAACCTCGCCGAGGTCCGGCGCCTGAGCGTGGCGATTCGCCGCCGCGAGAGCATGGCGGTCGCCCCCGAAATCTTTGTCGATTTTCTACTACGGCGTCAGCATCTTCACGCAGCGGCGCGACTTCAAGGGCAGGTCGGACTGGAAGCTGTTCTCGACCAACTTCAGGGGTACGCTGCCCCGGCGGACTTCTGGGAAAGCGAGATTCTGCCCCGGAGGATCAAAGGGTACCAAGCGAGCTGGCTCGATAATCTGTTGGCTTCGGGAAGCTGGCTCTGGCGGGTTGCCAGGGAGGAGAGGGACGAGCCCGCGGTCACGCTGGTGCGCCGAGACTTCCAGGGCGGGAGGTGCCAGTGCTTGGACGAGCACAATGAGTCGGCTGACGAGCGGAAAGTGCTTGAGATTCTGAGCAGCCGGGGGCGAGCTTCGCGGCCGACCTGGCGCGAATGGCTGGTATGGAGCCCTTGCGGCTGCGCAGGGCACTGCGTTCTCTGATGTTGCGGGGCGAGGTCACCAACGACCGGTTCGACCCAGTGCGCCCGGGGACCTTCGACGCGATCGAGGCTCTGGTCGATGTCAAGTCGTCCGCCGCTGGCCACTTCTTCCGTATCCGCTCGCGGCGTCCCAGCACGGACCGTGCCGAAGGGCGATGGGCTTTGCTCGAGCGCGCAGATAGAGGCGAGGAAGATCGTCGGCTGGCCTGGCTTGACGTGCTGCTTGAGCGCTACGGCATACTGACGCGGGAGCTGGTCGAGCTTGAGCCTTGGGGGCCTGAGTGGGCCGATCTGGCGGGGCTGCTGGCCCGAGCCGAGTTGCGCGGCGAGCTGCGCCGGGGTTACTTCGTCGAAGGGCTATCCGGCGTACAGTACGCACGCGACGAGTCCGCCGCGGGACTCTCCCGTCTGGCGGGCTCGCTGGCTTCAGCGGCCGAGGACATTCTCCTGGCTGCCGCCGACCCTGCGAACCTCTATGGCAGCGGCGCTCCGTTCGACATCCCTCTGCTCGACGGGGGCAAGGGCCGTTTGAGCCGCGTGGCCGGCAACTACTTGATCATGAAGAGCGGCCGCCCGGTGCTGGTGATCGAGGCGTACGGCAGCGCCTGACAGGTCTGGCCTCGGCGTCGCAGACCGAGATTCACTCCGCGCTGGCCCGCGTGGTCGAGCTTGTCGGATCGGGGCGTCAAGTTCTCAGGGTCGAGACCTACAACAGTGCGCCCGCCCTGCAAAGCACGGTGGCCGCCTCACTTGCCGAACTGGGCTTCGTGCGCGATTACCCGGGCATGACCTACTACGGAGCCTGGTCCAAGCTGGACAAGCCGGTGCCCGGCACCGCCGTATCCCAGGGTGGTTGATGGATGGCGGCTGCAGGATCGCCGGCGAAATCTGCCGCCTTGAACGTCCGGTTAGACGGCGGAGGTGGCACATGGAACAGACCTTGTTGATCTTTGCCGGATTTGTCTTCGCCGTGGTGGTTGTGCTCACTTTGTTCCTGAGGAGGATGGGCCGGAAAATCGTTTCGGGCCAGGATCACGTGCGGCGTGGAGCGGGTAGCGCATTACTCGGCCTCCAGGAATTCATAGTGCCGTCGGTCGAGTACGTGGTTCAGGGCGCAGAACGTCGAGCAGCAGGAGCAAGAAGACGAACTAGAGCTTGGTTACGACGAGGCGGAGATCCGCTTCGACCTGGCCGAGGCGCTTGGCTGTACGCCCATCGATCTCGAAGAGGTTCGGCGGCACCTCTCCGCCGCCGCGCGGACAGGCATGGATTGGAAGGCTCTTTTCGAGCTGGCGGTGCAAGAAGAGGTCCGGAAACGGCCCTTTCGCGCACCGTTCATTCCCCCGGCAAGACGCGTCGCACCCAGGGACTGACTTGAGTCGCACGTACCATGGGTACATAATTACTAATAGGGAGAGGATGAGCAGCGGGCGCGGAGGAACGAGTCATGCCGGTTCACGACTGGACTCGCGTGAGCGCAGGCATCTTTCACCATTTCCACCTCGAGTGGATCGGTGACCTGTCAAGGCAGTTGAATCGGGGGCTTCTGCCTCCTGATTACTATGCCTTGGCCGAGCGGATCGCCGGTGGACTCGGACTCGACGTGCTCACACTTCAATTAGCTGAGATTTCTGCGGCGATCGGAGAGCCGGCGGGGGGAATCGCACTCGCCGCAAACCCGCCGAAAGCTCGGTTCCGATTACGCGCGGAGCCGGACGTTTACGCCGCCAAGGCGAGAACGGTCGTCATCCGGCACGCCAGCGATCACCGTATCGTCGCCATGCTCGAAGTTGTCTCGCCGGGGAATAAGAACACGAAACACGGCCTACGTGCCTTTGTTGAAAAGGTGGGACAGTTCCTGAGAGCGGGAATCCACATGGTGATCGTCGACCTGTTCCCTCCGGGCCCACGCGATCCCCAGGGCATCCACAAGGCTATCTGGGATGATTTCATCGAAAACGACTTTGCCTTGCCCTCGGACCGAACGCTGACCCTGGCCTCTTACATCGGCGGCACCTTTCCCGAGGCGTTCGTTGAGCCCGTCGAGGTCGGCCCACGCTCTGCGACATGCCGATGTTTCTCACGCCGGAGGTTTACATCCCCTTACCGCTGGAAGCGTCCTATCAGTCGGCATGGGATGCCGTACCGACATTCTGGCGAGACGTCCTCGATGCGCACTGACCCCTGGTGGGTAATCCGCTTCCAGTGCTGGCCGGATGTCTCATCCCTTTGAAGATTTGATGTAGCCGGTGACATGCCGGAGCTCATGCTATAAGATTGGTTCCGCAATGGGTTTCGCTAAAGCGATGGAACGACGGCGTCGACCGGAGCTTGTAGTTCACCAAGCGTTTCTTGCGCACACGATCGTATAATGGAATAACTAATCTTCGCCGGGCTGTCACGGGTTCCCTGGCAAGCCCGAATGAAGCCGCCAGACGAGGACGTGACTCTGGCGGGCCGGGAACGACCGCGGAGTCGCGTGATGGAGACTGCCTCGAGCATGCAGAGTCAGGGCGAAAAGGTCGTCTACGATTGCATCGTAATCAGCGATCTGCACCTGGGGAGCGACGTCTGCCAGGCGAAGCTACTCGAGGAGTTCCTGACCTGGGCAGTCGAGCACTGCCGCGAGCTTGTGATTAACGGCGATATTTTCGATGACCTCAATTTCAAGCGGCTCACGAAGAGGCATTTCGCCTGTTTGAAGGTCATCCGCCGCAACACCGACCGCGACGACATCCGGGTGGTATGGGTGCGGGGAAACCACGACGGTCCCGCCGACATCGTCAGCCACATCGTGGGCGTCGATATACTTGATGAGTACGTATACGACAATGGCGAGATCCAGCTTCTGATCTTGCACGGCGACCAGTTCGACACCATCATGACCGACTTTCCCTGGCTGACGGAGATTGCCTGCGGGATTTTCTACTTCATCCAGAAATCAATGCCCCACCGCGCCGCGCGTTGGATACGCCGGATCACCAAGCGGTGGCAGCGCAACAGCGAGGTGATCATGCGGCGCGCATCGGAGTATGCCGCCGGCCGCGGGTTCCGGTTCGTGACTTGCGGTCACACGCATCTGCCGCTGGTCGCCGAGCATAACGGCGTTTTGTACATCAATAGCGGCACCTGGATCGAGGCCCCCCCCTGCCCCTTCGTCGCCGTTCAAGGCAGCCAGGTGCGGCTTGAACATTGGCCCCTGACGCACCTGGCGGGCGACAATCTTGAGCATGCCCGGGAGGAGCCGATTGCCGCATTGCCCACAGCCGGGGCCGCCCCGCCGGCGCTGCCTGCACTGAGCTGATCGCGGATTCCCGCCAGAATCGCTTGGGGTCCATGCCATTTGCCGATCCTGCTCTCCTTTCCCTTTGGCTATCTTTCGTGGGCTTGCCGGTTCGCTCCGAATCTTTCGTCAAAGGCAGCCACCAGCATGTGCCGGACATAGTGCTAGCCAAAACTCGTCCGGGCCAGTACATTTCATTAGGGCTCCGCCAGGGCCCGATCGGTGGCGCTTGAACAAAGCGGCCGTACGGAAATACTGCCAGGGCGCGAGCCCGCGGCGACATGCCGCAGGAATGTTGACACAACCCTCGAGGCGATATTCCCTTTCAGAGAAGCAAGATCCCCCCGCGCGGTGAGGCTTTTCATACTTGATCGAATCAACAATGCGCCCAGGCAAGCGTCCCAACGATTCTCTTCGCTGGACGCATCGAGGAAACCACTGGACTAATATGGACTATTCGAAGACTCGGGAGAGACGCAAAGTACCATGTTGCTGAAAGCCACAGATATTCGCAGGGGAATGGTCATTACCATCGACGGAGTGAACTTCGTCGTTGTCGACTTCGCGCACCACACACCGGGTAACCTCCGGGCCATGGTCCAGACCAAGCTCCGGAACATGAACAATGGCGCACTCATTGACAAGAGACTACGCTCAGTCGATCAGATCGAGGTGCCGTACGTCGAGACCAAGGAGTACGAATATCTCTACTCCGCCGGCGGCGAGCACGTCTTCATGGACACTGAGACTTACGACCAGTTGCACTTCGACCAGGACATCATCGGCACTGCGATGCAGTTCTTGCTGCCCAACACGAAGGTGATGGTCAAATACATCAGCGACAAGCCGGTTTCGATCGAGATTCCCGATTCGGTTGAGCTGACTGTCTCCGATACGCCGCCCGCGCTCGCGGGGGCCACGGCCACCAATCAGTACAAGGAAGCGACTCTGGAGACTGGTTTGAAGGTGCAGGTTCCGCCCTTCGTCAAGCCGGGAGAGAAGATCCGAATCGACACCCGCACGGCCGAGTATCTGGAACGGGTCAAATGAACGCAACCGAGGTTGTTTCGTGGACGATCTGACCCGCCTCCTGGGAGACCTGGTGTCGATCGCGAGCGTTAACCCGATGGGCCGCAAACTGGATGGCCCCGACTTGCTCGAGACACGGCTGACCGGCTACCTGGAAGATTGGTTCGGGCGCAACGGAATCACCTGCCGTCGGCAGCCCGTCTCACCGGGTCGGGACAACCTGTATGCGAGATTTGAGTCTCCCGGCTCTCGTCGGACCTTGCTGTTCGACGTCCACCAGGACACAGTCCCGACCGATGGCATGACCATCGACCCGTTCCGACCGCGGATCGAGGACGGGCGGATGTGGGGACGGGGTTCCTGCGACATCAAGGGTGGGATGGCCGCGATGCTCGTGGCCCTGCAGCGGCTCTGCCGCGAGCGGCCGCCGACGGCCGCCTCGGTCCTGCTGGTTTGCACGGTGGATGAGGAATTCACCCACACGGGAGCGTCGCAACTAGCCCGTTCAACGCAGGGAGTGGACCTGGCCATCGTCGCCGAACCGACGCTTCTGGATTTGGTTCACTGCCACAAGGGTGCTTTGCGCTGGAAGACCCGGACTCGGGGCGTGGCCTGCCACAGCTCGACTCCGGAGCGTGGAGTCAATGCGATCTACCGGATGGGCCGGGTTCTTGACGCCCTGGCCGAGTACGCCGCCATTCTTGGCGCCTCGCCGGCCGATCCGATTGTCGGCCCGCCCAGTATTTCGGTCGGCCGAATCGAGGGTGGGCAATGCGTCAACATCGTACCCGACTGGTGTGAGATCGAGATCGATCGGCGCCTGATACCAGGAGAGCAACCCGACCAGTCGATCGCGGACTTCCAGCAATTCCTCGGGGAACGGCTGGGAAGTCTTGACGCCCTGGAATTCGACCCCCCCTGGGTTAGCCTGCCCGCCCTGGTTCCCCGGCTGGAGACGTGGGTTGCACCGCTCAGGGAGGCGGTCCAGCGCGGAACCGGCAGGGAGCCTCGGTTGGTCGGCGTCCCTTTCGGTACCGACGCCGGACCGCTGGGCGCCGGCGGTCTGCCCTGCGTGGTCTTTGGACCCGGCGACATCTCCCAGGCCCATACCAAGGATGAGTGGGTCGATCTGGACCAGGTTTACCGGGCCTCCGAAGCGTATTATCAAATGGCACTGAGCTTGGGTTAGCCGCTCCTTGGCCGGCCCGGGGCGCAATGGAATCACCTCGGCATCTCTCCGTGGGGAGGAAAGAGCCGAGGCGATTCCTCGGGAGCACTCAGACGACGAACCTCATGGGCTGTTTCAAAAGACGTCGAGTATGAAATGATGGCCCTGGTAGAACTTCTTCTTGTCCCATTCATGCCAGCCATGGGGGTGTCGGAAGAAGCCTAGAACCCGATAGCCACCATAAAAGTTCCGATAGTAGGGCCCTTGGATCTGGGGAACAATCCGCTGTTCCCGAGGATAGCGATACCATCCGTCGTAGAGCCCACCGTACTCGAAACCGTTGCCCGGGACCTGGGGTGGCACATACGGCCAGTGCAAGTAGTCGGTCCAGTCCTGAGCCTGCGCAGACTGCACCCCGCCAAAGCCCAAGAGAGCCGCGACCAGGGTGAGCGCCTTGATCCATGAGCCTCGCGACACGTTCCACCTCCATGTAGGGACGCCGTTCCCAAAACAAGGCTAACATGCCACACTTTCTCCGCGGGCGCGGACAATCGAAGAAAAAAATTTTCGCCCCAGGACCAGTTATGCATAACACTCGGGTTCGCCCAGGACTGCACACTCTGATGCCGGGGAAACCAGGATCGATGATTCGCTCTCTGCTGATTGCTACCGCGGCAGGAATGATCGGGGCTGGTCCCGTCATTCGAGCTCAGGCGCAATCGACCCCCCGGCCAGAGCTGGAGCGGCTCAGGGCAATCGTCACTAAGCTGGCCTCCACGGAAATGCAAGGCCGCCGGGGCGAGGGAGCCCGCAAGGCCGCGGGGTTCCTGATCGACGAGTTTCGCCGCCTCAAACTCGAACCGCTCTTCCAGGGACAGTTCATCCAGGAGGTTCCCTCCGGTGAGCCCGGGCGGGTCGAGGGGCGCAATGTCGGGGCTGTGCTGCGCGGGGCCGACCCCATACTCAAGGACGAGTGGGTCATCGTCTCGGCTCATTACGATCACCTGGGCGTGCGGGGCGGAGTTATCTACCCCGGCGCCGACGACAACGCGTCGGGAGTGGCCATGATGCTCGAGGTAGCCCGATCGATGGCCGCCACCTCCGATCCTCCATGCCGCAGCTTGATGTTCATCGGCTTCGATCTCGAGGAGATCGGACTCTTCGGCTCTCGTTACTTCGTTGCCCACCCGCCGGTGCGGCTCGAAAAAGTCGTGCTGTTCATCACGGCCGACATGATCGGGCGGCGCCCTCGGCGGGGTTTGCGAGAGCCACGTCTTCGTGCTGGGAACCGAGCATGCCCCGGGACTTCGACCCTGGATCGACCAGGCAGCCAAGAACCGGCCATTGACCGTTGGCCTGCTGGGTTCGGACCTCCTGATTCTCAATCGTAGCGATTACGGGCCGTTCCGCAGCCGGCAGATTCCGTACCTGTTTTTCACCACCGGCGAGAACCCTCGTTACCATTCCCCGGACGACCGGCCGGAATCTCTGAATTACGCCAAGTTGGCGGAAATCAGCCAGGTAATTCACGCAGTCACGCGGTCAGTCGCCAGCGCCCCTTCGGTGCCCCGATGGCGCGCCTTGCCCGATAATCCCCTTGCCGAAGCCGTCACCATCCGTGACGTGATCCGCAAGCTGATGGAGAACCGGAAAGCTCTTGACCTTGGCACCGCTCAGCTTTACCTCATGAACAACACACTGCACAACCTCGACCAGATCATCGCTCGCGGAACGATTACCGTCGCGGAACGGGCCAGCGTCATCCAGGCAGCCCGGATCGTACTCCTGATGATGCACTGAAAGCAGCCAGATCCGCTCACTCTCCTGGGTCTTAACCACGGCGGCCGAAGCCGCCGAACCGCCCCGGCAAAGGGCCGCCCGGTTCGGCCGGTTGCGGAGGCTGCGGAGGGAAGACGCGCGGGAGGCGCTGCATGCCAGGTCCCAGGGGGCGGCCGCCCATTCGCGGGGCTCCTGGTCCGGGTGGCATGTCGGGACGGAACCCGCCACGCCTCGGACCGCGGAGCTGAAACTGGATTCCCTCGTCCATGATTCGGCCGTTTTGAATGTCCTGCGGAACCTGTATCCGCAGGTCGATCGGATCTTCATTCTCGCCGGGGCTGTCGGCCGAGGAAGAGTTCGGCACCGTCGCAGTCTCGACCAGGCGCTGGGCCAGGTACCGGGTCCAGAGCTGTCCTCGATCATCGGCTGGAGTGAATACCATGCCCAGCGGAGTCTCCTCAACCCGGCGCACTCTGGCCGCCCTGGACTTTTAACAAGTAATCGACAATTGATCGCAGCTTGCTGGGTCATGCCCCGGGCGTGCATCACCTGAGCTCGCAAGGCCAGAAGCTGAAAGATCGAATCGGGCGTGTCGGCACGCGACGCCAGGTCATCAAGATCGGCTTGCGCATCCTTGTAGTTTCCGCGCAGATAGTCGAAGAAAAGACGATATTCGTCTTGCAGCTTGCCGACCGTTTGATCGTCCAGAGAGCTACTCTGGTCCGGCGGCGGCTCATCGAGCAATGTTCTGGCAACCTTGCCGATTCGATGCAGGTGGGGTACCAGAGGAGTTTGTTGCGGCAATTCACCGGCGGCCGGCAGCAACGAGACGCGCTCGACGGGCTGACCGTCAAGTGAAGGCTGCGGCACGGTCTGGAGCAAGCCGTTGGCTGTCGCAACCAGGGTCGTGAGCCATTCTTGGCGGGTGCAATCGTCCGGCGCTATGAGCTTCACGTTCATCGACCCCAGTTCGCACAAGAGCGGGGGCGACGAGCCCCCGAGCGTGTCAATTCGTACGGCCACAAGCTGGTCGTCCGGGTGCAGGGCTAACGAGCCAATCCGCAGGCCGATATATATCGGATGAAACTTCTTCAAGACCGAGCCCTGGCGGCGCCAGCCGCGGAGATCGTTGTAGCCGATCACGGGAGTCTGCCCCTCGATATCCGCAGAGAAAACACACTGCTGCTGGTCTCTGTCAAAGCCCAAGGAAATGCGCTGGGCCGCGCCTTGAGAGGGAGCCTCCAGCCTCAGAGTGGGCAAGCCTCGGGCACTCAGATTCTCGGGTGAAAACGGATTTCGCCGGGTTGACGGGTCACGGTTGGGGTCTCTGAAAGCTTCATCGTCGCGCAGGATCATGACACGCATGGGTGCCCCTGAGTCGACAAAAATGCGCAGCAGCTCAAAGCTCAGGAAGCCCGCCTGGAACGCGCCTTGCCGCCACCAGTATCGATTGACCGTCCTGGCTCCACGACGCCGGCTCAGCCATGTCGGAGAGCTCGGCGATACGCCTGCCGGCCCCGAAGTCGCGACCGATCACTTGAAGGAATTGAGTGGGCGAGCCGTCTCGGGAAGTGCGGATGAACGTCATCCGAGAGCCATCGGGCGACCATGAGGGTAGGCTGGCGCCCTCGAGAGTCTTCAGGATGCGACCTTGCTCGGTCAACACAATGAGAATGGCTGCGGATCGGCCTGGACGCGGGACCGCGAGATAGCGGCCGTCGGGTGACCACGAGGTCTTCAGCTCGCAGAAAGTCGCCAACTGATCCCGGTCGAGCGCGATCTCAGGCAGGGTCAGCATCACTCGCTGCCGGTCCAGAGATTCTTGAACCACCAGCTCACACCGGCCCGACAAGCGGCTGGTGTTCGACTCTGGCGATTTGGGAATGAACCGGCAGTAGCACAAACTGCGTCCATCCGGTCCCCAAGCAGGCGAAGAGAGAGGATAAGCCGAATCGGCGACCAGCACCGAGACACCAGATCCACGTTCAGTCGCCCAGATACGGTATTTCGGTAGCCCTGTCCCGGTTCGCACACCTTGGGGAAGAAACAAAGCGCGGCGACCCGAAAGCATCGCCCCATCGCCGTACAGCCATCCCGGTTTGAGAGTGGCGATGTCGGCCGGCTGGACGAGTGTGTAAGCCAGCCACTGACCGTCAGGGGACCAGGACATTGGCGAATGCAGGCATGAAGCGGTCAGTGAAGTTGCCAAGAGACGGCACAGGGTAAGAAGAACTGGCTGCATGGTTCTGCCCTTCCCGTGAAGTTCAAATAAACCCTCGGCGGGTACCTGCTCAGGCTGGTCAACGGCGCGGAAATGAGGGCTTGCGAGGCGTTGCCGGCCGGTTTCGCTTGCCGGCCGCTAATCAATTCCAGATAAGCGTAGTATAGGGTCGCATGATCGAACTTCCTAGCCAATCCCCGACGAGCACGGCGGATCCTGGCGACGGTGGGATCGAAAGCTCCGAGAGGAATCAGGATTTGGGAATTTGACGAACGCTGCCCAGGTTGTAGAGTCGCATTTGACTACATGCTGGTTTCAGGCGGGCTCCGCACCCAAGCCGGCTCTTGAAATAATGATGCTTGCTGAGTTAACCTACTTGGGTGCCGATGAAGTGGCGGAAGGCAAACAACCCCGGCGAAGTGCCCTAACCTCCGGGATGCCCGCATCCTTGCCGCAATGATACTCGGGAGACCCCATGCGTTTTGTGTTGATCGATCGGATCATGAGCGTGCACCGGGGCGAATCCCTCGTGGCGGTCAAGAATCTCTCACTGTCCGAGGAGTATCTGAGCGACCACTTCCCCGGATTTCCTGTCATGCCGGGCGTCTTGATGCTTGAGGCATTGACACAAGCCGGAGCCTGGGTGATCCGTGACATGGAAGATTTTGCCCATAGTATCATCGTCTTGAAAGCAGCCAAAACAATCAAGTATGGCAGCTTCGTGGAACCGGGCCGCCAACTTGAGCTGCGTGTGAACTTGACTGCACACGATGAGCGCGAGACGACATTCAAGGGCGTCGGAGTGATTGATGGCCAAGAGATGGTTAAAGGACGGATCGCGCTCACGCGATTCAACTTGCGTGATCGCGATCCGGCACTTCACAAAACGGATGCCGCAATCGTTGCAGGATTGCGTGACTTGTATCAGACATTGAGAAAGGGTTCCGTGGGCGCGCGGGCCATCACGCGCCTTCCTTTGGTGGAGGAAGTCAAGACAACAGCTTGATGATCATGAAGTCAGTGCCCGAGCACGATGCGCGGTCCCACCCCCTGTGGCCTTAAGCTGCCACTTCTTTCAGTCAATCTCACCACTCAGCCCCGTCGACCTAGATCGACTTTGAGATACGGCCTTGAAAGCCACCTTATGATGTTGCAATGATTCCGTTTTTTCCGGATGATACCGGCCGATTGTCGGACCCATCAGGGTCGGGTAACAGATGCGTGCCGGCGGAGCCGATGAGATGCCCTCCCGGGCGACAGACCTTTGAAGTTGAACGCTCGTTTTCGCCGACGATTAAGTGAGCCGACTTGATCTTCGGTGCCCCTGCCGGTCGGTCTGGATTGGGGTTGAGCGGCAATCCCTTTTATCCTGAGGATTGACATGCCAACGTACGAAGAAATCTTCGAGAAAGTCCAGGCGACCCTGGTGGATGCACTGGGTGTGGACGAGGAAGACGTGACCCACGAGGCAACCCTGCAAGGGGATCTGGGCGCCGAATCAATTGATTTTCTGGACATCGTTTTCCGTCTGGAGCGAAATTTTGGGATCAAGATCCCCCGCGGTGAATTATTCCCGGAGAATCTGGTGGCCGACCCCGAGTGGGTATCTGAAGGCAAGCTCACTAACAAGGGTATCAGTGAGCTGAAGTCCCGGCTGCCATACGCCAACCTGAACAAATTTGCAGATGATCCCGACGTGGAAAAGATCGGGGACCTTTACACGGTCGACATGTTGGTTCATTATGTCCAGAGCAAGTTGGCGGCCTGAATCGGTCGCATGAACCGCTGACACCCATGAGGTCGTTTAGGAACCGGTTGTGGCCGGACAGGGGCGTACACTTCGCCTCACACGGAATCTGGCCACTCCAAACCGGCTGCCGGGTATTGCTTGCCGTGTGTAGAGTCCCTTCCTCACCCATTTTTCTAGCGGTGGGCCCTGCCGACGATGCGTTGGATCTGGATCGACAAGTTCCTGGAATTTCGCAGCGGCCAGTTCGCGCGTGCCATCAAGAACCTCACATTGGCTGAGGAGCACCTCCACGACCATTTCCCCGGCTACCCAGTGATGCCTGCCTCGTTGATTATTGAAGGGCTGGCCCAGACGGGAGGAATCTTGGTTGGAGAGGCGGGTGGATTCACCGAGAAGGTGGTACTCGCCAAGATTCCCCGAGCCGACTTCCTGGGGGTTGCCTGCGCCGGTGACCAGCTCATCTACGAGGTGTCCCTCAAGGACTTGAGAAGTGAAGGGGCTGTAGTCGAAGCCAAGGCATTTCTCGACGGCGAATTGCTGGTGGATGCCGAAATCGTCTTCGCTCACCTGGATAACTCGCGAGCCAACCAAATTTTCGGCCCCAAGAACTTTGTATTCACGGAACAACTGCTTGGAGTCCTTGATCTGGCAAAGGCCCAGCAGCGGGCTCGCGAAGCGGATGAGGCAGCCTTGAACAATGGACAGCCCCACCAACCTGCCGGCTTCTAAATGTCGGGGGCCGCTATTGCAGACAAGGGACCTGCCGGTTTCGGAAATTCAGGGAAAATCTGCGGACCAGGTCGAGTTTATGCCCCCCGAACGTCTTGGAGGGGTCATAATAGTGGGACAAAGGGTATCGAGGCCGCTGTGCTAGGATGAGGCTCGAGGCCTGATCAGGCGGAGATTGACGAGTCATTCATGGTTGGTTCCCAACGCCGCGTGGTCATTACCGGTCTGGGCCTGGTCACACCGCTGGGAGATACCCTCGACCGATTTTGGGGCTCTCTGGTCGAGGGCCGGGCGCCGTGCGCCCATCGAGGCGTTTGCCGTGGATGGCCTACCGAACAACCTTTGCCCGAGATCCGCAATTTTGACTTCCTTAAGACATCGGCGCTGGCCAAAGTCAAGTACATCAAAGAGTTGCGCAAGAGCCGGAAGTATATGGCCCGCGACATTCAGCTCTGCGTCACGGCGGCGCAACTGGCGTTTGCCGACGCCGGGCTCGAACAGGGTGGCGTGGATCCGGCGCGTGTCGGCATCGATCTGGGCGCGGGCCTGATCTCCACCGAGCTCGACGAGCTGGCGCAGGCCATCGGCCATGCCACGCCGCATGCCGGAATGTTTGATTTCCAGGTCTGGGGCCGCGAATCGATCGGCATGATCGAGCCGATCTGGCTGCTCAAGTACCTGCCCAACATGCTGGCCTGCCATATCTCGATTCTCATGGACTGTCAGGGACCAAGCAACACCATCACCGAGGGTGACGCGTCTTCCAACCTGGCGATCGCCGAGGCCGCCCGGATCATCGCGCGCGGCAAGGCCGATGTGATGATCGCCGGAGGGGCTGACTCCAAGATCCATCCCCTGAGTTTTGTGCGGCTTGCCCTCCATCATAACATGTCGCAGTGGCGTGGCGAACCCTCTGGGGCCTGCCGGCCGTTTGATCTGCGGCGGGACGGTACGGTCCCTGGGGAGGGCGCCGGAATCTTGATTCTGGAAGAACGCGAACATGCTTTGAGGCGCGGCGCCGTAATTCATGGCGAGCTGCTGGGGGCCGGCTCAGGATGCGACGCGATGCCCGGGGGCGGCCTCGACCCGCAGGGCGGCGGTACCGAGATCGCCATCAACTCGGCCTTGCGTGAAGCCGGTCTTGGCCCATCGGCAATCGGCCACGTCAATGCCCACGGCATTGCATCTCCAACGGGAGACCTGGCCGAGGCCCGCGCGCTACACCGTGTTTTCGGCCCCTCGCCTCCTCCGGTAACGGCGCTCAAGGGTTACATGGGAACCCTGGCCTCGGGCGGAGGCGCAGTCGAGCTGATCGGCAGCCTGATCGGGGTCAATCGCGGTTTCATCCCTCCCGCTCTTAACTGCGACGATCCTGACCCTGCATGTGCGCTGGATGTGGTTCGAGGTGAACCGCGGCCGACCCGCAACTCAACCTTCGTTAACACCAACATCACGGGCAATGGTCAGGCGGCCGCCGTGGTGGTACGAGGCCACGTTCCCGAGGCCGCCGGCTGATTCCAGGGAATGTCCAGTTCGCTACCGGGTCGATAGCCAGCGGGAAACGCCCGGAAATCCAAGGAAGTGCTCTTATGCGTCGCGTTGTGGTCACGGGAATGGGAATGGTCACTCCGGTCGGTCTCGACATGGAGTCAACGTGGGGCTCGCTCCTGGAAGGTAAGAGCGGGGTCGGGACGATTTCTCTCTTTGATGCACGTACGTTCCCGACCAGGATTGCCGCCGAGGTCAAGAATTTTCGGCTCGACCGCTATCGCGACGACGCAAGCCGGTGGGCCAATCACTCCCGCAACACCAAGTTCGCCCTGGCGGCGGCACAAATGGCGATCAAAGATTCGGGCCTGCTCGAGTCCCGGCCCGCCCTGAATAGCGGGCGGTTCGGCGTCTACCTGGGAGCCGGCGAGGGCCAGCAAGACTTTCCCCGATTCGTCCAGCTCGTGCACAAGACGACGCATGGCAGCAAGGTCCAGACGTCCGAGTTCACTCGACTGGGACTGCACCAGCTACATCCGATAGCGGAGTCGGAACAAGAGCCTGGAACACCCGCCGCGCACCTGGCCAACGCCTTCGGCGCCAGGGGACTGAACGCGAACTGCCTGACTGCCTGCGCCGCCAGCTCTCAGGCAATCGGCGAGGCTTACGAGATGATCCGAGCCGAATGTGCCGAAGTGGTTCTGTCGGGAGGAACGCACAGCATGATCCACCCCTTCGGCCTGACCGGCTTCATTCTGCTTACGGCCCTGTCGGCCCGTAATGACGCACCCACACGCGCCAGCCGTCCCTTTGATCGAGATCGCGACGGGTTTATCCTCGGCGAGGGCGCGGGTATGTTGATTCTCGAGGAATTGGAGCACGCCAAGGCGCAAAGCCAGGATTTACGGGGAGATCGTCGGCTACGGATCAACGGCCGACGCATTTCGGATCACCGACAGTCATGACGACGGGCGCGGCGCGATCGCCTGCATTCGCGAGGCCTTGGCCGATGCCGGATCAACCCCGATCAGGTTGATTACATCAACGCCCACGGCACCAGCACCAAGGTCAACGACTCGATCGAGACCCTGGCAATCAAGAAGGCGTTTGGGGAAAACGCCTATCGCGTGCCGATTTCCAGCACCAAGAGCATGATGGGCCATCTGATCGCCGCGGCCGGCAGCGTCGAGGCCATCGTTTGCCTGCTGGCGATTCGCGACGGCGTCCTCCCCCCTACTGTCAACCTGGATCAACCCGACTCGGATTGCGACTTAGATTACATCCCGCACGAATCCCGGCGCAAGAACATTGATATCGCACTCTCGAACAGCTTCGGTTTCGGCGGACAGAATATCACCCTGATTCTTAGACGATTCACCGATTGACGGACAATAAGCCCACCTGAGCCGCCGGCTTTTCTGCCCTTGAACACGGGGGAGCATTGTCCAGGCATCCGGGTGTACGCGACGATCCGATCAGGAGCCCTTTCCCGTGGTTGGCTTTTCTCTCATGATAAACCTCGTTGCTTCGTCCACCCTTCTCGCGCTAGTAATTCTGCTGATCTTCTTAATCTACGCCATCTTCAAATACGGGCCGGTGATCGGACGGATCTTCGAGCTTCGCCCGGTGTTCTTGCCGTTGCGAGTGACACCAGAGGACCTTGGCGAGTCGGTCAAGTTCACCACGGACGATGGCCTGGAACTCTCTGGCTCTTACCTTGGCAGGCGCAACGCGCAGCGAGTGGGACTCTTGATCTTCTGCCACGAGTATCTGAGCGACCGCTGGAGTTACTTTCCGTACCTTGATCATCTTCGCGACATAGGTTACGACGTGTTCACCTTCGACTTCCGGAATCATGGTTCCAGTTCCAGCAATCCCCAGTACGCACCCTTGCAATGGGCAACCGACTACGAGGTACGCGATCTGCAAGCGGCGCTGGCCTACCTGCGCCAGCGTCTCGACCATGATCCGGCCGGTTTTGGATTGGTGGGAGTTAGCCGGGGAGGAAGTACCGCACTGGTCGTGGGGTCGAGGGAACCTGACGTCTGGGGGGTGGTGACCGACGGCGCTTTTCCGACTCGCGGAACGATCAGGTCTTACATGTTTCGCTGGGCCGAGATTTTCGTTCAGAGCCGGCTCTTGCTGGCGCTCTTCCCGAGCTGGCTGTACAGTTTCCTGGGCTGGGTGAGCCTGCTCGCCTCGCAGCGCCGGCTGAAGTGCCGGTTCCCTGATATTGAAACAGCCGCCCGCCGCCTGTCCCCTCGACCCTGGCTGCTGATCCACGGGGAACGAGACGCATACATCGGCCCGGAAATCGCCAAGTCACTCTTTGATCAGGCCCGCGAACCCAAGGAGATATGGCTGGTCCCAGAGGCGAAGCATAATCGCTGTCGCGAGTGCCAGCCGGACGCCTATTCAGCCCGGATCGCCAAGTTCCTGGCCCAGAATGCCCCGCGGCGCCCGGTTTCGATGGCCGCCCCAATTCACACGCATGCGGTTCTATCCATATATCCCACCGAACCGGAACGACCGGTCGGTTCATCGAGGCTCGTCCCCAGCGCAACGGCATCGGTCACGAGCTAAATCGCGTCTGCTCTATTCCCACCGAGCTATGTTTGAGTCTATTAAGTGGTTTGTCGGCCAGCCGCTGGTTAGCCGCGCCCGTCGCCTGGCCCGCGCTTTCCTTGACCAGACGCTGCACGCCGAGTCGGTCCAGCGTCAGGTACTGCTTGACCTGATCGCCCGCAACGCCGACAGCCAGTTCGGCCGGGACCATCATTTTCGCGAAATCCGGACCGCAGACGACTTTCGCCGTCATGTGCCCGTCAGCGGTTACGATCGCCACGAGCCATATATCGAGCGGGTCCGGCAGGGGGACACTCGAGGCGCTTTTCGGCCCGGGAACTCGAGTCTTGATGTTCGCCCTGACATCCGGAACAACCAGCCGGCCCAAGACCATTCCCGTCACGGAACAGGCACTGAAAAACTACCGCGACGGATGGAGCATCTGGGGAATCCTGGCATTCGACGCCCATCCCGAGATGCTCCGCCGGGGGCTGCGGCCCATTCTCCAGATCGCCAGTGACTGGCGAGAACGTTTCACAACTGCGGGTATTCCCTGCGGCGCGATCACGGGGCTGACCGCGTCAATGCAGAACCCGCTAGTTCGAAGTGTCTATTGCATGCCGCCTTGCGGATCACGCATAAGCGATATCGAATCGAAGTATTACATCGCGTTACGCTGTTCTGTGAACCGTAATTTGGGAACGATCATCGCCGCCAACCCAAGCACGATATTGGCCGTTGTCCGGCTCGGCGACCGCGAGAAGGAGACCCTGATACGAGATATGCATGATGGGACCATCGCCGCGAAATGGCAGCTTTCGTCAGAGGTTCGTCGGGCCTTGCGGTTTCGAGCCGGCATCAAGCGCAAAGCGACGGCGAAAAGACTGGAGGAGATCGTGGCCAGGACCGGCCGCCTGCTGCCTAAGGACTATTGGCCGGACATCCAGTTCCTGTCGAACTGGATGGGCGGTACGATGAAAGCCTACGTCCGGGGCTTTCCGGAGTTCTTCGGCGACAAACCCGTACGCGACGTGGGCCTGATCGCCTCGGAAGGACGCATGACCATTCCGGTCGAAGACGGAACTCCCGCGGGAGTTCTTGATGTCAGCCACCAATACTTCGAGTTCATACCGGAAGATCAAGGTGATCGCGACACGCCCGAAACCATCGAGGCAGCCGATCTTATCGAGGGCAAGAACTATTACATCGTGCTCACGACGGCCGGCGGCCTTTATCGCTATAACATCCACGACCTTGTGCATTGCGTGGGATTTCACGGCCGTGCCCCGGTGATCGAGTTCCTTAACAAAGGCTCTCATTTCTCCAGCCTCAGCGGCGAAAAACTTTCTGAACACCAGGTAATCACAGCCGTAGAAGAGTCTCAACAGGAACTTGGCCTGAGGCTCAGGTCGTACCTGCTGTTGCCTTCCTGGAGCGACCCTCCGTTTTATTCCCTGCTCGTGGAGGCACAGGATCTGGCGCTGGGCGGATCCAGCGAGCTTCTCGCCAGGGCAGTTGATGAACAGCTTCGCGGCCAGAATATCGAGTACGCCAACAAGCGCGATACCCTCAGACTTGGCCCAATTCACACCATCCGCCTTCCCGAGGGTTCCTGGTTAGAATTCCAGAAGCGGCGGCTGGCGCGAAGCGGGGGAACCGTCGAACAGTATAAGCAACCGCATCTGATTCCGGACCTCGACGCGATCAAGTCGTTCCGCCTTTGTGAGCCTGTGAGCTCGTGAGCCCCAGCCGCCTGGCATCTTTCCGCGCGGCTTTCGCCTTGTCGTGGCCGGCACGTTGTGGTAACCGAAACCATCCAACATGGGACAACTCTGCGCCGTGGTCGACTGGGTGAGTGTCACCATTGGTCGACCTGATACACCCTGCCGCGTCAGTCTAGGGAAGTGACGCGGTGTGTCCGAACGATTGCGGATCGCTCCGCGGCTACGTGATCAAGGCCAAGGTCCAAGGGCCTACCGGCTGGAGAGACCGGCGAATCCCCAGTGAGGGGGAGCACGAGACGATGAAAATGGCGAGAGATTCCGTCATTCCCAATGCTTCGTTTGGGCATTTGCTTCCCTTGGTACCTGCGCTCGCGCTTTTTTCGATAGCCGGCGGCTGTGCCGGGTGGAGCTCTGTTGGAGAAAATCGAACCGGCCTATCGAGGTTGTTCTGGAATCCTTCAGACAAGACAAAGGCGGCGGCCTATGATTATTACGCCGACACGGGGGCTGGGGCCGGACCCCGGGCGGCACAGGACGCACAGCTTGCCAGCAAAAAGTCAAGGGAACGTCTCAAGAGTGAGACAAGCGAGCAACCGACACCTGATCTGGTAGCCCAGGAAGTCATGAACCGATCGCAAGACCCCGAAACTCGAAGAATGCGGTCAAAGACAGCCGACACCAGCATCCGGGTCACCCTCGGGCGACCGGAGAGTTTGCCCACGCTGGCGAATCCCGCGGAAGTTGGAGGGCCAATACTGGCCTCAGCCGCTGCCACCAACTGGAAACGCGGCAGTTCGACTGGGCTCTCTGAGACCATGCCGTCGCTCGCAAGGTCGCGAGCCAGAGACAGCGACAGGACAGGACGTGGTTGATAACCTGGTCGGGCAACTGCAGAGTCCTGGCGGAAACGATAAAATGGAGGACGTGCTGGCCGCTGCCAAGAAGAGGATTGACGCCCTGTCAACCTACCAGGTCGAGATCGCGCGAACCGAGCGTGTCGGCGGGATCATGCAGCCTGAGGAAGAAGTGCTTCTGAGCATCCGCCGCAACCCCATGGCCGTGCGTCTGGAGTGGGCCAAAGGACCGAACAAGGGCCGGGAAGTCATTTATTCGGCCGCGATCAACGACCGCATGATGTACGTCAACTCGGGCAATTCCGCATTGCCTCTTCCCCGAATGTCGATCCCTGTGGACAGCCCCCTGGCGCTGCGGAACAGCCGCCACCCGATCACGGAAGCCGGATTTGGTACCATACTTGATAACATGTTCATGTTTGTAGAGCCGAGCACGGCCGCCGTCGGCGACGGCAAGCTCCTTTACAAGGGCATCGATCGGCCCAAGGGGCTGGACCAGCCCTGCCATCACTTCGAACGGGTCACTCCCAAGGGAGAGACCTGGCAGGTCTACCTCGACACCCAGACGTACATGCCCGTCGTGGTCTTGGCCGTCCAGACCTCAAGCGGCGAGCTGATCGAACGCTACACATACCGTAACCTGAGACCGAATCCCGTCGAGCTCGCCTCAGTCGACGCCTTTGATCCAGACAAGCGCTGGGGTGAGCCGAAGGGCTGGCTGTCACGGATCGCACGAACCGCCGGCACGCCGACCGACTCCAATTCCCGACAGACGATGACGCGCTGACTGCCAAAGTGACGCACAAACCTGCGATCGTACCGAGTTCACACCCCAGAATGGTCCACCTATGTTGAACATTAACCACATGCCTTGCAAAGGGTTGCTCCGATCGTATGAGATGAAACGGCAGTCGTTTGGTGATTCGGCCCGAGGGTTGCATAAAAAATCCTATCGCATTAGCGTAGAGAGAGATGCGTGAATCAAGCGGTGTGGACAGTCGTAGCGAGATCGACCCAGGCCCGAGGAACGACACTCGGGTCGCCGCCGTGGTCCAGCAGGAGTGAGTCCGGTAGCCATGCTTGCGGCCCAGCCCTACTCGATACTGATCACTGACGACGACCCCAACGCCCGGGAGACATTGCGCGATGTCTTCGAACCCGAGGGCTTCCGTACGTTGCTCGCGGAAAGTGGCGAGCAGGCCATCGACATCGTCAAGGACCACGATGTTCACCTTGCGCTCATGGACATGCACCTTCCCCGTCTCTCCGGGCTGGAAACCATCGCCATCGTGCGCCAGATCAAGGGCCTGATCCCCACCATCTTGATCTCGGCCGACCGCGACGAGAACTTGCTGCGCCGCGCCCTCTCCCAACATGCCTTCTGCGTGCTCGCCAAACCGGTCAGCAAACACGTGGTCATCTACGTAGTTACCAAGGCACTTCAGAAGTACTACAATTGATTGCACCTTTCCGCCAGCGCCGGCTTCGCCTGCAAAGTTTTGGCATCGCTTTCTTCTTGCCCGCAGCCCTGGCCTTACAGAGGCCCGCCTGGCCCCACGATATACCAAACCAGCGTGTCGATCGCTCAATTCAGGCGACGGTTCGCCCGGGTAGGATCGTGATCGATTATGAAGTCAGTCTCACCGAGCTGACGCTTACTCAAGACCTTCGTTCCTTGATCGGACCTTTACCTGGTGCAGAGCGATCTGAATGGCTGGCTCGTTACGGCCAGGTGACTGGCCCGCTCAACGCCAAGGGTTTCCTGGTAAGCTGCGACGGTCAGCCTGTCAAGCTGTCGATGCGGCAGTTCGATCTGGCCGTGGAGGAGCATCCGCGTTACACGTTCCATTTTGAGGCGCCTTGCCGGAACATGGCCGGCTTTTGATGCACGACACGAATTTTGCCTCCAGCGAGGGGACCAGCCGGCTTGCCGTTCGTGCCCGCGACGCGGTGCGGATCGAGGGGAACACGCTTCCGGAAGATGTTGATCAGATTCCCATTCAGCCGGTCTGGCAGCTAAGCGACGACGAGGAACGAAGAACGCGGCGAACGGAGATTGCGTTCCGAACGACGGGGACGGGTCCTGGCGCCTCCAGCGCGGGCTCAGGCCGTGCATCCGTGCCATTCGACGAAATTGTGACCGATAACCGACTCTCAAGTTCCCCAAGTCTGGGTCGCCGGACAATGCCCGCGGAGAGTCGATGGACCGGTCGTCTATCCCGGCTCTTGGACCGCAACTCCGGCGTTACGTGGGTCGGCCTGGTCCTCTTCGCCGCGGGATTAGGGGCCGTTCACTCGATCCAGCCAGGACATGGCAAGACTCTCGTGTCGGCAATCGCACTGCAACCCGAGGCGCGCTGGTACCAGCCGGCGCTCCTGGGACTGGTCACCACGTTGGCTCATACTGGCAGCGTGCTCGGGATTGCCTCGATTCTCTGGTGGACCAATACCTCGCAGGTAACGGGGCTGCACCAGGGATTGATGCAGGCGGCCGGTTTTGCCATCGCCGCAGTCGGATTTTGGAGGATCGGTCGATATCTGGGTGGGTGGCGGGAACATGAGGGCGAAGCCAAGCTGCCGCCCGCCGCCATGTCTGCCGCGAGTCTCGTGAGCCTGGGCGTTGCGGCGGGCCTGGTTCCTTGCTGGGATGCGGTCGGCCTGGTCGTACTCGCCGCGGCTCTCGGTAGACTGACGGTCGGGGTCTTGCTCGTGATCGCCTTTGGAGCCGGCATGGCTGCCGTGCTGGTTGCGTTGGGACTGGTGGCAGCCCGCCTCAAGTCGGCGATGCTTTCGGCTGGTGCCCGGTCTTGGGAGTCGCAGCTTGGTCTGCTCAGCAACCTGATCCTGACGGGACTCGGATTGACGCTGTTCCTGGAATGAAAATCAGGAACGACACCGCCAGAGTGACCGAAGATGGAAAGCCGTGATTCCGAGATCTGGCTAGAATTACAAAGGTCCTCGACACGCTGAGAACGGGAAATGACTCACTCTGGATGCGGAAGGAAGGGATCTGATGTCCTCAGCGTCCCCGAACGATGAACCACGATTTACTACCGTGAGGCTCACGGCCAGGCTAGTTCAAACAAGGAGGTTCGAGGTTGAAAACCGAGTCAATCGCGATCGAGGGTGTCTCCGGTCCGATTCGCTGCTCCACCAGAGTCCGACGGATCGAGCTCCTGGGCGTGCGTGTGCCGTTGAAGAAGGAGATCAAGCACGCCTCTCATAGCCGGACGGAGAGTGAAAACCTCGTGGTCCGGGTTGAACTCGCAAATGGTCAGACCGGCCACGGAGAAGGCGTGCCGCGCAGCTACGTGACCGGCGAGACGATCGAGTCGACCTTCGCCATGCTGGGTAGGCACGATTGGGCCCGGATGATGGGGCAACCGCGCGATTTCGCCGAGGTGGTGAGGCGCCTCGAATCGTTGACTGTTCCGGAAATCGAGTCCGATCCTCGCGCGATGTATGCCAACGCGGCCCGCTGCGCGCTGGAGCTGGCGTTGCTCGACGCCTACGGTCGCCTGTTCGGCGAGCCCGTGGGACGAGCCGTCGAGCTGGCGAGCGTTGCCGGCTTGCGCACGTTCTCCACCCCCGGGAAGGTCCGCTACGGGGCGGCGATCACGGCCGATTCCTGGCTCAATGAGCTGCACTCGGCAATCAAATATCGTGTGTATCAATTTCACGACGTGAAGACCAAAGTCGGCGTCGATGGTCAGGAAGACGTCGGCCGGGTCCGCTGGTTCCGAAGGCTGCTCGGACCGCATGTCGATCTGCGGCTCGACGTCAACGCGGCCTGGCGCGGCGGACCTGCTGGACCGGGTCCGGCCGCTCTTGAGGTTCTCACTCGCTGCGCTGGAGCAGCCCGTCCCGCATGCCGAAGTTGAGGCGCTTGCAGACCTGCGCAGGCAGCTCGGCGTGCCCGTGATGCTCGACGAGTCGGTCTGCGGCTATCCCGACGCGGTGGCCGCCGTCAAGCAGACATTGGCCGACATGCTCAACGTGCGGCTATCGAAGTGCGGGGGCATCCTGCCCTCGTTGCGGATCATCGGTTTGGCCCAGCGGTCGGGCATAGGTCTGCAGCTTGGTTGCCATCCGGGTGAGACGGCGATTCTCTCGGCTGCTGGCCGCCACGTCGCCAGCCGCATCGACGGTCTGATCTGGGTTGAGGGTTCCTACGATCGGCACATCTTGAGGGCAAATGTCACGCCGCAGGACATCACCTTCGGCTACGGCGGCTGGGCCTCTCCACTCTCGGGTCCCGGTCTGGGAATCCAGGTCGATCGCCGGAGCCTCGAGAGCATGGTAACGCAACGGAGCGAGATCAACTATGACTGAGCCAGTCATGGATCATCGCAGTTTCGAGGCTTCCGACGGTTACCCCTTGCATGTGGCCCTTTGGCCTGCCGCGCCCCCCTGCAGGGGCAGAGTTGTGGTAGTTCATGGGGTGCAAAGCCACTCCGGCTGGTATCACTCGCTGGGCCGCACGCTGGCCGCCGCGGGATACGAAGCCTCGTTTCCCGACCGTCGCGGCTCGGGACCGAACCTGCGCGATCGAGGCCATGCTTCCTCTGGGCGCCGGCTGATCCGCGACCTCGCCGAATGGCTCAAGTCGCTGCGCGCCGAGCAGGATCCTCGCCGATCGTTCTGGCCGGAATTAGCTGGGGAGCCAAGCTGGTGCTGATCGCGGCGGCCCTGTACCCCGAGCTTGTCGACGGCATCGCCCTGATCTGCCCCGGGCTCCTGCCCCGGGTGGGCGTCTCGCGCAAGGAAAAGCTTCAGATCGCCTGGGCCATGTTCACGAATCGCCGCAAACTGTTCCCGATTCCGCTTTCCGACCCTTTGCTCTTCACCGCCAACCCCGAGGCCCAGGCGTTTATTGCCAGCGACCCTCTTGGTCTGCGGCAGGGCACCGCCGGTCTGCTGGCGGCCAGCTTCCTGATCGATCGACGGCTCAAGCATGTCTCGGCCCGAATCAAGCAGCCCGCCTTGCTCATGCTTGCCGGCCAAGACCGGATCGTCGACAACCGGCGGACCCTGGCTTATTTTCAGAGGCTGGCGACGGCGGACCGGCAGTTGATCGAGTACCCGGAGGGGCATCACACGCTCGAGTTTGACCCCGACCCTACCCGCTATGCTCGCGACCTGATCTCGTGGGTCGAAGCTCACGTCATTGCGGACACCGCATCGGCCCGCCGACGCTTCGGCCGCGCGGTAGAGTGCGTCCGGGCGGCGATGGAGCAGCATCAACTCTTTCAGGACTTCGGATCCGGTCGCCTGGGCAGGCTTCTTGGTTGCCATGTCGCCGTCCGGCGATCGGCTTTTCCTGGTCGACTTCGAAGACTGGGGGTGGCTGGTTTTGTGGGTTGGACTGGCGTGGCCCTTCTCGGAATCGAGAGAAAGCGCTAGCGAGTTCAGGCAGTATCTCAGTCCCGTGGGCGGCGGACCATCTTGAAAAACATGACCAAGGTGAGCGCCGCAGCGGTGGCAGGTGACCTCGACGCGTGCCTCGGCGGGCTCGCTGTAATCCATGGCCGTGTCGACGGACTTCTCGCTCACGGGTCTCCAGAAGCTGGGCCAGCCGGTTCCCGACTCGAACTTGTGGCCGGCACTGAAGAGCTTGGCTCCGCAGCAGACGCAAAGGAACACACCCTTGAAGTGGCCGCTGGCATACTTGCCCGAGAAGGCTGGCTCCGTGGCCTTCATGCGCGTGACCATGAACTGCTCGGGCGTCAGCCGCTTCTGCCACTCTTCATGCGTCCGGAATATCCGCTCGGGCTCTTTGGCGGTATTCTTCGAGTCCTTTTGCGATTCCAACCTTGTTGTCGGGTCGGGCGCAGTCCCGAACGGATCCTGCCCGTCGACCGCCGCACTCGCCGAAAGAAAGCACGAAGACGCCCGCGAGCACCACGGCAAAACGACAGCCTTGACTCGTATCATCATTACCGGTTCCTGAAAACAAGAGCTTGAAGAGGTCAATACGCCGGCATACTACTTATCTGTGGTTCTAACTTGCGATTCTTTGCATGCGGACGGTCGGAACTCGGTCTTCTTGGCCTTGAACGCCGATTCGAGCAGCGTTTCGGTGGCGGCCGGTGCAAAACCCTCGATCACGGCCACGTCGCGCCCGCGGCGCTCGACAACCTGGCAGACATTGTCCATGCAGCGCCAGAGCGAGTCGGGAATTTGCTCGGGCTGGAATCCGTCCTTGCCCATCCGCTTGGTCTGGTAGCGGGCGTAGGCCGGCGCGAACTCCCGGGCGTCGTCCTCGCTGTCCCAGGTTGAGAACCAGACCAGGCCAAGCTGCTCCGCGGGGCCCTCGAAGACCGCGTAGCGGTCGCCGTCCCAGCCGGCCGCGGCCTTGGGACCCGCTCGCCCCAGCATGACCGAGGTCTGCAACTCGCCGAGCACGTTGCGCCCGAGCTCCTTCCAGCTTGCTCCCGGCTTCAGCTCGCCCAGGTCGATTATGGTGGGCAGGTCAAGCTTGGTCGCGGAACTTTTCGGGATGGATGATCTGCTCGGTCGAGACCGGCGGGTTCTTGTAGGCTTCGTCCACGGCCTTCCAGCCGCCCTCGTTGGCCAGCGCGGCACAGAAGACCATGCCGCGGAAATACGGGAAAGATCATGCTCTCGGAGATGATCGGGGGCGCCGTACGCAGGGTCTTGCCTCCGCCCAGCATCGAGATAAACGGGCTGATCAGGCTGAGGCCGCGATCAAGGTCGCCGGAGGGCATCTTGACGATCTTGGAACCGTCCCAGTCGTCCATCCCCGCGCCCATCATGGCCAGGGTGGCCTCGCCTTCGATCAGGGCCGAGAGCGCCAGCGAGCGGTCGTCGTCGTGCTTGGCGTCTTTTTGCAGCTTGTCCAGGTCGTAGTGTTGGTCGGCCAGGGCGTGCGTCAGCTCATGGGCGATGACCGTCTTGTTCTCATCCTTGTCAAACCCGCCCGTCTTGCCGAAGAGCCGCTCCAGGAGCGTGGGCTTGGCCTTCGTCTTGGGCTCGGGCTCCTCGATCAGGTGCATGGTCTTGGTCTTCGGGTCGTAAAAGGCAGCGATCTCCTCGGAGTAAACCTGGACCAAGAGCGACTTCAGATTCAACGACCGCGGCACCAGCCCGAACGCCTTCATGGCCATCTCGTTGGCACAGAATTCCTCGGGTGTCTGGTCCTCCTCGAACTCCTTCAAGAGCATGGCCTTCAACTGCTCGCGCTTGGTCACGTCGCGCTTGACCTCGTGCTTGAAGGGAATTTTCCGCAGCCGGGGAAGAAGCTGCTCGAAGGCGCTTTTGTAGCGGATCACCGCCTCGCCCGGTTTGCCCTCGTCGGCCAGCCGATCCCCCTCCGACAGCAGCTTGGTCCCGGCCTTCATGGCTGGCGTCGATCTCATCGCCGCGGCCTGAGGCGGCGCAAGCAGAATGCAGGTCAAGACAAAGACAGTCCGGCGTGGCGAGAAGTGCATGAGTTGAGCCCGTCCAAGGGTCACGTGGGTGGGATAGATCGGAGAAACGATTTCGCCTCATCGTCGCGGCAATCACTATTGTGGCCAGCGGACCTGGTCATTTCCAGGCGCGGAATTCGACAGCTGCGGATGTGGCAGGCCGGACCCGCGAGGCTGAAACTCCCTTGGAAGCACCGCCGCCATCCTTACCCAACTCGATGTGCAGCAATTGCTTGGCCGCATCGACGCGAACCTCGTTCGAGTCTCTGGCCCGCTCCGCGAATTGATCAAGCGGTGAATATCCTGGGCCAGGAAATCGAGGATACCAGGTTCGGGAATCCCGTAAAGGCGAAGCATGCGGACTTTGGCCTCGCGCGACATTTTGCCGCCGAATCGCGAGAGCAGATATGTGCCCTTGGATCGGAGCTCGTCGCTGTAGTTCCGTCCATACCGATTACAAAGTTCCTCGATTTGCGATGCGGCCTCCCTGCGGCTGAGTTTAATCGCTTCGTGCAGATCGCGCCGGAAGGCGGCCCGCTCGTCCTCGCGCGCACCAGGGTCTCGGAATCAATGACCGCGCGGGCGCGGTCCTTGATGTGGCGACGTTGCTTGCAGCTCAGCCTCTCGCTCGGCCGCTTCGGCCTGGATGTCCGCGAAAAGCTGTTCCTGGGTCGGTTGCGGGCTGGCGACCCGGTGGCGGATCGCTTGCCGCCAGCGGACTCTCGCTGGCGGCGGCTCGTTCCTGGTTCTGGGCCGTCGTCGATCCCGGCTGGCCCCGGGAAATGGCGAGCTCGGCAAACGGGCTATCGTTGTCGGCCGGCACCGAAAAGCCGACTGTCACGGGTGGTCGAGAGGCGGGGCGGGTCGCGTCGCCGGGAGGATCGGGGGCAACCGGAACTCCGGGCTGTTTCAGAGGAGTCGCGGCCGCCGGGAGAGCGGCGGGGGTCGTCGTGCCGGATGCGGCGTCTGCAATCTCGGTAGCTGGCGCTGGCTTCGAGGGTTCGGCCGCTTTCGTCGCCGCTGAGTCGGCCGCCGGGCTCCCCGGCTTGGCCCGATCGTTGCTGGCCGCGGGCGGGGGGAGCAGGGCAGCGAATGATCCAGGCGCGATCGGCTGCGAATTGAGCGACAGCGGAGAGCCAAAACCAGCAATCGCGGCCGGGCGCCGCTGGGCTGTGCTCGCCGACGCGTTCGAGGGCGGCTCCGCGGCGGCCTGCGCATCACCAGCCTTCCGGGTCGATCGGTCCGCCCCGGGCGGCACGTGCAGTATAGCCGGCGCGCCGAGAGACCCGGTGGTAGACCGCCACGGCACCGATGGGTACAAGCACCAGGAGAGGTAGCACAAGGTACCAGGGAACGCCGCGCGAGCGGTACTGGATCACAACGACCGGCTGCGCGGGAGGCGGCGACTCCATCAGTTCTTCGAGCCGGTCGGTTTCCAGGTTGACTTCTTGGTTCTCCTCGATCATCCGCTCGTACCCCCTTGCAAGCCGGTTCCGCGAATCGTCTGGTTGTATGGGTCAAGCAGCCCTTCCACCTCTTCCATCGAGGGGAACCCCCCCTTTTCCCTGAGCGCCGCCGCCGAGTCAGGTTGCCCCAACCGGGCTGCCACGCGCGCCGGGATCAAGCCCTACGAGGTCGCTGGCGATCTCACGGACCGTCCGGTTCTCCCGGTATGCCACCTTGGCGATGGCGGACGCTATATCATAACCAATTCGCGGCGCGAGTGCGGTACACATTGCCAGGCTTTTCTCAATGAGCTGCCGGCAGCGATCTATGTCGGCCTCGATGCGGACCACCCCGCCGGTCTTTTGATCGGCGAGAAACTCGCTTGCATCGACGCACTTCTCAGCCAGGTGCCTGGCCGCGGCGCCTAGCAGTTCAATCGATTCGAGAAGGTTATAGGCGATTACCGGCATCATCACATTCAATTCGAAGGCTCGATCCCGAGCGCGTTGGCCCAGGTGATGGTGGAATCATTGCCGACAACCTGCGCGGCAACCATCATGACGGCTTCGGGAATGACCGGGTTTACCTTACCGGGCATGATCGAGCTTCCGGGCTGAAGCTCCGGGATTCGAATCTCGCCGATGCCGCAGCGTGGCCCGGAACCCAGAATGCGGATGTTGTTGGCGATGCACGAAAGGCTCACGGCCACCGACTTGAGAGCCCCGGATGCCTCGACCGCTGCATCGCGCTGGGCCATGCACTCGAAGGTGTTGGATGCCGGCTCCAAAGGCAGGCCCGTCTCCCGGCCGAGTGCCGCGGCCATTCGCTCGGGAAACTCGCGGTGCGTGTTGATTCCCGTGCCCACGGCTGTGCCGCCGATAGGCAGCTCCAGCAGCGACCCGGTGCAGTGCTCCAGTCTGCGAATTCCGTGCTGGACCTGAGCGGCGTAGCCCGAGAATTCCTGGCCCAGCCGGATTGGCACAGCGTCTTGCAGATGAGTCCGCCCGATCTTGACCACACGATCAAGCGAGCCGGCACACTTGGCCAGGCGATCGTGCAGATTCAGGAGTGCGGGTTTGAGTACGTTGTGCACACCTTCGAGCGCGGCCAGGTGAATCGCGGTGGGGATCACGTCATTGGATGACTGCCCCATGTTCACGATATCGTTGGGATGCACTGGAGCTCGACCTCCGCGCACGCCCGTGAAGCGCTCGTTGGCGATGCCGGCAATCACCTCGTTGGCGTTCATATTGGTCGAGGTGCCGCTGCCCGTCTGGAATATGTCGAGCACGAACTGGTCGTCGTGCTTCCCCTCGGAGACCGCCTGCGCGGCCTTCATGACCGCCGCCCCAAGTTCGGGGGAGAGCAGTCCTAAATCGACGTTCACCTGGGCTGCGACCTTTTTGATCAACCCGAGCGCCGGATGAACCCCCGAGAGAATCGTAGGGCACTAATCTGAAAGTTTCGCTGCGCGCGTGCCGTCTGCGCGCCGTAGTAAGCCTCCGCGGGGACCTCCATCTCCCCCATCGAGTCGCGTTCCCATCGAGTCGTGGCCAAGATCGCGGCCTCCCGTTCTCGAAGAGCTCAACGTTGCCGCACACGGACCAGGACCATGGGCGGGTGTGAGAGGATCTCTTGTAAGCTACCAAGAACGATCGCCGCCGGCACGATCGGCCCAGTACCCTAAAAGCCGATCCGGGAAGTTATTACAGGGTCAAGACGCTTCCGAAAGAAGTTTAGGACACCTCGCCCACTGACCTTTCTGAGCGGCACAAGCATTCTGTTTACGACGGCGCCGCAGCACCCAGTCGATTGAGGCGGTTTTTCACCGATTTTCTCAATGGGTCGCCCTTTTCCACCAAAGGGTCCAATGGCCCGCCGAGGCCCTGAAAGCTAGCTCTTCTTCGTCCGCAAGGAGGAGGAGAATGCGGAGATAGAGACCCGGCCGCCCAGATCCGCCCCACCGGGTCCGGGGTCCAATGAGGAGTATCAGTATATTGGCTCAGATGTGTGAACTCTTGGAACGAATCCGTGTGCCATCGCCCATGTGGGTCAAGAATCCCCCCCCTTTATCCTTTTTTGAAATGAGCTGCTTCGTCCGAGCCGCTGGTCGCATTGCCGGCACTGTAAGAGTGTGCCCCGGCCCCGGCCAGCTTCCCGCCATCGACAATCAGGTATTCCTCGCGAATCGGTCGACCCTCGAACCAGCACTCCAGGATCTCTCGGGTTCCGGCAGCGTAACGCGCCTGTGCCGACAAACTCGTACCTGAGGTATGTGGCGTCATGCCGTGGTGAGGCATCGTCCGCCACGGATGGTCTTGCGGTGCCGGCTGGGGGAACCAAACGTCCCCCGCATATCCGGCAAGCTGGCCGTTCTCCAACGCCCGCACGATGGCATCACGGTCGCAGATCTTGCCCCGCGCGGTATTCACGAGATATGCACCACGCTTCATTTTGCCGATGAGCTCTGCGTTGAACATGTGCTCCGTCTCGGGATGAAGCGGGCAGTTGATGGTTACCACATCGCAGACGCGCACCATTGACTCGACGGTCGGATGGTAGGTCAGGTCGAGTTCTTTCTCGACCCGATCCGGAAGCCGGTGCCGGTCTGTGTAGTGCAGCTTGACGTCAAACGGCTTTAGACGTTTTAGAACGGCCAAGCCGATCCGCCCGGCGGCGACCGTACCGACGGTCATCCCTTCCAGGTCGTAGGATCGCGCGACGCAGTCCGCGATGTTCCAACCTTTCTTGACGACCCACTGATAGGACGGGATGTAGTTGCGCACAAGCGACAGGATCATCATCACGACGTGCTCACACACGCTGATGCTGTTGCTGTAGGTGACTTCGGTGACCGTCAGGCCACGTTCCATTGCCGCCTGCAGATCAACGTGATCGGATCCGATCCCCGCGGTGATCGCCAACTTCAGTTTCGGCGCCATGGCGATCCGCGCCGCTGTTAGATACGCCGGCCAGAACGGTTGGGAGATAACGATTTCCGCGTCAGGCAGCTCTCGTTCAAAGACCGAGCCCGGGCCATCCTTGTCCGACGTGACCACCAGCGTATGGCCCTGGACCTCAAGGAACTTGCGCAATCCGAGTTCCCCGGAAACGCAGCCCAACAACTCACCCGGCTTGAAATCAATTCTTTTTGGCGTCGGCAGCGATTGGCCGTCGGGATAGCGTTGCAGGGTGGGCACGGTATCGCGGGCATAGGACTTCGGATAACCATTCACCGGATCGTCGTACAACACACAAACGACCTTCGCCATGGCTTTCTCCCGAGGATCGAGGGTGGAGATCAGCTCATCAAAGCTCTGCGCCACTTCGAGCGGATTTCGTCCGGCCGCAGTTCGCACAACCCTGCCGCTTTCGGGATTATCGTCCTGCGGTTGAGGGCCTGCAAGCAGGTTCCGGGAAGCAGGTCCTGGGCCGGGGAGCTGATTCGCCAACTGGACGGACTGCCCATCGAGAGCCCGCGTCGCCAGGCGAACAGTAACGGACAGTTAAAGGGGAGGTAAGAACAAAATCGGGCAAGTGGCTTTGGACAGGCCTTATCTATTTCCTATTGTGCGGCTTCCGTGCCATTGATGGGAACGCTGCGCGCCGCTGAGTAGCGGCTCGTTCGGCCGCGGGCTGTTTCAGCCGCTCGAGAAAACCAATGAGATCCGTGAACTCCAGGGGGGTTAACTTGCTGGTCAGGTTGTGGACCGCTCGATGAGCGGCGGCAACCCCTGGGGAAGGTTCCAGCAAGCTATGAATGAGCTGGACCTTATTGTACCTGGAACTCAGGCCGCTCAGGTCGGGGGCTGGGGTGCCGGCTCCGCGACCCGCGGCGGCATGGCATCGGCCGCAGGCGATCTCGTTGTTCTCAAAGAAAAGTTCTTCCCCTTTACGCGGATCGGCCAGGTGGCTGAGGGCAAACCGGCGCACGGTCTCGATGTCAGACGGTTGCGGGGCAGGTCCGCCTGTGAGCCTGATTTGGGGATCGAACTGGCTACGGATGTCATGTAGTGCCTTTTCGCCGCGCGGCGGAGTGATGGATCGGGATCGCTGGCGGCCTGACGATAGATCGCTTCAGCTCGAGGATCGGTAATCAGACAGAGCGCTGTGATCGCCTGGGAACGCAGCTCCAGGTCAGCCTGGCCGGCGCCGGCCGTCTGGATTAACCGCGGGACGGCCTCGCGTAGTTTGAGCACACCCGCCGCTATCACGGCCGCGTGGCGAACCTCCGCTGAGGAATCGTCGAGACGCGACAGAACTTTCTGCTTGAACTCCTGAGGCAGGGGTTTCGTCACGTTCAGGCTCATGAGGGCGGCGGCCCGGAGGAGGGGCTTTGGGCTCTCGAAAAAGTCGGCCATGTCGTTGAGCGGCAAGACTCCGTCCCTGGCCAGCGGCGGCAGCGCACGGGCCGCCAGGCTCTCGGGCGCTTGCGGGTCGTAGAGGACCGCCAACCGCGCGCGAACGATCTCGCGGCCGCGAAATCGGGACAGGCCGTCGAGGGCCGCGGCGCGCACTGGCTCGGCTCGATTGGAGTCGACGACCAAGTTCGCAAGCAGCCGCACCGACGCGGCGTCAGGCATTGTGCCCAGTGCTTCAGCCAGTAGTGCCTGGTTGGCGGCATCGGGCTCCCTCGTCATCCCCGCGCGGAGGATCGGTCCGGCCGCCGGCCCGACGTCACCGATCGCGACGATCGACTGGAAGCGGACCGAGGCGTCCTGGTCGACGAGGCCCAGCCGCAGCCCCTGGAGTACCGTGTTCATCCCCTCGGGATCCCAGGGTTGCGTCTTGCGTGGCATCCCGGCTGCTAGCGGATCGATGCCCCACCAAGTTCCCGTCCATTCGGGAGCTTTGCGATACTGGCCCGCAAGGGTGGCGACGATCCGGCCGCGAACGGCGGCTCGGGCGTCTGACGCAACGCCGAGACAAGGGCCCGAACGACGGGCAAGGACCAGGACTCATCCGCCAGGATCAAGGCGTTCTCCCGACGACGAGCGTCCAGCAGGGCCGCCCGCATCGCCGGTTCGTCGGGGTAGCTCAGCCGCCGAATCGCGGTCCGGACCGACCACGCCGAGAATCGATCAGATTCACTCAGAGCCGCAACCAGTCCGGTGATCGCCCGCCGATCGCCGATCGAGCCCAGAGCGATGGCTGCCTCTCGCCGGACGGACGGATCACGATCCTCGAGCAAGGCCAAGAGCGCATCGACGGCCCCGCGGTCGGCACGAATTCCCGAGCTCCGGGCCGCCTGCAGACGGATCGACGCGGACGAATCAACCAGGGCTGTGCGAATGACCTCACGGGCCTGGGAGCCGCCGATCGAGTCAAGCGCCGAGAGGGCATGCACTCGGCCGGTCTCGGGGTTTTCGCCATGCAATCGCTCGGTCAGACGCTGCAACGCGGGCTCACGCCGCGTTACCAGAGACCGCTGTGCGTCGAGCCGGACCAAAAGGGACGGGTGGTCGAGCGCCGCGATCTGGTCGTCCAGCGCGATTCTGCGCGGGCGTTGAGCTGAGTAGACTCGATCGGTTCCGCAGTAGGTCAACTGGTAGAGCCTGCCTATCGAGGGTCTGTCGGATTGCCATGCGTTGTTCGCCCAGTCCACAACCCAGAAGCCGGTTCGGTCGGCCGTCACGGCCAGAGCCAAAGGATGGAAATCGGCGCGCAGCCCTTGCGTGACCACGGTGGTCTGCCGTGCGACGGCGAAAGATCCGCCGGCCCTGGAAATCTCAAAGCAGACGACAGCCTGCCGACCCCAGTCGCATGCGAATATGCTGCCACGATAGCGACCGGGCAACCCGTCCTCGTTGTAGCAAACGCCCTGAGTTCCCGGTTCGCCTGCCTCGCCACCCATGAGGGGCAAGGAACGGAACGGCGCGGTCAGGAACTCGTAAGGATAGCCATAATGGCCACCCTGGATATGATGCGTCAGTCCGCCGGGCCAGCGCAATCTTTCATCACCGGAACTCAGGGTGAAGATCTCGCCGCCGGCACCCAGAACGATCGAGCGCGGATTCCGTTCGCCGGTGTAGACCACCTCGATCCCCGTGCCGTCGGGCCGGACACGGATCACACCGCCGCCGGCAAGTGTGATCAGGTGACCGTCTCTGCCAACGGCTCGGGATATTCCCTTGTCGCCCAAGGCAACATAAATGTATCCGTCTATGCTCGCCTGGACTCCGGATGCGATGTGGTCATTAATTCCCAAGGGGATGAGTTCGCTGGGCCCAGGCCGGTAACGAGGTCGATCCGCTTGTCGGCCTGGCCGTCGCCATCGGTGTCACGGATAGCCGTGAGAAGAGGGGGATGAACGACATAAAGAGTGCCATCGATCCATTCCAGGCCAGTGATCGTGCCCAGATTCGTAGCGAATAGCCGGCTTTTGCCACCCTTGACGGCCAGGACCGAACCGGTGTCGACGCTCGCGCCCTTGGTGTTCGTCCTCGGTGATGCGGCCTGGCCTAGGTAGATCGTGCCATTGCCGGCGACGACGATGGATGTCGGATTATGAATGTCGATTGCTGGTTTCGCCAGCGCGATTGACCAGCCCGGCGCGGGTTGTGGCAAAGGATCAGGCTCGGGCGTCGCGGCCTCGGAAGGAGTTATTAGTGAGGCCATGGTGAGTGCGAAAAGCGGCACAAGGCTGGCTGGCATGAATTTCCCCTCCATGGGCAACCGTCCGCCTGGATGGACTGGTCAAGCGGCCGTCAGTCGATCAGAATACTTGCGGTTTCGTGGGGCGACGCATTCTATCGCCCGTTGCCGATTGTCTCAATCTGAAGTCCAGCTCACGGGAGCTTCCTCAGCCATGCCGGCTTGGCGCTCTTGTGGGAGGTCCTGCTCGACCAGGAGTCGCCACCGTGTCTTCGTCGTCCGCTCTCGTACCCGGTGAACCGAAAGAGACCAGACTGTCGTTGCCGGCCGGGAGCGATCCACTCAAGAATCCGTCCTATCCGCAACGCACCCATTTCAGTGAACGCCCACGACTTGAGGAGACCCTTGAGTCATGGGAACAGAAGATCAGGGATGTCTCTGTTAAGCTCACGGCTCTGGGCGATCATCCGGGCCGGTCGACCTACGTTCGGCTTTTCCACCAGATGCTCGGCGTCGTGACCAGATGGCCGAGGCGGTGAAGAGGATGCCTCTGGAAACAGGTGCCCTCTACGTGGAAGACCGCGAACGGTTCGAGGCCGCCGCCTCGGCGCTCGGGCGCTTGTTTCAGAGTTGGGATGGCGTTAAACACTGAGCGGGCTTCAAGACTCTGCCGTTTGAGGAGTGTCAGTCCGCTAAGACGGAACGAGAGCTTCCTCGGCGATACGCTTCAGGTTGCGGAGATCAAGCTTGCCGGTCCCCAGCATGGGCAGGGCATCGACCTTCACGAAGGAGTCGCGGCGCGGAAGATACAAGTTGGGCAAGCCGAGCTTACGGATCCTCTCGAGTGCTTCGTTCACGCGATCGTCGCACGTGGTATGCAGGACGGCCAGCCGGTCGCCATCGCGGCCGTCGGCGATGGCGGTGACGGCGAAGACCGGCTCCTGCGCCTCGATCGCCTCGTTCAAGGCTTCCTCGACCCGGACGTGAGGGACCATCTCGCCGCCGATCTTGGAGAACCTGGTCAATCTCCCTGTAATCTTGAGGAACCCATCCTCGTCGACCATCCCGAGGTCGCCGGTCACATACCAGCCGTCGCACACGGCCTTACGGGTCAGGTCATCCCTGTGCAAGTAGCCTTTCATCACAATGGGCCCCTTGACCAGGATCATGCCTTCAGTGTTGGGCGGCAGAGGTTCAACGTCCTCCAGGTTCTGGAGCTCCATTTGTCCTGAAATGCTCTCTGGCTTGATGATACGGACCGAAACGCCGGGCAGTGTGTGGCCAACAGTTCCTCGCTTCGCTCCGGGCTGGTAGAACCCCGGAGCACGAAAATCGGGTGCGTTGACGGCGATGACCGGTGAGCACTCGGTCACGCCATAACCTTCTAAGGGCCGGATGCCGAAAGTGTCCTCGAAGGCTCTTGAGATCCCGTCGGGAAGCTTGTCCGCGCCCGCGATGACCAGCCTTAGCGAGCCGAACTGCGCCGGGGCACACCGCCGGGTGTAGATGTGCAAGAACGCGGGAGTGGCGAACAGAACGGTCGCCCAGTACCGCTCAATGAGTTCGCCGACGACCCCCGACTCCTGGGGTTTGACGTGGCAGATCAACCCCATTCCGCGACAGAGTCCCAGCCAAAGCAGCAGGTATCCGAACGAGTGGAAGAGCGGCAGCACATCGAGTATGCGATCGGTGGGATAGATGTGAAAGATCTGCCCAATAGCTTCGATTTCGGAATCGATGTTGAAGTGGGAGAGAACCGCGCCCTTGGGATCGCCCTCGCTGCCGCTGCTGAAGATCATCGCCACCGTGTCGTCGATTGCGGTCCGCCGGGAAGCTCCCGCGATCTTCTCGAGCATCCTGATCGGTGCCAGCCAGGCCAGCGCGATGGCTAGAGCACGGCTTGTCGGGCTGATCTCCGAACGGATCTCCTCGAGCCAGATGATCTCGACGCCATCGGGCAGCTCGAGGCTGGCTTTCTCAAGGAATTTCCGGCTGGTGACCAGCGACCGCAGGTTGGCCTGAGCGGCGGCCGAGGTCATCGCCGCCTTGCCCGCGGTGAAGTTGAGATTCACCACGGCGCGTCCAGAAAGGGTCGCGGCCAGGTTTATCAAGACCCCTCCCACGCTTGACGGCAGCATGACTCCGACGGCATTCTGCTCCCGCCAATTGGTACGCAAGGCGCGGGCCAGGGCGATCACACCCGCCAGCGTTTTGATATACGACATCTCGCCGCTGATTAGATCGACGACGGCAAGCCGGAACGGGTGCCGCCGCGCGTGGCGGATGAACTCATGGTGCAGCGGCCGGCGATCTTGCTTGCGGTGTTCCCAGGCGTGTTGATCGAGCTCGGCAATCGCTTGGCGAATCTCCCCGATAGAGGTCGTCGCGGGGAGCGGAGCCCCGAACGAGACCGTCACGGGAAGGGGTATTCGTTCCGGCAGCCAGCGTTTCCGCATGGGGCTGAAAACGCTCGAGGTAGCCCGGTCGATATGCACGGGAATGATCGGTGCGTCACGACCTTTGATGATCCGCTCCAGGCCCCGCTGGAAGGGCAGTGTCATTCCGGTGCGCGTGATCTGGCCTTCCGGGAAGATGCAGACCAGCTCGCCGTTATCGAGCGCTTTGCCTGCCTCGCGAAAGGCTTCCAGGATCATCTTGGGGCCGCCACGCCCGGCAATTGGAATCGCCCCCATGGTACGCAGGAACCGGCCCAGAAGCGGCCGTTTGAAATACTCGGCGTAGACGACAAATCGGATTGGCCGATCGATCGTGCCCATCACGAACAGCCCGTCAACGAACGAGACGTGGTTGGGTGTCAAAAGCGCAGGTCCTTGGTCGGGAACGTTGCTCCGGCCCAATACGCGCAGCTTGTAAAGCGTGCCGGCCAGCAAGATCAGCAGGAACCGCAGGAGTGCATCGGGGGCCAGCCAGAGCGCCCAGGACGTCGCCGCCGCCAACACGGCCGAGGCCCCGAGAAACGTCCCGCGCACAGACAAGCCGGCCGCCGCGAGCACGATCGCCAGGATCGATCCGGCCAGCATGCCGACGTTGACGAGCATGTTACCCAGCGAAATCACTGCCCCGCGCCGATCCTCGGGCGACCTCCACTGAATGAGCGCGCTCAAAGGTACGAAAACGAGACCGGCGGAGAAGCCGATTAGACCCATGATCAGAATGGTTCCAACCAGCCCTGGCCCGATCACGGAGAATGCCAGGGTGCTGAGCGTCAATCCCAGGGCGCCGAGAGGGACCAGACCATATTCCACCTTGGAACCCGAGAGCCGCCCGGCGGCCAACGACCCGGCTCCGATCCCGATGCCGATGGCCGCCAGGGGAAAACCGGACATCCACTCTGGCAGCTCCAGCGTCTTCATCGCATAAGCAAGAACCGGCGCGGGAATCAGGCTAGCAATCGTCCAGACGATGACCTGTCCCATGATCGCCAGCCGGAGAATCCGGTCCGCGCGTACCGCGGACCAGGCAAGCTTGAATGTGTCTGCCAATCCTCCATCCAGACGTGCGACAGGAACCCGCGGAATCCCCAGCGCGGCGATCAGCCCCAGCGCCGAGATGGACGCGAGCAGGAGCCCCCCCATCCAGGCTCGCGTGCCCGTGACGTAGACGATGATACCACCAGCTACCGTGCCGCCAATGATCGCCAGGTTGGTCCACATCTCCAAGAGGCCGTTGCCCGATGAGAGTTGCTCGTGAGGCAGAATCTCGGGGAGGATGCCATACTTGGACGGACTGAAGAGGGCGGCCTGCACCCCTAGAAGCCCGAGTATCAAGAGTGCCGGGAAGCCCCCAGCCGGATTGAGCCAGAGCAAGGCCGAGCCCAGCAGCACAAGTGCCAGCTCCAAAGCCTTCATCGCCAATATCACGCTTCGCTTACTCAACCGGTCGGCCAGGGCGCCTCCCGGCAGATTGAAGATGATCAGCGGGATCAGCAGAATCACTTGAGCAAACGCTGCACTTCCCTGGGAGTCCGTCACGCTGGCCGCGGAGGTGACCGCCAAGAGCACGACGATTTGCTTCCATGCGTTATCGTTGAACGTGCCGAGGGCCTGCGAGATCATTAGGCCCGCCAGCGGATGCTTGACCCGTGGCGACCCCGTGGTGATTTCTTCTTCGCCCAGCACGGCAAGATCTCCCGTAATTCCTGAACAAAACTCTTATGTTCCAGCGCACCTCTTTACGGAACGCCAGGACGACGGCGCCCCTGCCAATAGCGGCTGGGCCTCATTCCCAAGGCGAACCGTTCTAAATAGAGAGCGAGTGCGATCCCGAGCGGAAGACCTGCTGACTCGCGGTCGAAATTGTCGGCACGCCGGGTTAGACAGCGACAGAGTCAACACCCCGCCCCGATTCCTGGTTTTCCATGCTATCTCGCCGGGGATCGCCGTGATACATCATGGCACCGAGAATGGAGTGGGTCCCATTTGATGATGATGACCGAATGGAAGGTTCCGGTGCCACTGCGAGCGCAGAGACTGCCAGATTCGCGAATTGCGTCTTACGGATATTGGCTCACCCGAGGAACCGCATGGAGCGGTCCCCGGGCGGGGATTTCGCAACTGATGAGTACCCGTCGGCGTCAACCAATGAACAGTCCGCTGACGACAGGATTATCGCCTTTGAGCAGGGTGAAGCGGAGCTGCACGTTGCCGCTGAGTCGCCAAGTTAGGTAGGTGCCACCTGAGAACGAGGAGATGGTGTGCGAGTCTAGCACGGCCCCGGTGGACGGGTCGATCACGTCCACCCGCTCGGATCCGGCCCAGATTGTCCCAGTCGAGGGCGTAGATGCTCACGAGGTGGGTTTGGCCGTCAATAAGGTTGATATTGACGGAAAACTGCCCCGCGGAATTGTACCAGCAAGCGGCGATCCGAGCGGTTGCACCGGACGTGGCTTGCTGCAGGGCGCGAACGTCGGTCGTGCTGCTGTTCCAGATATAGGTCGTTGTATTCGTCGTGGTGACCTCGGCATAGGAGGGTAGGCTGGATGGATTGCCAATGACATCGTATCCAGCGCTCCCGTAGACTCCCTTCCAGTTGCCCTGAGTGGTCGTGTTGGTTGACACAAACGCCGCCGAGTTCACGTTACCGAAGAAGACGCCGCTAATGACGGGGTTGAGACCGGAAAGCAGAGTGACAAGAAGCTGGACGTCGCCCCTGAGTTGCCATGACAAGTAGACGCCACCGGCAAACGAGGAAATGGTACGCGAGTCGAGCACCGTCCCGGTGGACGGGTCGATCACGTCGACCCGCTCAGACCTGCCCAGATTGTCCCAGTCGTCGGCGTAGATGGTCACGACGTGGGTCTGGCCGTCGGTTAGGTTGATGTTGATGGAGAACTGCCCCGCGGAATTGTACCAGCAGGCGGCGACCCGGTCGGTGGCGCCCGGTGTGGCTTTCGCCAGAGCACGAACGTCGCTCGTGCTGCTGCTCCAGACATAGCTTGATGCGTTGGTCGTGGTAACTTCGGCGTAGGAAGGCAGGCTGGATTGATTGCCGACGACATCGTACCCATCGCCCCCGTAAACTCCCTTCCAGTTGCCCTGCGTGGTCGTGTTGGCTGCCACAAAAGTGGCCGAGTTGACTTGACCGAAGAAGATACCGCTGATGACGGCGTTGGGACCGGCAAGGGGAGTAACTAGAAGCTCGACGTCTCCTTTCAGATCCCACGATAGGTAGGCACCACCGGTGAACGAGGAAATGGTACGCGAGTCGAGTACGTTCCCCGTGGCGGGGTCGATCAGGTCCACCCGCTCCGACCGACCTAGATTGTCCCAGTCGTCAGCGTAGAGAGTCACGACGTGGGTATTGCCGTCGGTGAGGTCGATGTTGATGGAAAACTGCCCCCAAGTATTGTACCAGCAGGCGGCGATCCTGTCGGTGGCGCCGGGGTCGGCTTTTGCAAGGGCGCGAACATCCGTCGTGCTGCCGCTCCAGATATAACTTATCGCATTAGTTGTAGTAACGTCGGCATAGGACGGCAAGCTGGACAGGTCGCCGATGAGATCGTAACCATCCTCGCCATAGACTCCTTGCCAGTCACCCTGGGTTGTCGTGTTGGCTCCCAAGAATGCCCGTGAGTCGAGGTGATCGAAGAAGATGCCGCTCAAGACGGGGTTGGGACCGGCAAGCGCGGTAAAGCGAAGCTCGAAGATTGCCCTGGAGTTCCCATGTCAAGTAGACGCCACCGGCAAACGAGGAAATGGTGCGCGAGTCTAGTACGGTGCCGGTGGATGGATCGATAATATCCACTCGCTCAGATCGGCCCAGATTGTCCCAGTCGTCTGCGTAAATGCTCACATCATGAGTAATGCCGTCGGCAAGGTTGATATTGACTGTGAAACTTCCATTACTGCTGTACCAGCAGCCGGCGATACGGTTGGTCGGGCCGGTCGAGCCGGCGTCTTGCAAGGCGCGAACGTCGCCTGTGCTGCTGTTCCAATCAAAGGTTGTGGCATTCGAGGTTGTAACGGCTGCATAAACGGGGTACATGGACTGATTGCCGATGATGTTGTACCCGTCGCTGCCGTAGATTCCCTGCCAATTGCCCTGCGTGTTTGTGTCTTCGGATTCGAACGTCGCCGCGGCCGGGGTCGCCGGGATGCTGGCTTCGGCGAGAGCCAGGTCCTGGGCGTTGACAATCCCATCGTGGTTGAAGTCGCCATTTTCCCACCAGAACGTTGTATCGCCCATGTGAGCCTCGACGATGGCGATGTCGGCGGTGGTCACCTTGCCGTCCAGGTTGGCATCACCGGCGGGCAATATCGAGCTGATTACCGCGTCCCATTTTTCGGCCCCGGTCGACGTGACTGAAGGCAGCAACCCCCAGAAGCCGTCATTGAGGGCATAAAAAGTAAGCTGCGTGCCGATATCTTGTTCCCACATCGCGATCAGATTCTTGTACAAAGTGTACATACCCGGATCGTTCTGAGCCTGGTTTTCCAGCGTTGGGTTTTGACTGCTGCTCGGGTAGAGCCCTTGTCCGGCCTCATAGCTGATCACTGGAACGCCAAAAGTCTTGGAAAGCGATTCGTTCGCGGTCAGCCAGCTTGAAACGTCGGTGGAGAGATAATTCTCCATGGAATTGAAAAGTCTCGTCATCGTGAGTCCCGGCACGTCGGTTCCCGAGGTCAAAAGGACGTACGGTGCGATGGCAAAATCGGCAATCGAGTTGCTGACGGCGCCGTAGTTGGTTTGCAAGAACTGCAGCGCCACCTGGTTGTAGGCAGAGACGGCCGCCCAGCCTCCGAGGACTGGGATTACCCTGCTGGACTGGCTGCCGAAGACCTGCTTGAAAATATTGCCGATGTTCCTGGTCTGGAATGCAGTCTGCTGTGCGACGGCGTACACGGCGTTGCTCGTCTCGGTCACCAAGGGATTTTTCTCCGCTGCGGCGAGCACTTGCGAGTACTCACCGAAGACGGTGTTCCACGTTTCATTGCTGTATTCGACGTAGACCTTCAGACCGGGGTTGAGGTCTTGATCGATGAGCTGGGCCAGGCTCGTAACGTAATCATTGGTGGCCATGGCCGGAACAGTGATCCATAGATCTTTATTAGATTCATTTGCAAGCGCGATAATGTCTTCGTACGATGTGCCGTTCGGGCCGCACGCTGTGAAGTAGTTCTGCGTGACCCGGTCTTGCCAGTTCACCTGCGTGGAGTTGATCGTGTTATTCCACTCCACCATCCGGATGAGCGAGAAGGGCTGGAGATCCTGCAGGAGGCTGTTCGTGAATTCCTGGGTCGGGTTGATACCGTATCCAGGTGCGATGATATGAAGATTCCCAAACGGATTCGAGGAGCTCTCTCCCGTAGCCAGCATGATCAAGATGGGGTTACTCGGAGACCAGGTGTGATTCACGGTCACCACGGCATGGTAAAGGCCGTCGGTGCCGAGTGTCGCCGGCGTCGTAATCTGGCCGATGCCTCCGAAAGTGAGGTTCACGGTTCCCTGGTAGCTGACCTGATACAACCCGTCAGGATAATTGGCTATATTAGCGTAGGTTGCCGCGGGAGCCATGGGGTATCCCGTGGAAGTAACTTGCAGGGAGGGATTGGGGCCATAAGGCGACGTAACCTGGCCCCAGGGAAGGAAGAGATGGCGAACGTCGACCCAGGTGGCGTCTCCCGCCCAGGGGCTGTTCCCTTTCACGTCAACGCCGATTGTGCTCAAGAGAGTCCTGTTCTCAAGCAATTCCAGGCGCGGATGCATTTTCGGGCGCGCAGATCGTCTGACCATGGAGACCTCGTCTCAAGGTTGCTGGTTCAACAAAGGCGTGACGCCACGCCGACAATCGACACTGGTAGAATGCCACGCACAGATGCAAGGCAAACGTGGCATTAGCGCATCATAGTAGCATACGCTTATCAACAGAGCGGGTGAGATTCTAGAGGGCTCTCTGATAAACCGCAAGAGTGTGATCGGAGGTTTTCTACGAAAAACCAAAAAAACCGAGTAGGAACCTATGCGATCATCTCTCCTTAACGGAAAAGATCGCTTAACCGCTAAAGTTTATCTCCCTGAACCGTCTCGAACGTGTTGGGAAATGGGGCCTCGTGAGCTACACACTCCATTGCCAGTACCACTCGCCTTCTGGAGTCGACGCAGATAAAATTCTAGAACGCGGATTCAGGCCGAGATCGGACCGGCCATTCGGCCCTGGGCGCACGGGCGTGGCGCTGCTCTGGCCCGACAAGCGGGTTGCCTCTGGACAGTCACTTTTTTTATCGGGAACTTCCCTGCGAGTGAAAGCGTCCAACTCCATGATGACCGGGTCTCAAGACGACCGGAGTCTCGTGGCGGCTTGCCGCGCTGGCCAGACCGAGGCATTCGGGGTACTGGTCGGGCGATATCAGGATCGTCTCTTCCCGACCATCGCTCGTCTGGTGGGTTCGGCGGAGGACGCACAGGACGTCTTACAGGATGCTTTTGTGCGCGGGTTCGAGAAACTCGACCAATTTCATGGAGAAAGCTCCTTTTACACGTGGATTTACCGAATTGCCATCAACCTGGCACTGAGCAATCATCGCAAGAACCGGACCCGTCGGTTCTCAGTGCTAAACCAAAACGGCAAGAACCAGCCCTTGGTTGACGCGGCGGACCGATCCCCGGAAAGTAACCCTGCGCTGGCCTTGGAGCGGCTCGAACGCGAAACGATCGTTGAAGCGGCGCTGAGCGAACTTGGGCCGGACCATCGCGCGGTGGTAATCCTCAAAGATTTCGACGGTCGTCGCTATGAGGAGATCAGTGCCCTGTTGAATATCCCGGTCGGTACAGTTCGCAGCCGGCTCCATCGAGCCCGCTGCGAGTTGCGAGTTCGATTGCAATCGTTGATAGACCAGGACGTCGACGCCACTCGGGTTTACCACGAGGTCGAGAAGTAGTGGACGACCAGGAGGTCGAGAAGTAGCTGACGCATGACTAAGAGCTCTTAATCACACTCTCCCAAACGCTTCGCTCCCATAACCGATCCGTAACGAAGCTCCAGACGCTTTTCCTCTTCCAGCGTGAAAATCATGAGGACTGACGACGAATCGTTGCTAGGCGAGTATCTGGATGGCGAGCTAGAACCCGAGCAGCAGCAGGCGGTAGAAGCCTCACTGGCCACGAATCCTCAGTTTGCCGAGCAGGCTGAACGCCTCTCCTACTTGCACGACCTGGTTGCTAACCTGTCCCGGCCGGCGTGCCCCGACATCGTTCCGGAGGTGATGCAGCGGGTTCGTCAAGCCTCACTCCGCCGCCGGACCTGGACATATAGGCACAGCGCACGTCGCTGGGGAGTGGTGGGGATTGCCGTCACGGCGATGGCGGCGATCGCTCTGCTGTCGAACTTCAATTTCCGCGATCATGCTACAATCGATAATCACTTTCACGGTGGTCCAGCGCCATCCAGCGCGCCTGCCGTCGACAATTCCTCGACACCAGCATCGAATGCAACGATAACGGTCAAGGCGAGCCATCCGGATTTGTTACCTGTGAACGTCTTCGGCCCCGAGGAACGGGCAAGCGCGCTATCGACCGCGACGGCTTGGCCGGAAACTCAGACCGAGCAGGAGCGCGTCCGGAAACTGCTCGACGATCCCCACCTCCGTCGCGTTTTCCTTGTGGCCGACCAAATTGGCAGGCCAGCCGAGGAGCAGGTTGCATCGATCGTTGAACGGACGACGCATCGTGATTATTTCAAAATCACCGTATCCCAGGGCATCGTCATCGACCCGCGCCATCCCGGTAGAGCGACGGTCTTCGCAGTTGTGCTTGACGAAAACGAACTCGAACCGTTCCGTGATCGCCTCAAGCAGACTTTCAGTGATCGTGTTCAGGAAGATGACATCAATCCCGCCGTGGCAATGCAGTTGGCGGATATTGGCCAGGTTGTCTCGTTCCCGGCAAATCCCGTGGGTGATCTAAAGATCTTGCGCTCGGACCTTGCTTTACGTGTTTCTGAATCGGGCGAGGCAGAGGGCCAGGAACCCGCATCGCTGGCCGCTATCACCGAAGTCAACCAGCCAACGGTCGAACAAGAACGCAGCTCGCCGGCTGCCGCGCTCGCCCGCTTGGGGGCAATCAAGCAAGAATCTGGAAGTCCTGCGGTGCACTTAGAGGTGACGAGCGAAAAAGCGGCAAGCAGAGTTGCGCACGCTCCGGCCGATGATGATCAGCCTGGTGAAGCAGGCAACTCCCGTAGCAAGCATCGGGGAGCCGTCGAGGGTGCTCCGCGCATCGCCAGAGCACAAGACATTCCTGCATTCAACGAGCGCCACCTCGTCGTCCTGGTCTGGGTTGCTGACACGAGCTCGGGTTAAACATGCCCGGTCACGCGAGACATGCGTGGACGCGATTTTGCATTCTCGAGGCGGCGGGCCAAATGACTTCGTGCCGCGCGGCAGGCTGCCGGAATCTGCTTGCTCCTGGATGATTGATTGTCCCATGTCTGGCACTATCATGCAGGCAGATCGTAGTCGATCAGCCATAGATCCATCACGAATTTGTCAGGTGCACTGGGCGTTTCGAGATTCGCTGCGAGGCTACATTTGTCGCGACCGTAGCCGCTGTGTTGCCGACTGTTGTAAGCTTCTGTCAAGTGCGCCGGCCAAGGAACTGATTTCGGCCCGGAGCCTGGCCTCGCCCGGCCCTGCGTGAAATTGGTCGCTACCGGAGGTTCACGAGGGTGGTTTGAACGATGATCCAGGTGGAACGGCTGACAAAGCAGTACGGGTCGGTCAGGGCCATCGACAAGATCAGCTTCGGCGTTGGACAAGGCGAGATCGTGGGGTTGCTTGGTCCCAACGGAGCCGGTAAGACGACGACGATGCGGATTCTCACGACATATCTCTCCGCGACCAGCGGGAGGGCCATTTTGGCCGGGCACGACGCCCTGGACGAGCCCTTGGAGGTCAGGCGTAAAGTCGGTTACTTGCCGGAAAGCGTGCCGCTTTATCAGGAGATGCGCGTCAAGGAGTATCTTAACTTTCGGGCCAAGCTGAAGGATGTTCCCCGTTCCCACCGCCGGCTCGCTGTCAGCGAGGTCGTCTCTCGGTGCCGGCTGATGAACGTCGAGCACCGCATTCTGGGTCACTTGTCTCGAGGCTTTCGGCAGCGCGTTGGCCTTGCCGAGGCCATGGTTCATGATCCCGACATCCTGATCCTAGACGAGCCGACCTCGGGCCTTGATCCGATTCAGATTCGCGAGGTCCGCAGCCTCATCGAAGAGCTCGGAGCGAGGCACACGATTCTCCTGTCGACTCACATCATGTCAGAAGTTGAGGCCGTTTGCGGCCGGGTGATCATCATTGCCGGCGGTCGGCTCGCTATCGATGAGACGCTTGAGAAACTGCGGCACGACAAGGCCATCCTGGTGGAGGCGCGGGGACCCGCCGAGGCAATCCGAAACGTCTTGCTGAGCATTGACGGAGTGAGTCGTGTGACAATCACCAATAGGGACACGAGCTTCTCCGGATTCGAGCTGGCAACCCTGGGCGGCCGCGACCTGCGCGAGGCGGTCTGCCAGAAGCTGACTTCCAATGGCTGGATACTGCGCAGCCTGGAGCTGAAGCGAAGCTCGCTGGAGGAACGGTTCGTGGAGGCGGTGACCGGCAACGGCGCAGATCCTGGCAAAGTTGAGGCGACCTGATCATGCGTCACTTGCCCACACTGCTTGCCCGCGAACTTAGTGCTTTTTTCTTGGGCCCGATGGCTTACATCGTGCTCATGGCGTTTCAAGTCATCGCCTTGCTTAATTTCTGGGAGCTCGTCGACGCGCTCAGTCAGCCTCAGCGCGAATTCTCTAGCGTCCGAGATCCGATGACAACGTATATCTCTTCGAGCCCGCTGTTCTGGTTCAGCATTCTGGTTGCCGTGCCGCTCTTGACGATGCGGCTGATCGCCGAGGAGCGACGGACCGGCACCATCGAGACGCTCTTGACATTGCCAGTCACCGAGGCCGAGATCGTACTCTCGAAGTGGCTTGCGGGTTTGTTGATGTACCTGGCACTCTTGGTTCCGTTCGCGCTTTATCTGCCGTTCCTCTATTTCCAGGCGAGGTATTACTTCGATCTGGGACCGCTTGTCAGTCTCGGAATTGGACTGGCAACCATGGGAATGATGTTCGTGGCGATCGGCCTGCTCTTCAGCGCGCTTACGCGGAACCAGATCATCGCCGCGGTCTGGACTTTCGTGGTCCTGTTCCTGATGGTGGTCCTGACGCTACTGCTTTACTTCTACGGGGCCCGCCAGCAAGCCGTGTGGGCCGAGGCTATACGGTTCTTGGCGGTTTACGTTCAGGTTCGAGCGTTTGGACAGGGCCAGCTCGACCTGCGGACGATCGCCCTGCATCTTTCGGTATGTATCTTTGCCCTTTACGTCACCGTGAAGATCCTCGAAGCCGGGCGGCGGCGATGAGCTTCATGAATGCCCGGAATATGGGATGAGGGCTCGATCTTGGACGGTCTTTCGATGCTTCTCCAGATGCCAGCAGTCTGGGTCCCGGCGCTGCTGGTGGCGAGCTTTCTGACGATTTGCTGGATCCTCCGCGGATCTCCTTCCGGCCAGGCGACAGCGGTCGAGGACGACGAGGATGCGCCGGCACCTGGGTATCGCGATCGGGTGATCCTCGGTGTGACGGCAGGCCTGAACTTGATCCTGCTGGGCGGTTACGTGGCGCTAACCCAGACTCACGGCGTCCGCTGGTCGATTCCAGTATTCGGTTTGGGTTTGGGATTGGTGCTGTACTTGAACATTGCCAACCGGCGGTACCGACACGCCAGCCCCATTCTGCGACGAACTGCGGAACTCTCAGGCACTTTCCTCAACGCGGGTTTGCTGGCCGGAATCCTGATAGTCGCCAACGTGGCCGCCTTCCGCTATGGCGGACGGGGAATCGATTTGACGCGGCGAGCAAACATTCTCGCTTTCGTCGCTTTCCACCAATCAGCTCGACCGCCTTAATCGGCCGGTCACGTTGCACATTGTTTATGGAAGCGGTCCGCGCTCGGCCCGCCAGCTCGACCGCGTGGTTCAGCTCCTGGAACTCTACCGCGCAGTCCGGCCCGACATGATCAAGATCGACAGCCTGAATCCCTACACCGAGCTGGCGCGGGCCGAGGACCTGGCGAAGCGTGCACCCGACCTGGCAGTCATGAGGGTGGGAGGCGTTCTGATCGAGTACGGGGAGGGAACCGACGCCGAGTTTGTGGTCGTGCCTGCGCAGGAGATGTTCGAGCCACTCTCAGCCGATGCTTCGCGCCGGAGCGGATCGCTTCGAGTCCGTTTTCAAAGGCGAGGACTCAATCACATCGGCCCTGATCCGGCTGCGCGATTCGCGAAAGTCGAAGGTCGCGTTTACCACGGGGCATGGGGAATCGTCGTCCTCAGACCTCACCCCGGCCTCCCAGGGCATTGGCATCTGGCGGGCTCGGCTGGCCTCCGTCGGCTGTGAGCCCATCGAGCTGAACCTCAACAACGAAACAATACCCGACGACCTGGCCTTGCTGATTATCGCCGGCCCGAAGAGCCCGTTCAAACCCGAGGAAGTCGCCAAGCTCAAGGCCTACTCAGAGCAGAGAAGGCCCATCCTGGCACTGGCCGGCAATACCGAACCCACCGGGCTGGACGAGTTGTTCAAGGGGTTTAACCTTGAGATCGGCCGCGGTCTGGTTATCGATCCCCGGCTCAACTTCAATCGCACGCTCCAACTCGTCTTCGCGCCCCTTAAGGGCGGCCAAGGCCACGCGGTAACAGACGCATTGCAAGCCGACCGGGCCATCCTCGTTCCCAACGGCGCGCCCATCCGCATCCTGGGACAGAGTCACTCGGCGGGAAGACCTGCAACCGCTCCTGTTAATGCCAACCTGGTTCCCGTCGCCATCCTCCGCTCCGGGCCTCAATCGTGGGTTGAGACCGACTTGACGAATCCTCGTCCCAGGCTCGATCAGGGCAGCGACGAGCCGGGTCCCGTGACGGTCGGCGTGGCTGTCCAGGAACGGGCACCCGTCGCGGTCGCCCCTGGTCGTCCGACGGCCGAGTCCGAGTCCGAGCCCAGACCCAGGCTCGTCTTGTTTTCCAGCCGTTCCCTGGCCGACAACGTCGTGCAAGGCATCGAGCCGACCAACCTTGACCTGGTCATGAACGCGGCGAGCTGGCTGCGCGGCCGTCCCGATGCCGTTGGCATTACCGCCAGCACTCATGTGGCCCTGACCCTCACGGCCGATCCCCTGCTCCGGTCGCGCCTGGTTCTCGTACCCACTGTCATGGCGGTCCTCGGTATTATCGCCGCCGGAACAATCGTTTACGTCGCCCGGCGCGAGTGAGCGGGAGTCCCGCCGCTGGCACCGGACCTGCACTCCGTAGCATGGCTCCCACGATTCCTACCGCCGGACCATCGATGAAAACGTTTCGCCCGACATTCGTATTGATTGGTCTATTCTTCGCCGGCTTGCTGGTACTCTGGTGGCTTGAGGACGCCGGCGTGCCCACCGAAGCCCAAAGGCGGGGGCGGCTGAGCCGGGTCTTACCCGATCTGATTGATGTGCCGGAAGCCGCAATCACGCGGCTCCAGGTCCTGCGCGGCGATGAGACTGTGACGTTCGATCGCAAGGGGAGGGATCGCTGGCAAATGACCAGTCCGCTCGACGTCGCGGCCGATTCCACGATCGTTGAGACCTTGATCGGCAATCTCAAGAACCTACGCAAGTCGCCCGACTCCGGAACGATCACCGCACCACCAGAATCGTATGGACTGGCGCCCCCAGCTCAGGTCGTCCGTCTCTGGGGCGACGCCGGTTCCGCAACCGCGTCGCAACCCCGTTTGTTTGCGGCGCTAGAGATCGGCAACTCGGTTCGCGACCAATGTTTCGTTCGTCCGGTCGACACGGCGGGAATCGAAGTGGTCGACAAGAAGCTGCTTCGTGCCGCGAGTCTGCCGCTGCACGAATGGCGCCAGGTCAACCTTATCCCTGTGCCGAGTTTTCAGATCTCGAGCCTGTCGATCCATCGGGACGCTCTGGACTTGACAGCCGACCGAAGTGCTGGGGGCCGCTGGCATCTCACCGCGCCGGTCAACGTACCGGCCAATGGGCCCAAGATCGAGAGCGCGACCGCCGCGCTCACGTCGATCAGGGTTCTCGATGGCCAGAATGGATTCATCGCCGATAACGTGACGGACTTTGGTCCCTACGGGCTCGACAAGCCCGATGCCACGATCGAGTTGAAACTCTCGTCGCAGCCGGATTCTCCGATCGTATTGCATGTCGGCAAAAAGGTGCCGGACCATCCCGACCGCGTGTATGCTCGCCGGGGCGAGCAGGATGACGTGGTCTGTGTCAGCGACCGCTTCCTTGCCGAAATCCCGCGCGACAGCATCGCCTTTCGAAGTCAGCACGTCTCCGATATCGATCCCGCCGCGGTTTCTGAAATCGAGGTTGACGCGTTCAAGGCGAAGTTCCGTCTCGAACGTAAAGGCGCGGGCTGGATACTCAGCTTGCCGCAAGCCGAAAAGGCTGATAGCTACCAGGTCCAGTCGCTCCTGAACCAACTGGACGGACTGCAGACCAGCGAGTTCTTGAGTCCCGGGCGAGTGATCCGCCCCGAGCTCGACCCGCCGCTCATGACACTCAAGCTTTGGCAGTCCGCCTCCAGAGACCCCGCGCCCGGCCGAAACAGGGTGAAGGCTCCGCAATCGCGGTCCACGCCCCTGCCCTGTCGCTTCTGATCGGCCGCCATGACAGGTTGAGGAAGTCTATCTACGGCCGGCTCGAGGGCGACAGCGTCGTCCTGGCACTGCCGGATGCGCTGCTGGACGTCCTGCCCCGAAATCTACTGGCCTACCGTGATCGCGGAGTGCTCGCGATCAATCCGGCCGGCGTGACCAGGCTGACGCTGAGACGAGAGGGCACGACCACTGTTCTGGAACCGGATCGATCGGCCAAGGTTGCGAACCACTGGCGCATGGTCGCGCCGGTCGCAGCGCCCGCGGACGTCCGGGCCGTCACCCAGCTTCTGGCCCTGCTGTCGGAGCTGCGGGCCGAGGACTTCGCGGCCGACGCGGTGGGAGACGGCAAGATTTTTGGCCTCGATCAGCCCTCTCTCGTGGTCACCTGGGACCTGGACACTCCGCCGGGCGGGACGGCCAGCCCTGGATCTTCCGCGCAGAACTCGGCCGCGGCTACAGGATTGGGCGGACACCTGCGGATTGGCATGCCCGTCCCCGGCAAACCGGGCACATTCTACGCCGCGGTCGGCGGTCAAACATTCGTCTTCACGTTGGGGACGCCGGCCGTACAGGCCCTCTTGGCTGAGTTCCATGACACTCTGGTGCTCTCATTCCCGTCCGAGTCAGTTCGCCGCCTGGTCCTCCGCGTGCCCGGGCGCACGCTCGCATTCACCCGCAGCACGCAGCCAGGTCGCGGCAAGACCGAGTGGACGCCGGAGCCGGGAATCGACACCAGCGACATTGACCTGTCCCGTTTCAACGACTTGGTCAAGCAGCTTGCCGAGCTGCGCACATCCAGGTTCGTTCAGTACAACGGCCCAATTGCCGCCGCCACGGGCCTGGCCCGGCCAAGATTGATCGTGGAACTGGGCGACGATTCCGGCAAACCGGCCCATGTCTTACGGATTGGAGAGACGAACGGTGGACTCGTTCTTGCTGCCACCGGCACGTCGCCGACCGGTCCGGTCTTCGTGCTCCCGGCTGCCGCCTGGAACGCCTTTATTCCCGGCCCGGGCACTGGCGATTTACCCGCGAGTCCCTTCGCGCCTTAGGCTCGGGACGGCTATAACTTCCCGACTTGCTCGCGATTCCGGACGAGATCGTAGCAAGATCACCTGACCCTGATATTTCGCGGACCAAAGGTCCCCAACCCCGGCACTGTGGGGAGCCCTGCGACCGTTGCGTCGCGCAGCTTCCAGCGCCGCCAAGGCTGCATGCCGTGTAGAGTATTTCCGCGATGAATCGTCGAGCTCCGCCAGCGCTGCCGCGTCGGCTCCGGCACGCCCCACTCGTCCGGGTGAACATGCTACGGAATGCTACGTTTTCGAGCATTTCGCAAGCGGTATTTCGAGATCGGTCTGTTGATCCAAGCTATTACTCGATATGAACTTGCGTCTGAAAGTGACACTCAATTTCTGGCTTCGTGAAGTCGCGACTCTCGACTTAACTGCATCCTGGAACAGGAGTTGCGCCGGCACAGTCCACGTAGCCAATCCCTGGAAAAAGTCCGTGTGCGCGATTGGTGCGCCGTTTCGGCGATCGAGCGGCGTTGCAATGCTGCGCGGCAACTCGCAGGCGCCAGGGAATTGCGAGTGGTTCACGCGGCAAGTACACTAATCTCGCCAGCGCCCAGGTCATCGCTTTTGCCGAGATGGCTAAGCGCCTCGCTGAAAGGAACGGCTCTGGCGTCAAGCGGTAGGAGGCCTCGCGGCTGAGCGTTTTGTTTTTTATCGGAGCAGCCCGGCCGCGAATGGCGGGTGCGTGGATTCTCTGTCCATGAGGAGGGGTCATGAACCTCAAGTGAAAGGTCGCCGTCGTAACGGGTGCATCGCGAGGTCTGGGCAGGGCGATCGCTTTGCGATTGGCACGGGACGGGCGCTGGTGTGCGTAAACTTCCACAGCAACGCCGAGGCGGCGCGGACAGTCGTCGGCGCGATCGACTCGGCGGGGGGCGAGGCATTCGCACTGCAGGCGCCGCCGGACTCCTCGATACGGACCAGAAGTCGGCCTGCAAATCGACACTCGCATTTCGTTTAGCCGCGGAGTGTCACCTGACACGGCTTTTTGAGCTGCTCAGAGAAATACAGTGCCTTAAATCTTTCCAGTTGTTTAAGTTTGTCGATCAACGTCCGCTCTTGGTCCGAGCTAGCGACATTCCGGACCAAGGCCTTGGCGTCCGCCTCTGTCACTCGCAACATCAGGTAATTGGCGATTGCCGAGAAGAGCGAGATATTGAAGTCTCGCGCCTCCTGAGAAGCGAGCACCAGCGAAATGCCATATTTTCGACATTCCTTCGCCATAGTTGGAATTAGAGTCAATCGTGCGGCACGATGAGCCTCGTCAAAGATCACGGCGTGGCTGATTCGTATCTGAGTTCCTCTGCGGAACATGTCCTTATAGAGCTTGTAAAAAACAAGAGCGGCGAAAGCCTTCTGAAGAACGTCATTCTGGGTCTTGTGGATACGGATGACTATGGGGCCTTCACTCTCCCACAGGCTCTCGTGTGAATCGGCCAGTTCGAAGAAGCCATAATCCGCGAGTTCCTCCAGACGAGCCAGCAGGGTTCGTAGCCCGCGGTCCGGTTTGGGAGAGGACTTCAGAATTTCCACAAACCGCTGGAATGGCGGTTCTTCAATGTGCTGAAGGTCAGCTACATCGGCGTTCCAGCCCTTTTCGATAAAACTCTGCTTGATGGCGTTGCGGATGTTTTCGCCCTGAACGTCGCCCAGCTCTGGGAAGATCGCAGTGAAGATGTCTCGCAGAATTCCCGCGATGTCGAGATATCCGAGTCGAGACTGCCTATCGATCACTTCGAGTGGATTGAAGCCCAGTCCGTGAAAGTCAAGGAAACGTACGTCGGACATGAGGCTAAGGAGCCGCTGATCGATATCCTCGTGATAAGAAAAGACAATCGGACGGATGCCGACGCCGACCATTTGCGTGCAGAGATTTATGAGGCAAGTTGTTTTCCCCATACCGGGTAGTCCCGCCACCAACAGATGCGGGTTTCCCTTGACGGTCAAAGGCCACCAGACGTCTCTTCCCGTGACGAGATCAGTTCCGAGGCAGATCTCAGGATCCCGTTCCGGGGCGTCTTTCTCGGCCGCGTGCGTAGAAGCATCAGCTGCATCCTCCGTGGCGTACTGTCGTTCCGAAGGAGTCTCCACTCCTAGAGCAGGTGGTGGCGGAGCGGACCGCGCGGGTTCATCGTCTCGGGAGACGGGCATGCCTCCTTCCACATCAGGCCGCAACGAGGGGCTATCGGGCAAATGATGCGGCCCAAAGAGAAAGACCTTTGTCACCCACTCAGGAGGAGAAACCAAAAGGGGTTCCACACCAGCATACTCGGGACAGAACACCCAGCCGCGGTCGGCCCTGTCCTCCTCTGCGAAGGAGTATTCTGTTCCTTTCTCGATCATCCGATCGATCTCGCTGACCAGACTCTCGTGGGCTTCTGTCGAGAGTCCTTCGTTTCGATCATCCTCGGCATGGCGCCGAGCCTTATCCGCATAGAATCGCATCACGCGGGCAAGCTTTGCGCGTCGCAGAGATCGGAAGGGAGGGGGCACTTCCTCACCCGAGTACCAGTCATACCATCGTCGATGGAGCGACTCGACTTGCTCTTGGATGGTCCTTAATACTTCCGGGCTACGCGCATCCCGAAGGTGTCGGCGGTACTTCACCTCAATGAACCGAAACAGCAAGCCGTTGCGGGGGACGATGGAGATATGGATTAGGTCGGGACGCACGGCCCTGTCCGCCTGGGATCCGTCGGAGTCCAGGCTCACGGCGTTCACCGGAGGCATCAAATCCTGCACGTCGTCGACCGGGATCAAGAAACCGCTGTGCAGTGAGGGCCAGCATTGGTTGGACTCCCCAGCCTGTCTGGCATGTGCATGGCATAGGGCTAGAGCGATCAGCTCGGACGTGGGTGCTTTCTGGCCCGTCAAGCGGATCGCCAGTCGCCCGCTGAGGGCCTTCAAGTGACCCATCAGGAATTCTGCGTTTCGGCGGGAATGACTCAGACCCATCTGATCGAGCGCCGCATCCAGAAGTCTCCGTACCTCCTCCACATTGCTGGTAGATGTGATCAATTGCAGGCAGCCCAAATCCTCTCTTTCGGGCACACAGTCGATAACGTAAGCGTCGTAGATCTCCCTGTTATCGCGGGGTGAATCGAAATACTCGATGCCTGCGTTCCGATCAAGCGTGATGACCCAATCGCAAAGTCGGTGCAAGTGTCGCAGGGTGTCCGCCTTCTCAGCAGAGATTTCAGTCTTGAGAACCAATCCTGCTTGCTCCACCCCCAAGTTTCGCGCGACGCATCGGTGGACAGTCTGCTGCATTCGGCAAAGTCGATCGGTATGAGAGCGGTCCGCCGGATGCTTCTCTCCGTCAGTCGGCTCAAGGACTCGACTACGCCAGACTGGCGCGGGAATGCTCTCATAATCCCGATCGAAGAACGACAAGAGTCCATAGGCAAACAGCGGTCTTTTCTTCCTTGTTGCCTCAAGGGAAGCGTCAGGAGCGACATGTGACTCGAACGTGTCGAATGCAACGGCGAGGTGGGCGGCCGACTGGGGAGCCTTCTCCTTTCGTGCCCAGCGAAGTCGGGGAAGGTTCATTCCTCCCGGGAGGTTCAAGGATTCTAGCATCCACCGATCTTCTTCAGCGAGGACACCGGCTCCGCTGCGCCGCTTCTCTCGAGCCTCTGCGATGAATCGCCCAGCGATAACCCGTTGCTCCTCCGATGGATACAGCTCCAAGACGAACGCTGGCGACTCTTGTTTCTGGTCGTCTTCGGATTCGCTGTCCTCGCCAGGTTGATACCACTTTTGAACGTGGCCGAGAGAGCGCGCCACGGTTAGACCATCCCCCGCTCTTAGGGCATGAATCTGCAGAAATCGGGTCCCATTGTGGCACTCGAGATACTTGAGGATTTCCTGTCCCAGGATGTGGGCGCTTCGGCGCCCTATAGTAGGGACCGTGTCTAGCGACTCGCCTTCCCCTAACGCCCGAGCGAGCAGCGCGATCGAGGCTTTCGGTTCTTTGTCGTTGTCCGCAACCATCCCGACGGAATGAAAGCCAAGCGTGTCGGCAAAGACGAATGTGCTTCCCCGTTGGAGGCCGGGAAGGAGCGCAGGGAACATCGAGCCGTCGAGAACAGAAAACTCCTCGCGAATCTTCTTGGGTGGAAGGCCCTGTTCGAATGCTGCATGAAGGACGAGGTTGTCGTAGGCCACGTGCCAGGCGACCCGCAGCGGATGACTCGGTAGCACGATTAGTCCGATCGTTCTCCCGGAAAGGGATTGGACCTCGACCGTGCTCGCTAGGGCCAAAGTCGGTACTCCCCCGTCCAGGACTGCTGCCCATGCCAAGACATACTCTTTGACTACGTTGTCGAAAATCTTCGCAGCCTGATCATAAATCTGCCCGCACCCACTCCTCTGCGCGAAACGCTCGGCAAGTCGTCGGCTGGCTGTGGACGTACGCTCCCAGAGAGTTACAGAAGCCTGCTCCGACGGTGGGTCGAATGGTACAAACTCCGCTGAGTGGGCCCGGGCGCCGGACGCACGTACACGTACGCGCCACCGCCCGATCGCCCCAGCCTGCTCGCCCCATTGTTGCTCAACTTCGCGGATCAGTGGCGGGGAATAGGCACGGTAACTCTTGCCTCGCTGTGGAGTTCTCAGCAATAAGTATCCCTTACCATCAACGTGTAGTCGTTCAGTCGACGAGGCGACGGTCATGACGCCCTCGCGGTCGTCCAGATCGATGACCGCCTCGCTGAATGTCCGGTATTTCTTACCGACTCCACCTGACTCGTGTGCCACGGGAGATCCAAAGCGAATTTCGAATTCCTCACTCTCCTCTGGTTCCACGTTCTCCGACCCGACGACCGAGACGACAACCTTGGCCGAGAGAAGCGCGTCGTCACTCAGCATTGAGAAATCATCATTGCTGAAGCGGCATTTCTCTTCCTTCTTGCCGCTATGGGACACCTCGCGGGAGGTCAGTTCTTCGTCCAAGTCAGTCATGACTGCCACGCGATATTCGACGGCTCCCTTTTCGAGGTTATCTGGCCGGGCCTTCCAGCGGATCTCCAGCTTTGAGTAATTACCGGTATTGTCTGCGTCGGGATCAAGCACAAGCACGGGCACCCGAGGTTCGTCGGACTGAACGTCTTCAATCAATCCGGACCACTTGGCGATCTTATCATTCCTTGTCTGCCAGGGGACCAGCGTAATGCTTTGGATCTTGTCGGCGGCTGCTTCGACCTGCAGAGGACCGATCCACAGGTTCTTCCTCTCCGCCAGCTTCTCAAGAGCCGTTTGTCGAGGTTCCGTGGCCGCTTGCCGCAGGAAGCGTTCTAGATCGGCTCGCTGATCGTCCGTTGCATTCTGCAATTTCAGGGCTGCTACTCTCTGTCCCGGCGGCAATCCCGCAACGGGTGTACCCAGAAGTCGATCGATGAAGATTCTCGATAGATCGAGTCGATTAGCTGCTGTGAAGCTGTCTTCCGCCTTAATCGGCCATAGTCCGATGAGATACACCAACTCACCTGGCGGGCGTGCTTCCGCCGCCACACGGACCAAATAATCGAATTCGGTCCATGGGGGAAGACGATAGCGCTGACCATGCCCTCTTGCCTTCTTGATAGCCTGTTCAGCGAGTTTCCGCGCGTCGCTCGATAAGCGTTGAGTTACTTCGCGCCCCGCTCGGCTCATTGCCTCCTTGAAAAGGGTTGTTTCCTCGACCTCTCTCGCGGCGCTGTAAATGCCGTCCATTCCCGCGCCCGCCCGGACTGTGTCTACTAGGAGCAAGAATGGCTTGCCTTTCGCTTCGCGCATCTCGACAGCCTGGTCGGCGGTGATCGTGCGGGCCTGCGGCTCGCTCTGATCGGCCACGCGGCAGACTTGCCAGTCCCCAGGAGCAAACCGCTGATCAGCCGCCAGAGCTGCCACAACCTGCGAGGCCAGGCAGCGGACAAAGGCAATCGACCCCTGCTCAGGGCGGCCGAGCAGTTTCTCAAAAGCCTGGGAGAGAATCGTTGCGTGGGGCTCACTCCAGACCATTGTTCCTCTCCCGCCGCTCGAAGCGCGGTTGTAAGCGCTTCATGGCCTCGGCATCGTTGACCCCCACCAATAGCCCCAGGTCGCGCAATCGCCTTTCCAGAATCGCTCGGTTCGCGTGCAGCAAGTCGTTCGAAATTGGCATGTTCGGGGGAGACACATCGACGCAGAACCCATAGCGATCGTGGAGAATCGATAGGAACTCTCGGAACGAAAGCTGCCGGTAGCCGGTCTTACTCCCAGTACTGAGCACGTGTCGGTGGACCAAATAGTCCAAGACAGAATCCGTGAAGACCAGCGAGCGCACATCTCGTCTTTTTGCCGTGTCTTCCGGCGTGAGTTTGCGGAATACTGCTCTTCTCGTGGCTAGACCGTGCGGGCGGTTCATCAGCAATGCAGAGTCAAGCAAAGACATGATATTATTTTGCGCTCTTCCTGCCTTGCAGCAGAGTGAGCGCCTCAGCCATCCGCCAAACTGCATTGGATTGTGCCCGGTCATCCCTTAGAAGTTCAGCGGATGCCGAATCATCCTCCTCCAATCTTTCGGCCAGCTCCTGAGCTTTCCGCTCCACGTCGTAGAGGATCGCATTGGCCTCCGACCGCCGCTTGAAAAGGAGGTCGCCCAACAAATTCAGCCACTCAGTGGCATAGGGCCGAGTGGGAACATTGAGTTTTCTAAGATCCGGATCGTAGCGAGCGCTGTGGTCGAGTAGACGCAATGCCATAAGAACAACGGGGAAGCGTTCGATACGTCGAATGAAATCGTCGAGTGACTGCTCCGCGAGTCCACGGAGCTGCCGGTTGATGCTGTTCGAACAGTCTACGAACAAACGCGTCGGTCGCTGCTCGCATTTCTGACAGATTGCTCCCGTGTCAGCCCATTGAAAAAGGATTTCGATGGTACTGGTGACGATAGCTGTAAGACCCACTGCCATGCACGACTCAAGCAGTTCGACGAAGGCGTGGCGGGGGATGATATCAGAATAGTCACGTCCGAACCGGCGAAGATCCTCTGAGAAAGACCGGGCGGCCTGCTCAGCTATCGGACGCTGATTCGAGATGCGTTCGCCACCGCTCCCCCTGAGCTTCTCGGGCGACTGCCCCAACTGCTGGGCGAGACGGATTATGAGTAGCTGATCCAGGCCCACCTCGGCGTCTTCCTGAAAGCGATCGACCGTTCGGACGGCCACGTAAGCGCCTTCTCGCACCATTCCCTGATTGAACGCTTTTAGGAGAACGTTTTCTTCGAAGCCCGGGCCGACGGCGAAATAAGTCTTCTCACCCTCAGCGGATTTTTCCAGTAGGTCTCCCTTCTGATCTGCCAGGAGTGCCGCCATCATTTCAGGAACGAAACGAAGGTCCGAGATTTTTTGGGGCAGATCAATCCAACTTGCCATGTAATGTGCCGGGGCGACTCGCTGGACCTGCTCTTGCCGACCCAATGCACGGCTACGATTTTCGAGACAGAAGCACAGAAGGAGGTCACCCAGAATGGCTTGTTCCACCTCGCCAGTGAAGCCGTGGAGTGAGTCAACGTGCGCCATTCTTTCAGCGACTCGCTCGATCGTGGCTGCTCGGCGGCGATCCTGGGGCGTTCCCGTTTCGCCACCGAACGTCTCGAGGAACTTTCCCTTGCCGCGCCGGTATGCGAACCGAAACATAAAGAAGACGGCCGGCAGCACAGCACCGAGATCGAAATCTTGCACAGTCACGGGCAGGCGCTTTCTCGTAATTGCTCGTCCAGATCTCGCGAGTCATTCCTCGGCCGAGCACCTCGTCCACAATCGCCCGCGCTGAGGTTGGGGTCTTGGCTCCGCTCATTTGTTGCCTCCTGTCACCAGGGGAGCAAGAACTAGTCGTTGCTGATACCCCTTCTCGGTCTCATGGAATTCGGCCGAGACGCGGTAGATCGTTTCATCGGCCATTGGGTTCCAGGCAAAGAGCTCCCGAGCATCCTCCTGGACCAGCCGCTGGACGAAGATCGACAGGTTGGCGAAGGTGTCATCTGTTGAGACATCTCCCAACTGGTAACCCTCGGCCAACTCCAACAGGAGATGGAACAAGTCGGCTCCAAGTCCAAGCCGCTCTTCTTGCCCATTACGGTAGCGGTAAATCAATGCTGCATGACGGTGCAATCGCTCGATCCCCTCCACCTTGGTGGGCAGATCGGGTTCTAAGCGGAATGATGTCAGCGGCTTCTCGACCCAGTAGGCAGTTTCGGTCGGAGTCCGCGGGGTCACGCGCAGCGGAACGACATTAGGACGTTCAACGGCTTTGGGTGGAAGATCCTCCAGCCTGGAGATGCCCTGACAAAGTCGGCGACAGACGTCAGCACGATTCTGTGGCTCCATCAACGGCAACTCCCTGAACAGACGTAGATGGCGGCCCCGGGCGAGATCTAGTGTGTCGGCATCACCTGCGACATGTTCGATATCTTCGTCCGTCCACTCGAAGAACGCTCGACGCCGGGCAGATTCCAAGGTGAGGTCGAAATAGTGCGGGGCGGTAGGCGGAAGTTCATCGACCGGACGGCTCATGACGTGTCGGTCAATCTGCGGATGTGACTCCCACGCCGGGTCGAAGCGGGCCAGTTCGCGCAGAACCTCGCCTTGCCTTGCTGGGGAGTCAGCCCGAAACGCCCGGTCCCAATATGGCAAGGGGGTGTCAATATTTGAAGCGTGGTAGTCGTCGCAGAAATGGATTCCAAACAGGATGTATACGAGCGCCGCTCGAAGCTCACGCACTGTGATGTGCGTCTCACCACGCAGGTGGATAGCCTGTAACGCCTCGAACAGTCGCCCGCGGGCGCGTCGACGAACGGTCTCACCGTCCACGAAGGGAAGCGTATCCGGCCCAAAAAGACGTGCGGCCCTGAAGACTTCGCACCGGGTCTTGGCGGAACACGTTTGACACGGACCCCAAATGTCTCGGGCCTTATCACCGCAATAGAGGTGATCGAGAAGCCTGTTTAGAAAGTCGGTTGTAATAGTCTGAGGGTTAGACGATACGTCACCGACGAGCGACCTCTGATTGAGGTTGATGAACCGAATGTACGACTCCGGAGGGTCTGTTTCATGTTCAAGCAGCGCGACAAGCATTCTTGTAAGTTCCGTATCGCATCCTCCATGACGCTCCCCATATGCCTCGATCCATTCCAGCAGCCGTCCATCGTTGATCGCCAATAGATGAACGATATCCTCGCCCGGTGAGCCGTTCTGAAATGGTTCCAAGAACTCGTCGAGCAGGTCATCGGCTGAGCTTCCCTTCCACGCTGCCGATCCATCGAGATTCATTCGCACCGTCAGGCCATTGCGTAGTTTGCCTTTGAGAATACGGTCGGCGGACAGGTGCGTTCCGAGCCCCAGTTGCTGGGCCAGGTGCTGCAGTAAAGCCGTCTTGCCGTCTCCTGCATTGCCGCAAAGTATCACGAGCCGGACCCGTCGTTCGAGGATGTCCCTGAGCAGAGTTTCTTCCAACGACGTATCTACATATGTATCAGTCGCGAACTGTGTGTCGAGGCCGCGAGTTTCCTTGTTTCCCCACTGCGATCCCGGATACGACTGAAGCAGGGAGCGCAGCCAGTCTATGCGCTCTTCCCGCAACTCGGGGCTATGAGGCGTTGCACCTGTAATGGCGACCGCAGTGCTCAGCGGAGGGTTCTCCGCTTCGGTCCCGACCGTTCCGACTGCTGGCACCTGCTCCAAACACTTGAGCGCTTCAGCCATGCATGCAAAGTGCTTCTGCGGGTCGGGTTGAGTTGCCCGATCGAAGAACTCAACGAGTCGCATGTACTCCGATCGATCGAGGCCGTCCCAGTTCAATCCGCGATGCTTGTCAAAATCCCCTCCGTGGCGGAAGGGTTCCCTATCGAACAACACATGGAAGAAGCTGGCCGCCAGAGCATAAATGTCATCTGCAGGGCTTGCGAGCCGCCGGTCATGAGAGGAAGGGGAAGAGTAAATGACGGTACCTGGGGCTGCTAGAGCATCCCCAACTTTGGTTACGAAATCAAAGTCGGTCAAAACAAGATCGCTTCCAGAAACGATCATATTTCTTGGACTCACATCGCCGTGGATCAAGCCATTGCGATGGAGCACACCGAGGGCTTCGCAAACGCCGCGAAGCCAGCGCAGGGCTAATGCTTCGGGCGTCGGTTCTTGGAGATCCTCAGCCAACAGCGAAAAGACACCGAGGAATTCCGACAGCGGTGACCCCTCGATCCAGGTCATCAGAGACACAAAGCCATTCTCCTGCCACTGCCTGGCCACCTCGAAAATCGTGGACAAGCCCGGATGTCGGCCTAGATGGGACCGCGCGAGACTGTAGGCTTTGAGAATCCTTTGGCCGAGCTCACCATCGTGAGCTACCTTGGCGACATACGTCCCGAGATCCTCCCTTGTAGGTCGATCAATCTCCACAACCTTGAACGCCGTACCAACTCCGCCGGTCCCCAGGCGATTGACAAGGCGGTAGTCTCGTTCATGGAATGAGACAGTCTGCCCTTCAGTCCAGAACCGGGCGGGAGGGGCTGCAGGTTGTGGAATGGAAATGCCGAGCAGCTCGGAGAGTGCCGCGTCCAGATCTTTAAGGCGACATCGTTCTTCGGGCACATCCCGCGTACCTCCCTCAAGAATCTCCAGGGCCCGTCGGCTGACCTGATCCGTGGCTCCGCAAAACAAGTTTGCAAGCGATGCAGCCAGAGAATACACGTCGGACCGACAGTCCGCAGCGGCGAATCCCTGTGACAGAACCTCAGGTGCTATTGCGCTTCGATCACCCTCTGAGAGCGCGCCGCCCGATGCCACACTGATGTCCGACGGGATCTTCGTCCGATCAAAACCGGTCAAGATGGGCGTGTTGTCATGCTTGACTAGGATGCTCTGAGGCGTGAGGTTGCGATGAACAAGTGGCTGGCTGTCAGGTTGTGCTTCGTGCAGCTCGGAAAGGGCTAGCACAGCATTTCGCGCAACTCGGTGCGGCTGGCGGCCGTCCATGTCGAATCCCCAACTCGCTCGGCAAGCGACGGCGCTGCCGGGTCGACAAGAGTAAAGAAATACATCTCGCCAGCATATCCAGGTGCGTCCTGAAATGAGTCGAGGATGCGTGGTGCCCAAGTGCGAAGCTGCAAACGATGCAGTGCGTCGAATTCACGCCGTGCTTTGGTCTCCGCATGCTTGTCGTCGCTGGCGGACAGGTCATACAAGTGGAGAACGACCCGGTCTCGTCTTGTGGGATGATTACCTTTATAGATCCGATGGAAGCGTTCCTCCCTCCGCGACTGAAGCTCCAGATTAACGTAGCCAGCAAGCAGTCGCAGTGATCCGTCAAGCGACTACTCGACATCGCGGTTCAAGGAACTGACTCAATCGTCGCACGTCGAGAAATGAGAGTGTCGCCGGTGCGCACAGACCCACCGCGTCTTTCCAGCCATCGAGCGTGTGGAAGCACACGCCTCGGGTAGTCTCGCTAGCCAATCGCTTGACCTTCGAAGCTTCCTGGGTGAGCAGGAAGACCCCGGAGACATGCGGTAGGTCCGGCAAGTGTTTGCGGAGTGACGTCCCAATTTTGCGGGCCTTGCTCGTGACGAGGTCGGCGTCCCGTCCAACGGCGAGCTGGTTGCTTCGGATCCATTCCGATGACCAGTGCTTTACCTCGATCACTCGCACGCCTGGTGGACCGATTACGATGATGTCGATCTCGTCCGATTGGAGCCGCTGGGTTAAAGAGAACGCGAGATTTGTGAGTAGAATCCACTCTTCGTCTCCCGGCTCGGATTGGAGACGTTGCTTGAGGTGCTCGATGGCCTTTCGCTCGCTCTCGTTGGCCAGCGACCCGCAGTGAACTATTTTCACCCGCATGTCGACGCCTCAGTGGCTCCGTGACAACAAATGCAAGATGTCCTCATCTGCAGAGGCGGCGAATCACCTACTCCACAGGAGGCTCTGAATGAGAAGGTAGAGTGACACTTTGCTGCTCCCGAATAACATTCTACAACCACACACATGACCTGCAACCGGGTCACTTCTCGGGCCACCCTGCTCAGTCATCACAGCAGTTGGAAATGGCACGGACAAGCGCGGGGAAATCACTCACTAAGCCTTGTGTCAGCGATCCCGGTCGGCTTTCCGTCTCACGCATTAACTAGGTGGTCCCGATTCGAGATTGAAGATCATAGCCCAAAATCAGTCGATTTCGCCTCGTTCGACCACTTCGAGGGGCTTAAGTCCGTCAAAGGCCTCGCGAGGCTTCGCGGGGTCAGTCCTGTTCAGCAGCCCATAATGCCGTTGGTCTTGCCGGTGAAAGTCCGGTCTTGGGAATTGACTGTTTACCCACGTACTCATATTCGACGCAGGTTCGGGGCGACCCGGACAGCGCAAGCTCGAATGTAAAGGTCCTCGAAGGAGGGCTAGCCAGCTCGCGGGCCGTAATGGGGATCGGAAACTTCTATGCAATTAGTATTGCGCACGCGATTAGTATTGGCGAAATCTGTTGAGCAGGCTCCTGGGCAAACCAGTCGCGGCCCGGCTACCGCCCTATCGGGAGGAGCCGGATGCGAATGCGAAGATTGAGGCTCAGCCCATCTCTACGCGCCCGCCTCCCTCGGGGGGTAGGGGGGATTCTGCTCTGCTTTATTCTGATAGCCCGTGACATCGTGACATTTCGGGCCGCTCGTGACATCCGTGACACCCGCAGCATGAACGGATCTCACAGTTATTGTCATGCCAAAACGCCGCTCCCGCCCGTCGGAAACCTGGCGGCCAGCGGCTCTTGTGCCTAAAATACTGGAAACATTCCTGTGCGCTCTGCCGGGAGCCCGACGCGTGCTGAGTATCGTCTACTACCCTCATCCCGCGCTGCGGTATCAATCACGGCCCGTGACCCAGATCGATGAGGATCTTCGGGCGACCGTCCAGCAGATGTTCAACCTAATGTATGCCGCCAAGGGTGTGGGTCTGGCCGCGAACCAGGTGGCTCTTCCCTATCGCTTCTTCGTACTGAATATCACGGCCGACCCGGACCAGAAGGAACAGGAACTCGTCTTCATTAATCCCCAGATCGTCAAGCGCCATTCCTCGATCGAGGACGACGAAGGCTGCCTGAGTCTTCCGGGGCTTTACTCCAAGGTCCGCCGCGCTCGCAAGATCAAGGTGCAGGCCTTCAACCTGCTCGGCGAGCTGTTCGAGTGCGAGGCTGAAGAGCTACTCAGCCGAGCCATCCAGCATGAACTCGACCACCTCGACGGCAAGCTGTTCATCGACTACCTGGGCCCCTTGGCTCGCCACGCGCTGAAACCCAAACTCCAGGAATTCGAAGACCAGTTCCGGCAGGCTCAGGCCAGTGGCGAGTACCCGCCGGACCGCGAGATCAAGATTCAACTCGACAGTCTCTCCGCCCAGTCTACCATTCTGCCGGCGACCCCTGCCCGAGGCTGATCCGGCCGCTGAACTTTCGGGTACTGGTTCCCAGTCGAACGATCCAAGGGAGCGAGCAAGAGGCATGGCCACAGCCCCGGCAACAAGGATCATCGTGCTTGGCACGGGAGACTTCGCCCTTCCCATGTTCGATCATCTCTACGAAACGGGACATCACGTCGTGGCGCTCGTGACTCAGCCTGATCGACCCCAAGGAAGAGAGCAAAAACTTATCTCCAGCTTGATCAAACAATCGGCCCTGGCGCGGGGGATTGCGGTCGTTCAACCTGAGAATGTCAACGCCCAGGACAGCCTGGAGCAGATCCGTCAACTCCGCCCCGACCTGCTTGTGACCGCTGCTTATGGACAGATACTTTCGCCCGAACTGCTGGCGATTCCGAACCTGGGGGGAATCAATCTGCACGGTTCGATCCTACCGGCCTACCGAGGCGCTGCTCCCGTGGCGCGCGCCATCCAGCACGGGGAGACCGAGACCGGCGTCTCGATCATTCGAATGACACCCCGCATTGATGCCGGCGGCCTGATCGCTGTCGCCCGCACAGCGATCGGCCCGGATGAGACCGCGGGCGAGCTCGAGCACCGTCTTGCGAAGATTGGCGCCCCGCTCATTCCGCAGGCGATCGCTGCCCTCGCGACTAACAGTGCTCGGTTCATTCCCCAGGACCGATCGCGGGTTACCAGGGCGCCCAAGCTGAGCAAGGAAGAAGGCGCCATCGACTGGTCGCTTCCCGCAGCGGCCATTCACAACCACGTTCGCGCGATGCATCCGTGGCCACTGTGCTACACGACGTGGACCTCCCGGGACCCTTCTTCGAAGGGCCCTCTCCGTCTGATCATTCACCAAACGAGGCCCGTCGAGAGCGCCAACCAAGGCCCGTCGGGTACCGTCGTCCAGTCCCCTGCCAACGCTCTGGAGGTCGCGGCCGGTGCTGCCGCCGTCCGCCTGCTTGTGGTCCAGCTCCCGGGAAAGAAGCCGTTGCCTGCCGCCGACTTTCTCCGCGGCCACCGCGTGCTGCCGGGGGATTTGATGAAGTCGTGAACCGGCCGCCATTCTTGAACGAGTTGTTGAGAGTTGAGCCAGGCGGGGAACCATCAAACGGCCGACACGGCGATTCTTTTGAGGTCGATCGCGTCGGACAAATCCACTCGATGATGCAAATCCCTGGGTTTCTTGAGATCCTTACCTCTTGTTTTCTCCGATCGAATGAGGTAGGGTTCCTGTTGGTGGGCAAGCAGGCCAGGTGAAGCTCCTGAAACCGCAGCCCTTCTGGGTGGAGAACTGAGGGGAAGCTCGCCGGGCTGATCAGGGTATGCCGAATGGATCGCCCACTTTGGGCTCGAGGGTGGACGGATTCCGGAAGGGCCGAACTCAACGCCGGTGACGTCGGGCTGGATGAAGAGGGCTCCTGCGCGGGTGTGCGAAACTTAGGTGCCAGCCAGCAAGCTCCCGGACCTCGAAAGCCGGTGATCGCGGTCCTTCTCTCCGCAAATCGTGAAGATCCACGTCCAGCCTTTGTTCGGCTGGTTATGGATCGCTACGTGGAGGTAGCCCGCGAAGCCAATTGTCAAGAGCGAGGAAAGTAATCCCAAGGGTAGTTCCGCTGTCTTGACCCGGCGTACTCAAAAAAACGGTTTGCCGTTTCCCCCAAGGCGGTCCTTGGGGGTTTCTCATGAATTCCAGCCTATTCGATTTCGCGTTAGGCCGAGGTGCTCTCCCTTTTTCGCGTCTGGTCGACGAACTTCTCGGTCTCTTCGTTGATGGACTGGCCGTGGCGGTCGCGAGGCGAGTGGACGTAAATCGACCGCGGATCGATTGGAGCGAGATGACCGGGGGGGAGGGACATTTCATAGCGAACTGGCTGGCGGTGGTCGGCAAGCTGAAGGGCCGGGTTGTAGACGCTGTTGAATTTCCAGAGCATCTTCACTGAGCTGGTCTGGCCGCGGGCGAGGTTGCCGGCGAGAATTCCAGTCAGGCCTTTCAGAGCTCTCCATCCCAGGTGCTTGCGATTGAGAACCTGCTGAGTGCGCACTAACTCGGAGTAGAACTCCCAGAGCGGCAAACGGGTTGGCAGCACCGCGTGCTGGATGTCGAAGAGCCGGTAGTCTCGCGTGGTCAACCGACGCGACTCGGTGAGCCAGCTCTCGGTGCCCGGATAGGGTGTGTTCACGCTGATGTTGACGATCTCGGGGATCTCCAGGCACCACTGGCGAATCACCTCGAACTGGCGGTGGTCCCAGTCGGGATCGGCGATTAGGTTGATCGCGACCATGATCCCCAGCGAGCGGGCGAACTCAAGCGCCTCGAAGTTCTTCGAGAGCGTCACGCGCTTGCGATATTTCTTCAGTCCATCCTCGTCAATCGCCTCAACGCCGAGAAACATGTATTGCAGGCCGATCGTCTTCCAGAACCGGAATACGTCCTTGTTGCGCAAGAGGACGTCGCCCCGCGTCTCAAGATAGTATTGCTTCTTGATGCCCCGCCGGGCGATGGCCTCGCCAATGCCCATGCCCTGCTCCGCCTGTATGAAGGCGACGTCGTCGACGATGAATATGCCCGGTTCTTGGATCGAGGCGAGCTCATCCGAGGCGGCCTCGGCGGTCTTGATTCTGTAGTTGCGCCCGTAGAAGGTCCATGCGCTACAGAACGAACAGTCCCAGGGGCAGCCGCGACTGAATTCGATCGAGGCGCAGGGATCGAGAACGCCGATGAAGTACTTGCGGCGATGTCGCAAGAGATCGCGAGCGGGCGCAGCTCGTCCAGGTTATGGGCGAATTCCGGAGGAGGCCCCGCACCCGATCCAGTGATCACGCCGGGAACTTCGAGGAGTGCCCGCGGCAGACGCGTGCCGACCGCATCGACGAGCTGCGCGACGACCGCCTCGCCTTCGCCCTTGAGCACGCAGTCAATGGCTCCCGCGGCATGCTCGAGAAGGTCGCCGGCAACGAACGAGGCGCTGTGGCCGCCAACGAAGATGAACGTCGCCGGACGCAGCGACCGCGTAGCCTTCGCCAGGTCAATCAACTCGGGAATGTTCGCCAGATAGTTGCAAGAGAATGCAACAACATCGGGCCGCCATTCTTTGAGCTGTCGGAAAAACTCGGTATGACGCTCCACCTGGAGATCGAGTAGACGAACCTGGTGCCCGGCGCGCCGCAGTTCCGCGGCGATGAGTTCAATTCCCAGGGGCTCAAGCCTCAGAAAGATCTTCGTATACAAGAGCGCGCTGGGGTGAACAGCCAGTATTTTCATGAGCAATCGCAAGCAGTCGTTTGTATCTCAAGAGCATCTGGTCAATAGCTTATATCAAGAAGCAAAACCGTTTGCCAGCACCTGTCGATGACCCGAATTGGTTTTACCTGTCGTCCCAGCGGGCCCTGAGCTTTCCGAGACTTAATGGCCCGGCAAGGCCTTCCCAGCCCCCTCATCTTTCGCTCTGATTGTCTCTACGAGCGGAAGCGATGCCTGGGGCAACGCCTTTGCCGTTGGTCGTTATAGCATGAGACCACAAGCGGCTCCCGCGTGATTGTTCCCACGGATGTACACTATTAGGAGCCAGATTGATTCCCTTTTGTGAAGACCCTTGGTAGAATCCACTCCCGACATTGCCTGTGGCGAGGCCAGAGTCAGCCGGACCTCTGGCTGGCTTGATGATCGATGAGACTTACCCCATCCGGCGGGCTCTTCATGGCCCCCGGGGAGCCTTGCCAATGGCCGATGAATCGACCTCGCAACCACGCAAGAAGCTGTACATCGAGACGTTTGGCTGCCAGATGAACGTGCTGGACAGCGAACTGGTCGTTGCGCGGCTGCGCGAACAGGGGTACGAGCTGACAGCCGAGATCGACCAGGCCGACACGATCCTCTACAACACCTGCTCGGTCCGGCAGCATGCCGAGGACAAGGTTTACAGCGCACTGGGGCGAATCAAGCACATCAAGCGGCGCAGGCCGGAAGTCGCAATCGGTGTGCTGGGATGCATGGCCCAAAAGGATCAAGAGCAGATTCTCAAGCGTGCGCCGCATGTGGACTTGGTGGTCGGGCCGGGTCAGCTTGCACGAGTGCCCCTCCTTCTTGCCCGTGCCAGGGAGGTCCGGTCTCCGCAGCTGGCCGTGAGCCTTGACCGCGATGCCGGTTCACTAGCGACGATCAGTGCCAGCTTCGAGGGCTATGACGCAGACCGCGAACCGGCGATGCGCCCCAGCCCGTTTCAAGCGTTCCTCCGGGTGATGATGGGTTGCAACAAGTTCTGCACCTACTGCATCGTTCCGTCGGTTCGCGGTCCCGAGCAAAGCCGGCCGCCAGCCGCGGTGCTGGCCGAGGCTCGCGTCCTTGTCGACCAAGGAGTCAAAGAGATCACACTGCTGGGACAGACGGTCAACAGCTACCAGTATCGCGAGCCCGACGGAAGGAGGACCCGTCTCTCCGACCTGCTCTCTAGCATCGGCGCCTTGCCGGGCATTGAGCGCATCAAGTTCATCACGAGCTTTCCCAACGATATGACTGACGACCTGCTGCAGGCTGTCCGCGACATCCCGGTGGCTTCCCGATACATCCACGTCCCCGCACAAAGCGGGTGTGACCTTGTGCTCAGGCGGATGAAGAGGATGTATACGGTTGGCTTTTACGAAGATATGCTCGCGCGAATGCGTGAAATGATTCCCGGCGTGGCGGTTTCGAGCGACTTCATTGTCGGCTTCTGTGGCGAGACAGAAGAATCGTTCGAGCGCACGGTGCGGCTCGTGGAGCGGGCTCGGTTCAAGAACAGTTTTGTTTTCAAGTATAGTCCCCGGCGGGGCACGAAGGCGGATGAGCTGTTCCCCGACGACATTGCAGAGGAGGTCAAGAAGCAGCGGAACAACGAACTCCTGGCCGTGCAGGCGACCATCAGCCTGCAGGACAATCGCGAGTTCATCGGTCGCGAGGTGACTGTCCTCGTGGAAGGGCTAAGCCGATCCACCACCCGGCGAGTGGGTTGGGACGGCGCCAGCCAGTTGATCGCCCGAACGTCGTGTGATCGGATCGTGGTCTTTGAAGGACCAGAGCGGCTGGTCGGGCAATCGATTCAGGTTCGTGTCAAGGACGCCAGCGCGGTGACCCTCTTCGGTGAGGTGATTACCACCAATCGAATCGAGGCGGCGGTGTGATGTGAAGGGAATGCCGATGCCGAGCCAGCTCCACCAGCTGGTGCAATGCTGGATGGCCTGGGGTGGGATCGACGAGGGTCTGGCGCCAACTGCTGAGGCGCTTCAGGCCGGTTTTGGCAGGTCAGCCGAACCCTTGCGGCCGGGGGTCGATCCCCGATTGATCGCCGCGTGGGAGCATCGCCACGGCTATCGCTTGCCGGCCGGATTGCGAGCCTGGTTGATGCTCTCCAACGGGCTCTATCTTGACGGGCCGATCGTCCACCCGATCTCGGCCATCGGCCCCATGGTCATCTTCTCTCGAATCCACGATCTGGTGGTGCAGCCGGAGAGCTGGTTTGAGCTGGGCAACCCCAACGTCGAAACCGTTTGCATCGACCTTGCCTATCGGTGGCCCGGCGGCAGCTTCCCGGTTTTCACGTCGGGCGATACGGCATCGAGAAGCGTGCCGAGGATCATCGCGCGGAGCTTCGAGGAATGGCTCCTCGATCTGCTACGCCAAGGAGGCCGGGAGTACTGGTTCGACCCTGATTTCGTCAGTCTAGGTGATCCGTGGCAGGCGCATCGCCGTTACACGCCGCAGCCGGAATTGCCCGACCGGCTACGTCCGTTTGCTCCTCAAATCCTGCCCCTCATGCAGGCCCGGGTCGAGGAGCGCGAGATCGCCCAAGCTCTGGGGTTGACGCATGGCGACGTCGAACTGCTGTTCCGACACCTTCAGCACATCGCCACCGATCTGACTCCGTCTTGACACATCTAATGAACTCTGATCTGCTGTTCAGATATGGTGGCAAGCCCGAGCTGCTCGAGAACTGGCTCATCGGTCTGGGTGTGCGCGATCCGCAGCGCGCCGGCCGCGATCTCCAGGACTTGATCGATCGCGCCGGTGCCGGCCACATGGAATTGATCGCCCGGATTGTGGTCCAGCTCGACTCGGTGCTACCGCGCTGCCCCGATCCGGGGATGGCGCTGGCCAATCTCGAGCGGTTCGTCGCCGGTCAGCCCGATCCCGAGCCGGCCCTGCGCAAGCTGGCCGATAACATCAAGTTCACCGAGATTCTGCTCCAGGTCTTCAGCACTAGCCAGTATCTCAGCGAGGTTTTGATCCGCGACCCAGCGCTGCTTGGCTGGCTTCAGGCGGGTACCGAGCGGCCCGACCGCAAGGCCCTGATCGAAGACCTCTGGAACTCGCTAAACAACGAGTCTACAGAGGCGGGGCAGGCCTTGGTCATTCGCCGGTTCCGGCGTCGGGAGACTCTGCGCATCGGCTACAACGACATCGTCCGCGGCCTTTCCCTGGAGTCCATCACGCTTGATCTGTCGAACCTTGCCGATGCCTGCGCCGAAGCCGCGACTCGCCTGGCGCGGGGGGCGGCCGAGTCCCGGTTCGGGCAAGCCTTACGGGCCGATGGCAGCCCGGCTAGATTCGTCGTCCTCGGCCTGGGCAAGCTCGGTGGCATCGAGCTGAATTACAGCTCCGACATCGATCTCGTTTTCCTCTACGACGAGGACGGGTGGACCGCGGGGCCTCGGGTCGTCTCGAACGCCGAGTTCTTCGCTCGGATGGGGGCAGAGATTGTCCGACTGCTCGCCGAGCACACCGCGCACGGCGTGGCCTACCGTGTTGACATGCGGCTTCGCCCCGACGGCGAACAAGGCGCATTGGCCCGTTCGCTCGATGCGACCCTGGGCTACTACGAGACCAGGGGTCGAACCTGGGAGCGCCAGGCGCTGATCAAGTGCCGTCCGGTCGCCGGCGACCTGAGTCTTGGACGCACCTTCGTCGAGGCCATCACTCCGTTCATCTACCGCCGCTATCTGGGCGCCAGCGAGATCTCCGAGATCAAGGCGCTGAAGCGGCGCATCGAGCAGCGCACGGTCTCGGCGGGCGCGCCGATTTTGAGGTCAAAACAGGCCATGGTGGAATTCGCGACGTCGAGTTCGTGGTGCAGTTTCTTCAATTGCTGCACGGCGGCGAGTATCCCGAAGTACGCAGCGGCAATACTTTGCTGGCCATTCAAATACTTGAACAAGTCGGTTGCCTCACAAGCGACGAACGAAGCATCATGGACGACACGTACCGGTTTCTGCGCAGAGTCGAGCACCGGCTGCAGATTCTCTTTGACCGCCAGACTCACGAGATGCCGCGGAGCCTGGAAGAATTAAGGACCCTGGCGATCCGGATGGGCTACACGCCGCCTGGCCCGGGCGAAGACCGCGCCATCCCCGCGCACCGCTTCCTGGCAGACTATCGCAGCAAAACCGAGGTGAATCGCCGGATCCTCAACCACATTCTTCATGATGCGTTCCTGGACGACGACGGTTCGGCCGCCGACCCCGTGGTCGACTTGGTGCTTGATCCGCACCCCAGCGAGGAACAGATCGCCTCTGTGCTTGGCCGTTACCCGTTTCGTGACCGACAAACGGCCCACAACAACCTGATGGCGCTGGCTCAGGAAGACTTTCTCTTCCTGTCTCAGGCGCGATGTCGCCACTTCCTTGCGGCGATCGCCCCGAGGCTGCTTCAGGCGGTAGCGCGCACGGCGAACCCAGACATGACGCTTACGAACCTCGAGAAGGTTTCTGCTTCATTGGGCGCGAAGGCCGTCCTTTGGGAGCTTTTCAACTTCAACCCCCCCAGTCTGCGGCTCTACGTGGAGCTATGTGCGACTAGCCAGTTCCTCTCGCAGATCTTGACCACGAATCCCGGCATGATCGACGATCTTATGGACTCGCTGGTCGTTGACCGTCCCTTGCCCGGTGCCGCCATCAAGGCCGAGCTCGCCGAGCTGGTCAAAGGAGCCGAAGACCTCGCTCCAATTCTCTGGAGCTTCCGCAACAAGCAATGGGTGCGGATTGGCACCCGCGATATCCTGGGCCGCGAACCGATTCGCCAGGTGACCCGAGAGCTTGCCGACGTCGCCGAGGCCGTCGTAACCCAGGTGGCGCGCGACCAGTGGAGACGCAGGGCCGACCGATTCGGCATCCCGATCCGGCCCAGCGATGACCGCCGCGACCGCTGGGCCGTGCTCGCTCTGGGCAAGCTTGGCGGGCGCGAACTGAATTACCACAGCGATCTCGATCTGGTGTTTCTCCACGAGGAGAACGGCATGACATCGGGAGGAGGCCGTTCCATCTCCAACGAACAATTCGTCACCGAGGTAGCCCAGCGCATGCTCAAGGCACTCGCGGGTGACGCTTCGACCGGACCGCTCTACCGGGTGGACACTCGCCTGCGGCCCCACGGGGCTTCCGGTCCGCTGGTCGTCACGCTTGCCAGCTTCAGGCTGTACTTTGACGAATTCGCGCCATGCCTGGGAACGCCTGGCATTGACCCGCGCTCGAGTCATCTTCGCCACGGGCGGGTTTGGACGGCATGTCTCCGACGCGATCCGGGAAATCTTGTCCAGGCCCGTAGACCAGGCAAGCCTTGTCTCCGACGTGCGTGCAGTGCGCCGCAGGATTGAGGCATCACGACGCCGCAATGACCTGAAACGAGGCATTGGCGGTCTGGCCGATTTGGAGTTCATCGTTCAGTACTTGATGCTCACCCACGCAGCCAACCAGCCCGACCTGCTGCGGTCCAACTTCTGGGAGTCGCTCGACGCCTTGCAACGAGCCGCGGTTTTGCCGGTCGCGATTCAGATCGAGCTCCGCGAAGCGTACGACTTTCTGCGGACCGTGGAGGGCCGACTCCGTCTGATCCACAATCGCGCAGATAGCCGAATTACCAGACAATCCAGCCGAACTGCTCGGGCTGGCGCGCCGGCTCAATTATGACGCGACTGACGCTCAGGCTGCCGTGAGCGCGTTCCTCGCCGACGCCGCCCGCCACACCGCCTGCGCGAGCGACCTTCGAGCGCTACGTCGGTTAACAGACATGTCGGCCGGTTTGACAGGCCGTCATTCCTGCCCGTGACCGGGATACCAGGCACCGTCCGGGCCAAGGATTTCGAAGGGGCGGAACGACGCCTTGTAAGCCAGTGACAGGCAGTCGGCGACCCAATAACCGAGATACAGGTGGGGCAGTCCGCGGCGGCGAGCCTCATCGATCAAGCAGAGGACGTTCCAGGTGCCCAGTCCGCGGCGGCGATGGTCAGGGTCGTGCACGAAGTAGATCGCCGAGAGCCCGACCGGCAGCGAATCAACCAGGCCAACCCCCACGAGCTTTTCTTCCAGGAAATAGCTCCACTCCTCTGTCGGGAAAGGGTTGCAGACGAATGCGGAATGATAGGAGCTGGCACTTTCTTCGCGCCCGTCCCACCCCCGCGTCCGGGCTCGATCGTCGTGAAATCGTTGATACAGATCAAGTCGAGCCCGCGAAACGCCGGGCAAGCCGACCTGCAGCCGGACAGCTCCCTCGTTGGCCTTGCGAACTCTTCGCTGGCCGCGGCTGGGACTAAAGCGGTCCACCAGGACACGCAGTGATCGGCAAGCCCTGCAACTGGGACATTGCGGTCGAAGAAGCGTATGGCCAAACCGCCGCCAGCCACCCATCATTCGCGTGGCGTACTCTTCGGCCGTCAGCTCCGAGACATGCTCGTATTCCATCCGGGCCATCTGGTCGGGCAGGTAGCCGCAGCAGTCGACGGGTGCAAGAAACCGAAACGAGCTTCGCAAGGAGAGAGTCTCGCCAGGCTCGGGTCCCTGGATCAATAAAGGGGCACATTACACGATCATACCGCAACGGAACCGTTGCGGCCCTCCCCCTTCCGGGCCAATCCCGCTCTCGATGGCAAGGCGGCTTTCGGGCCGGAACCAGGATATGCCACGTTCACCGGGCAGGTAACCGTGAAGCTCTTGGCTGAACCTGGTATCTCCGTCGTGGCAGATCGATATTGAACCATGCCTGGCAACTTCAATGACTGAAGCGGTTCTTCAACATGGCGATAGATCAGGTAAGAGACGAGGTTGACAGCAGGAAAGCCAAGGAGAAAAACCAAGGGGTTCATTCTCGTAGTTCCGGGAAGGAGCCAGGTGAGCGTGATGCCCACGCCCCAATGGCAAAGGTACATGGGATAGCTCAGGTTGCCCGCCAGGCGGTCGAGCTTAACCATCCACTCGGGCAATTCCGCGGGATGAAGACGTATCAGGGTGACCATTGCAAACCCGGAGAAAAGCAACGACGAATAGAGCCCAAAGACCAACGGACCCTGTGGAATCCCTTGGGCGAGCCAAACGTGCAACCACCAAAACCCCGCCGCCGAGAGTGCCGCCCAGGGGCTCTTGATCACGGGCAGCCGGTCGCGGATGTGGTAGATAAGGCAGCCGAAGCTGAACGGCAGCGAACATGATGCCACGAACACATAACGCTCGGGAAACGGTGCGTGATGTGCCAGTAGCCAGAGAGTATAAACGACACTCAAGGCAAACCAAACACGGGCTGTCCACCGGCTGCGGCCCAGCCCCAAGGCGATCGCCACGTAGTACCAGAGCTCGACTCTCAGCGCTCTGGAACCGTGCAGCAGCTCGTTGCCGTCAGGAGCCGTCATCAAAAGCAGCGAATAGCACCAACCTTGCACGGTTGCCGGCATCCGCAGGTTCGGTAGAAACCTGGATGAGGTATCGGGCACAAAGTAAAATAATATAAACATTCCAATGCAGATGACGTAATAAGCCGGATAGATGCGCAGCAGCCGGTTGACCGCATACCGGGTCAGTCCACGAGGTGTGAAACCGTACCTCTCGTTAAGAATGAGGGTCATAAGGTAGCCGCTAAGGCAATAGAAACCCCAGACGGCATAGGCGGCCGGGCCGACGATCATGTTGCTCCAGAGATGGCTGCTCACCACGCAAAATGCCAAACCGTAGCGATAAATTCCAAACACGACAGACGCCTCCGAAAAGACTTCGCGAGCGTGTCCGACAATTTTCGAGCGCTCATCCGGCCGAAGAGGATGGACCGGTCAAGACCTCGGCCTCATCAATTCGCGGTCATTTCACTGCGATGAACAGAATGATGTCCCCCTCGGCGGCCAAATAACCTAGCTCTCGCGACCAAATCAAGAAGGCGGTAGCTCGGCTAAAGCCGGCCGATCTCAAGAAATCGAGCAGATCCCAGCCGAAGTGATGGAAGCAAAGGCAGCCCTGCCGATTCAGTGGATCGCCGTGATATTCCGGAGGAAGCAGATACTCTATGGTGCCGTCGTCCCCCGCCCGCGCGCGGTACAGGTGCCGCGGTCCTCCGTGGAAAGGAACGCTAAGGAGCAGCTTGCCTCCCGGCTTGAGCACTCGAGCGCATTGCGAGACGGCCTTGTGGAAGTCCGGTATGTGCTCCATGACATCGAGCGAGATGACGACGTCAAAGGCTTGCGTCGGCGAAACTCAGCGCGGTCAGATCTTCATGACGGATTCCAGCTTGGCCGTAGCAACCCCGACTGGTCCCGTCAGGGAGATACTCGCTTCCGACGGCGGCGGGAAACCGCAGCTTCACCCAGCGGTACAGCGCCGTGATTTGCTCGGTGAGGTAAATGCTGCACCGTGTCTTAGGTCCAAGAGCCCAGAGTAGCATGTGAATCGATGCTCTCATCCGGCTATTTAAACTGCATTCTTGACAGATCAGTCCTTCACGCCAGTTCGGCACTGCCGACGGAACGAGTTCAGTCTCCGCGGGATCAGTCCAGAACTTCCGGGGCCCGCCGCATGCGATACAGTACGCGTCGGTTGCGATGCGGCCCGTGGTTGCGCCCAGCTCCCGCGCGAGCCGCGTGCGCCGCTGGTATTCGTCGACGTAGCACCGGCGATAATTGGTGTATTCCTCGTGACCGGCAATGGCCCACGGCCGAAACTCGGGAACACTGGCTCCATCAGAACCTTGGATCGTGAGCAGCGGCCTTCGCAGCCGCGAGCGCCGCCCGTCGATCCAGTACCTGGCTTGAGCCTTGCTTGCCTGCCCTATCATCCGTGAAACTCCCTACGCGTGCTCGGACGGTCAGGAGACAGAATAAAGCCAGGACAGTTCCGCCGACGCGACAGCGGCAGCAGATCGCGCGCCGCGTTTCCGGGATTCGAGCTGCTGGCGAACCGACCCGTTGAGTCCTGCCCACTGCAGTAGTTGGTCAATTTTTTGCGCCCTGTCTCTACCGAGAAGTGCGTGCGCAGGTTCTGCAATCCATTGACGGAGAGCCGCTCCCAGAGTTCTCGTGATTTCCAAACGCAGACAACCGCATCGGCGAAGCCCTGGGGATCGTCGGCGATCATGGCGTTTTGCCCGTGGACTAAGTACATGCCCTCGGCCGCTACTTGTGTAAGGACTGTCGGCACACCGAATGACATGCTCTGGTTCACTTTCCCCTTGACTCCCGCCCCGAACCGAATGGGCGCGACCGACAGCCTGGCTTGATCAAAGTAGGGGCGGACGTCCGGTACATAGCCAAGCACTTGAATGTGCGTGCTCGCAAGCTCGAGGATCTCGGGAGTGGGCTCGGAACCGATCACCTGGAGTACGCAGTCCGGGATGCGCTCCTTGACTAGCGGCAAGATCTCCCTGACAAAGTAGAGCACGGCGTCGGCGTTGGGAGGATGAGCGAATCCGCCGATGAAGACGATATTGCGGCGGTCTTCGAAGCCCGGAACATCGGCGCCGGAGAACGGAATGATGTTCGAGATGATCCGCACTTCCAGCCCCGGGCATTCGTGCTCGAGGATTTCCGCCTCAATCGGGCTGACCACCAAGGTCAAATCGGCGCTTCTGGCCAGGTCGAGCTCCTGCTGCTTCCGGCGGGCCGCCGAGGCGTGCAACATGGGGTCCTGCTTGAGCCGGGCCGCACGCTCTTCCCTGAGAAAATGGAGGTCCACCGTGTCGAACACAACTTTCGCACGCGACGCGTACCGCTGCACGGCGGACATGTGTCGCGCGGCGATCTCGGCGCGGGAGACGATCACCAGATCGAAGTCTTCACCGTGCTGCTTCAAGAAGGATCGCGGGGAGCGATAAAACGGATGGTGGATGACCTCAACGCCAATCCCCTGAAGCGCCTGCCTGTAGGGATCGGGAGCCATCAGGTCGTTGGGTAAGAAACAGACGTGATGACCAAGCCGGCAGATCGCCCGAACCATCTGGAGCATGCGCTGAGAGCCGGAATCCCGATCTGGGGTGGGTAGCCTGTGATCGATCACCAGAACCTGTCCGCGAGACTTCACCTTCTGACCATGCGCATGGACGACTCGGAGCGGTTCCTCTGATGGCTCGGGGTGAGCGGCCAGGCGATCGCGCCAGCGCTCCCGGAACTTAGTTTGGTTCACGAATTGATATGATTCAGCACCCTTTCGCCGACGAGTTCCAGAGGTCAATCCCTCATGATGGATGACCATTGCAAGGGGCTGGTAAATGACCTTGTAGCCGTAGTGGCGCACCTTGAAGGCAAGGTCGGTGTCCTCGTAGTAGGCGGGCCTATAGTCCGCATCGAAGCCGCCACAGCGCTCGAAGAGAGAGCGGGATATCATCACGCAAGCGCCGGAGCAGTAATCGACCTCGCGAGCGAAGTTGTACCTGGGGTGCTCAGGATCGTCGAACTTGCCGCAATTCCAGCCGCTGGCGTCGTGCCAGATCACGCCGCCGGCCTCTTGTAGCCGGCCATCGGGATAGAGCAACTTGGCACCCGCAATGCCGGTGCCGGTTATGTCGTCAAAAGTACTTCTCAAGGCTCGCAGCCAGCCAGGTGTCACCTGGGTATCGTTGTTGAGGAAAACCAGAAACTCTCCCCGGGCCGCTGCCGCTCCACGGTTGCACGAGCCGATGAATCCCAGGTTCATTTCATTTCGAAGCAGGACCAAGCCCTCGATCCTCTGGAGCATTTCCGGTGTCTGATCGGTCGAGCCGTCATCCACCACGATGACCTCGAAGCATAATCCGCCGGTCGATTGCTCGACTGACCGAAGACAGTCCCGTGTAAAGGCCCAGTGGTTGAAGGCGGGGATGATAATCGAGATATCAACGCGGCGGTGAACCTGAAAAACAATGTGGCTAGAGAGCGATTGTGCTCGCGGGAGGAATCGGTGCACTAGCCGTCCACCAAGCCTCCGGTACGGACGGAGGATCAGATAGAGGGTGCCGCGAGCGCGGATAAACGACGTCCGGATCTTGTGCGCCAAGTACCCCCGGCTGCTCAGCCTCGGAAGGGCCTTGTATCCGCGGCACGCCATCTCCAGCATCGCTCGGCCCGCCGTTCCTGGCGGAGCGATTGCGTCGATCAAAATGCTGATATGGGAGACGACAGTTCGTGCGATTGAAGGCATTACATCGCTATTCATTGCAGGCAGCCCTCATCCGGTACGAACCAGCTTCTACCCATGGACTATGATCACTCTGCCAATTGGGAGAAGAGGGGCGAAAAAAACGAGTGGCCATCTGCGAATTGGCTTCTCTGGATGATGGAGGATCGAGAGCAGGGTCGATCAGTACTGGCAATCTGCAAATGAGTCAAGCCATACCGACGAGGTTTGTTCGGGGTCCGTGCCGTTTTCATGGTAAAGGACTGCAATCGAGCTTGCGCCGGCCAACGGAGCAAGAGGAACCTATGCGCAACTTCAGCGCCTCCATGTTTGAATCGATCTTGGGAAAAGACGAGAAAGAGTGGTCAATGCCGGCTTGTACGATTCCGTTCCATACGGTAAGAAATCGTTTCGGGAACAGAAAGGCGATGCCGGTGGAAGCCAACTCATCGCTTTAGAGGCGTTGTAGAAAGGGATCGCGGGGCGAATGCACAATCCGTCTTCTCGAGGTACGTGCATTGATCCCAGGCTGAAATCGTCAGTGGGTCCATGATGATCCACACGTTTTTGCGGTCGGGTGAAACCTGAGGGCCGTCGCCGCGCGGTAAAACACGCATGGAGCCAGAGACCAAGACGCTTGCCTTTCTGCTCTGCATGCACCGGAGCGGATCGAGCCTCACGGCCAGCATTCTTCAAGAACTTGGGATGTCGCTTGGGCCGTACCCACTCATGGGAGCGCACCCAAGCAATGTACACGGGCACTTCGAGTCGCTGCCGTTGCAAGCTCTGAACCGCAAGGTGCAGGAGATCGCACTCGGATTCCCCGACGACTTCCCAAAATCCGACCACGAATTGAATGGCTTTCTTGATGGCAAAGGCATCTGGCCGGATGGGGTCAAGATCCCCGACGAACTCTTGGACGAGGGTCGCCGCCTCATCACCGGGCTGATCGGCTCGGCCGGGATCTCAGGGTTCAAAGATCCCCGGACAGTGCTCAATTGGCCATTCTGGCGGCAAGTCCTGCAGCAGTTCGATTCGCTTCGGGTCATCGTCGTGCCGTTGCTTCGCTCGCCGCACGAGATCGCCATGAGCTTGTGCACGCGCAGCGACGGCGAACTGGGTTACTGGGCGTCTCTTGATTTGACCGCAGTGCATTTCGGTCGGATGAAGGCCGTTCTGGAGAGCACGAATCAAGCAACGCCAGCCATCGGGTTCGGCAGCGCAAGCTTCTTCGACGACCTGGCGGAAGCGCGCGGTTCTGTGGACTGAGCTGGAACCAAGAACTGGCGCAGCGAGTGTTCGATACGAACTGTGTGCATCATGAGCCCGCGACCGTCGTTCATGAAGCGCAGATGCTCTATGAAGAACTAGGTGGCCATCGGCCGCACGCTCATCATGCGGAGCGGAACGGATGGCTGCTGGCGCGGGACGCTCGCAAGTGCGAGGCTTTGAGGGAGCGTCTCGTATCGCAAGCGTCCGCATCGAAAAGGCGATGCGAGGCCCAGCAAGAGCAGCTCTCCCAGGCTAGTGTTAAGCTTGTGCAGGCCCAAGCCGCATTGTCGGACTTGCATGATCAACTCGAGTGGGCACGAGAGGCGATAAGGCTGGCTCGGGAGAACGAACTCCGGATGTGGGAGGAGTGCCAGCGCCTTCGCGAACAGAGAGACCGGTTTGAATCGCATCCGATCCTCGGCCGGTTATTGAGGGCGAGGCGGCTGCTGAAGGGCCTTCGCGGCGAAACTGCTATTCGCTCCCTAAGCACGAGGGTCAGGCGACATTCGCGGGCCACAAGCGTAATCAAGCAATCTTTCGAACATACTTCCAACACCTGATGCTAAGTGAGCAATCGAATGCTTGCCAGAGCTTTCTGGGCGCGCTCCAGTTCGATTCGCTCAGGCTGCGTTCCAGTCTCTGCTAAGCCTCTTTATTCAATTACATAATTTTAGGATTCGACTCAAACAGGTCCGATCTCGCTCTTACGGGCAGATCGGCTACTTACGTCGGAGGCAAGCCAGTAGTCTTTCTTGTTTCGACCCGCGTTAGCAAGATCGTCGAATAGTCAGCGGTTTTGGTCGGCCTCTCTGCCACAGGCATAGTTCTTGATGACATTCCAAAAGCCAACCCGAAGCGGGGGTCATGACTACCAGTCGTCCACGAGGTCGAGTTTTCCCCTCCTGCACCGGGAGGCATCGAGAATCGACCAGGCCATGTCCTGGACCGTGCTGCTCGGCTTCTTCCTTCTGATGATTCTGCAGTCTCCTGGCCTCGACTACTTTCTGAACAGTCGGGACCACGGCTATCAACTATGTATCGCGACTCAGATTCTGCTGGGTAAAGTACCGGGCATCGATGTCATCACGGCTTACGGGCCCATGGCGATGTACACCTCCGCACTGGGGCTCAAGCTGAGCGACTCGCTCATTGGCGAGACGATCCTCTGCGCCGGGGGATACTCCCTGTGTTTGTTTCTGATCTACTGGCTGGTCAAGAATCACTCAACCATCTTTCTTGGATTGGTGGCCGCGTGTGCCGGGTTTCTTGTCGAAGCTCGGTTTTACAAGTGGTATGTCTGGCTCATCCCGCTGGGATCCCTCTGGGCTTTGCATTGCTACTTAATGAGCCCCGCTGCAAACCGCTGGCGTTGGGCCGCGCGTAAGTGGGCTAGTGATGGGACTGGGCTGGCTGTACAGATTGGACATGGGAACTCTCGTATTTTCGGCCAGTCTCATCTTCATCGCACTCATCGAGGCAGGCAATCCGAGTAGGAGGTTGGCTGACAGCATTCGAATCCTCGGAGTTTTTGCGGCGTCATTTACCATTCTGCCGCTGTGCTGGTTTGGTTACCTGATGATCGCAGTCGGTACCGACGCTCCGCTCGTTTTTCTGCGGACGACGATCAAGGGAGCACTCACGGTCTCACAGGGCATGGCACAACCCTTGCCTCCCATCCGATTCCTGGTAATTGCGTACATTCTAGTCCCAGGTAGCCTGTTTCTCGCCGCGGGCATTGCCATCGTAGGAGAGTGGAGGGGACGCGCCGACACTCGTTCGCGATTCATTGCTGGCCACCGCGCTGATTGGCCTGAGCATCTTTCACCAGGCGATGCACAGGAAGGATCCCGCGCATCTTCTCCAGGTAATCCCACCATTCATGATTTCTGCATTTCTCTTGCTCGCAATGTTTCTGCGCCGGATCTCCTCGGAGACTCCGTATAAGTCGTCGAAGTTGGTATTCGTCTCCTCGGGTTTGCTCTTTTTCCTGCTATCGGCTTATGTCGGAGCGGGGCTGGCGACATGGGGTCGACAAGACTTGATTGGTCTCTCCTTTTGGTCTGCGAGGCGATACTTCGATCTTGCGCATCCACTGGGAGCAGCAGATCGATTTCCAATCGTCAAAGCGATCCATGTGATACGTGAACAAACCAATTCAGACGAACCTATCCTCGTCTTTCCACTGGATTGCCAGTTGTACGCGCTGGCTCAGCGTAAGCTGAGTGGTAGACACTACGCCTACTACGCAGGTGTTTTCGATGCCCCTCGCGATCAATTCGAAACCCTTCAATCAATTCGCAACGAGATGCCTGCGCTGGTCATCCTCCCTTCCGATCGAGAACGTCGGCCGAACAACAGCGTCTCCGATGCGCTTGCCCTCCGTAGCCGGCTCGCACATCGGTATCTCGAAGATTTCATTCGGGAGCACTATCCGCACGTCGTGTATGATGACGGCCAGGTTCTTCTGCTCTCCAAAGGAAGCTGAATAGGAATTCGCGCGATGATATGTCTGTTCATGGTCTCATTTGCACGACATCGGCTATCACTTTCCTCTGATTTTCATCGGTCAAGCAATCAGCGATGCCTCCAGCGGCTTCTGAAGCACTGCCAATAAGGAAGTTCCCCATGGAAACCTAATATAATGTCCGAATGGTGTTTCCATTCCAAAGATTGCGGTCAGTAGACCGTTGACGAGAGGGTGCGGAACTGCGTGCATTTTGATTGCGAGCGCGTGTCTTTGTTCTTCAGACTTATGATGCGTCCTGAGCCCCGAGGCGAGCCGGCTGGTGAGAAGCAACGGGCTGAGGAAGAACATGAAATAGCGCGTATCCAAGAGGTGAAACCCGCAGTCTGCTGCAAGGCGATCTATGTCTGCACGGTCATAGCGCCTTTGATGCCTGCAAAACTCATCATTCCAGGTCCAGAATTGACGAAGCGCAGGGACAGTAATGAAGAGCAATCCGCCCGGTGCGAGCGCCTTATGAATTTGACGTAGAGAGTTTTCATGATCCGGAAGGTGCTCCAGAACGTCGAGCAAAAAGGCTATATCCCAACGGTCCGACCAAGGCAAATCCGCGAGATCGACCTGCTGCCGCTGCACCTGTGTCGGCACGAAGTCGGCCGCCAAGCGGAGGGCGACTTCCGAGGAATCGGCCAACACGATCTCTGCAACTGGGAAAACCCTTCGGGCCAGGAAATACTCAACCCAGCCGCCGCATCCGCCTCCCAGATCGACAACCCGACAGGAACGAGCGTTGAGACCTGCTTGCAAGACGGATCGGTGCACCGCATGAAGCAGGAACCGGTGACGTCCCCGGTACCAGAAATGAGCTGCCTGCATTCTGCGCAGCAACTCGAAACCACGGCTGTCGTATTCATCCTCGCGATGAAGTACGCTTTCGGCCAGCCTTGCATCGCGGTCAGCCCGATTGGCGATGTTGGCCATCTAGCTGAACTCCCGAAGAGATCACTAGGACAGTGAAGAGGACAAAGTATCGAATGAAGATTGCACCGGATGTCTAAACATGTGGTCCATTGTAGCGCCGGCTCGGCGAGATAAGTTGCATCGGCTGATTCCCTCGCTTCTGAGTCGCGTCAGAGTCGTTTGACGCCGGACCGAGCGACTTTCGCACCCGGTACTGAGGCTTTCTGTTCACATTCAAATGGAGACGACCTAGATATTCGCCCATAATGCCAAGCGCCAGAAGTTGGGTTCCTCCGATAATCAACACGGCCATGATGATCGAGGCATAACCCGGTACGGCGATATTGGACAGCAGCGCCTGGGCAAGGTAATAGAACGCCAGCAAGAAGCCAAATGCCGAGACCACGACTCCGCAGCCGGAAACAATCTGCAAAGGTAGTAGGGAGAAATTGGTAAACAGGTTCAAGGCCAGAAGCACGAGCTTTTTCAGATCGTACCCAGATCGCCCGGAGGGACGAGACAGGTGTTCGACCTCCACCTGACCTATTCTTTGCGTGTTCCAGGCCAGTAAGCCGTCGACAAAAGTGAAATTCAGATCGTAGGACAGGATCGAGATCAGGAGCTGTCGTCGAACCGCTCGAAAGGATGAGACATGGATCGGGCTGCCGAAGACGGTCCTGTAAAATGCGTTAACCAGAGAAGAACCGGCATTCCGCCACAGGCTGTGCTTCTTGGACACATACCGGCCGTAAACAAGATCGAAGTCCCCAGACAGAAGCGCGTCGAGCAGTTTGGGTACCTCCTCTGGGGGATTCTGCAGGTCATCGTCCAAGGTGACGATAATTTCGCCCCGCGCGTTATGGAACCCACACATCAAGGCATTATGCTGGCCATAATTGCGCATGAGTTGAATGGCCGTGATTCGATCAGGGTGCCTTTCCTGAAGTTCCCCCAAAATGTGCCATGAGTGATCGTTACCGCCGTCTTCCACAAAGATAATCTCATGAGTAAGTCCAGTCGATTCCAGCACGTCTAACAGACGGGTAACTAGTGGACGCAAGGAAGACTTGGACTCGAAGACAGGGATGACAACGGAAAGGTCAACATCAGGCACTGCCGTCTCCCTTCCAAGAATCGGTTCTAGCGATTCGTGCAAACCCCAGTACGCCCGCGTCGGGTAGTTTTTTGCGGCCAGAAGTGATAAATCATTTTTAAGTCAATCATTTGATATCCACATTTCTCGTACAGGCGGCAAGCCGGCAGATTGCCCAGCTGGGTAGACACCGAAATGGATTGAGCCCCTCTGAGTGCGAGCCAGCGGTGTGCGGCACGTAAGAGCCATGAGCCGAGACCCTTATTACGGGCCTCCTCTGCGATAGCGATCACACCAATCGTGCCCGTTGTGTCGCCGATTGAAAGAGTGATCACGCCAAGGGGATTGTCTGTTTCGCCGGTTCGGGATATCACCAAGACTGCATCAGCTAGCTCTCTCAGGGTGGAGCGAGTGATCCAGACCTCATAAAGCCGGTGAGCTGTCTCCGCGGGGATTCGTGGATCGGATCGAAACCGGGAGTGAGCTCCCGCCTCAAGTGCCAGGTCGACGAGTCGTCGAGAGGGTTGCCCAGGAGGTATCTCCGAGACTTCGTAAGGGCACGGGATCGCAGTCTCCTCCTGGAAATCGGCAAGAAGTGTTCGTTCGAACGTGGCTTTTTGGTCAACCCGTCGGCCGGCGAATTCACGGATCAGCACGTCCGGAACCTGGTGCTCGGGATTCTTGGCCCAGTAGACGAGGTGGATATCCTTGTCCCGAGCTGTCGTCAGCCTCTCGTGAAGAATGTCTCCAGCGAGGTCAGCTCCCCACAGCCGGGCGACGGGAAAACCGAAGTGATCGGAATCCCACGGCAACAGCTCGAGTTCCGTTGTGTCCACATCGCGTGCCGTGGGCATTTTGTAGACGATTCTCCAAGAATTCCAAGGTTCACGAACGTAACTGCCACATCGGACTTCGAGTACATCAGGCGGCAGACCGACGTTTGCTCCCATTCTCGAGAAACTTCCGGATCTGATCGACAACGCGAGCTTGCTCGTCGATCGTAATCTCATGGTAGAGCGGCAGCCTCAAGAGCCGTCGGCTCAGGTCCTCTGTAACGGGTAGTTCTCCCTCACCGTACCCGTATTTCTTGCCCATCGGCGAGGAGTGGAGAGGGATATAGTGAAACACAGCGAGGATTCCGTGGCGTCGAAGATTCAACATCAACTCGTCCCGGGCATTTTGATCAGGTAATAGTATATAAAAAAGATGATAATTGCTTTGGCAATCTTCGGGCACCCTAGGAAGTCGGAGTAGTCCTTCTCCTCGAGGGGGCTCATCTCGTCAAGGTAGAACTCAAACTTGCGGCGACGAGATTGAGTGATCGTCGCCATCATTTCAAGTTGAGCGTAGAGGAAGGCCGAGCAGATCTCGCTGGGAACATAGCTCGAGCCCAGGTCCACCCAGGTGTACTTGTCGACCAGACCGCGGAAGAATTGCTTGCGGTTGGTGCCCTTGTCGCGGATGATTTCCGCCCGCTCGACGCAAGACCGGGTCATTGATGCACAGGGCCCCTCCTTCGCCGCAGATGTAGTTCTTCGTCTCGTGAAAGCTGTAAGCACCCAGGTCGCCGATCGACCCCAGAGCCCGGCCCTTCCAGAAGGCATTGACCCCCTGAGCCGCATCCTCGACGACGCGCAGGCCGTACCGCGCGCAATGGTCATGATCACGTCCATCCGGCACGCCACGCCCGCGTAATGCACAGGAAAGATCGCTCTTGTCTTCTCCGTGATCGCAGCCTCGATCTGGGTTTCGTCGAGATTAAGAGTCTCGGGGCGAATGTCGACGAAGACAGGACGTGCGCCCAGCCGCGACGACGGCGTTGGCTGTCGAGACGAATGTGAAGGAGGGCATGATCACCTCGTCCCCCGGCTGTAGACCGCAAAGCATTGCAGCGATCTCAATCGCCGCGGTGCAGGAAGGTGTCATAAGCACGTGAGGAATTCCGAAGCGGGTTTCCAGGAATCGGCTGCACAGTCTGGTAAACTCACCATCGCCGGCGATGTTTCCACTTGTCACGGCCTTTGCGATATAGAAGAGCTCCTTGCCCGCCACGAAAGGCTTGTTGAAGGGAATCTCGCAAAAGTCCCCTTGCCCTTCTTTGGCGTTTGCGTCGAGTTTCTGATCTCGTGGGGGCATAGTCTCGGCTCCGAACGAAAAGACACCGATTTCGATCTACTTATCGACAAATACCTTCGCGGTACTCAAGTGGACTCTTCGCGAACCGATCCGGCGGGAGGCATCCCGAGATGGAGCCTAACTTCCCACGAAAGTCGAAGCCAGGAATCGTGGCTGTGTCGAGGTGAGGCCCAGATGATAGAACAGCTCGAAATAAGCGTCAAGCGCGGTTGGGGGATTGATTGGATCTTGGGACAGCTAGATAGTCTAGGATATGAGGACGGTGCGCATCAGCGTCTCCGTGGACGCTCCACGCCATTGAGGAATTCTGGCCGTGGCACTTTGCGGAGGTAGAGAGCCCAGCCCATTGCAGCATTTCGTCGATTGGTCGGCTTGCTGCCTCGATCGAGAAGTGCTCACGGACATTCTCGCGGCCGTTGGTTGAGATCCTTTCCCAGAGCTCCGTCGAGGTCCAGAGCTGGACCACTGCATCTGCAAAGCCCGGGGGATCGTCCGCGATCATGGCATTGTGCCCGTGAACCAGATACATTCCTTCGGCGGCAACCGAGGTGACAACCGTGGGAACGCCGATGCGCCATGCTCTGGTTGACCTTACCCTTCACACCCGCTCCGAATCGCAGGGGCGCGACCGAGAGCCGCGCCTGATCGAAGTACGGCCGGATGTCCGCGATGTATCCAAGAATCTCTATATGTGAACAAGACAGGCTACGGACTTCGGGAGGGGGGTCGGGACCGATGACCTGGAAGACGGCATCCGGGATGACAGCCCGGACCCGCGGGAAGATCTCGTTGGCGAAATAGAGTACCGCATCACTGTTGGGCGGATGCTCGAAGCCGCCGATGAAAATAATGGTGCGGCGGTGTTCGAGCCCTGGTAACTGCCTCTCCTCGATCGAGCAGATGGTTGAGATGACCCGGACTAGGGCGCCGGGGCATGCTCGTTCCAGGATCGCCCTCTCGGTCGGGCTGACCACCAGTGTGAGATCGCTGCGCCTTACAAGTTGGAGTTCCTCTCGCTTACGTTTGGCCACGGTTTCTCTTTGCGATTGATCGGGCTTGAGCGCAAGCTCGCGCTCTTCCCCTGAGAAAGTGCAGGTCTACAGTATCGAAAACGACCTTGCGCGGGCGCGAACCGCCTGACTGATGTCATGTAACGGACGGCGAACTCAGCGCGGGTGAGGATCACCAGATTGAATTCCTGACCGTCTTGCTTAAGGAACGAGGCTACCGAATGGTAGTAAGGATGATAAATGACCTCAACACCCACGCGCTGGAGAAGCTGCAGATAAGGCGGATTCGCGAGCAAATTATCGGGCACGAAGCAAACGTGATGGCCTCGCCGGCGGATCGCGCGAAGCATCTCTAGCATCCTCGCCGAACCACAATCCCGATCGGGTGTGGGCATGCGGTGATCGATTACCAGAACTTGACCCCGTAGCGCCGTATCGGCTCCATGCGGGTGGAGGATCCGGGTGCCTGCCGGTGGCGGCTCGGGATGTGCAGCAAGGCGACCGCTCCAGCGTCGTCGGAACTTCTCCTGGTTCACGACTTGAAACGACTTGACCCCTGATCGTAGGCTCCGTCCGGAAGTCAAACCCTCGTAATGGACGATCTTGGCCAGGGGCTGGTAGATGACCTTGTGACCCGCTTCGCGGATCTTAAAGGCCAGGTCAGTGTCCTCGTAATAAGCCGGCTTGTAGTGGCGGTCGAAGCCGCCGAGGCTCGAAGAGTGCGGCGTGGTACCATCACGCAGGCCCCGGTGCAGTAGTCCACCTCGCGAGCGAAGTTGTATCGGGGATGCTCGGGATCGTCGAACTTGCCGTAGTTCCAGCCGCTGCCGTCGCGCGAGATCACGCCGCCGGCCTCCTGAAGCCGGCCATCGCGGTAGACCAGCTTCGCGCCGGCAAGCCCGCACCCGGGAATGTCTCGAAAGGTCTGCAGGAGCGCTTCAAGCCAGCCTGGCGTGACCAGGGTGTCGTTGTTGAGGAAAACGAGATACTCGCCCCGGGGCGGGTCGCGGCCCGATTGCAGGACTCGATGAAGCCGAGGTTCTGATCGTTGCGCCAATAAACGACCCCCTCGATTTGCTTCATCATCTCGGGAGTTTCATCGGTTGACGCGTCATCGACCACGATAACCTCGTAAGCGGATCCATCAGTCAATCGCAAAATGGACTCGAGGCAGGCGAACGTTTCGCGCCAGTGGTTGAATATCGGGACGATGATCGAGACATCCAGCCGGGCATGGACCGGGAACCGTAAAGAGCTGAACCTCGATCCCGTACAGGAGCGGAGTGGGCCAATAAGCCGCTCGGCCATGATGCGGCCGTGGCGGAGTACCTGGCCGAGACTCTCGACACCGCGGTTCAATGCCATCTTCGCCCGGTGTGCGACCCATCTGGGGTTCCGCAGCTTGGGCAGTGACCGCAAGCCCCGCGCGCCGAGGCTGAGGACTCGCCTGGGGAAAGTTCCGGACGGGGCAAATCGCGCACCTGCACGAGCACACCGCAACGCCACTCTGTAGGATCTCGAGGCCTTGATGTCCTCGAGCATCCACTCAAGGGCCTGAAGTCTCTCCCGCAGATCCGTCAGCTCGGACTCGGTTTCAGCCAGCGACTTCTCAAGCTGGTTGATCCACTCGTCCTTTTCCTCGAGTTGAGCGATCAGCGTCGCTTCCATGATGAGACTCCCGCATGCGATAGTCCTCGCAGGGCGCGACGTGCCGACCGAGCGAGCCGAAGGACTGGCCCAGGCGAATGTGCAATGACAGACCGCCGCAGCGGGTGCTCCCCCGTGGTCGGAAGCTTGGGAACCCCGTCGGTCCCGGCCGTGGCCTGATACCAGTGGAAATACGAACCCCCCGGGTCGCTCGTGCTGAATGGGTCGGGGAAGTAACGCATCAAATCTTCCCTCCGGCGATAGGTCAGCCGGTGTTCGTCGAAGATCCGCTGCCCGTTGTCGAACCGGCTGTAGCGCACGGGATCTTGCCCAAGGTGGCTTGCCCCAGTTCCTCGCAACGTGCGATGTACCACTCGCGTAACTCGAACAAGATGGGGCTGTCCGCCCCGTAGCGCTCCAGCATGATCTTCTGATGCCGCTATCGAATCCCGAAAAGTGATAGAAGACCAGGGGACGACCGTTGATTTCCACACCGTAAGGAACTTGGCCGGCGGCCCGGCGATGAGTCAGATTCCAGGTCGCGACGTTGTATTGGGGGTCGCGAATGATTGCGATGTCGTCGAACAAGGCAGGGGCAAGGTCAACCCAGCGCCGATCGGTGAAGAGCCCCGCAGGGACATCGTCGTAACAGAAGCGGCGCAGCCGGTCGGCCCACCAGTCGATAAACTGCCGCCCTTGCCCGGTCATCCGAACGGCGAGGAACCCGAGATTGTAAACACCGTGCCGTAGGCAACACTGCTCATTGTCGACGATGGCCTGGAGATCGGTCTCTGGCACCGTCATGTGGGGGGTGAGGAGGATCGTATGCCGGTTCAAGGCTCGTTCCAGGTCATCAAGCCGCCTGGTGACGATGATGTCGGGATCGAAGTAATAGATCCGCTCGGTGCCGAACTGCTCGGCGATGTGCTGAAAGGCCGTGCCCTTGGCCGCGGTGCACAACTCGACGATTCGGTGCCGGAAGATCCACCGCGGCAACTGACCAATCGGCAGTTCCTTGATGTTGATGATCGAATCGAAAGCGGCCGTTGTCTCGGCGGGGCAGTGCGGAGTTCGTCGGACAGTACGCAGTGAAACGTTGCTTCCGGATGGACCCTCTTGACCGAGTGCGCAAGAGCGGCGGCCTTCGGTAGATAGTTCGCCGCGATGCTAGTGAAGACGTGCATGGGCATTCCTTCGCTCGAGAAAGGGCCGCGGAGTCGCCTGCGGCGCCAGTCCTGCTGGACGGCCGAAACGGCGCCGCTCCTCGTCCGTGAAACCATAGTAAGAGTCAAGCAAGTCAGCGCTCTGGGCGGATCGTTCGGGCGGAGGAGGAAGCCGACCTTCCGCCAGAGAAATCGCCGTCTGGATCAACGACTCATTGATCTCGGCGGGACTGGCATCCAGGCGGAGGACAAGGCCATAACCCGACGCACGAATTCGCTCGGCTTGCGATCCCAGGTCCAGGCAGACTGGAAATAGCCCGGCCGCCATTACGATTGACAGAGTGTACATATATGTTTCTGGAACGAGCGAGGGAGAGAAGGCAAGATGGCACTGTGCCGTTTTCAACCGCTCGAAGACCAACTCCTCGGAGTAGGGCCCCGTGACCTTGACCCGCCGTGTACGGGCCAGCGCCGCATTGCGATCAGTGCGCCCCAGGACAACGAATTCAAGAGGACGCTGATTTCGGGCCGCGTCTCGCGCAAGACTGAAGCAAGACGGAGCCCTTGAAGGCCGTGATCGTACCCAGCACCGCGACCCTCACCCTCGTGCCGGGTTGGTGGAGTGCGGCAATGCGGCGCGGGGCCTGCACTTCCTCGGGGTGTGCTCGAACGACCACCGAAGCGCCTGGAACGTAGCGTTCGAGGCGGAGGCGGGCATCGTTGGTAGGGGCAAAGATCCGTCTGGCTCCCCGCAAGTAGTCTGCGTACCGCTTTCGCCAGGCCTCGATTGGTTCGCTGACAACTCGGCCCCGGTAATCACCCAGGAGAGCCAGACATGTATTACAGGCGGCCGCTTCGGGCTCGCCGCAGTATCTGCCGTCGCCACGGTCAAGGTGTGCGTGAGGGCAAATCGGGTAGTAGTCGTGCAGGGTCCAGTCGTACGTGACACTTCGCAGAACCAGCAGTTCGAGCAGAATCTCGGGCAGCTTCATCATGCTGTGAATATGAGCGTGTACTGGTTTGAGCGTTTCGAGCAAGGTCGATATCGATTCGCGTGTTGAGTTTCCCTGGAAAGTCCACAATGGCTGTCGGGTCGTCCCTGGCTCCTCCCAGGTCAGCTTATTTCTGCGCTCAGGGGCAACTATCACCACGCGGACACCTGCGGTTCGCAGGCCAGTGCCGAGCTCGCGCAGATGTCGATCGGTGCCGCCGCCTCCCCGTGGATAGACGAGGACGAAGACCGGTCTGCCGTCAGGTACCCACGGTGTTCGTCGAACAGCCCCAAGCTGTGCAACGTCAGTCAGAACACGCTTGGCCATTGACCACAGCCGGCGAGGTATCGCCCTGATGCCCTCGCGATGGGTGATTTCAAGAAGCCTTTGAATTCTCTTCAACGCCCGTCGTCGACTCGTAGCGGGTGGGGCAATCGAGCTCGCCAATCGGGCGACTCGACGAGCAGCTCGCCACGAAGCGGACTGCTCAGCGCCGATCGCTCCTGCTTGAGGTAGAGTATCGTTTGCTGCAAGGAGTTATTGTTCTGTTCAAGAACTGATTGGTTCAGCCGTAAGTCCACGAGGTCATGACTTATGATCCGGAGTCGGTCTTCCATCTCATGAAGCGACTTCTTCAGCTCGCTGCCATCCTCAACAAGCTGGGCCTTCTCGTTCTGACAATCCTGTCGCGAGCAAGGCAGGCTAGCCAGGCGATGATGCTCGGACACCTCTGCCAAGAGCTGGTCGCGCTGACCCAAGAGCTGGTCGCGTTGACCCGGAAGAGTTCGTCGTGCTGACCCAGGAGAGCGTCGCGCTGTTCCAGGAGTTCGCCGTGCTGTCCCGAGAGTTCGCCGCGCTGTCTCAAGAGTTCGTCGCGCTGACCCAACGAGTTCGTCGCGTAGACCCAGGAGTTCGTCGCGTTGACCCAAGAGTTCGTCGCGTTGACCCAGTAGTTCATCGCGCTGTCCCGCGAGCACGTCTCGCTGCATCGCAAGACTGGCTCTGCGGCCCAACTCATAAAAGAAGGTGCGAATTTGAGCGGCTTCCTCGGAGTGAGCAGTCGTCAATTCCTTGATCTCGCGCGGTAATTCCTGGCCGGTGGCCAACAGGCCCAGTCCGTGCTGATGGTGGAACTCAAAGCATGGATGCTGGTTCTTAATCTCGTCCCAGAACCGCCAGACGCCGAAATCTCGCATGTGCTCCGCCACATCGTGGAAGAGGATCACCCCGCGAGAGCTCATCTTGGGTTGCCAAGTCTCGTAATCGTGTCTGACTGCCTCGTAGGTGTGATAACCGTCGATGTGCAATAAATCGATCTCACCGCTATCAAACCGGTCTGCGGCCTCGTCAAAGGTCATCTCCAACAAACTGGAAAAGGCTCCGTACGCGCGGGTCGTGGTGTGTTCGCAGTTGATCGAGAATCTCCGTGCCGTTGACTCCGTTATGCGGGTCACCTTTCCAGGTGTCGACGGCAAAGGCCCGTGCTGGCAGGCCAAGCCGCTTGATCGACTGACAGAACCCGCAATAAGACGTGCCCAGGTACGTTCCCAGCTCCACAAACAATCGTGGGCGCAAGACCGAGACAATCCACATGGCAAAGGGGATATGCTCCGCCCAGTGCGATGGGGCCAGGAGTTCGGGGCACTCAAGGCAAATTGGATGATCGAAGGGATTGATCGCGCTTGACATCGCCCTCATTGCCTTCCTTGGCCCCTCAGCGCTAAAGGCGCAAACCACGGCTTCCCGGGGAGGATTCTGGGCCGACTGAATACATCGCCTACCCCGGCCTGTCAACCGGAAACTCAGCATCCCAGGGGGGACGCCCGCAAGATAAGTGAGGCAAGAATCTAAGATCGAGGCGTCTCGCCTTGACCCGTCTGGAGTATCAAGGTTTACTTACGATCAAGATGGAATGAGAAGCGCGGGAATCGGCTCTGCCTAGAGAAGGAAGGTCGAACCCGCCAGTACCCGACATGGAGGTAGGAATGTCCCAGGCACGGACAGCCGATGTGCTCGTGGTTGCCCATGATTGTGACCCAGTCACGCTTCGGTGTCTGGAAAGCGTTCTGCGCAACAGCGGCCCGACTCTCAATCGCCTGATTATCGTCGCCTCGTCGCCGTCCGCCGGTGCGCTTTGCCGGAGACTCGAGCAACTGACGCGAGCGGATTCCACGGTCCTTCTGCTGCGATCTTCGGCCGGGCTTGGAGATGTCGAGGCTTACAATCGAGGGCTCGCGGAACGAACTGGCCGATATCGTCTTACTTCGAAGCGACGTCGAGGTAACTTCGGGCTGGCTTGACGAGTTGGCTGATGTCGTTCACTCGGAACAGAGAACGGCCTGCGTCTCACCCCTTTCCAGTCATGAAGGATGTGGCTCTGTCCCGATTCACGACGCGGGCAATCATCTCGAGGTGCGCGACGTGGCGACTCTCCGCGCCGCTTGCGCGGAGCTGCCACGCTGCAGCGCCGTGCCTGTCCTGTCGGGTGTTTGCTGCTATCTACGAGGCGATGTCATCGACGCCGTGGGTCGGCTTGACATCAGCTATCCGTCGCTTGGCCTTGCAGTCATCGATTGGGTGATGCGAGGCGCAGACGTTTGGGGTTTTCCGCCAAGCGCGCGAATCATTCTCATGTCCGGCAGATGGCCTCGAATCGAGCCAGCCAGGTCGAACGAAGACCATGACGATCAAGGCCTGGCAATGCTTTCGATCCGTCATCCATACCTTCAGCCTCAGCTTGATTGGTTCGACGCAACCCTGGATCGATCAATCGTTTCCCACGCGGTCCGCGTCCACAAGACGGGCACTCTGCGAGTGGCCTACGACCTCAGGCCTCTGCCTCCCGAACAAGTTGGCACGCGGACTTACGCGGTGAGCCTGGCGAGGGCCCTCGGTAAGACCCCTCAGATTGACTTGACCTTATTGGTACGTGATGCGGACCAAGCTCAGGGACTCGAGGGACGGGTCGTGACCCAGGAGCAATGGAAGGACGACGTCGAGGTGATTCATCGGCCCATGCAGGTGATTGACCCTCGCGATCTGCAATTGCTCTACGAATCGTCAGCTCACTTGGTTCTTACATATCAGGATCTGATAGGATACCGGATTCCTCAGGTTTTTCCGAGCGACGCCGAGTTTTATAGTTACCGGGCCACGAGCTGTTTGAGCCTGCAAGGTATTCAGCGAATCCTGGCCTACTCTGAAAGTGCGGCCCGGGAAATCGTCGAGGAGTTCGGCGTTCCGCGAGAAGAGGTGGTGGTCGTGCCACTGGGCGTCGACGCCGGCTTGTTCTCGCGCCGCGACCCAGGAGATCAGGCGATTATCCGCAAGCTCCGTCTTCCTCGACGCTTTTTCTTCAGCGTGGCGACCGACTTCCCGCACAAGAACCTGCCCTGCCTCCTGGAAGCCTACGCGATGTTTCGAGAACGCTGGACTCTGGAGTCCTGTCCCGGGCTGGTACTGGCCGGCTACGCAACGAGTGCGCGTGGAGGCTTCTATCAACGGATTGAGGCTCAATCCCGGCGAGCTGGTTTGTCCTTCTTGGGCCCGGTCTCGCCCGATCAGCTTCGGGTTCTCTATCAGGAGTCCGAGGCATTGATCTTTCCGTCGCTCTATGAAGGGTTCGGTCTTCCACCGCTAGAGGCAATGGCGGCGGGCACGGCCGTCATTGCCATGCCGATCTCCTCCGTTCCCGAGGTAGGTGGCGACGGGGTGTTTTATCCTGATGGCTTTTCGGCGGACGCGCCTGGCGCGGGCCATGGAGCAGTTGGCACTGGATCCTCAACTTCGCGAGCGACTGCGTGAGCGCGGCAGAGAGAGAGTGGCGCATTTCACCTGGGGACGGACGGCGAGCCGGACTCTCGAGGTCTATCGGTCCGCCGTCCTGCAGCCGTCGGCCCGTTCCCTGGCCATGCGCAGGCGGCTGCGCGAGGCCATCCTGAACTGGTCCAACTCCATATCGAACAACCCGGCATCCGCCGAAATGGCCTTTTACCATCCCATCGCCGAGGCACACCCTCCGGGGATTTCGAAGTGCCTGGAAGGCATTCAATCTCGCAGTCCACAGGCGACTGAGGCGTGAAATGCGCCGCGTGAACGGGGTGTCGGGGCGCAGATCCGCCTGATATCTCCTTTCGAACCCTGCGACGAAAGGACGAACATGGCACTTCAGACAATCAAGCGCGTATTGCATCGGATGTACATGCGTCAGACAGATCTCGATGTACCTGCGGTGCGCGACCCCTCGATCGATCTCGAAGAACTGGCCGTTCGTGACCGCTGGTTTTACGATCACTTTGTGAAGGTGCCGAAGATCCTTAACGAGTTCTTGGCCCGCGTGATCGAACTGGAGCCATCCGTCGTCCTCGATTTCGGCTGCGGTCAAGGGCTGATGGCCAAAGGGGTCGCACGGTTCGCCCGGCAAGTCCATGGCGTAGACCTTAAACCGAAGTTCAAGCGTGTGGAGAAGCGGTTCCAGGAAATGTTCGGCGTTCCCGACCTCTTTCCTCCGGTCAAGTTGCGACAGGTCCGCGCCGGCAGACCATTGCCTTACGGCAAGGGATCCTTCGATGGCGTCTACGCCTGGTCGGTCTTCGAGCATGTCGCCGATGTGCCCTATGCGTTAAGTGAGATTCACCGAGTCATCCGGCCCGGCGGAGCGTTTTTCCTGCAAATTGACCCGCTTTACTACTCGGCTCAGGGCGGGCATCTCTGGAGCATTCTTGACGAGCCCTGGATCCACCTCAGGCTGAGCCGAAAGGAACTGCTCAAGCGGATTCGGCAAGTCAACCTCGAAGGGATACCCCCGGAGAATCGCCACGATGCCCTCCATGGGGAGTCGGCCAAGAAGTACCGGGCCAGAGTTCTCTTTTGCCAGGACACGCTGAACCGGATCACCTTCAGGCAGCTAGTCGAGCATGTTCAGGCGGACGGGTTCAAGATCGTGGAGCAACTCACGATGCGTGATGGTCCCAAGGATGTCCCAGCCGACCTGCTTGAGCTCTATCCGGAGGAGGACCTTACAACCGGCCAGGTGATTCTCTTGATGACTCGGTAGCGATCCAGCCGCGGATCCGGCGGGACTGTCCCCTGCTGGCGAAGTTTAATTGACGTCAAATTCGATCGATGGTACACATCCGTCGAAACCACAGGCCCCTCCGCGCTTTTTGGCCTCTGCCACGAGCAACCGAAGGAGCGTCATTGGGAAGTGATCCGAGGAGCGAGGCACTGTTCGGGGTCCCGTCAGGATAGGGCGATTTGGAGTCAACCAGGATGCCAATGGTCTCCTATGCACAAAATCACGAGGACGTGCTACTTGCACGCGCATTCCCCGACGGCACGAACGGCTTCTACATCGACGTTGGTGCGAACGATCCCGTCTCGGATTCGGTTACCAAGCATTTCTACGATCGTGGCTGGCGCGGGATCAACGTCGAACCGGTCAGGGCGCTTTACGAGTGTCTGTGTTCCGACCGCAAGAACGACATCAACCTGAATGTCGGTTTATCCAATCGCGAAACGACTTTGGTATTAAATGAGTTCCCCTCGAACCCAGCACTTTCGACTTTCTCCTCCAGCATTGCCAACTTGCGACGAGAGGGACTGGAGACTGTCATACGGTCCGTGCGCGTTATGACTTTGGCCCAGGTCTGCGAGGCCTATGTCGACAGGCCGATCGACTTCCTCAAGATCGACGTCGAGGGCCACGAGCGCGAAGTGATCGAGGGGGGCGATTGGAGCCGCTGGCGCCCCCGGGTGATCCTGGTCGAGGATACATGGCCGGAACGATTTGAGCCCTTGATTCTAGCTGCCGACTACCTCTTCGCGATCTTCGATGGTCTCAATCGCTACTATGTCCGTTCAGAAGACCGTCATCTCCTCCCGGCGTTCAGCGCCCCTGTTAATCCCCGCGATAGCTTTGTCAGATACGGCCATCACGCCACAGTCGAACGTCTGAATACTCAGCTCGACCTCTACAAGAGGTTGAACGAAGAGCTGATGCCCAGATCGGACTGGGCAAGGACCTGGGTCCCAGCACGATTCGTATCGCGCTGAAGCTGCAACGAATGGCGGCCAGATATCCGAGACTCTCATCAGCGGTCAAGAAAATCGCCCGACTTGCTTGAGCTCTATCCGAAGGAGGACCTGACAACCGACTGGGTGGTTCTCTTGATGAACCAGTAGCGATTTGCCCGACGATCGACGAAGCATGTGTCTGGGCGGACAAACACGATTTACCCTGATCGCACGCCTCCGATACCGTGATCTACCCTAGGGCCGATGCGGAGTCTCTGCGGAAACAGTCGCGACCATCCACTCGGAGGCCTTCCGAGTTTGCCTATCCAAGCGAGTGGGGAACTAATCATGCTCCGGCTCTTTTCTCATCCCGCCGAGGCCGACCGACCGATGGTAAGCCCTTCTCACGCCGGCCCGAGGCCCCGGGGCCCGCGGGCAAAGAGCCGGGGGCACGCCAAAGGCTCCGACGACCGGGAAGTTGGATCGGCCGGCATCTTTCCCGGACTCGACCTCTTGCGGGCTTTCGCGGCAGTCTCCGTGGTTGTCTATCATGTGATCGAGCTGTTCGCGTGGAAAGAGTTCCCCAGGCACAACCCCCTCGCGCAATGGTTTCGCAGCGGCGGGTTCGGAGTGGACATGTTTTTCGTGATCAGCGGCCTGGTGATCACGCTGAGCATCGCGCGTTTGCACGAGCGCGATCCGGTGGGCTATCGCACCACTTACTTGTGGCGACGCTTGTGGAGAATCGTTCCGCTTCACTACCTGACGTGCGCTGTGTTTGTGCTGCTGATCAATCCAGCACTCTTGAACGTTCCTCGGCTTCCCCTGAAGCTTCTGTCTTACCTGACGTTCACTCACAACTTGAGTACTAAGACGCTGGGCCTGATCAATGGTGTGAGCTGGACCCTCGGCGTCGAGATGCAGTTCTACCTGCTGTTGCTGGTTGCCTTTCCGCTGCTCCAGCGGATGCGCTCGTTTTCCGTGCTACTCCTCGTTCTGCCCGTCTCCTGGTTGTGGCGAGCCGTCGCCTTTTATCTTTATCGCGGTCAAATCCACTCAGGCATGAACATGACCTGGTTCGCGACGATGCAGTTGCCGGGCACGTTGGACGAATTCGGATTCGGGATCGCCCTGGGACTGATGCTCGCACGCGATAAGGATGCCAGGGTCCTGCATTTCTGCGAGCAACCCGCTGGGGATGGGTGCTGGCCGCTGTCCTGGCCATGAACTTTACATGGGCAATCTACCAGCGAAATGGCATCTACTGGCCCTATCCTGGGATGGTCATCTTCTGGCGCACTCTGTTCGGGGCAAGCCTGGCTCTCGTGGTCGTTGCCGCCTGCGCTGTCGACGACGCTTGGTTCTTGACTCTGACCGCCCCCCTCCGGTATCTGGGAACGATCAGTTACGGCATCTACTTATGGCATGTGTCGATCCTGCTCCTGGTCAAGCCTTTCCTGATTCACTGGCCCTCGGCCGGCTGTGCCGCCATCCTGGGATTGACGATCCTCCTGGCCGCGGCTTCGTGGCACCTCTTCGAGAGGCCGATCTTGCGGCGATACGCACCAACTTCGTGGATCCGGCGGGACATTTCCGGCCAGGGCCTCTCGATCTCAGATTCGGCCTTACATGAAGCAGAGCTTCGACTAGGCGGAACCCACGCTGTCGGAGACCGAGGAGGGATCGCACGAGCCCAATTTGCAATCGGGCCCTATGGTTCAGAGACGAGTGACGGTTCGGAGTAAATCCTTTTCAGAATGAAGCGACCCGTTGAACTATCCCTCGCGCGCTTTCGGGTCGCGTGAAAGAACCAGCCGGAGGCCAAGGCGTTGGTATAGAGCGGGTCCCGCCATTGGGACCTTTCCCATGCGGTAACCCCGTTGTGGGTACGGTGTACGCACGGTCTGAAAGTGCCCCATTTGAATCCGAAGTATTCTGTGAACAATCACGCTCAGGGCAAAGATGCGTTACCAAACATGACCCGTCATCACGTCTTGACTCAAGCGGAATGGTCAGTGCAACCGATAATCTAAAAGCACTCTCCCCACTCCATCCGAGCGAACTCATCGTGCCGTCCGATTCTTGATTGTCCGTTCACCCAGATTCCGATGACGGACGTCGCGACGCGGACACACGGTACTCGTAAAACCGGCCTGGCCGGCTCTAGGTCGTTCGATCGAGGGCGTGTTGCGGACTTGCTCCGCAATTGCCTCGATCAAGGGTTGGCTGTGGCTCTAAGCGTGAAAGTAGACGGTGCCGAACCGCCCGAAACGTACATGAGGAAAGGACTCCTGCAAATGGAACCTGCTGTGTGCATAGTCGGCGGCTGCGGGCACATCGGCCTTCCCCTGGGGATCGCCCTCGCAGAGGCAGGACTTCAGGTGACCCTCCTTGACATTGACGAGGCCCGAGTGCGCAGGGTTGCGGCCGGACGAATGCCATTCCTGGAACGCGGGGCCGATGAGCTCCTCTCGTCGGTCCTGGCCAGTGGCCGGCTGCAAGTAACGACGTCGGCCGACGTCATCCGCGATCATGACACGGTGATCGTCACGATCGGAACGCCTGTGGATGAGTTCATGGACCCCGGCGTTCGCTCTTTCGATCGCTCCATCGACCGAGTCCTGGATGAGATGCTGGATGGGCAACTTCTCATCCTGCGGAGTACGGTCTTCCCGGGAGTCACAAATCGCCTCGATCGTCGAGCTCGAGCGGGGGCTGTACATCGACATCGCCCACTGCCCGGAACGGATCGCCCAGGGTTACGCCCTTGAAGAACTGACTCGACTTCCCCAGATCGTCGGCGGTGTCACGCCCTCCGCCACCCAGCGCGCTGTCGCGCTGTTCTCGTCGCTCGGGGCCAGGGTCATCGAGCTGCCGCCGGTCGAAGCGGAACTGACCAAGCTCTTCTGCAACGCCTACCGATACATCAGCTTCGCCATCTCCAATCAGTTCTACGTGATCGCCGAGAAGTTCGGCGCGGACTTCGACCGCATCCGCGACGCAATGACTGCCGATTATCCTCGAATGTCCGGGTTCCCCTCGGCAGGCTTTGCCGGCGGTCCCTGCTTGCTGAAGGATACGATGCAGCTCGCGGCGTTCAATCACAATGCCTTCGTCATTGGCCAGGCAGCCATGATGGTCAACGAGGGCCTCCCCAGTTTGCTCGTTGAGGGAGTCAAGGCGAAGTACAGTCTCTCCTCCTCGACGGCGGCTATTCTCGGTATGGCGTTCAAGGGCAACAGCGATGATCCTCGCGATTCGCTGGCCTACAAGCTGCGCAAGGTATTGACGCTCGAATGCCAGAGCGTCATCTGTACCGATCCGTATATCAAGGACCCCAGCTTCGTGCCCTTGGAGGTCGCCCTGCGGGAAGCCGACTTCGTGTTCCTGGGCGCGTGCCACGAAGAATACAGAGACCTCATCATCGAGAAACCGGTGATCGATATCTTCGGTTTCTTTCCTCGGGACGGGCGAGTTGAAGCCGAGAAGCGGTCGGCTGCCTGAACGTGCTTGCCAGGTTTCTGCAGGGCGCGTGACCGACACATCGGCTCCCCTGTTTCGGAGTTTTCCTCTCAAGGAGTCCACAGGTTCGATTCGCCGGAAATCTGTCCCGGTCCTTTTCGTCCGATGCAACGCCTTGAGTGCGTTGTGAGGCCAAGGAGAGATGCTTTCATGAAGATCTTGGTGACGGGTGCGGCAGGCTTCATCGGGGGCTATCTCGTCGAGGAACTCCTCGCCAACGATTACGAGGTCGTTGGTCTCGACAACTTCTCCAAGTATGGCGAGATCGAGCAAGCCAGCGAGCAAAACTCACGCTATCGGCTGGTACGCGGCGATGCCAAGGACGTCGGCTTGGTCAAGGAATTACTTGGCGACTGCGATCATCTGATCGCCGCTGCCGCGATGATCGGCGGCATCTCTTACTTCCATAGTTTCGCTTATGACTTGCTGGCCGAGAACGAACGAATCACCGCAGCAGCCTTCGACGCTGCGATCTGGGCGCATCAGCAGGCGAAACTACAGAAGATCACTGTGATTTCTTCTTCGATGGTCTTCGAGTGCGCCCATCAGTTCCCCAGTCACGAGGGAGAGCAACGTCGGTGTCCACCACCGGCCTCGACGTACGGGTTCCAGAAGCTGGCCGTGGAATACTACGCCCAGGGCGCCCACGAGCAGTACGGCCTGCCGTTCACCATAGCCCGGCCCTTCAACTGCGTCGGCATCGGTGAACGCCGGGCCCGCTGCGACAAGGAGATCCTCTCCGGAAATGTCAAGCTGGCCATGAGTCACGTGGTTCCGGACCTCGTCCAGAAAGTGCTCAAGGGGCAGGACCCACTGCACATTCTCGGCGACGGCCAACAGGTACGCCATTATACCTACGGTGGAGACCTCGCCCGCGGCATCAGGCTTTGCTTGGAGCAGCCCGCGGCCCTTAACGAAGACTTCAACCTCTCCACACAAACCTCGACCACTGTCCTGGAGCTCGCCGAGTTGATCTGGCGGAAGGTGCACGGGGAATGGAAGCCTTTCCGGTCCATCTCCGACGACCCGTTCCCCTACGACGTGCGCTGCCGCATTCCCTCGGTCGAGAAGGCGCAGCGACTGCTCGGGTTCGAGGCGACCGCCACCCTCGACCAGATCCTCGACGAGGTCATCCCTTGGGTCGATCAACAACTCGAGGCTGGAGTCATCTGATGACCACGCTTGCTGCGGTCGCACCGACCACCAAGTTGAGGCAGTGCGAAACCCTGGCGCTGATCGTGCCGGTCTACAACGAGGCGGAGAACTTCCCCGCCCTCCTGGCCGAAATCGAAGAGCACATTCCCTCACCTTTCGTTCTCCACGTTGTCTATGACTTCGATGGAGACACGACGGTCCCGGTTGTGCAAGAGCTGGCCGAAGGGTCGGCCCTGGCTCCGGTTGCTCAAGAACCGGGAGGGCCGCGGCGTCGTCGGGGCTGTCAAGACCGGGTTCCGGGAGGTCAGCCGGGGCCCGGCCCTGGTAGTCATGGCTGATCTCTCCGATGACTTACGGATCGTCCCGACGCTGCTGGATTCCTACCGTCGAGGGAATCGTATTGTTTGCCCCAGTCGCTATGTCCGGGGTGGCCGCCATGACGGCGGACCGCGCTCAAGCGCATGCTAAGCCGTGTCGCGGGACTGTCGCTCCGGTTCCTGGTCCGCTTCCCGACCCATGATGCGACCAACAATTTCCGGCTCTACGACGCCGCGCTGGTCAACGAGCTCGGGATCGAAAGCGAGGGCGGTTTCGAATTGGCCCTCGAGCTGACGGCCAAGGCGTTTCACCGCGGCGTGCGGATCGCGGAGGTGCCGACGACGTGGCGAGATCGAACCGCCGGCACGTCGCGCTTCCGGCTTCTGAAATGGCTGCCGAAATACCTCTACTGGTATTCCTACGCCCTGATGCCCCGCCCCAGGGGTGTGCGAGGGACACGATGACTCAGACATTCGAAATCGAGACCTATGGGTCGCTGGAAACACTTGTTGACCGGATTTACCGGAACCGTTTCCCACGGGAGATCCTGGCTAGACGTTCGGCCGTCTGGCGGGTGCTCTGCCGATCCTGGTTCGCCCGCTACATCCCCCAGGATGCCAGCGTTCTGGAGGTCGCTGCAGGCTATTGCGAGTTCATCAACAACATCCCCGCCCACGAGCGGGTTGCGGTGGATCTGAACCCCGAGACCCGGCTCCACGCCGCCCCGGACGTCGCCGTGTACGAGATCGCCGCCGAACGACTCTGTGAGGTCGTCCCTCAAGACCATTTCGACGTGGGGTTCATGAGCAATTTCCTCGAGCATTGCCGGACGCGGGAGCAGGTGCTTGACGTGCTTCGTGCGGTCTCGACCGCATTAAAGCCGGGTGGCCGCGTGCTCATCCTCGGCCCTAACTTCCGTTGTTGCCCCAGGGCCTATTATGACTACTTCGACCACCATCTCCCGCTGACGGAGCGATCGGTTGCCGAGGCGCTCGAGCTCGCCGGCTTCGACGTCGAGCTGGCGCAACCGCGCACCTTGCCGTTCACGTTCCGCAGTCGCCTCCCGAGTTGGCCCTGGCTTGTGTGGCTATATCTGCGGATGCCATGGATGTGGCGATTCTTCGGCGCACAGTTCTTTGTCGTAGGGAGGAGGCTTGCGTGACGCCGATCACCTTTTCGTCGGATCTGTCGCCACAACCCGCTCGTTCCTCAGTCGACGCTATTGGGGCTTCGCTGTTCGTGTGGGGCGTATGGGCCATGATGGTGCTGACCGCGCTTTCATTCGTGGTCAAGTATGGGGGCAATCTCCCGGTATGCGACGAGTGGCCTTATGTTCCGTATGCGACCGGAGAGGAGCCTGTCACGGCCCAACTATTGTGGAGCCAGCACAATGAACACCGCATTCCCTTGCCCAAGGTCCTCAGCCTCGTCCTGAGCAGACTTACCCATTGCGATTACCGGGCGGGAATGGTGCTGAACGTCATCTCGCTGGGGGCGATGGCATTCGCCATGATCCGGGTTGCCAGGAGGCTCGCGGCTCGACGTGCTCCACAGATGCCTTCTTTCCCCTGGCGCTGTTGCAGCTTGGGCAGAGCGAAAACCTCTTGTGCGGCTTCCAGGTCGCGTTTGTGATGGGGTCGATTCTGGCGAGCATACTCCTCTTGATTATCGTCCGCCATCCGACCAGGTTGGGACTCCGATAGTTCTGTCCTGGCGGGGACCTGCCTTCTCTTGCTACCGCTCTGCGGAGGGCACGGTCTGGCCCTCGTGCCATCCCTTGCCTTGTGGCTTGGTTCCGCCGCAATCCTTCACCTGGCCTCCGGTAGGCCCCAAGACAAGCGGCCGAGCATCCTGATGCTGACAGTTCCTATCATATTAATATTAATAATGGTTTTGTACTTTCGCGGTTACTATCAGCCCTCTCATCATCCCCCGTGTCCGAGTCTATGGGCTGGGATGGGGACCACCTTGGAGTTTATTACGGCGAGTTTTGGTCCCAAGGCCGCGCTGTTCTGGCCGTATGCAGGCTGGGCGATGCTCTTTCTCTTGCTCATCACCGGTGGGCTCCTCATGGTGGCATGGTGGAGGCGCCCGCAGGAATGGTTCCGCGTCGTAGGACTATTGGCGTTTCTTGGCGCCATGGCCGCGCTGAGCCTGGCGGTCGGCTGGGGACGATCGGCATTAGGGCCCGGCGTGGGTTTCAGATCACGTTATGTTACGCTCGCGGTTCCCTTGCTCTGTTGCATGTATTTTGTCTGGGAGATTTACGCTGGATCGGCCCTGCGACATTTCGCCCAGATGACCCTTCTTGCCCTCATGTGCGCCCTGTTGACGCCCAGCACGATCTCGGCACTTGACGACGCGAAAGCGCGGCGCCGGATTGTCGACGCAATGGATCGGGATCTGCGGGAAGGAGTGCCTATTTCGGTCTTCGTTAATCGCTATAACGGTTCGAATTTCATCTTTCCCCCGGCTCACCCACCCTTGTACAACGACCCGCCCATTTCCAACGAGATGGCACGTCGAATGCTCACAATCTTGCAGCGCGCTAACGTCGGGAAGTTCCGCTATCTTCAGCTTGACTATCCCCTTCGTGAGTTGTCGGTCCCAGTTGTACCGATCGAACACCATGAGATGAAGTGGGACGATGGAATCGGACGGGGCACTGGGAGCGATCCCAATTTGGTTTTTGCATTGATAAGGCCCATGTACTTATACGGGATTAGGTTAAGAACTGTGGTCCAGCATAGCAAGAAGACGGCCTCGCTTAGGGTGTTCTGGAAACGAAGTGCCCGGAACGAATTCACTACGGCGGAACGAAACATCCTCGTGAATGTGGAAACTGGGAAGGAGAATACTACGGTAATCCCCGTGAATGATACGATTGATCGTTATCGCATCGACCTGGAAGACCCCACCTCTGCCATTAAGATCTCAGAAATCCAATTGGTGCTGCCACCGCCGGCGCTGGTAAGTCGGAGGTAAAGGCAATGCGGATCGGGTCCGAGTCCGTGGACGCCTATCCCTGGGATGTTTCCTATGTCATCGCCAACGGACTGAACTGGAAGCCTCGGTTCGTCCTGCAGCAGTCGTATGCCGCCTACAACCCCGCGCTTGACCAGAGATGCACCGACAACTACCGCGAAGAGAATGCGCCGCGGTACATTCTCTACTCCCATCAGGCGATCTCGACAATGCACCCCTGCATCGTCGACATTCAGACGAGAATGGAGATCTATCGCTGGTATGACGTCGTCGACCAGGCAGACGACATGCTGGCGCAGCCGCGCACCTTGCCGTTCACGTTCCGCAGCCGGCTCCCAAGCTGGCCATGGCCGGTGTGGCTCTATCTGCGGCTGCCGTGGCTATGGCGGTTCTTCGGTGCGCAGTTCTTACTCGTGGGAAGGAGGTTCCCATGAGGCAATGGAGCGCTTCGTGGGATCTGACACCTCGACCTGCTCGGTCCGAGGTTGACCCCTCGGGGGCTTCGCTGTTCGTGTGGGGCGTCTGGATCCTGATGATGTTGGCCGCGCTGTTATTCGTAGTCCGTTATGGGGCCAACCTCCCTATGTGGGACGAGTGGGCGATCATTCCAGCAGTGACAGGCGGGAAGCCTATCACGGCCCAGTTCCTGTGGGAACAGCACAACGAGCACCGCATCCCCTTGCCCAAGATCATCCTTGTGCTCCTGAGCAGACTCACCCGTTGCGACTACCGCGCGGGCATGTACCTCAATGTCTTTGTGTTAGGGGCGGTGGCAAGCGCCATGGTCCGGGCGGCCAAGAGCCTACGCGGGTCGACGAGCTACACCGATGCTCTGTTCCCCCTTGCGCTATCTGCATCTGGGGCAAGCCCAAAATTTCTGGTGCGGCTTCCAGGTCGTCTTCGTCGCGTCAGCGTCCCTTACGAGCATCTTGCTTCTCATCATCCTCGGTCATCGTTCCGAGTTAAGCCTGCGAAGCTCAGTCCTGGCAGGAACATGCCTCAGCTTGTTGCCGCTCTGTGGCGCCCAGGGTCTGACCCTCGTGCCACCCTTGGCACTCTGGTTTGGCTCTGCCGCGCTCCTCCAATGGGCCTCCGGTAAAACCCATGCCAAGCGAGCGAGTCTCTTCATGCTGATTTCAACTATCATCTCGATATCAATAAGCTTCTTATATTTTCGCGGTTACCAGCGTGTTTCGTTTCATCCTCCCTGCCCGAGTCTGAGGGCTCTGCTTCAAACGAGCCTCGAGTTCGCGACAGCGTGCTTTGGGCCGAAGGTCGCGTTGTTCTGGCCGTATTCGAGTTTGGTGATGTTGGGTCTCCTGCTGATCAGCATCGGTCTGCTTATCGTAGTCTGGTGGAGGAATCCTCAGGAACGATTCCGCGTCCAAGGGATCCTTGCATTTCTTGTCGCCATGGTTTCGCTGAGCCTGGCTATCGGCTACGGACGTGCTGGATTTGGCCCTGGCTCTGGCTTCTGTTCACGTTATGTAACTCTGGCAGTCCCCCTGCTCGGCTGCGTCTATTTCATCTGGGGACTGTACGGTGGTCGGGTCCTGGGCAATCTTACACAAATGACCCTCTTTGCCCTTATGTATGCCCTTCTGATACCCAACATGATGTCACAGCTTGATGAGGCGAAATCCTTTCGTCGGACTGCCAAAGCGATGGAACAGGACCTATGCGCGGGATTACCGATCTCGGTTTTCATCGAACGCCACCACGGCCGGTTTCCATACTTCCAGCCGATCCCCAAGGAAACAGCTCAACGGGATCTCATGCTGTTGCAGCGGGCTGCTGCCGGGAAATTCCGGTACCTTCGGCTTGATTCTCCTCCATGACTCCGATGGATGCCCTGGCGCCTCCCTCGAAACGACGACTCGAACGATACTCGGTTCTGGCTGCAAGAACCTGTCCTCAGTACTCAGGACTTTTTTTCCATGGATAATCCCGACGGCAATGACTCAGTGGGCGGTTTCGGGATTGTCTGGCGGGTCTTCATCTTTGTCGCATTCGTGATTGCCACTTTCCCGCCATGTTTAAGCGCGATGGGATCCGGGCTCGATCCGTCCTGGGTTATTGGTCTGAATGAAGCCTCCAGTCGACATATGGTCTATGGGCAGGATATCGTATTCACTTACGGCCCTCTTGGATTCGTCCTCGCGCCGCTCGAACTCGGATCCAACCTTGCCCATGCCATCCTCTTCATTTTGCTCGATTGAAGTAAGAGAAAAACCATGCTCCGGCCGCGACGTGTTGCTTGAGAACTTGGGCGCTCCGATCCTTGCGCTGTGGAGCTCCCGGACCCGATGCGAGCCGGGATGTATCTGGTTTTTTGTTAACCTACATCTTTCCCACCAGGTGTGAGACGAGCCATGGCTTCAAGCTCCAGCTCGGCGACATTTCGGGCAATCTGTTCCCGAGCATGGGCATCGAGGTAGTGCTCCCTCGGCATCGTCCGCGTTTTTCCGTCCGCAGTCGAGAGCGGGAACCCGAATACCAGCCCCTGAGGGACCTCGTAATAGGTGCCGTCGGAGGCAACCCCGGCGCCGAACCAGTGCTCGAAGGGCGTGGGCGTGGTGATCGCCCGGATCGTGGTGAGAATCGCATGGGCGGTGGAGCCCGCGGGTGTCTCGCCAGTCCGTCCGACGATCTCGCGGTACTGCTCGGCGAGAGCCCGATCGAAGACCTCATGGGCCCAGTTCGGATCGCCGATCACCTGGACCGCGGGAAGGTCGCCGATGCGCGCGTTTTGCAAATCGACGTAGGCTGTCTCGCTGTTGTTGCCCCAGACAGTCAGCCTGGTGACCTGATTGACCGAGACATTCGCCTTCTCGGCGACCAGGGCGATGGCCCTGGACCGGATGACCTGGTTCAGAGCGAACCAGTGTTCCCTGGGCACATCTTGCGCATGCGCCATGGCGATCATGCAATTTGTGTTACAGGGCGTGGCGACCACGAGCACGCGCGCCGAGGGCGATGCGCGGTTGATAGCCCGAGCGTGGTCAACCATGATCGGTGCATTTTGACGGAGCATGTCGACCCGGGATTGCGAACCGGAGCTGCAGGGCTTGCCTCTCAGCAGGATCACCCAATCGGCTTCGCGAAAAATCTGCACCGGGTCCGAGCCCAGCCGCACGCCCTCGAAGTAAGGGAAATGCACAATCCCGCAGTTCCGCCGCACGGCTTTCAAGCAGGTTCAGCCGCTCTGGGATGTCAAGCAAGCCTAGCGAGATGGTCTGTTTCTGGCCGAACAGGCCACCGTTGGCGATCCGAAAGAGGAGCGCGTATGCGACCCGGCCCGCTGCACCCGAAATCGCGATATGGATCGGTCTAATGGTGTCCAAGGTCCAGGTTCCCAGAGTGATCAGCCTTGAGTTGCGATTCGGCGGGTGCGACTCCGGCAGGAGCCACTCCCACGGAAATCAATGATCCGTGTTTTCTTCGGGGCCGTTGTCGTGATGGTCATGGTTCCACTCGACCGGCGGGGTCGGATCGGAATCGCCGTGATCGCCGGTCGCATGGGCGGCAAGGCGAGCTTTGCGCTCTTCTTCCGTCTCTGGCGTGTCTCGAATGAGCAGAGCGTAGAGCACAGGCAGAACAAACAGTGTCGCAGGTTCCCCTGCCAGCAGACCGCCGAGAATGGCCCGGGCCAGCGGAGCGTTGGCCTCGCTGCCGCGCTCGAGGGCAAACGCCCCCGGGATCAGGGCGAAGAAGGCCGCCAGCGCGGTCATGGTGATCGGCCGGACCCGCAAGCCGGCAGCCTTGCGGATCGCCTGGACGGGCGAGAGGCCTTCGTGCCGGCGCAACTCTTGCGCGTAATCGGTCATCAGAACCGAGTTGGCCACCTTGATGCCGACAATGAAGATGAAACCCAGAAGTGACTGGACGTTGACCGCCGACCTGGTCAGCAGGAGCATCGGCATGATGCCGATCAGGCACAGTGGCACAATCGACATGACCGTCAGCGGCACCCGGAAGGAACGATCCAGCCCCACCATCAAGAAATAGATTAACAGCGAGGCCAAGCAGAGGCCCAGACCCAGGCTGTTGAACGTGTCTTTCATGCGAAGATACTCGCCGCTAAGCACGATCTTGCTGCCAACCAGCAGTTGATTGTCTTTGCTGTCGGGGTTGTACGTCGCCCACTGACCGGACTTCTCCGGCTTGCCATACTTATCGATCACTTTGGCGACATCGTCGGAGACGTGCCCAAGGTCGCGCTCGTACACTCCCATGGTCAGCTCGATCGTGGGCTGAAGGGTGTAATGTGTGACCTCGGTCGCCACCGGTAGCCGGTCGATCTTCACAACGTTCCGCATCGGCACTGCCAGTTTCTGGACCGGGCTAGTGATCGGAATGTCCAGCACGGTATCGATCGACTTGATGTCTTTTTCGAAATAAGAAACGCCCACGTAGTACTGGTTCTTGCTCACCGGGTCGATCCAGAAGTTGGTCTTGTTGAACTGGATGCTCGAGTTGAGCGCGGCGATGATCTCCCTCATGACGTCGGCCTGCGTGAGGCCGAGCTGAGCCGACTTGGCCCGGTCGACGTTGATCAGGTATTGGGGATAATCGAGTCGCTGGATGATCCGGGCGTCCACCACGCCGTCAATCTTGACGATCTCGCCGCGTATCAAAGAGGCGACTCGGTGCGCGATCTTCTGGTCCTTGGCGGTGACTCGAATGCTGATCGGCGTGGACTTGCCCTCGTTCATCGCCGAGCGGACCATGCCGCCGGCGTCGAAGGCAAATTCCAGGTTGCTGAACTCGGACTTGCCAGCGACGCCTTGACGCAGTTCGGCCACGTATTCCTGCGCCGATTTCTTTCGCTCGGCCGTGAGCTGGATCTTGACGACGGCATCCATGGGACCGGCATTGGGCGTGTAGGCCGCCGACCAGTCTGGTGTGACGCCAAGTTCCGAGAGCACCAGTTGCAGGTCTTCCTTGTCGATGACCTGGCGAACATAGTCCTCCACGGCCGCGATTCGCTTCTCCGTCTCCTCGATGCGCATGCCCGAGGGAGCCCGCACGTACATCTCGAACGAGCCCGCATCGACCTCGGGGAAGAACTCCTTGCGAAGGATCGGCCATAAGAAGACGATCGTGAGCGCCAGCAGGCTGTAAGCGATGACCAGGGTTGCGATTCGGTGGCCCAAGACAAAGTCAAGCCCCTTGACGTAATACTCGATTCCCTTGTCGATCATCCGCTCCCAGCGGTGAAAGGCTCGCGCGATGACGTTGCCCCTGGGCTTGTGGCCATTGCCGTTGATCTGAAATGTCTCGGGCTCTGCAGAGCTGTTCGCGTCTTCCTTCCCCGGGTCATGGGCATGATCCACCCCTCCCGACTCGTGGCTTGCGTGCGGCTTGAGCCAGAAAGCCGAACAGGCCGGGACGAGAGTTCGCGACAGGAAGTAAGCCGCGATCATCGAGAACGCCACCGCCATCGCCATGGGCTTGAACAGAAATTGCCCCAGTCCGGGCGTCAAGACAAGGGGCGAAAGCACCAGGAACGTGCAGAGGGTCGAGACGAGTTCGGGCATGGCAACCTCACTGGCGCCCAGGAAGGCGGCCTCGCGCGGTGTCACACCCATCCCCAGGTGCCGGTGAGTATTTTCCAGGCAGATGATGGCGCTATCAATCATTGGACCGATCGCCAGTGTCATGCCGGCCAGGGTCATTGTGTTGATGGTCTGGCCCGTGAAGAAGAGAGCGGCGCAGCAGGCCAGGCACGAGATCGGCAGCGTCATGATCGCGATTCCGGTCATCCGCCACTGCCCCAGAAACATCAAGATGACGAGCGAGCAAAGCACCGCCCCCAGCAGGCCTTCTTGCACCAGGGCTTCGATCGACTTCTGCACATAGACCGACTGGTCGAGCACGAGCTTCAGATTGATTCCATTCCTGGTCAGCTTGCCCTCCATCTCCGTGAGCGAATCTCTGAGAGTGTTGACCACGCGCAGAGTGCTGGCGCCGAGTTGGCGGAACACGGGAATGTAAACTTCTCGTTTACCGTCCACCCGCACGACGTTTGTCTGGATGTAATTCGCATCCTTGGGCGTGGCCACGTCCTTGAGGTAGGTGGCGTTCCCCGGCTCGATCCGCACGGGGATATCGCCCATGTCCTCGACTTTCTTGTACATCGAGTTGGAATCGATCACGTAGTCGAGGTCGCCGAACTTGGCATCGCCCGTGGGCAGGAAGACGTTCCCCGCGTTCAGCGCGTTCATGACGTCGACCGCGGAGAGGTTGCGGGCCTGCATCTTCTGGCGGTCGAGATAAGCCATGACCGCCCGGACCTTGCCACCATAGACAACAGGCGCGACGGCCCCGGGCTGGCCCATGATTATGTTGCGGACTTCGTAGCGGCCAACGTCGTAAAGCACCGATTCGTTGTTCGCCGGGTCGTCGCTGTCAACGGCCACCACGCACACGGGAGTGGTCGATGTCGGATCATACGGCAGCACCACCGGGGGGAGCGTGCCTGGCGGAAGATTGGGAATGGCCGCCAGGGCGAGCGAGTTCACCTGGGTCAGCGCGCCGTTTGGGTCCACATCGCCCTGGAAGTAATTCCTCACGATGCTAGCACCCAGGATCGACCGCGATTCCTGGCGCGACATCCCGTTGGCCTGGCCGGTCCACCGCTCCATTCGGTTCGTGATGTCGTGCGCGATGCTCGTCGCCGACATACCGTTGTAAAAGGTCAGCGTCTGAACCGCCGGGCTTCTGAATACGGGGAGGATATCGATCGGGATCAGAAAGATGCTCAGCGTCCCCAGAACGATCATGGTCAGCGACATGACCGTCACCGCGTACGGGTTGCCCAGTGATGCTCGAATCAATCCGTTCATTTGCGAACCCCTCGGAAATGTAGAAATGCATCAGGCCCGCGCGTTGGCGAACTCGTGAACGACGATCGGCCCCGGTACGGAACGGGGGAAAGTGCAATGGTGAAGGGTCACGCAGTCCGCTAGCAGCGCAGCGGATGAACCGCCTGAGCAACGGCGATTGGCTGGGGTCGTGGTCCAACGAGGCGTGGCCGAGCAGCCGTGGTCAGCTCCGGAATATTGGCGCGATCAAGCCGCTGCCTACTTTGGTCGATTCGCCTCTGCGTCATGGCGGGGTTCGACCCAGAATGGAACATCCGCAGCCGTAGTGGCTTCTGAGGGAGATGACTAAGACCGTCCCGGAGGATAGGGAAGGACGAGCCGAGGAGGGGAAGCGTACGGGCCGGGAAACACGCAAGCGAAGACCCCAGCAGCAGGATCAGGATTGCTCGGATTCGAAATCGCGTTCTAGCCATGGCCTTGGACTTCTGCTAGCTCCGCTTTCCATCGATTCATCCTATCCGCGTTTTCGCGGGTGTCAACGACTTCTGCGCTCGGATGTGCCGGGGCAAGAATCCATGAGAATCTCTAAACGTCCTTAGGCCTGTCAGGGTTCAAGCCCGCAGTGCCCCGCTAGATTCCATCGGTGGTAGGCTCGTGCTCTTGTGCCACAGTACGTCAGGGCTTATCTGACCCCTACAATCCGGCTGAAGGACACAAGACATTTCCCTTGATTTCCCGAGCAAGCGGCAACTTCCCGCTTCACCGTCAAGTCCGCCATTTTTCAATGACGATCTAGTAGGAGGCGAGGGCAGGATGGCCTTCGACTCGGGACGTGGCGAGGAGGCCCTGATGAATTGGAACCGGAAGGTGACCCCAGCGCTCACGATCATCACGGTTTCACTTGCGCTTGCTTGGGGCGGCGGCGTTGCTGCCCAGTCACCAAACCGAGCCGATAGGCTCCCCCAGCCCTTGCCGCGGGAAGCACCCAGGGACCCCAATCAGGAGAAGGAAGAAGCCGACAGACGGCTTGCCCTTCCCGTGCCGGTATCTCCGCCGACAATCTTGCGTCCGGAAGTCCAGCCCATCGATCTGGACACCGCGTTGCGTCTGGCGGGGGTCCAGAACCCAGAGCTGAACGCGGCCCGGCAGCACGTACTCGAAGCTGTGGCGGTGCGCCAGCTTGCCGCGGCCCGGTTCCTGCCGTCGATCAATCCGGGATTGAACTATGACACCCACAGTGGAAATCTGCAGCAATCCAACGGCAATATTCTCTCGCTGAACCGTAGTGCGGTGTACGTCGGGGCAGGGGCCAGCGCGGTGGCTGCGGGCACTGTGAACATCCCGGGAGTCTTCCTGGGTGGAAACACGTCCGAGGTAATCTTCAATTACCTCGCAAGCCGTCAACTCGTGCGCCAGCGCGAGTTCGATAACATCGCCGTCCGCAACCAGGTCTTCCTGAGAGTGGCACTGGCCTATAGCGAGCTGCTGCGGTCGGAAGGACGGCGGGCCGTTGCTCTTCAAGCACGCGAAGAAGCACAGGCGATCGCCAAGCTGACGGCCGATTACGCCGTGACTGGCCAAGGTCGATATGCAGACGCCAACCGCGCCGCCACGGACCTGCAACGACGCGAGGCCTACTTGAAGCGGGTCGAATCCGAGCTGCTGACGTCGTCGGCGCGGCTCTGCGAGGTATTGAATCTCGATCCGTCGATTCGCCTACACCCGACCGACGCCTATGTCGTTCCCCACCCGCTGGTGCCCGACGCAATTGCCGTCGGCGAGCTGATCGCCCTGGGAGTGTTGCGCAGGCCCGAGCTGGCGGCCCAGCGGGCCTCGATCATCCAGGGACTGCTGCTCTTGAACGAAGCCAAGGCACTGCCATTCTCGCCGACAATCCTCATCGGCTTCAGCGCCGGTGGTTTCGGTGGCGGCAGCAATCTCGTCCGGCCACTTTTCGGCGGTTTCGGGGGCCGGAGTGATTTCGACACAGTTGCCTACTGGACCATTCAAAACCTCGGAGTCGGCAACGCCGCCTTGATCCGAGCTGCGAATGCCAACCTGCAGGTGCGCAGATTCGAGCAAATCGAAATGCTCAACCGGGTTCGTGCCGAGGTGGCCGAATCCTACGCCAGAACACACGCACGGTACGCACAGATCGAGACCAACGAATCGGCCATCCAGTCTGGCCTGCTTTCCTTCACCCAGGACCTGACTCGGATCAGGTACCGGTCGCGTGACGTGCTGCCGATCGAGCTGCTGAACAGCTTCCAATTAATGGCCAACGCGCGGATCGACTACATCGACGCCATAGTCGACTATAACCGAGCTCAGTTTGAGCTTTACGTCGCGCTGGGACAGCCACCCGCCAACGCGCTGGCGCGCCCGGTCCCCACCCGCGGGGTCGCTCCCAGTGGTGTGAGCGCAGCCAATCCCAGAGCGGCTCACCCAAACCCGGCCGCCAATAATCCTCCCGGCGTTCCGATCGGGCGCTGAGTTTCTGCCTCCCAGGTCCCGCCAAGAGGACAGTCGATGCCTGCGAGGAAAGAACCACTATTGCTCCCGGTCCAAAGGCCTGTCGGGGAGTTTGTGATGCTCTTCTGCGCAATCTTCGCGGTCCTTGCTTCCGGATGCGCGACAGAGCAAACCTCTGGCACGGCTCGAACAGCACCGTCCGGGGCAGCCGTGCGTCGGTTTCAGTCGCCTGAAGCAATGAATCCGGCCCGTGACCCCGCGCTGTCACGTACCGCGAGCACGGTTCAGCAAACAGCCCCGGCCGGGCCACCAGCAGAGGTCGTCGAAGACCCACAAAAAGTGGAGGCCGCCACGCGGCAGGCCGATCTCAACGTTTCTGTTCCGTCTCCGCCGGTTCTGCCGCCTCCCGTCGGTGAGTATCCGATCGATCTATCAACCGCGCTGCGGCTGGCCGAGGCCGAGAATCCCACGATCGCCGCGGCCCGGTCACGGATCATCGAGGCCTTGGCACTTCAGACAGGCGCGGGCACTCCTCTTGCCTTCGATCAATTTCGGCACAAATTATCACATCCACACAGGAAACCTTGAGCGGTCGTCCGGCAAGATCCTCAACGTTACGCTTCAATCGCTCTACTTCGGCGGCGGTGCAGGCGCCTACGTTGCCGGCACCGTCAATATACCCATGATCAACATCATTGGGACCTTGACGGAGGCATGGTTCGAGCCGTTGGCGGCCCACCAGCGCGTGATCGGGTCGAGCTTTACGGCACTGGCAACCGCCAACGAGATACTCCTGGATGTGGCGGTTTTGCATCTGGAGCTGCTGGGCAACCAGACGACCCTCGAGGCCCAGCGCCTGACTGAGCGCCAGAGCCACGACCTCGCCGTGATCGTCAACGATTTCGCGATCGCAGGTGAGCGACGAACCGCCGACGCCAACCGTGCTCAGGCCGATTGGAAGCTGCGCCGGGCCGCCGTGCAGCGCGCCGAGGAGTCCGTAGCCGTCGCTGCCGCTCGACTTGCCAGCCGGCTGAATCTTGACCCCACGATCCGCCTCCGCCCCGCGGGTGGGCCACTTGTCCCGATCACCCTGATCGCGCTGGACAGCCCTACCTGCGAACTGATTGCGTACGCCCTTCGAAACAGGCCTGACCTGGCAGCGCAATCCGCGGAGGTCGCGCGGCGCAGGTTCAATATCATGAAGAGCTAGCACGCCCTTGGATTCCCACCTTCTGGCTGGGCTACAGTGCCGGCGGGTTCGGCGGCGGCAGCAACGTCGTGCCGCCAACCCTGGCTCATTTCGGCGGGCGATCCGACTTCGACGTGAATGTCTTCTGGACTCTCATGAACCTGGGAGCCGGCAACATCTCGCTGCAGAATCGGCGCTTCGCGGTTCTTGGGGAGGCGGAAGCCCGGCGCGTGCGGGTGATTAACCGGGTGCGGCAAGAGATCGCATCGGCCCGCGCCGATGCACTCGCCGCGCGCGATCAGATCGAAATCGCCAGAAGCGAGCTGGCCTCCGCTGAGAGCGGGCTACGCGAGGACACAGAGCGCAGCCGCAATAACCTGGGCCGGCCCATCGAGGTCCTAAACAGCTTGAACCTTGTGGGCGGTGCCCGCGTCAATGTGATCGCGGCCCTGCTCCGCTACGATCAGGCCCAGTTCCGGCTTTTCGTAGCCCTCGGCTCGCCGCCGCCGCTGCTCGAGCGGCCCCCAGAGAATCTACCCCGTCCTCCCCTGACGACACCGCTCCACGGCCCGCTTCCGGTCACCGGACACCCGTTGCAACTCGGGTTCGAGTGAAACTCCTCAAAGATCGTCACAGATCGGATTTCTACTTTTGTCCATATCTCCCGAGCGATTTGCCTGGCGGTTGTAAAAATAGTAGATGTAGGGTCCGCTGTGCGGACCATCCGAATTGGTCCGCACAGCGGACCCTACAAGGAAGCTCAATGCCTCGAGACTCAAACTAGGCTGCGACAAAGCACTGGACCGATCTCTTCCTTGGTTCCAGGTTCGGCCGGCCGGCTCAGAAGAAGACCTGGAACCGGACCCAGTACAGGTCACGCGTCGCCCCAGGTGGTTTGGAGCGATGACCACAGGGTTACCGAATTCCGAGTGCTGCCAGTCGAGGAAAACCCTCGTGTAGAAGTTCAGATACCAGTTGATGCCGACGTCCGTAGTCCAGGCGTGGTTGCTCCAGAGATTGGGATCGGCAAAGCCCGCGGTGAAAACCTCCTTGCTGAATCCCAGTGCGCTGTAGCGGCCATACACCTCCACAGCGCCTGGAGCCCATTTGCCTTTGGCAAAGCTGAAGTCCCGCTTCGGCTTGACCACGTTCACGCGCCGAGTGATCTCTTCGCCCGTCAGGAAATAGGACGCCGAGACGTTATATCCGTAGTAGGGGAGGTAGGTATTGGTCTTGGTGTTGGTCAAGGCGTAACCTTCACGCCCCCGCCATATCCGGCGAACACCATCAAGCTCTTGTAAAACCAGACCACGAGCCCCGCCCATTGATTGCGCTGCCCTTGTTCAACAGCCCAGACGACCTTTGAAGAGCTCGCCCATCGCCATCGCGCCTTCTTGTCGATTCCCGGCCAGATTGCCAGCGTACATCGATCGCTCGGGGGCGACCAGGTCGCCCTCAGCGATCGAGTAGTATTCGTACAGGTAAGGAGTCTTCATGCGGCCGACACGAAATTGGAGCCGCTCGCCGATCCGATAGCTGAGGAAAGCGTCGAGGACATCCAGGCTACCGTAACCCCGGTTGATGGAGGTGTAGAATTCAATGTTCCTGGTGGCGCGTCCCGTGAAGTACCAGCGTTGGCGAGGGATGAAAAACTGAGAATGGAGAAGGCCCTCCTGACTGAGTGGAAACGCTCGGTATTCCACCTGGGTCATGTTGTGAAAGGTAAGCTTGAACTCATCGTCGGGCGACGAGAGCTCCAATCCCTCTGCGAATTCGACCTTGGCCAGGCGCCACGGAAGTCCTTCCTCACCGAGCCCCGCCGTCTCGCTCGGGGAGACACGTCCCGCTGTCCCCTGTGCTCCGAGGCCCTGCGCGGAACGACGACTGAGACCGCCCGGAGTCTCCTGGGGTCCTTCGCACGGTGTGGTTGGGGAGGGCAATCCTCCACCCTCGTTGTAGACCCCCCGACCGTCGACGCCTTGGGCACCAACCCCGCGAGAGCAGGGTGCCGTCCGGCCCCCTGTTCCTTGGGCGCCCATGCCTTCGCGTGCTGCTTGGCCAGGCGATTCTTGGTACTCAACGGCACCGACCCGACTCGCCGGACGGGTCGTCGAGGACGCTGATCGGGCCTGGTTCTAAACCGTGGTCGGGCTTCAACTGGTTCTTCAACTCATCGTATCTCTGCAATAGTCCGTCGTACTGTTTCTGAATCCTCTTGTTCGCTTCTTCGATTCTCCGGTACGCCTCTTCCATCCGTCGCAGGCGATCTTCGACAGAAGATTCTGGCGTGGGGGCCGGCGGAGTTGTGGCTGACTTCGGAAGCGGTACCGTAGCTGGTTTGGGCACCGAAGGCGCGGCGGCGGGCTTGCTCGTTTGCGAGTCCCCTGGCGACTGCCCAAGAACCGTTGAGGTTCCCAGAATCACGAGCCAGATCAGAGAGCAGAGACATCGAGTGCTGGGTCGGTGGTCACCATTGATAGGTCTAATCATACGAATGTTGCGTCGCGCCAAGCGCAGGTCACCGGGAGATGCAACGGGCATGGTCCGAACTTGAATCACGCCCCGAGATACCTAAAGAAATGAGGAAGATGACCCCCCAGCCGAGACCAGCCCCTGAGAATAGATCGTACCGAGGATCGCTAAAGTTGAGAGTTTTCCGGTTTATGAGGAATTTGAGTTGCTCGCATTCTAATTCGGAACTCCTCGGCCCGTCGCGTAGGGGATCCAAAAAATCGGGAAGTCGATGATCATCTGGTGGCCAAATGGGTCGAGGATTAGGAAGTCGTTGTTATTGATTCCTTGGGTGTTCGTGGTCGTGATCGAGAAGAAGCCGCCTGAGTCGGTGGCGACCGCGGGGCCCGTGAACTTGTAAGCCTGCGTGCCGCCCGGCAGTCTCGACGTGTTATTGTCCTCGATGACGAGGCTTCCCGGGGTGGTATGACCCAGTATGGTGACGACCTTCTGGAAGGTTGCCGCTCCCGAGACTGTCGGCCCAGAGTAGTGGATCTGATCCTGCGGCGCCAGGATCAGGCGAGCCGTCAGAGGCAGATATGGTGTGATCGGAGCCATATTCTGGAGCAAGGCCCTGGCATCGTTAAGGTTGATCACGGCATTGAGATTGAAGTCTGCGGCGGCGCTATACGTGCGATCTCCTTGCTGGGATGAGTACGCCGGAGCAAATGCCTGAAGATCCGCGAAATTGACCATGCCGTCGCCATTGACGTCGCCGGCCAAGGTTGTTTGAACCTGATACGAGCCAGTGGAATTGTGGGCGCCCGTCACCTCGATCGTCACCGGACCAGCGGTATTGTCCCTGAAGAACGCAACCGCCTCATCAGAAACGCCGGAGCGGAACGGCCGGCCATACTGTAGTGGCAATCTTTTTCCCGATTCCCCTCTGACCGCCAAGATCTGAGGCTGAAGCTGGCTTCCTGAGGTCGGTTGCACGAAAAGGCCGAAGATCGTGAATTGCTTCTGCGGGGTGATGTTCACTGGCTGCACTTGAACCGAGGTCTGACTGACTTCACGCGGATGGTGGACTGCCGACGTCGAAGTGCCGATGACGTTGGCCGGCATTGAGCCGCTCAGGGCAACCCGCATCTCCAGCGGTTCGACGCGCAACGGCGGCGTTGATCGCGACGGTTCATCCTTGGCAACCCTCCGTGGCCGTTGGAGCGAGCAATCAGCGAGATACGTTTCCTTCATCGGCCAATTTGATGGCCCGGACAACCCACTGCAACGAAGGGGCAGCCGGCGAACGGCCGCTATTCGTTAGATGAGTCCTTTTCTGCAATCTTGACCAGTTCCGGCTTGACGACGATGCCCTCAGAGATCGATGGAGTGATCTGCGCAATAACTTGGTCGTCTTCGGTAAGACCGCTCAAGACCTCGACCCACTGCCCGCTATCCTTGCCGACCCGGATTCTGATCCGCTTGACTTTGTCGTCTCGGACCACGAAAACCGCGCCATCGCCATGTCCGTCCTGCTCGATCAGGCAGGTCGAAGGGATGGTAAGGTTCTGCGACGGCGGTTCCAGCTCGATCACGGCCCGGCCGTACATACCGTCACGAAGCAAGCCTTGATCGTTGGGCAAGTCGATCTCGACCCGCATGGTCCTGTCCTTCAGGTCCTCGGAATCAGCCACACGGCTGACCTTGGCTTTGAAAACCCGTCCTCCCAGAGCATCGATTTTCACGATCGCCGGGTCGCCGACATTGCAGAACGGCACGTCCGGGTCGGGAACGAGCACAATCGTTCGCATGCGGTCGGTGGTCGCCACGGCCAGCAAGGGCTCGGAGTTTCCGTCCGACGCCGAACGTATGAACGCTCCTTTATGAATTCCGTCACCGCGAAAGGTGACCACTCCATCGAACGGGGCTTCGATCTTGGTATAGCTGGCCATCACTTTGGCACGTTGCAGATTCGCCTCCGAGACCTTGATCTCGGCCCGGGCGGTTGCCAGGTCGGCCTCGGCAAGACCCACGTCCGCCTTGGCTTTTTCTAACTCGGCCTGGGCCGTTTGAATTCCTGACTGGGCGGAATGCTCGGATGCCAGTGAGGCCATGTACTGGAGTTGGTACTCATCGACCAGCCTCTGCTCGGCGGCATTGCGCTTGGCCAGCTGGGTGATCCGGTCCAGCGCCTCTCGGCGATATTCCCGGGTAGCTACGGCTTCCTCGAGAACCGAAACCGCCTGCTTCTGCTTGGCCTCGGCCGCAAGTACCCCGGCCAGCGCCACCTTGACCCGCGCCTCGGCCTGCGTCGCGATCGCTCGTGAATGTTGCAAGCTAGACTCAGCCTGGAGGACCGCGACATCGAGCTCTGGAACATAAATCTGGGCCAGCACCTGATCCTTCTTCACGCGGTCGCCGCGGTCAACTTTCAGATCTTGGAGATACCCGGAGACCTTGGCGTAAAGCGTGGCCCTCTCGAAGGCTCGAATGGTCCCCGGCTGATCGGTGATCCGCTCCGCACTTCCCCGGGTCGGCTTGATGACCTGCGCGGTCGGGATTTGCTTGCTCGCGGTTTGTGATTCACCCGAGGCTACCCGCTCCCGCCCCGATTCGCCTTTGCCTGAACGTGACCACAAGAATGTCCCACCCGCGATTGTGACCACAAGGACGGCCGCAAAGATCCACCGCAGCCAGGACCATGCGGTCCCACGAGACACTTTGCCTCGCGGCACGCCCGCTCGTTGTGTCTGGACTGGCTTCATGATGGCTGGCTCGGCCATGAGGGCTCACCCTTCATCCGGTTGCGAAGCCTGACAGTTCGCATGCGTTTGGCCACATTGTGCACCACGGGGCAAGTCGATGGCAATGTTCGTGTATCTAGATATGTTAACCATATTCACCGAAGACCTACCCTGATGCCGCCGATCGCTTCTCTCGTCTTAACGGTCTTTAGTGTAGTCAACGGGGAGTTTTTCTTCTATATTAAGAGCATGAACGTACGCTGACATCGGCCGGATCAAGGCGGTCGAAGTTACACGGCTATGCTTTCGCAATCTTCGACAACGAGTCGGGGTGCCGAGAAATCGGTCCTCGCGACGGAGTCTCTGTTATGCTCGCAAGCAAACCCGCCTTTCAGTTCTTGACCGTCAACGAGGTCGACGGCGTCGCCGTGATCACGTTTCTCGAATCCGCATCAATGGTCGAGGGTGATAAGGTGGACAGTCTTGCCCAAGAACTGTTTGGCGTGATCGACACCAAGAAGTACAAGAAAATCTTACTCAACCTCTACAACGCCGGTTATATGTCCAGCGCGAATGCTGGCCCAATTGGTTCGGCTTCATCGCAAGATGCAGGATGTCAAGGGGAAAGTCAAACTCTGCTGCCTGCGCCCACCGGTCATGGAGGCTTTCAAAATCAGCCAGTTCGACCGTTTATTCGAGATTTCCACCGACGAGCCGACAGCCCTCAAGAGGTTTTAATTCGGCACGCCCGAGTCCGCGGAGGATTGCTCCCAGATCAAGCGGCGCTCACTCTGCGGGGGACGATGCGCCCCGCATTTTGCATGTCCAATTCGCCCAGTTCCTCATGGTACTCGGCGTCCGTGTTGACTTTCCAGGTGTCGTATCGTCCCAGGCCCAGGATATTCCGCGCGGCCAAGAGCGCGGTCATCATCGAGTGATCCTGATTGTTATACTTGTGCATGCCGTTGCGTCCCGCGAGCTCCAGGTTTGACAGCCTGGCCAGCCAGCGGCGGATCACGGCGAGATGCCCCTGGTACTCCTCGTCGTATACTGGATAAGCCTTGGGCATGCGGACGACGCACCCATCGACAACCTCCGAGGCTGCAACCAGGCCGATTGCATCAATCTCGCGCCGGCCAAGCTCCAGCAGCTCGGCATCGGAGCGGCTCCAGAGATCGTCTCCTTCGAAGCAGAAATACTCCAATCCCAGGCTGGATCGAGAGGGATCGGGCACGAGCTCGGGCGACCAGTTCTTGAAATTCTGGATGCGACCCACCTTCACGTCGGGCTCGTGGATGTAGATCCAGGTATCCGGAAAAGTCTCGGGCCGATCGACGATCAGAACAACCGTAAGGAAGTCGCGATACTTGAGCGACTCAGCCGCGGCCCTGACCTCCGCCGGAGCGGGCGGATCCATGGCGCGGATGAGGTCGCGCACTGGCATGGTCGAGAGGAAGGTAGAAGCGAGATAACGCGTAGTTCGTCCCAGGGAATCCGCGGCGATGAATGCGGCCACCGCCGATCCGTCGTGCTCGATTCGCACCACCTTGCGGTCGAGGTGCACTGCCCCGCCTTGACCGCGGATGCGGTCGCGCACCGCTTCCCACATCTGCCCCGGACCCAGGCGCGGATACTGAAACTCATCGATCAGGGTCTTGATCACCTCGCCCTTGCGTGACTTGAGCCCCCCAAAGAGTCCGTTCACAACCGCGGCGAGCAAGCTTAGCCCTTTGATTCGCTGGGCGGCCCAGTCGGCCGAGATCTCGCTGGTGGGCATGCCCCAGAGCTTCTCCGTGTACGACTTGAAGAAGATCTCAAACAGCACCCGTCCGAACCGATTGACGACCCAAGCCTCGAACGTTCGTTCCGGCCTGATTGGATTCAGCCGTGCCTTAATATAACTGAGCAGGATTCGGGCAGAACGCCTCGGACCGAGCTTCCAGAGGGCGTCCACTGGCTTGAGAGGGTAGTGAAAGAACTTGCGGTCGTAGTAAATTCGACTCAGGCGCGAGCGGGTGATCAAGTCACCGCCGAGGATCTCCCGCCACAGGGCATTGACCTCGCTGCTCTTAGAGAAGAACCGGTGGCCACCGATATCGAATCGGTACCCTTTGTACTCATCGGTCCGGCTGATGCCGCCGACCAGTCGAGCATCGGCTTCCAGAACCACGCAGGCTCGCCGGTGCCGCGTAAGCTCATAAGCGCCGGTGAGTCCCGCAGGACCGCCGCCGGCAATCACCGTTTGGTACGCCGCAACGACGGACTCGGCAGCCGGGTCTTCGACGCGCGCCCAGCGATGGGGAATCTGGTTGGCGCGAACCGACTGCGATGGGGGCGATTCCATGCCCATTCCGACTCCTCGTCCTGCGGCAAGACGTTTTTTGCCTCAGTCAATTGGAAAGTGCGGCGACACCGTCGTAGTATTGTAATATCGACGCCCGGCGCGGTCGAGTTTTGTCATAAAACCGCCGCGGGGTCAACTCGGATCATCTGTGAGGCCACGTTGTCGACCTTGACCCGTCTGTGTCGATCTCAACAATAAGCCCGCTGTCACGAACCAGGCCCGTGCATCATCTCCTCCCGTTGGACCATGATGGGCCGACCGGTGCACGGAGAGTACCTTGGGACATGTACGAGACGGTCCCGATCCTTGGTTCGTCGCAGGACAGGAAGGTGCAATGATGACGTTCGAACAATGCAAAACGGCTCTTTCCGAGATCCGCAGACGCCAGGGAACTGATCACCCGCACGTGCGGATCACCTGTTCAGATTCGGTCGTTCGCGGCCGCTTGACCCGAACTGACACTGATCGCCCCCCTCGCTCCAATCAGAGCTCTCCATATGGACTTTTGGTCTTGGAGCAACCTGGGCTCGTTCCCGGTCCATTAACTTTTGTTCAGATCGCCACCATCCCCGAGAATGGTCTCAAAGAGGATACGACTCCGGAAGAAGTCAGGGTCAAGGCAGCGCAAATGGTCAACGCTGGACGACAGTGATAGTACCAGCAGCCAGCACTTGGTGGTTGCATCATCCTGGCTGAATGATTTGCGAACATAACCAACGATCTCGGCGGTTTACCCGCTAAGAGACGTCAAGGGTTCGGCCCTCCGGCCACCTTTCGGTCTCACCAGTAAACATACCGCTGCAAGAGCTCGCGCTGGCGCTTCGGCAGGTCGTCCGTGTCAGGGATCAGGAAGCGGTTATCCTCGGTGTCCAATAAGACCTTGCCGCGTTCCCCGAAGTCCTGCGCCTGGCTTTGGGTCCAGCGCATCGTGAACCGTGTCGGTCCTTGGTCCGTCGTGACGTGAAATACGAGATAGCCGTAATCAAGCTCGATGTCCTCGATTGCTGTGATTCGACGCAAGAAGTAGCGGCGAGCCAGCGCGGCTCGCACCCGTTCTTGCGCCCGGGGGGACCATTTCTCGAGGTGTCGCACGATCCCCAGCTCGAGCTCGTGACCGTCTCGGTCCCAGGAACGCAGGCTGATGAAGTCATCGCGCCGGGTGGCCGGAAAACACTGCACAGCGAACACACTTCGGTGCACGGTGCCATCAGGCAGCTCGACCTCAAGCGCCCCGTGGCGCCCTTCCCTGAGGGCGGCCGTATCGGGCTCGAGCCATAGCGGAGCAAATTCGGCCTCCCTTGGCTCATTACCAGCGCCAGGGCCAGTCTTGGCCTCGTCCATGGTGTCATCAACACCGTTGAGGGCAGCCTCGAACTGCGTATTGCGGGCGATCTGCGACTGGATCTTCACCAGCTTCGCATACTTGCCATCCAACCGCATTAGCTCGTTGTGCGTACCCTGTTCGGCGAGCCGGCCCTGGTCGAAAACGAAAATGCGGTCCGAGTCGCGCAGCGTACTCAATCGGTGCGCGATCGCCAGCGTGGTGCGACCCCGAGCAAGGACGCGAAGCGCCTCTTGAATCGCTTTCTCGGACTCGGTGTCCACGCTGCTGGTGGCCTCATCGAGTATCAAGACTTTCGGATCGTAGAGCAGCGCCCGCGCGATCGAAACCCGCTGCCGCTCGCCGCCGGAGAGTCCGGCCCCGCGCTCGCCCAGCCAGGTGTCGTATCCCAGCGGCGTGCGCAGAATGAAGTCGTGCGCCTGGGCGGCGCGCGAGGCGGTGATCGCAGCCTCGGCGCTGGCTTCGGGCCGACCGTAGACGAGATTGTCGCAGACCGTGCCGCGGAATAAGAAAGGTTCTTGCAACACCACGCCCACGTGCCGCCGCAGATCACTCGTGGCAAGCTCGCGAATATCCACGCCGTCAAGGAGTACACGGCCCGTCTCGACATCGTAAAAACGGCTGATCAGATTCACGAGCGTTGTCTTGCCGCTGCCGCTCCTGCCCACAATCCCGATCTTCTCGCCCGGCCGGATTGTGAAGTCCACCTCCTTGAGAACCGGCCGATGCCGCTCGTAGCCAAATGTCACGTTCTCGAACCGAATCTCCCCCTGGGTTTGTGGCATCGGCTCGGGCTTAGCGGCCTCATGGGTCTCTGTCGGCGTGTCAAGCAGCTCGAAAACCCTCTGACAGCCGGTCATGAAGCTGGTGAGCCAGGTGGTGAGTTGTGAGAGCGTCGCCAGCGGTGCGTAGAACATGGCCAGATAAGCCAGAAACGCCATCAGCGAACCCAGGGTCATCTTGCCGGCGAGAACGTCGCGCCCGCCGACATACCAGACAATCAATCCCCCCAGGCTGAAGATCAGCGCCATGATGGCCGTGAACGAGGCCGTGGACTTCTCCACCGTGATCCGTGATCGCCGCAGGTAATCGCTCGACCGGTGAAATCGATCGAATTCCCTGGGCTCTTGGGCAAACGCCTTTACCACCCGAATACCCGAGAGCATTCCCGAAAGGGTGCCGGCCTGCTTGCTGCTGGAGTCCCAGTAGCGATAGTACTTGGGATAAACGCGCCGCCAGAAAAAGAGACTGCCCCCAATAACCAGCGGAGCCGGGATCAGCGTGAAAAGCGCCAGCTTGGGGTTGAGCGTGAAGAGCATGAAGCCCACGGCGACTACTTGGACGATCTGGAGCAAGAAGCCCCCGGTGAACTGCTGGAGTAAGGTGTGGAGGACTTCGCTGTCGTACGCGACTCGGCTGACAAGCGAGCCGACTTGATGCCGGTCATAGTAGCCCACCCCGAGTGCATGGAGCTTGCGGACAAGCTGAGACCTCAGCTCGAAGGTGAGTGCGACGCCGACCTTGTTCGCCTGCAGGCCCTTGATCCAGTTCACCACGCCCAGCAGCACTCGGGTCGCGGCCAGTGCCAGCACAATCAGCAAGAGCGTGGCCAGCAGCGAGCGTGCGCCCGGTGCGGCTGCGCCTTGGCCAGGATCTCGTCGACCAGGTACTGCTGGAGCTTGGGAGGCGCAAGTTCCATGGCCACGCCCACAAGCATCAGGCCGGACATCGCCAGGGCCGTCGGCCACTGGGGCCGCATGAGCTGCCAGAGCCGGCCGACGATCGCCTTGCGGGGGAGGCAGCGCGGGCACGACTCGCCGGCCGCCGAGAGCCGCAGGCCACACTTCGGGCAGTGCGCAGAATCAAGCTGCTCCTCCGGATGGACAACTACCTCGCCCGTCACACGCAAGTCTTCCAGTTTGCCGGCCAGCTTGTGGAACTTGGTCGACAGCGCATTCGAGTACCGGGCGACATCGACCCAAGCTTCATCGACGTAGGCTTGCAAGAACCCCGACCCGATGGCCCCGTGAGTCCGGAACTTCTCCACTTGCCGGATCGGCAAGTGGGTGACAAGTGTGGGCTCTGCGCCGTCGGCGACGACGGCGAGGTTCTCACGTGTGGCCACGATCCAGTGACTGCGCAGATCGCCCGTAAGCGACAGGTCGCAGGTCGTCGAGAGCAAAACGGGCACGCCATTGAGCTGCTGGTTCTCCAGCAGCTCCTTCACCTCGCAAGGCACGGCTTCCTGGATCATCGTAGTGTCTGCACACTCCTCATCGTGCGAACGGCGGCTCCTGCATCTTAACCATCAGCAAGCCGCTTCTCTGAAGAGGATATGCTGAGGTCAATGCGTTTTGAGCTTTCTCGACATCCGGCCGGCTCATTCGACAAGAGCCGCTCTGCAACCGATTTCTCCGACCACGACTCCCGAGCTGCTTGACCCCCACCGTCGGCGAGTCGCTTCAAGCACACCTCTCTGTCGAACGGCCTGCGATCGATGGCAGGCTGGCGAAGGTCGGCGACGCCCCGCGCCGAGCTGGATACCGCACTCCATGCCCGACAGGGGGCCAACATGCTACGGAATGCTACGTTTTCGGCATTTCCACAGAGGGGACTCGAACTTGGTCCCTAGACGCAAGTTATTACATTATATCAATTTACGTCTTTCCTCATTGTGTATCATGGGCCGCGATTCTTGGCATTTTGAGTTTCCGTGGAACGCGACTCTAGACCTAACTGTAACGCGAATCAGAGGTTGTGTCGAAACTATTCGACCATGCAGGTAATTAATGAGCGAGATTCCCCCAGACTCCGCGCGAATTCTCGGGGACGTTCTCCCACTGGTCAAGAGACCATTGGTCAGTAAAGGAACGGCAGCAGCCTTGAAGGATGTTCTTGCACCGATCTGGGCAGTACTCTGATTACGGCCATTCCTTGGCGATCGTAAATTCTGTTGATTTTCGGTCCCGCATCGACCTCCCCGCGCGGATAAGGGGTATGGGGACGCGTATTGAATCTCAAGGTGCGTTGCACGCACCCTACAAACTGGCAGTGGTGCCTGGTGGCTGAAAGGGGATCTAACCGATGTCCACGAACACCAGTTCCGCGGACTACGGGCGGTTCGACGAGCTGGCCGAGGAGTTCGCCGCGCGGTTCCGGCGCGGAGAGCGGCCCAGCTTGCAGGAGTACATCGACCGCTGCCCCGAGCCTGGCCGACGAGATCCGCGAGCTCTTTCCGGCCCTGGTCGAGGTCGAGCAAGCCGACGAAGTTCAGCAGGAGCGGCCCGACGTCGCGGAGGCGGCTGTCGTTCTGCCGCCTCGAGGCCAGGTGGGCGACTACCGGGTCTTACGCGAGGTCGGCCGGGGCGGGATGGGCGTGGTGTACGAGGCCGAGCAGGTGTCGCTGGGCCGGCGCGTGGCCTTGAAGGTTCTGCCGCGGCAGGTCTGCCAGGACCTCAAGACGCTCGCCCGCTTTCGACGCGAGGCGCGGTCGGCGGCGCAGCTCCACCACACCAACATCGTGCCGGTCTTCGAGGTCGGCAGGGATGGCGAGGTGAGCTACTATGCCATGCAGTTCATCCAGGGCCAGGGGCTGGACCTGGTCATCGGCGAGCTGCGGCGACTCAAGGATCGCGCGTATCGACCGGTCCGGCCCGGGAACTCGAGTCGCCGGATGTGCCGATCCCATCCGGGACGACGGCGGCCTGCTCCGTCCCGAGCACGGCAGGTCAGCCGGATGGCCCAGTCGCTGCTGACCGGCCGGTTCGGGCCGGAGACACCGGGCGGACGGGAGAAGCCGAGGTCGCCGGCGCAAACCGGGAGGCCCCAGCCACCTGGACCGATCGCCTCGATCCAGATGAGACCGAGGCCCCTCCGTTGAGCGCCTCCTCCCCGGTTGCCGTCTCGAGTCCGCTTTCGTCGGCGGTGTTGCCGGGCGGGTCGCAGCTCTCGGCGGTCGAAAAGGGCCGGCGGTCGTTCTTCCGCAGCGTGGCTCATATCGGCCGTCAGGTGGCGGCGGGCCTGGCCTACGCCCATGCGGGGGATCGTCCACCGCGACATCAAGCCCTCGAACTTGCTGCTGGACACCGAAGGGGTCGTCTGGATCACCGACTTCGGCCTGGCCAAGGCGAGCGACGACGGACTGACGCAAACCGGTGACATCCTGGGCACGGTCCGGTACATGGCCCCAGAGCGATTCCGCGGCGAGGGCGACGGCCGCGCCGACGTCTATGCCCTGGGCCTGACCCTCTACGAGTTGCTCACGCTGATGCCGGCGTTCGACTCGCCCGACCGGCTCAAGCTGATCGAGCAGATCAAGATCGAGGATCCGCCACGGCCGCGAGCGTTCGACCGCGCGCATCCCGCGCGACCTGGAGACAATCGTGCTCAAGGCGATCCACAAGGACCCAAGGGATCGTTACCCGTCTGCCGACGCGCTGGGCGAGGATCTGCGGCGGTTCCTCGCCGACGAGCCGATCCGGGCGCGGCCGGTGGGACCTCTGGAGCGGGCATGGATCTGGTCCAAGCGGCAGCCCGCGCTCGCCGGCTTACTGATCGTCAGCGGCACGGCGATCGTAGCCCTTGGCGTTGGGGTGACCGCCCTGGTCTACAATACACAGTTGAAAGGAGCGCTCCAACAAACCGAACAGGCAAAAGAGAGAGCGGAAGCGGCCACGAAGGACGCGGAACGGAACAAATACTTCCATCACATCGAAGTGGCGAAAGCGGCGTGGAGCAACGGCAACCTGGGTGTGCCACCGGCTGCTCGATGAATGCCCTCGTGATCGGAGGCGCTGGGAGTGGGCATTACTCGACCGCCTCTGTCACGGCGAACTCCTCAGACTCACCGACCACACCGGTTTCTACGGTGCGAACAGCGTGAGGTTCAGTCCGGACGGCACACGACTCGCAATGGCCAGCAAGAATCAAGTGAGAGTCTGCGACGCGGCACGGGCGTGTTGCTGCAATTGCTCCAAGGTCACTCGGCCCGAGTTTATGCGGTGGCTTTCAGCCCCGACGGGACCGACTGGCCTCGTCCAGCGCGGATGGGACTGTGAAGGTATGGGATGGGTCCAGGGGCGAGGAAGAGCGAACAGTCAGCGGAGACAGCGGCGTCTCTGGAGCGTGGATTTCAGTCCCGATGGCACCCGGTTGGCCTCGGGCGGCGCGGACCAGAAGGTGATGGTCTGGGAAGCCGCAACCGCCCGGAGATTGCACACTCTCCGGGCGCACAGAGCTGAGGTCCAGAGCCTGGTGTTCAGTCCGGACGGCAAGCGGCTCGCCTCGGCGAGCGACCGCTTCGCGAACGTGTGGGATGCAACTACTGGCAAGGAGCTGTACACGCTCCAGGCCGCCAAGAACTTGGTCCAAGCCGTGGCATTCAGTCCCGACGGCAGACGGCTGGCCACGTTATCAGACGACCAGACGGTGAGGTTCTGGGACGTAACGACGGGACTGAAGCCTTTTCCTTTCGAACCACCGCCGCGCCAGAAAGCCTGGCGTTCAGCCCCGACGGGAGGTGGGTTGCCATCGGCAGAAGCGATTGGACCGTGGAGCTCCGGGACTTGACAACCCGCCAGGAAGCACGCATTTTCCGCGGCCATTCACAGCTACCATCGAGTGTGGTGTTCAGTCCGGATGGCACGCGTCTCGTGTCGGCCAGTCTCGATGGGACCTTGAAGGTCTGGGATGTAACGTCCCACCAGGAGCCCATTTCCTTACCAGGCCATGCCGACTGGGCTACCTGCGTCGCCTACAGCCCGGATGGCATCCTGCTGGCCTCCTCGAGCAAGGGCAGCGGGACGGTTAAGGTTTGGGACATCACAACCGGACAGTTGCGTCACTCTCTCCCCGGGCATAGCGATGGGGTCTGGAGCGTGGCGTTCAGCCCGATGCGCACTGCTGGCCTCGGGGAGCGAGGACCGGACGGTGAGGCTGTGGGACACAGCAACCGGCCAGCCGCGCTCCACGTTTACCGATCACGCCAGCGGCGTCTCGAGTGTGGCGTTCAGCCCCGACGGCGCCGCATCGCGTCCGCGACAGGGCTAACGGCGGGGGAGCCAGACCGACCCGGTGAGGTGAAGATCTGGGACGTGCACAAACTTCTTGTCGAAGCACACGTTGCTTGGCCACGAGGCCTCCATCGTAAATGTCTCGTTCAACCCTGACGGCACGCGACTGGCGTCGGCCAGCAAGGATCCGAACCGTCCGGGTTTGGGATGCGGGGACCGGCAAGGAAGTCTTCACGCTCCAAGGTCACACAGGCAAAGTCATTGGCGTGGCCTTTAGCCCAGACGGGAGCCTGATCGCCTCCGGGAGCACGGATTCGACTGTGAAGATCTGGGATGCCCGGTCGGGCACGGAACGCCAGACCATCGACGAATCCGGCGACCAGATTACTGGTGTGGCGTTCAGCCCCGACGGGGCTCGCCTCGCTACGGGTTGCGGCGACCAGACCATTAAGATCTGGGACGTGAAAACCGGCCAGGAAGCCATCGAGCTTCGCGGGTATTCGAGCTGGACATACAGCCTGGCCTTCAGTGCCGACGGGACCCGGCTGGTTACCAGTTCGCGGATGGGACCCTGAAGACTTGGGACGCCCGGCCCTGGACGCCGGAAGCTGCCATCGAGCGCGAGGCCCTCGGCGTGCTCGAATTCCTCTTTGCCAGGCCGCTGCGCAAGTCCGATATCACGACTACGTGCGGAACCGCCGACGATCCGGCCCCGGCACGGAACTGGCCCTCTCGCTCGTGGACCGCTATCACGAGGAGACCAACCCGGAGACGTATCACCGGGAGAGCTGGGCCATCGTCCGCCAGCCGTACCTCAACGCCTTCCAGTATCGCTTCGCCCTACTCCAGGCGGAGCACGCCTGCCGCCTGGCTCCCGATCGCCAGGAGTATCGCATCGGCCTCGGCGCGGCCCTCTACCGCGCCGGCCGATACCGGGAGGCGATCGAGACCTTGGGGACAGCCGATCGGCCCGACAAGGGTTCACCGGCGGTCCTGGCCTTCCTGGCCCTGGCCCATCACCAGCTCGGGCAGCGGGAGCAGGCCCAGACCGACCTCGCTCGCCTGCGGGAGGTCCTCGCCCAGTCTCGCGGGACCAAGGACGCTGAGACCCTCGACCTCGTGCACGAGGCCCCAGGCGCTGATCCGCGCGCAGGCGGCGACGATCGAGCGGTGAGAGAGGTTGGCGAAGCGACGGGCGGTCTTCTTGACCGCACAGCGATTGCCGATGGCGTTTATGCCGTGGGTCGATTACCTTCACCGATATGTCCAGGCAACCCGAGACGGTACATGCATTCGACCCGGAGAACCCACCATGTCCATGACCGGACTGACCCCCGAGCAGCGGCGCCTCGTCGAGCAGGCGGGCGACCGGCCTGTGCGCATCGACGACCCCGAGATGCACCAGGCGTACGTTCTCATTCGAGCCGATGTATACGAGCGGGTCCGCGACGTGATCGAGCCGCGATCGGACGACGAGGTTCACGTAGCCGAAGGAATCCGAAAATCGCAAGAGGCGTTCTTTCGCGACTTGCCCGAATTGCTGAAAGACCTAAGGCTGCGGGGCAAGTACGTGGCCTACCACGGCAATGAGCGGGTGAAGGTGGCCAAGTCGGAAACACAGGTCATTCGGGAGTGTGCAAGGCGGGGGGTTTTTCAGACGACGAGTATGATCTCTTCATCATCGAGCCTCAGAGACCCGAACCGGAGCAGGTCAATTACCCATCATCTTGGTACGAAGCATGAAGATCCTCGACCGCCTGAGGTTCTTCCCAGGTGTCCCTCGGCGCCCAACCCGGCTCGCCTGCCGATCCTGGGTCTACGAGCACTTGTCCGCAACCACCTGAAACTCATCCTCGACGGGAAGCGGCGTGTAGTCACTCTCAGGACGTCGGGTTGGTTCTGACGGTGCGCAATCCGTGGCCGCGTAACGAAGGCACGTCACGTGACCGTCCAGGATTCGTCGATTTTTCGGTCCCTGTTTGAGCCAGTGGCGGACACGAGTTGGGGACCCTTATGGACCAGACATCCAGCGAGTGATGCACATGATGGGATGCCTCGCCGGCCGCGGGCTCCTGCCACTGCTCTGGGTAATGCCCGGCAGATAGGAGGAACTCTGCGTTAGGCTCACAGTGTAGGCGCGTGCAACGCACCGATTCTTATATTTAATCTCCTGGTGCGTTGCACGCACCCTACGAACTGGCAGTGATGCCTATGGCTGGGAGGGTATCTAACCAATGTCCACGAACAGCAGTTCCGCGGATTACGGCCAGTTCGACCAGCTGGCCGAGGAGTTCGCCGCGCGGTATCCGCGCGGCGAGCGGCCCGGCTGCAGGAGTACATCGACCGCTACCCCGAGCTGGCCGACAGATCCGCGCGCTGTTCCCGGCCCTGGTGGAGATGGAACAGGCCAAGGAAGACCAGCAGGCGAGACCGCGCCGCGGCGGCGGCCGCCTCCGCCGCCGCTGGGCCAGGTGGGCGACTACCGGATCCTCCGCGAGGTCGGCCGCGGCGGCATGGGCGTGGTCTACGAGGCCGAGCAGACTCGCTGGGCCGCCGCGTGGCCCTCAAGGTCCTGCCGCCGCACGTCTCGCGCGACCCCAAGACGCTGGAGCGGTTCCGCCGCGAGGCCCGCGCGGCGGCCAGCTGCACCACACCAACATCGTGCCGGTCTTCGAGGTCGGCGAGGACGGCGACGTCGCTTCTACGCCATGCAGTTCATCCAGGGTCAGGGACTCGACCTGGTCATCGAGGAGCTTCGCCGGCTCAGGCGACCGGGCGCATCGGACGAGCAGGCCAGCGGGCTCGAGCCGCCGGCCCGGCGATCGCCATCCGCGGCCGACGGCGGCCGCGCCGTCCCGCGCTCGGCAGGTCGGCCGAATGCCCAGTCGCTGCTGACGGGCCGGTTCGTGCCGGAGACGCCCGGCGGCACCGGGCGAACGCCGCAGGTCGCCAACGCGACCGGGCAGGCCACGGCTGCTCGACCGACCGGCCGCGATCCGGATGAGACCGAGGTCGCGTCCGGACCGAGCGAGTACGCCGCGGCCGCCGTGCTCGAGTCCACCCTCGCTCGGCGGTGCTGCCGGGGGGGACGCAGCTCTCGGCGGTCGAGTCGGGCCGGCGGTCTTCTACCGCAGCGTGGCCCAGATCGGCCAGCAGGCGGCGCAGGCCCTGGCCTACGCCCATGCCCGGGATCATCCACCGCGACATCAAGCCGTCGAACCTGCTGCTGGACACCGCGGGCGTCGTCTGGATCACCGACTTCGGCCTGGCCAAGGCCGAGCGACGACGGCCCTGACCCAGACCGGCGACATCCTGGGTACGCTCCGCTACATGGCCCCAGAGCGATTCCGCGGCGAGGGCGACGCCCGCGCCGACGTCTATGCCCTGGGGCTGACCCTCTACGAGCTGCTCACCCTCCGGCCGGCGTTCGACTCGCCGACCGGCTCCGGCTGATCGAGCAGATCAAGATCAAGGATCCCGACCCGGCCGCGCATCGCTCGACCCGCGCATTCCGCGCGACCTGGAAACGATCGTGCTAAAGGCGATCGACAAGGACCGGCGCAGCGCTACCAGTCGGCCGACGAGCTGGCCGAGGACCTGCGGCGGTTCCTGGCCGATGAGCCGATCCGGGCGCGGCAGGTGGGTTCCCTGGAGCGGGCGTGGAGAGTCCGACCAAGGTGCCGGCCCGCCGCGGCGGCGCTGCTGCTCTTGGTCAGCGCCAGTGGCGGCGCTGGCCTTGGTGGGGGCTGGCGTGGCCCTCATTTATAGCAGGCGGCTGGAAGTGAAGAACGTGCAGCTCGCGAAGGCGTTTGAGAGAACCGATCAGGCCCTTGCTGAGGCCGAATACCAGCGTGTACTTCCACCACATCGCTCGAAAGCTGCCGCCGGTTGGCGCGAGGGCGAGATGCTTCAGGTGGAGAAGCTGCTCGAGGCATTGCCCGATGAACCGGCACTGTTGGAAATGGCATTACCTCAAGAGACTCTGTCATGCGGAATTGCTCACACGAGACGGACATATTGGCGGGGTCAATTGCGTGGCGTGCAGCTGGACGGCCAAAGGCTCGTCTCGGGGGGGACGGAGGGGCCGTGATCGTCTGGGACGCGGGGCCCAGCGCCCGGATCACTCACACCCTCACCGACCATAAACGGCCCGTGCGACTGGTGGCGTTCAGCCAGACGGGACCCACCTGGCCTCCGTTGGTGCCGACGGGACGGTCGTCGTTCGGGTCGACCCTCACCGGCCGTGAGTCATACCCACCTCTCGATGGGCATGCGGGGGGTGTCGGGGGTGTGGCATTCAGCCCCAACGGAACGTTCCTGGCATCGGTCGGTCGAGATCCAAATCGAGATCGAGATCGGTCGCTCAACCTCTGGGATGTCCTGTACCGGGCCGGGCGGGACAATCACCATCGAAACCGAAGACACTTACAGCGGCGTGGCATGGAGCCCAGACGGGGTCCGACTGGCCTTGATCTGTAACACGGATAAGACCGGACTTATTGGGGGCGAGGTTCACATTTGGGACAGGATTACAGCCAAAAGGTTGCGAACCCTTGCTGGCAACACGAATGGCGTCTGGGGGGTTGCCTGGAGCCCCCGAAGGAGCCCTGATCGCCTCAGCCGGAATGGATGATACGGTGAGGGTCTGGGACCCGGCGACGGGCCGTTTAATTCGCACACTGCGGGGACACACGAACCAAGTCCTCGGCGTGTCCTTCAGCCCGGATGGTGCTCGATTGGCGTCCGCAGGAGCCGACTGCACTGTGAAGATCTGGGACTTGACCGCCGACCGAGGCATTCCTCTACTCACGCTCAGGGGTCACAAGAACGCCGTTTGCAGTGCGTCGTACAGTCCCGACGGCGCTCGGATTGCCTCCGCCAGTACGGACGGGACTGTGAAGATCTGGGATCCCGCCAGCCCCCAAGAAGCCCTCACGATCGATCAACAAGAATCCTCGTCTCAGCAGGTCTCGGTTCACGGCGTGGCGTTCCATCCGGACGGCACGTGGCTCGCCACGGCCAACGAGAGCGGGGCCGTCAAGATCCGGAACGCGATGACCGGCCAAAGGGTTTTTGAGGACCATATCGACCCGCTGACGCTTGACGTTTTCGTCGGCAGGAACCAGGTGTTCAGCACTGACGGGAAATGGCTGGCGACGGCCGATGGCGACCGCGTGCAGCTCTGGAGGTGCGAGTCGAATCGGGCCATCCGGACCCTGCCTCTCAGGGGCCACAAAGGGAGCGTCCAGGGTGTCGCCTTCAGTCCGGATGGGGAAAAGGCTGGCCCTCCCAGCTTCGATAGAACCGTGAGAATCTGGGACCTGACGACCGGCCGGCAAGTTCTCAGCTTCGAGAAGCACACCGGCAGGGTCAGATATGTGGCCTTCAGCCCGGATGGGACGCGTCTGGCCTCGGCCGGTGATGATCTGACCGTGCGGGTCTGGGACGCGGCCACGGGAACGGAACTCCTTCCCTCCATGTCTCAAGAGGCCTCAGTCTACGGCTTGAGCTTCAGCCCCGTCGGCGAGTTGCTGGCCTGGGGCAATGCGAGCGGGAGCGTGCAAATCTGCGATGCGACCACCGGACAGGTAGTGAGACAACTGACCGGTCACACTTCCGCCATCTGGTGCTTGACCTTTAGCCCCGACGGGAAGCGGCTGGTCTCGGTCGGCCCGGATCAGTCAGTCAGAATCTGGGATGTGGCGACCGGCCAGGAGGTGCTCATCCTCCGGGGCAATACCAATGCAGTCTGCGGGGTGGCGTTCAGTCTCGACGGCACTCGACTGGCCACCTCTGATCTGTACGGAGTGGTCAAGGTCTGGGACGCGAGGCGGTTGACCTGGGATGCCGGGAGGAGCGCGAAGTCCTTGGCCTGCTGGAGTTCCTCTTCGCCAAGCCTCTGTGCCAGGTCGACGTCATCGAGCTGCTGCGGAACTCCACGACGATTCGTCCCCGAGTTCGCGAGCTGGCCCTGAGTCTGGTGCAGGGGTATCAAGAAGAAGGAGCTCCGGAGTCCTATCATCGGGCCAGTTGGGCCATCGTCCGCCAGCCGTACCTCAACGCCTTCCAGTATCGCTTCGCCCTGCTCCAGGCCGAGCACGCCTGCCGCCTGGCTCCCGATCGTGAGGGGTATCGCAAGGGCCTCGGCGTGGCTCTGTATCGCGCCGGCAGATACCGCGAGGCGATCGAGACCCTGGGGCGAGCCGACCGGACCGACAAGATTTCCCCGGCGACTCTGGCCTTCCTGGCCATGGCCCATCAGCAGCTAGGGCAGCGGGAACAGGCCCAGACCGACCTCGTTCGCCTGCGGGAGATCCTTGACCAACCTCGTTGGGCGAAGGACCCTGAGACCCTGCACCTTGTGCACGAGGCCGAGGCGATGATCGCCCCGCGGATGACGACCGAAAGGTGAGGCTTGCCGAATCGGAGGTCGGTCCCGCAGGACGCAGTGCGATCACGGAATGGGGGTGCGGTGAATGGCCAACTACTTGAGAGCCGTAATTAGACCATATTCTCGCAGCAATCTCGGCGGTACCCTGACTCGGCGGCGAGCCCGTGTGCATGACGACGAAGCGGACGGCGATCTCTCAGGGATGTATGGAATGCCACGGCTGGGCCGGTGGGCCTCGCTGTGCTCGACCCAGCCTACTTCAGCATTCCTTCATTCCCAGCCTGGCCCCACAGCGTCGGGACTGGGGTCCGTGCCGCCCCAGTCTAGATCATACTCGCCGTCCTTCGCGAACCCATGAAACGTGGACCAGGGATAATCGCTGGCCCGCTTGACCAGTCCATGCTTCACAGGGTTCCATATGTTCCGCCAGGCACGCGAAAGCGGCGATATTCCGGCATGGGTCATGTCGCCAAGAACAGCGGCGGGAGTGTTGTCCGAGCCATTCGTGGGGTGGGTTGAGCAGAATGCGAGGCCCATCTGAATGGCACAGCCGTATCGGGGGGCCTCGTCGCACTCGACCCACCAAGTTTCAACCGGCACCCTTGGTGGTTTTCTCGGACCCGGGGGAATCCGGCACCGGGCTAGGGTCCTTGAGGGACCCTCGACGAGCTTGCTGACCGCGGAGTCGAATTGCTCCTCGCCGGGGAACCCAACCCACTTGTGGCGGATGATGCCGCGGTGGTCGACCACGTAAAGCGTTGGCCAGCCGTGCACGTTGAACTGGTTGGCGATCGGGCCGCTCGTGTTGCCGCCGTCCCACCATGACCGCCAGGTGATCTGCTCTTCCTTCATCCGCTTGCGTAATTTGTCTTTATCGCCGTCACTGTTGACGCCGAGCAGGACGAATGGCTTGCCTTCCAGCTTTTTGACGAGCGACCGCTCGTGCGGGTACATGGCCCGGCACGGGCCTCACCAGTCACCCCAGAAGTCGACGACCACCACCTTCCCCCTGTAGTCGCTTAGCTTGAAGGTCTTGCCGTCGAGATCTTCGCCGGTGATCTCGGGGCTGGGCTTGCCGACGCCGAGGTTTCGGATCTCGTTGAGTTCTGCGGCGGCTTGCTTGCCGAGCATGCCTCGGCCGCTCCCGATGTCGGCGTACTCTTTTTCGACCCTTTCGAAGAGCGACTCGACTTCCTTCAGCACTTGGGCAGGGTCAGTCGACTTGAGACGAGCGATCGCCTCCTTGTCGTAGCCCTGCGCAGTCAGAAATGGCACGATGTTTCACGGGCGAGGGAATCATTCTCCTTGAGCGTGCGGATCAGCTCAACTCTGCGGTTGAGAAACTGCGCTAGTGCCAGGTTGGCGTTGCCACGAGTATCCCGGTTGCGGTTCTTCGCGATGACGGCCCGCAAAAGTGTCTCGGCCGCCGGCGAGTACGAATACGCGACACCCGTGATTGCAGTCGAAATCTTGGGGTCGGCAGCGTGCTTCTCGGCCAGGCGAAGCATCACCTTCGAGGCGTCGGCCCCCGCCCCAAGCTGAACACACCAGGTCGAGGCGCTGACGGCCGTCGGGTCGTCGGACGCCGCATCGGCGATCGCCAGGAACCGGGTGGCGTATTCGCTCGCCTTGGGGTATTTCTCTTCGAAGATCTGGATCGCTCCTCGTCGGTTTTGGCCTTCGAATAGGCTTGCGAGAAGGCTGCCTGAGCCTTCTGGTACTCGTCAAGCACCGCCTCGAACTGCTCCTTCGGGGTTTTCTTGGCCTGGGCCTGAGCTTTGGCCTTCGGGGGGTCGTCGGGCACCCCCGCGCCGGCGTGCACGCCAGCGCCAGTACGGCCATTACGGCCGTGACCGCTCTTCTCACAACAGGACCTCCGTTCTCAGGTGGGTCAACGCGATGGCGAAACCAGCTTCACTATTGGATGAAAATCGCCCCAAGGCAAGCAGTGGATCCCAGAAGGGACTGACGAACGGCGGCGTCGTGGTGCAGCACCTCGTTCGTCCGCAAGGTCTTCCATACACCGATTCTCATTCGAGTCGCGAATCGACCTTCACACTTGCGTCCTGGCTCACGGCGTCCACCCGAGCAAGCTGGGGCTAACGTTCAGGCGGGCGGCAAGCCGGCGAAGGTCTCGCGAGGGGGGCGCTCAAGGCGCTTGTGACCGAGAGATCCAGATAGGCTCTCAGGTACTGGTTCTGAACTTCCCATATGTCGGGATTGACGCCCAGGAGTGCGCAGGTGTCTAGCAGAAGGCCGATCCGGGCGGTGATCGCGGTCAAGTCGGCTTCGGGATTGATTCGACCGAGCGTACGCTTCATGGATTCGGCTATGGTCTTCTCAAGGATGGTGGTCTCCGGCTGATAGCCCCAGGCCTTGCCGCGCTCGTGCAAGTGTTCGACGCCGGCGAGCGTTGTCTCCTCGCCTCGCTCCAGGCGAGTGATCTGCACTTGAAGATAATGATCGATGTACGTCGAGGCCGCGGCGCGCAGCGGTTTGGGGATCGGATAATTCAGATGGCCCAGGCGGTTGAGCACCTCCTCGTCATGGTTCGCCAGTTGCTCGAACGACCGCTGGTATTCCTCGAAGCGGTCGGCCAGGACGATGCCGATGATCCGCCGTTGCTCGTCTCGGAACAGGTCGTCCAGGCGGTGGGCCTTGCCGTGAAACTCGCTGCTCACCAGGCCCATCACGTCGGCAAGCGACCCTGTGCGATAGGTCGTCAAGAGCCGCAGCTTGAACGCCTGGAACTGATCCGGCTCCATTTCCCGGCCGAGCACGGCATGGAAATCGAGGCCGCCGAAGTGGACGACCACGAAGCACGATTCAGCCTCGTTCCAGGTCCGCCGCGACCGGGCCCGCAGCCGGCCGACGGCCAGGTGGCCATTGCCTCGCGTGCGAATCTCCTGGTCGAGGATCTCCATGTCGTAGGAGTAAACCGCGGTCCGCGATCTCTCGTCGGCAGACCGGTAGATCAGGCTGATGGCGTGATGAGCCAGTACGCGGTCGAGGTCGACGACCGCGGGCCGGATGATCTGGTTCCAGACCCCCGAGCCGTCGCCGAACTTCGGCAGATTGCTCGGCGCGGCGGCCAGCGGCTCGACGAACGCCGGCTCGAAATCGCGGTGGAACTGCGCGAGCCAGGGCGATGGCGCGCGCGGCGTAGTGCAGGCACTGAACGGTCTCCAGGCCGCTGATCTCATCGAAGAACCAGCCGCAAGATGTGAACATGAGCATGGCGTCTTGCTGCATTTCCATCAGTCGCAGGGCATCGGTGGTCTGAGACTCGTCCAGGTCGGGATGGCCGTGCTTCTTGAGGAAGTCTTGGACGGCCGTGGGGGACTCCCGGCGCAGGATCACGGCGATGAAGGCGTCACGGCGCGGTCCAGGGATTGGGAAAGCACTCGCGTCCTCGAGTGCTGAAAAGGTGGTCGAGCTGAGCCTTGAGGGCGTCGAGCGCCTGGCGCAGCGGTGCTCGCCACTTCTGATGCCAGTCACCGCGCATCTTGCAGCCGCAGTCGGACCTGCCAGCGCTCGACGCCATGTACGCAGCTCCACGAGCTTTTCTCGTGGATTTCGACCTCCCAGTCGGGCGGGTGCAGCTCGAGGAACTCGCCGTAGTTGGTCAGCCGCACCTCGGGGTCTTGCGAGAGGCGCTGGAGCACGTAGGCCAGCGCCATGTCGCCGTGGGCGTGGTGATGGCCGTACGATTCGCCGTCGGTGGCGATATGCATAAGCTGGGCGTGTTCGCGGCGGGCGTCGAACCCGTTGTAAAGCCGCTCCAGAAAGCGGTCGCCGTGGTCAAGCAGCCGCTCAAAGGCGACCTGCTGCGAGACGATGCCGTCGTAGAAGAACAGGGCGATCGAGCGTCCCGAAGGCAGACGGCAAAGGTAGGCCCGCGAAGGGTCAATGCCGCCGGAGATCTCGTTCCAGTTCTTCTCGCCGATCTTGCGCCACCGCCGAGCTTGCCGCGGCGCCAGGATCGTGAAGTGGATGCCGGCCTCGGCCAGGGCTTCCAGCGATTTGATATCAACGGCGGTCTCCGCCAGCCACATGCCCTCGGGTTCACGGCCGAAGCGATGGCGGAAGTCGGCGATGCCCCAGAGCACCTGGGTTTGCTTGTCCCTGTAGCTGGCCAGGGGCAAGATCATGTGGTTGTAGACCTGGGCCAGAGCATTGCCATGCCCCCTGCGCCGCTCCTGGCTGAGCCGGTCAGCCTCGACGATGCCCAGCAGCGCCTCAGGGGCGGAATCGGCCATCCACTGCAAGAGCGTGGGGCCGAAGTTGAAGCTGATCCATGCGTAGTTGTTCAGAAGATTGATGATGCGTCCCTGGCCGTCGAGTAGCCTGGCCCGGGTGTTGGGAGCGTAGCACTCGTGGCTGATCCGCTCGTTCCAGTCGTGGAACGGGGCAGCCGAGTCTTGCACCTCGACAACCGCCAGCCAAGGGTTCTCGCGAGGAGGCTGGTAGAAATGTCCATGGATGCAGATATATCGGGGATGAGACATTCTAGGGCTCGGTTCTAAAGCAGGCCGCGGCGGTTCGACTGAGGGCCAGAGTGCGCCTTCGCCGCCGCATCGGGGCTCTAGTCGTGAGGGGACCGATCACATCCACGCCGCGAGGTGGAGAGAGTCACAGCGGCGTCTTACCGTTCGGGGGAAGCATGGGCAAATCGCAAACTTTGGCCGCGGCATCCTCGGACGCAGAGTCGCTCGTCTTGCTTGACAACGAGATCGGCACCCGCACGCGCATGCGACATGCGGACCATGGCCAAGGCGATGGGTGCATCCCAGCCGGGAGAGATCGCCGATGAGGTCACGAAGCCCACGCGTTTGCCATCGGCTTCCAGGACGCTGCCCGGCGGAGGCGCGCCGACGTGCGGCATGAGCACGAGACCCTTGAGAATCTGGTTGACGTGGCCCAGCGCGTCGAGACGTGCGACCGTCTCCTGGCCCAGGTAGCAGCCCTTTACGAAGTTGATCGCCTGCGCGTCGCGGCCGATCTCCTGCGGCAGGTTCTTTTCGGTAGCGTCGCGGCCAAACACCGGCGTGCCTGCTTCGATTCGAAGGACCTCGAAACTCTCGAGGTCGAGCTCGACCAGGCCCAGCTCCTGTCCCTGGGCCCGCATCAGCCCGGCGACCTTCGCCGCGCTGCTGCGTGCGCCGATCATGGTCAGGCCAGACCGGCCTGTGGGGGACTCTCGGATCAAGAGGAGAGGGCAATCTGCCAGGGTTGTCGCCACGTGCGCCAATTCCCCGGGCGCAGGGAGCTGGCCGCCGGATATGCGAACGAGCTCCGCGGCACGCGGGCCGACCAGGTGATACTCAAAGGTCGTCTCGGAACGCTCCTCCAGGACGATGTCGTCAAAGATGCCGTACTTCTGGAAGTGGGGCAAGGCCAGCACGAGTCCCCCGGGATCGGTGCACACCAAGAGCGACTCGGCGCACGCCAGGATCTTCACATAGGCCAGTGCCTTGCCCTGGGGGCTGGTGACAAAGGCCTCGCAGCCCCCATTTAGCGGCAGCCGCTTGATGTCGTTCGTCGTCAGATTGTGCAGGAACTTGGCCCGGTCCGGCCCGCCAACTTCCAGCCTGACGCGACCGGACCGGTCGCTCCAGGCAACAGCTTCGCGAGCAGCTCGATAACCGTCGAAATTCAGCATGAGTGGCGTCTTATCTTGTTCTTGATCTCGTGATTACTGGACCGGGATGAACTGTCCCCGCGGCGGAGCCGACATTTCCTGCGATAACACATTTTATGAATTCCGCCTTCATTTGTCCTGCCAAGAGCGCGCAGCCTGCTCGCGGGCAGTGCCGCGTGTCAGGTCTGCGTGGCTGACCAGGATGCACGAGCTTGACCGGGAAATCAAGCGGCGGGCATCATCGAGGTGATCGATGGGAACCATCGAGAGCTCCTCGACCACCTGGGTGTCCAGGGCGCTGTAGAGGTAGACGTCCGCCCAGGCCAGGACCTGTGACAGCCGCCGGCCGGCGACGGAGTCGGGGTCGGCGTCGTGACCCCGCAACGCAGCGGGCGCATTCTTGGGGTCACCGGCCTCGGCCAGGCGCTGGAGCGAGGGGCCAATCACGCCCTGCGTCCGCGACAGTGCAACGATCTTGCCTCCCCGCGTCACCAGGCGCGACGCCGTGACCAGTCCCTCGATCAGGTCATCGACTCCCGTCGGAATACCGGAACTGCCGATTCCCGCGACCACACACTCGGCCCGCGTGGCAGGGCGGAAACTCCATGAGCGGTCGATCGCTCCGATCGCCGGGTCGCGCAGTGTTTCGGCCAACCCGCCCCAGGCCTGGACCAGTCCCGAGCGGCCCGGAAGCAAACCCAGGTGGAACTGGGTGCCCAGGAGCCAGCTCACCTCAAAGCTCTCGCCCAGTTCGGTTCGAGGCGTCGATTGCCCAGGGGAATCGTTGGTCATCGCCTGTCGATACGACGCCAGGGTTTCCCGGTCGCTCAGGCTTGGGAAGGTTGCACTCCAGGGACCGCGATAGCCAAGAATCGGGTCGTAGCCCAAACGGCCCACGGGAATCACGACATCGGCGTCCGTGACGTACCGGTTCAGATAGACCCTGCGGCCCGGACTTTGTGGTCGCCAGATACGCAAGCCGGCGCCTGTCTGTGGGGTCGTGCAGATCAAGGGCAACGCCGCTCGGCAGTTCTGCGGACAGGTTCGTCCGGCTGCCGGGCGAGGTCACTACCGTCACACCGTCGGGCTCGACTCCAGACTGGTACAACTGGCCGACCAGCAAGCTCAGAACGGTTCCGACCTCGCCCAGCGAGGAATCCAGCGCGATGGCAACTCGATCGCCGGGCACGACAGCCTGCCGGAGGGGCGGAAAATCAAGAGGGTGCTCCAGCGCGTTGCGTACAACCGCCACCGCCGCTTCCCCGGCCAATCCCGCCGGCCCTTCCCACAGGTCGACCAGCATTTCGTCGGGGAGCTCGAGCTCGAGCCGTTCATCCTGAAACTCGACAGATCCTCGCATGGCTGTGACGTCGTAGTACCATTTTTGTGTTTCTCGCAACCCCGCTTAGGATAGACCAGACCTGTCGCGATGGATCGAGTGTGACACCAAAACTCATGATAGGAACGGGCGCGCGACACGGTCAAGCGGCCCAGTCATTATCATGGTCGAACCGAACCAGGATGATCATGTCGCGGCTTGTTCCATACTTCCCTAAGTCTGAACACGGGCAAGACTGCCATGAAGCCAATAGTCCGCCAGGTCGCCGCACGATCGCTCGCCCCCGAGATTGCCATACTGGTACAAATGCTGGACGAAAGCTATGAGAAGAAGGCCTGGCACGGGCCAAACCTCAAGGGCTCGATCCGGGGTCTCACCGCCCTTCAGGCCGCCTGGCGGCCAACTCCCCGCCGTCATTCGATCGCCGAGCAAGTGATCCATGCCGCCTACTGGAAGTATGCCGTGCGGCGGCGACTCCGGGGCGACCTGCGTGGGTCGTTTCCGCTCAAAGGGTCGAACTGGTTTCCAGTTCTGTCGCCGCTGGCTCAAGCGGAATGGAAAAGTTACACGGCATTGCTCGAATCAGAACACCGGGCACTCCGCAAGGCGATCATTGAAATCACGCCGGAGCGGCTTGCACGCACTGGCGCCAGGCGGGAAAGTGAATTGCCTTGCGATCATCTTGGGAATCGCGGCCCATGACGTTTATCATGCGGGACAGATCCAGCTTCTGAAACGGCTGCAAGCCGAGGCGTGATTAACACTGCGCGGCGGGTACTACGTCACTTCCCAAGAAGGGGACATACCTGTCAGCTTCGCGCTCTCGTCCCACAGTCTTCGGGCCGTGGCCTCATCCCGAGATTCGGGAGAAGACTGGGTGGGCTTTAGCCTGACGAAGTATCGCCCGGTTTGGCCCTCCACATCAGGTGAGGTTGCGAGGTAGATTGTGGTCTTTGCTCCTTCTTCCGGCGTGATGGCAAAGAGCTCGGCGGTGCGCTCAGCAGCCAGCCAGTGAAGCCCTCGACGCGGAAGATCTGAGTGCGTACGTATCCGGGGTGCAGCGCATTGGCCGTCACCTTGGTACCTCCCAGCCGCCTGGCGACTTCGTGAGTGAAAAGGATGTTCGCAAGCTTGGACTGCTGGTAGGCACGCCAGGCACTATACCTCGTCTCACCTTGAAGATCGTCAAAGTTGATCTTGCAGCCGAGGTGTGCGGCCGAAGACACGTTGACGATCCGGGAAGGTGCGCTGGCCTTGAGTGTGTCGATCAGAAGGTTTGTCAGCATGAAATACGCCAGGTGATTCACCGCGAAGGTCGTTTCCAGGCCATCGACCGTCACCTCCCTCTTCCTGAGGATGAGGCCGGCATTGTTGACCAGAACGTCGAGCCGACTGGTGGCGGCTTTCACTTCGCCGGCCAGTCTTCGGACTTCCGCCTGTGACGAAAGATCAGCGACGAGAAATTCGACGGTTGGCGAACCTGTCTGCTCTCGTATCTGGCGGGCAGCCTCCGCACAGCGCCAGCGGACCGTCCCACGCCGATCACTCGGGCCGCTCGTCGCGCCAGCTCCTGGGCCGTGACCAGGCCGATACCCGAGGTGGCTCCGGTTACCAGGCAAACCTTGCCCTCCATCGATCGCGTCGCGACTTGTTCTGTCATGCTTCTCTACCGGATCGAGTTCGATGCGTAGTTCCACGCCTGTCTAAGTTCTCGGGGGATGATGCTAATAGACCGCGATTGGTAGCGTCAAGAACGCGCAGGGGGGCATGTAGCGAACTTAAATTACCTGACAAGTGCTTACTTGTAGGGTCCCGCTGTGCGGACCAATTCGGCTGGTCCGCACAGTGGACCCTACATCTACAATCTGCTGGCGGTAGCGGCCTGACTGGTCTGGAGGAGTGGATGGCCGAGCCGTGCGAGTGGACCCGGCGTTGCGTCGCTGTCGATTTTGGTGACTGTTCGGAGTACAATAGTGCAAGATGGCTGTGCCCGCTTTTCTTGATGCAGTCGGCAGGTGTTCTTGAGAGGAGCTCCGCGACGATGCCACCCATCGCCCTGAACCGCCGTCGCTTTCTTGGGTGTTCGGCGGCTGCCAGCCTGGCCCTATCTCAGGGGACACTGGCCGAAACCGTTCCGGCCGCTGGCGAAGCAACTCCCGTGCGCGCTGGGATTGATCGGCGTCGGCAATCGAGGCACGGCGCTCTTGCGCGCCCTGCTCGATTTGCCGGCAGCGGAGCTTATCGCCGTCTGCGACCCGGAACCGAAACATCGACTGCGCGGTCAGGGCATCGTGGAGAAGGTCCAGGGACGGCGTCCGGAGGCGGTCGAGGATCCCAGGCGTCTCTTGGATCGCCCTGATGTCGACGCCGTGATCGTGGCCGTCCCGTGCGATCTCCACGAATCGATCGGCTGCGACGCGCCTCGCGCTGGTAAGCACCTGTACGTCGAGAAGCCGCTGGCGCTGACCTTGCCAGGTTGTGACCGATTGAACCGGGAAGCAGCCAATCGTCCCGCCTTGGCCCTGCACGTGGGATTTCAGAGGCGTTCCAATCCCCGATTTCGCGAAGGCGTGAAACGGATTCAGGGGTTCGAGCTTGGTCCGTTGATCGAGGCCCGCGCCACCTGGACCAGCAGCAATGGCCCGCTTACAGGCCATGGCGGCTGGCTGGGCCGACGAGCCCGGTCGGGTGATTTCATGGTTGAGCAGGCGGTGCATATCTGGGACGTCCTACACTGGCTGCACGGCGATTTACCGGCCAAGGCGGCCGGGTGGGGCCGTCGCGGCCTCTTCGCCCAGCACGACCCTGGCCGCGACGTAACCGACCATTACGCCGTCGAACTCGAATGGGCCGATGGCTTTCGGGCCTCGTTGCTGCAAAGCTGGGTCGCGCCCGCCGCCGACGGATTCACCGGCTCAACCCTGCGGGTCCTGGGCGAGGAGGGGGGACTCGACTTCGGCGCCGGCTCGCTTACTTTCCGCGACCGCCAGCGGCCCAGTCAGACCATTCACCCCGGACCGCAGAACGATACCCGGCTGGCCCTCCTCGACTTCCTCACATCCGTCCGTGCTGAAAAACCACTTCCCCCGCCAATAACCTTGAGCGAAGCCAGGAATGCAACGCTGACGGGGCTGCTGGTTCGCAAGGCAGTGGATGAAAGGTGTGTAGTCATGATGGAAGAGATCTGCACTGAATCCATCAAGACATGAAAAAGTTGCCCCGTAGTTCAGGCAGGTCGAGCAGCAGGAGACGACCCATGGCGACTGTCGCCAAGCCCAGGTCACAAGACAAGGCCGCGGGAGCGTCGATCCCCCTGCTCGAGAACGGAGACCGGCTACGCGCGGTGGAGTTTGAGCGCCGCTATGACGCGATGCCCGAACTCAAGAAAGCCGAGCTCATCGAAGGGGTCGTTTACTTGCCATCGCCAGTGAGACTTCGCCGTCACGGGGAACCGCATGCCCTAACTCTGGGATGGCTAACGGCCTACCGCGCAGGCACTCCAGGTGTTATTGCAGCGGACAACGCGAGTGCCCGGCTTGATCTGGACAATGAGCCCCAGCCTGATGCATTGCTGATGATTGATCCCGAGCGTGGAGGCCAGGCTCGAATCTCCGACGACGACTACATCGAAGGCGCACCCGAGTTGGTAGTGGAGGTCGGGTCAAGTACCGTCGGCATCGACCTGAACCTCAAGCTCCACGTCTACCGTCGTAGCGGCGTCCGTGAATACGTCGTCTGGCGCGTGCAGGATCGAAAGATCGACTGGTTCGTGCTTCGCGAAGGTGAGTTTATCCGCCTCGATCCTGACGAGAAAAGCCACTATCGCAGCCAGACGTTCCCAGGCCTGTGGCTCGACGCGGCCGCTCTCGTCGAAGGTGACCTGGCCAAAGTTCTGGACGCGGTCCGTCAAGGGCTAGCCACGCCCGAGCATGCGAAGTTTGTCTCGGACCTTGCTGCTCGTTCGTCCAGCCTGCAGCCGTGATCCGCCGGCAGAGGTCAACGTATCAGCGGCAGGCGTTCGAATCGTCCGCCCAGGGCTTGCTCGGCGGAGAGCCCGAGCCAGTCTTCGAGTACGGTCGCGTAGATCCGGCGGAAGTCGACGGACCACCTCGGATCGCCGTCGGGAAGGTCGCTCAGGCTGGGCACCTTGCCGTGAATTCCGCCTTTTACCCCCTGCCCCGCCAGCAGGACCAGGCCGGCGGTGCCATGGTCGGTGCCCGCCGAGCCGTTCTCGGCGACCCGGCGGCCGAACTCGCTGAAGCCGAGAACCAGCACGCGGTCAACGAGCTTCGCCGCGGTCAGGTCATCGAAGAAAGCCTTGAGCGAGGATGAAAGGATTCGCAGCAGCCGGTCGTGTGTTTCGAGCTGTCCGGCGTGCGTGTCGTACCCTGGCTGCACTGTGTAAAAAACGCGGGCGCCCAGGCCCGCCTTGAGCAAGTGAGCGACCGTCCGCAACCGTTCCCCGAGCGAATCGTCCGGATAGCTTTCGCTCGAGCTCGCCGTCGATCGGGCGACCAACTCGGAGACGCGCTGGGCCGAGGCGTAGGAATCCAGCAGGCTGCGGCGGACAAAGGCGGCAAGTCCATCGTCGGCCTCGGTTGAGCCGGCAAGATGGGTCTGAGCGAGAGTGGGAATAAGATCTTCAGGCAGGCGAAGATCGTCAACGCGAGCCAGCGAAGTGGCGGACGAACGCCGGCCGCGAAGGGCGGCCGGAGGTGAGCCATCGCCGATGAAGAGCGAAGGAGCCCCTGAAGTCGCAACCTCGGCTGACCCTGCCCGAGCATCGAAGGCGCGGCCGATCCAGCCCGGGCCCGCGTTCTGCTCGGCGCCTACCCGGGCTGTCTGCCAGATTGCCATGCTCTCGAAGTGCGACCGGTTGGGGTTGGGATAGCACACGCCGGGCACCAGTGCGAGCTGACCGCGTTCCAGGAGCGTGCTCAGCCCGCGCATTGCCGGATGGAGCCCGACCTGGTCGTTGATCCTGATCAACCGGCGCTTGTCCAGGCGGAGCACTTTGCGGTAGCGCTCGTAACCTTCGTCGGCGTGCGGGACCAGGGTATTGATGGCGTCGTTGCCGCCGTCGAGCTGCACAATCACCAGCACGCGGCCGTCACGCTCGGGCCCCGCCGCTCGTGCCGTCCGGGCGAGGAACTCCGGCACCGTCGGACTGAAGGCCAAGAGCGCCGAACTCTTCAATCCGGCTTGCAACAACCTGCGTCGCGTGGGCATGTGCTAACTCCCCCTCAACGGGAATGCGTATTTTGGATCGGGGATCGCGGTGAAACTCGTCTAACCAACCTGTCCCTCAGGTGACGCCAGGATCTGCACGACCGCACGGCGTGCCAGTTCTTCGTTCCAGGCGCTCGGAACCTCCGATGGCTTGCTCGAGCCGCTCGATCCAGCAGTCTTCCGGCTTGATACCCAGCAATATCTGACTCAAGAAAGTCAGGGTCTCACGGCGGCTGGAGCCTCGGCCATGCCTCTGCGCCAGGGCGGTGGGCTCAAGTGGCCGCTCGCGGCCGATCCCCTGCGCCCGCCACGAGCGCCGAGGCGTAGCGCACCCGGCTGATCAATGAGCGCGGCCGAGAGCCAGCTCCGTCCGCCGGGCCAGCCGCCCACGTTGGGCGGGCCGAACAGGTCCTGGCCCAGCCGAGTCGACCAGTCTGCCAGCACCAGGGTACTCGGTGGCGGGTCAAGCAATTCGAGTACGTGCACCGGGTTCACGACAAATTCGACCGGCGATCGAACCCGCGTGCCCAGGTTCCTGTCGGCGAAGAAAGAGCGGGAGCGCAGGACGATTCCGACACACCAGCCGACGTCGTAATCATGCGCCGGAGGGAATCGCCGAGCGCACGGATCGCGTCCGGGTCGACGGCCCCCTCGCCCATCAGCGTGTCGCAGATTCGCCAGGCCAGGCGGTGAGCGGTCGCGGGTTGCTCGAGAATGATGCGGACGAGGTCCGTCGCGTTCCAGTTGCCAGTCTTGCCGAGAATCGTCTTCAGCCCGTCGTCGTGTCGTGCAGGCATCTCACGGAAGGCCCCGCCCTCGACGTTCCAGCCGGTGAGCGCCCGGGCGACTTCCTTGACGTCGCTCTCGGAAAAGCGGCCGGGGCCCAGGGTGAAGAGTTCCATCATCTCGCGGCCAGGTTCTCGTTGGGATGCCCCTTGCGGTTGGCGGGCGCGTCGAGATAGACAAGGAGCGCGGGCTCGTGGAGGGCGGTTCTGAGCAGCTCACCAAATGGTGCCCGCGCCAGGCGCCGAAAGCTGGCGTTCTGGCGGTGCATGAGGGCGACGTCGTCGACCTTGAGATTGCTGGTGGCGAAATGGTTGTGCCACATCAAGGTTAGCCGCTCGCCGAGCGGGTCGGGCGAGAAAAGCATCCGGTAGAACCACCACGCCTTGAGCCGACCCGGCTCGCGGGCCGCGACGGCCGACTCGACCAGAAGGGCCGACGTTCGCTCGAACTCTGCGGGCTCACGGGCTCCGACGGGTCTTAGCTTCCCCTCGAGCAGCCGCTGAGTGCTCTTCTCGGGCCCGTCGGCCAGGTCCCGCTCGATCTGGCCCCAGCTTGCTCCGAATCCCGCGCGGCGGTGCAGATGGACAACCCGGCGCATGTCCCAGGGGCTGGTCACATCGGGCTGATAGCGCAGACCACGGGTTGTCGTTCGTTTCGTGTCGTTTCGAGGAACTCATGTCAGTTGCCTCTTCGGGGAACCTCGATCTTCACGTCACCCAGGTTGCGGTTTTCGCCCGATTGGAGGACGATGTCCCTTCCCGCTCGACCGAGGGCCCGACCTCCGCGAATAACCGAGAACGTGTACTTCAAACCGGGAATCAAACCCTCGGCCTGAAATCGTCCGTCGTCGCCTACCTTGATGAGGTCGTTGGGGAGCGAGCCAGCCGGGGGATCGGCCCGGGGAAGGCCCTCGCGACAGGTGATGGCTAGGCCCTTCATCGGCTGTCCGTCGGCGTCCACGATCCGGCCGGACAGCGAACCCCAGGGCTCCAGCTTGACCGTGGCCGGGCCGGCCGCTCCAGGCCTGACTATAGTGCTTCCGGCAAGCTTTTTCGGGACATGGAGGAAAAGAACGTATCGGGTGCTCTTTTCTCCGAGGGCTTGAACTTCGAATTCGGACGTGTCCCGTTTGAGGGTTTCCCACCTCGTGTAGTAATCCGCCAACCCGGAGACCTGGCAGCCGGTGAGGGAAGCGCCATCGGGCCCGACGATGTTACCTTTGACCGTTCGGCCCGGGTCCAGTTGAACGTTGCAGACGACATCCCCCGCGCCTTCCGGTGCATTGACCTCCGCCAGCGTGTGAAAATTCTTGGCGCTAACCAGGACCGGCACCGTGGAAACCGTGTCACTGCCGGGTCTGGTGCTCAGGCCTGCGATCCGGTCGGCCCCGACTCCGAAGCGATACCTTTTGTCGTCCTGGAGGCCGGCGGCGCGGGCCGCGACCAGCCCGCGGCCAGGGAGTCCGACAAGACGGTAGTTGCCGTCCCGATCGCAAGGGAAGCGGTTTTCCTCCGCCGCGAATCGAAAGTCGGGTGCTTCCTTGACGCTCGGATTGGTGGTGAAGGCGAAGTAGCTGACGATCGCTGGTGGTGTCTTGCCGGTCGCCATGTCCTTAACCCGTCCGCGAATCCAGATCCGCCTTCAGGCTGAAGTTTACCGTCAACGGCGGTGTGGCTCTTGGCGTATCCGACCGATCCGCGATGGGCAACGTGCTGGGCAGGTAAGGCTGATCCTCGGCTCCGATGGCCACGAGCATCTCCGGCTGTCGACCGCCCGGCCGGCTCCTGGGAAGCCCGACAAGACGGTAATGACCCTCCATGTCGGTGGTGGTACTTATGTACCGCGCCTGGCTGGTGAGGCGTCGCATGCCTTTTACAACCGCACCAGCTAATGGCTTGCCAGTGTCCTTGTCGCGGACCGTGCCCGTCACGATGAGCGTTGGTCCCGCCACGTGATCGAATTGAGACCCATAATAACTGACTGGCCGGGACATCGCGGGCGGGCCAAAGTCTGAAACGTGGATCGTCTCGAAGGGCGCTGTCACGACATTGATGATCTTGGTCTCGATCTGTGACCCGTAACCAGGAGACTCGCGACTCGCTCGCGACCCATGCCTTTGATGGTGAACCGCCCGTCGCGGTTGGTCTCGACCTGCGGGAACAGGTCTGTAGCCGCCTGATCCCCCCACGCGTCGAGGTGATCGTGCTGGACCTGGTACGCCACCTTGCGCTCCCTGAGGGCCTTCACCCACCTGGTCAGGTCGCCTGTTCTCGGCCAGAGCAGGACAACGACCTGGACTTTCGCTCCCGCGACGGGCTGACCGTCGAGATCAAGAATCCGGCCTTCGATGGGAACGTCGTCCCTTGCCAGGCGCAGCGGATCGTCGTTTCGCCTGGAGAAGTCGAGCGTAACTGCCGGACCGAAGCCCGGCGCCATCGCGATGACCGGGCATTCGCGCCAGGGCTCAAGGGTCCAGGGGGCATCGTATTCCGTCTTGAGAATGTGAAAATCAAAACGGCCGTCGGGACCGGTCGTGGCCCGAACTGCGGGACGCGGCGGCGTCTTATCAGTGAGTGAGAGATGGGTAGAGACGTAGACGTTTGCCCCGGCGACAGGATTGCCAGCCGGATCAACGACGCGGCTCGCGTAGTGGATCGTCGCCCCGGAGGTCTCCTCTTCGGTCGCCTCGACGGAGATCGGATCTCTTCGAGACTCCTCCGATGACCGCCCTTCGGCGAGTGATGAGCGCAAGGTAAGAGTGCCCACAGCGAGCGAAAACAGCGAGGGTAACAGCCCGACAGCCCAGCGCCAGCGGCGCGAGCAACCGGTCTCGACCGGAAAGCGTGGATCGGTGAGAAATCGGATCCTCCGATGAAGCAACGAGGGGCGCTCCCAGATCCCGAGCCCGCAAAGGCCGTCGCACTTGTGGCCGAGCCACCCACGGAACGTGCCCAGGCAAGCAAGGTCTCTGCATAGCCAAGCCGTGCGGATTCTGTAAGACCCGCCGCAGCCGCATCAGCCAGGATCTCTTGATCGTTGCGAATCATGCGGCAAAGCCACCAGTAGGCCGGATGTGCATAGAGGACGATCTTGAGCCAGCGCAGCAAGGCGAGCAAGCGTAGATCACCGTTCCGGAGGTGAGCCCACTCATGCGCCAGGGCAGCCGCCAACCGCGCGTCGGTTTCGGTCTCCGCGAAGTGATGGGGCAGCACGATCATCGGTCGAAAAAGGCCAATCACCACCGGCAGCCTGATTCGCGAGCTCAGCCGCAGGCAGGGGCGACTCGTGGCGGGGCCGGCCAGGCGGTCAAGGGTAGAGAGAACCCGGTCGGACGGATCACTCGTTTCGCGGCGGAGCCTCTCAACCTGTATTGCTCCAAGCACGAGCCAGATAAAGGTGAGGACGACTCCCGCGAGGTACGCAGCAGGGAGGAGGGTTCGCCACGAGAGAATCCAGCGCAAAGCGGCAAGAATTCGAGCCGTTTCGCTAGCCATCGCTCGCGACGAATGACCGGACATCGCCGCTGTCATGACTCGAGCGTCTTGATCGGAGGCGTCAGTTCGCACGCTTAGCACGCGATCTCCGTCCGAACGACGGTCAAGCTCGATTGGAACCTCAAAATCGACGAGCCGGGAATCCGCTGTGCCTTTGACCGATTGCTGCGATCCCGCGCCGAGCGAGCGGACCGATATCCGAGGCAGCCCCGGGATGCTGCCCACGACGACGAGAACCGCCAGGGCCAAAACCGCGCCCCGTGCAAGGCTCAACCGCCGAGCCGGGTCTCCGAGCAGGAGAAGGCAGGGCAAGACCACGGCGAACAGAATCGTCGTCAACAAGTACAAGTCGGCGAGCCACGATCCCAGCCCATCGATTGCCTGGCTCACGGCGGCGCTCCTTGAGTTGATAGTAGGAAGAGATCTCACTTCCTTCCCTGAAAGTCCATGATCAGTTCGATTCACCCCGAATGATGGCCTTGATCTCGCCGAGGTCACGGGTTTCGCCCGGTTTCACCAGGACGACATCCACGCCCTCGTTGGTTTCATAGCCATCGGCGTTCTCAAACACCAGGCGGTACGTCTGACCCGGTATCAGACCCTCGACCCGGAACATGCCGTTCGCGTCTGTAAAGACACGCGGCTCATAGTGGTCGATCCGTGTCTTGCGGACGCGATTCTTGAGGATGACCTTGGGTTGAATGCCGAACTTGACGCGTGGCTGGCCGTCGGCATCGACCAGCCGTCCGGCCACGGTTCCCCAGGGCTGGAGCCGTACTTGGACCGACTCTGGCGAGTTCCAGCCGATTTCCGTGAAGCCGGCGAGGTGCTTCCCCTCGTGGACGAACGCCACCGGCCGCGAGTCCTCGGGAACGAAGAACGAGCCCAGGGCGTCGACATCGCGGATCTTGAACAGCCGCTGCAAGGTTCTCGGCGCTGGAGGCTTCAGCCCGGTGATCTTGAAGGTGCTGTTCTTGAGCGGCTCGGGCGTCCACCAGTCGATCTGGGTCATGCCGTGGTAGCGAGCGCCCGCCAGCGGCGCTCTGTCAGGATCAAGAATCTCTCCCTTGAGCATGCGGCATCGGGCGAGCTTGAGAGCAAAGTCGTAAATCAATACCGAATCTTGCCCCGCATCGATCTCGGCGCTGAAGTGATCGTATCCATACAGGAAAGGAACAAACTGCTGAAGGTCCGCCTTGTGCATCTCGGGGTCTTCGACGGCGTAATACTCCGGTTCCCTGAACTCGACGGCCAGCAGCCCGCGGCCTGGCAAGACCGCGATCCGGTACGACCCGTCGGGCTCGGTCTCACGCGCGTAGGAATAATCGCCGTTGAAGAAGAGATCACGGAACCCAGGCGCCTGGTCGACCATGGGATTATCGGCCGCGGCGACGTACCGCAAGAGCGCCCGCATCGGCTTGCCGTCGGACTTGTTCGTGACCTTGCCCCGCGCCGAAACTCCGCGCTTGAGCACAAAATCCACGGCGATCGGGCTCAACCCGGGTTCGGATCGAAGCTTCTGATGCGAGGCCAGGAAAGGCTCATCTTCCGGCGGCATCAGGACGACCTCGTTGCCCGTGCCGATGGGCAATCCATCTAGCCGGAAATGTCCGCTCGCATCGGTCCTTGCTTTGACTCTCCGATAATTTGCGATAGGGTTATCGGCGAGCCGGAAGCTCTCAATCGAAACTCCCGGAACGCCCCTACCGGTATCGCGATCGCGGACAAACCCCACGTAAGGTCGGCTTGGCGCGAGGGTCATCGTGAATTCGGCTCCCTGGTACTTCTCGATCCAGGGGTCTTTCGAGCGCTGGAGGTCCACGATCTCGATGGCCGGGCCAGTGCGGGTCAGGGCCGAGACCTCGGTCCAACGTATCGAAGGACCTTCAACCATCAAGCTGACCTCACGCTCACGACCGATTCCCCGACGCACGAAGCGGCCATCGGAATCGCTCGGTCACGGTCGGGATCGGATGGAAGTTGTCGGTGAACTGAATGTCCCTGCTGAGGTACTTGCTGCGAAGCTCGTAGATCCTGACCTTCGATTCTTTGCCTCCGCGAGAAAAGGGGTGAGATCACCACGGGTGGGTGCCGCCACGCGCTCTACCCGAACCCGCGCCGGCGACGGGCCGGCCTTCGAGGTCGATTAGGCGACCCCGGATCGGCACGTCATCACGCTCCAGGCGAATCGTCACGTCGCGATTGGCATCAGGTTCGTCCGAGTCGGAAACGCCCAGGCCGAAGCCCTCGGCGAAGGCAACAACCGGGGTGTAATTCCAGGGCTCGAACACTTCGGTCGGCCGGAAATGGGCCTTCGCGACCGTGAACCGGAATCGACCGTCGGTTGCCGTCGTCGCCCTCTGTTGCGGGGATTTGGGGCCCATCGTGTCTCTGAAGAAATGCAGGTAGACCTTTGCCCCGGCGAATGGCTTGCCGTCGGGGTCGAGCACCCGTCCATGAAAAATGACGGAATTCTGCTTGTCGCCGGCCTCGGCTTTGGCGGTTAATGGATTCTCGATCCGTCCGACTGCGGGACGGATCGTTGCCAGAGAGAGACCGAGAACCAGCGCGATGCCGATGCCCCAGGCGGTTAGATGCCAGTGGCGAGGAGTGCGTGCTTCAACAACCGGTCTGGAATCTAGCAAGATAGCGATCCGTCGGCGGAGCTGAGAGGGCCGTTCCCGAAGTCCGATCGCGGTGGCATGGGAAACTGACGGTCGCATGCTTATATTTCTCGCCCACTCGAGCAATGTCTCTGCGTAGCTTGCTCGATCGGTGGTGGCCGCTGCTGCGTCGGCGAGTACTTCCTGATCCAGGCGTAGCTGACGGCGAAGCAGCCAGAACAGGGGCTGCGCATGGAAGAGCGGCAACAAGAACCGGCACAAAGTCAGGATCACGAGATCACCATTGCGGATATGCGCGTACTCATGAGCAAGAGCGGTTCTCAGCCGATCGGCCGGTGTACTGGCGACGAACCGTAGGGGAAGCGGGATCGTGGGCCGAAGAAGACCGATCGCGACGGGATGAGCGATTCGACCGCTGACCAGTAGCCGCGGTGGGCGAACCCCTTCCGGCACCAGGCTCCGGAGTAGCCCTTGGAGTCGCTCCGAAGCCACGATCCCTCGTCGGCACAGGAGCGCGGCCTGCACCGCGCCAGGAGCATGAAAGCCAGCAGGACCGAAGAGGCGACGTACAAGTCGGCCAGCCCGGAGACGATGGAGTCGAGCCGGGCAGCAGTCATCGCAGCTCTCCTTCCTTGAGAACGGAGCGGCCCCGTGACCGTTTCTTGGCCTCGGTGATCATCCGTTCGATCTGTTCGAGCTCGGCCAGCGACGGCCGGCGCGATTGCAGGGCCCTGGCCACGTACTCGCCCAGGGCACCATCGAAAACCTGGTCGAGGAAGCCGCCGGCGAGATTGCGGAACGTGCTGTCGCGCTGGGCCACGGCGAAATAGAGATACGCCTTGCCAGCCGATTCGTGCCCCACCAGCCCCTTTTGCTCCATCGTCTGCAACAGACTGAGCACGGTGGTATACGCGAGCTCCCCTTCGCCGTCGCGCGGTTTCAGCTCCTGGAAGATCTCGCGAACCGTGGCCTTGCCCCGCTCCCAGAGCACCTTCAAGGCCTCGAGCTCACGGCCCGTGGGCACAGCGTCCGCCATGGTGATCTCTCTCCTACGGGAAAAGCCGTATCAACTGACTTCATCGTACTTGTCGTCCCGTAGATATCAAGAGGGTGCCAGGTTTTTTTTCGGCCCTGCTGGCCAGCCTTATTTCTTGACCTGAATGTCGCCCCAAGCCTGGGTCTCGCCCGGATTCAAGGTCCAGTGGGGGCTGTGCAGATAGCCTTCCGCGCGAAGAGAGTAGTTGCGCTCGTTGGGCTTGATCGCCTCAAGCCGATAGCGAAGTCCGGCGGTGAGACAGTCGATCGAAAATTGGCCCTCCCGATCAGTCCCTCCTTGCCGTTGGGCGACCTCGTACCAGCAGTCCCCGGTCCTTGAATCGCGGCGCTCGTAGCAGAGGCTGAGGTGAACATCAGGTCGGGGACGACCTTCTTCGTCTACGAGGCGGCCGATCACCTTGCCGGTCGGCCGGAGTCGCACCTTGAGCGGCCCCTCCTCATCGCCTCGCACGTCGATATATCCCCCCAGGTGCAAACCCTGATGCAAGACCAGCACCGTCTCCGGCTGGCCGGGGTTTGGGTGAACATAGTCGAATTGCGCTTGGTCTTCTGATCTTGGCGCCGTACTCCAGTCCAGGCCGTACGCGACTGTTCTGCCGAGGGGCTGGCCGTCAGGTCCAACAACGTCGATCTGTTGCGTGCGGCCTGGTTCGAGCATCAGCTCGCAGTTGAAGCTGCCTGGCCCGGCAGGTGGATTGATCGGAAAGAGCGCGTGGAAGTTGTGCATGAAAGCTCGAAAGATATCCGGATTGGCAACCTTGGCGGCAAGCTCCGGGTTTACGCTTGAGCTGGCGATGTAACCGGGCTGGAGCGCCCGCACGGCCAGCAGCCCCGGCCCCGTCAGGCCCACCGCTCGGAAATGCCCTTCAGCGTCAGTCGGAAATTCGGCCTCGTCGGAGACGTTGTTGTCGAAGACCGAATAGCCCGGCGCTGCGGCGAGGGAAGGATTACTTGCCAGCGGATAGTACTGGACGACCCCTCTGACAGGCTTTCCGCTCTTCTTGTCGGTGACCCGACCCTCGATCCAGATGCCCTTCTTGAGAGTCAGATCGAGCGTGATCGGCCCCAGGCCTAGTGAATCGGCCACGGTCTTGACCACCTTCAGGTAGGGCTGGCCCGGCAGCTCCACAACAATCATGTTCTCCGCCTTCTTTGGCTGGCCTGTCAGTTGGTAACGGCCATCGCGATCGGTCCTGACTCCACCTGGCCAGGAGGGCTGAACCTGGACACCGGGAAGTGGGCGGGCGCTTTCCTGATCGCGGACGATTCCCGTGATGGTGCGGCCGGGCGGCGCGGTGATCTCGAACCGCGGCCCCAGGATCCTTTGCTCCCCGGACCCGTCGGAGGGAAGCAAAATGGACTCGAATCGGCTGTCGGAGGTGGTCAGCACTTCCGCGAAGGTCAGCACCGTTGAGGGGCCCTCAAGAGTCAGCGTTACCAGCCGGTCACGACCCACCTCACTGAGCTGGAATCGGCCATCGTCATCGCTCAGAGTGCTCGGTAGCGAGCTCTGTCTGCCCAGGATCAAGGCGTCTCTCATCTCGCCCCAGAGTCTCGGATCCATTTTCCCTCGGTTGTCTCTTAGTTTCTGAAGCAGCTCGTCGGGCACTGCGCAAACACACAACACTTCCACCCTTACTCCCCGGATGGGCCGGCCTTCCAGGTTGGTTACTCGTCCCGAGATGGGAATATCGTCGGAGCGAAGCTGGATTGTGAATTCGCGCCGGGTCTCTTCAAGAGTAATCCGGGCCCATCCCGGGCCGAATCCTGGCGCGATCGCACCGATGACGCGGTTCTCGCCGGGCGGGCCTCCAAACCCGAGATCGGGCTCCAGTTCTTTGCTTTCGGTCGTGAACCGAAAGCGGCCTTCCGTTTCGGTGACGGCCTGAAGCGGCTGGCCAGTGTCCGGCCATTTCGAGCCGAATCGCACTCCCACGAAAATCTTCGCGCCTGCCACCGGTTTACCGTGCGGATCGATGACTCGGCCGGACAGCTCAACCCGGCCGTTGGAGAGGTGCTTCTGCGCTGGTGATTCTTTTCTCGCGGTGCCGTCGGTGTTCGGCTTCTGCCTCGCCTCGTTCAGTCCAGGAACGGCTGAAGTTTGCTCGTGGAATAATGAGGCGCCGCCGGGCTGTCCCATGATTGGCGCTGCCCACCAGGCAGCAGAGGCAATGCCAGCCAGCGCGGGTATCACAAGGAGCATCGCCGCCCTGCGTGCCTGGAACAAGGTCAGTCCTTTCAAAGTTCGAAAAACCAAGGAGGCAACCGTCGAGGATGCCACGCTCTTGAGGGTGGCGCCGGCCAGTGCCAGGCTGACCGCGGCTCGGGTTGTCGCGTGCAGGAGCTGGAGCGGGACAGGAGCAATCGAACCGTTGAGGCCAGGGGCAGCGAGGGCCAGGGCGGAAGCCGACGAGAGCCCACGTTGCTCGAGCTGTCTTTTCAGCCTCTGTCGGGCCCTGGCCAGGCGAGAGAGCACCGTGCCGCGGCGGCAACCCAGCCGCTGGGCGATGGTATCGGTGCTCAGGCCCTGGAAGTAATGGAGAACGAGCGGAGCCCGGAACGCTTCAGGTAGACGCTCCATCTCCTCGTGGAGTTCAGGCCAACATGGATCGGAGTCTATGGGTTCCTGGCCACGGGCGGTCTCGAATCGTTTCGGGGAGCGCTCGACCAGACTTTCGAGCTGCTGGCGGCGAAGCGAGGCGTGAGATCGGGCCTGGGCTGCAACCCGCGATGCGATGCCGAACAACCAGCTCGCAAGCGCATCGGGGTTGCGAATGGATCCGGCCTTGCGAACCAGCACGAGAAACGTGGCCTGAAAAGCATCCTCTGCATCCTGGGTATCGCCCAGCAGGCCGCAGGCAAAGGCTCAGCACCATCGGTCCATGGCGCTCGATCAATTCGCCGCAGGCCGCCTCGGAAGCCTCAGGGTCGGTCCGATCCAGAAACCGATCCAGAAGCTGGCGATCGGAGAGAGTTCCGACCGGACCCAGCCGATAGAGCGTTCGGATCTGTCCGACGAGCGCACCAGATGACCGCATGTATGACATCGTACAGAACTCCCCAGGAGTCAACGAGCAGAGATCCCTCTTAATAGTGAGGGACCTGACGCCCGCGATTCCCGGGGAATCAATGAAATTACCGATCAGCGAGTCTTCACCGGCGGGGCGGGCCGATCGGGCAGTCGCTTCGGGTGTTCGCGAACTTGCTTCATCACCTCCTCCACAGCCCGTTCGAGCTGGGGGTCACGCCCGTCGATCACCGACTTCGGGTCGTTCTCGAGTTCGATGTCGGGCTCCACGCCGTGGCCCTCGATGATCCAGCGGCCGTCGGCGGAGGCGAAGCTGAACTCGGGGACATTCACCTGGCCGCCGTCGACCAGCGGGCCTCGATTGGTGATGCCGACCACGCCGCCCCACGATCGCTTGCCGATCAGCGGGCCAAGCTTCGCTTGCTTGAACATCGCCGGGAAGATGTCGCCGTCGGAGCCGGAGTTCTGATTGAGCAGGCAGACCAGGTGACCATGGAACACCACGCCGGGATAGGTTCCGGGTCTGTCGATTGTCCGGGAGAACCAGGTGGCCAGCAGCTCGCGCCTCAGCCGCTCGATGAGCAACTGGGACACGAAGCCGCCTCCATTGTTGCGGACGTCGACGACCAGGCCCTCCTTGCGGACCTGCGGGTAGAACCACTTGATGAACTCGCGAATGCCCTCGGCCCCCATGTTGGGGACGTGGATGTAGCCGACTCGGCCGTTGCTCAGCCGGGTCACCCGGTCGCGGTTGCGGGTGATGTAGGCGAGATAACGCAGATCGGTTTCGGAGGAGATCGGCTGGAACGTGACAGTCCGGGCGCCGTCCCGTTCGGGCCTGGAGTTGACGGTCATCTGCACGGGCCGATCAGCCTTGTTGCGGAGCAGCCGGAAGGGATTGTCGCCGGCGGCCAGGTCCTCGCCGTCGATGGCCAGGACGTAGTCCCCTTCCTTCACGTCGACGCCGACCTCGGTCAAGGGCGAACGGTAGGTCGGCTCCTCGTTTTGGCCCTTGAGGATTGTGGCGATCCTGTAGCGTCCCGCCCCCCGATCGAGGTCGAACTTGGCCCCAGGCAGGGCGACGTGGGGTCGGGATGGGACTTCCCAGTCGCCGCCGGAGTTGTAGGCGTGGCCGACGTTCAGCTCCGCGATCATCTCGCCGATGACGTAGTTAAGATCGGAGCGGTGGGCGACGTGCTCCAGCAGCGGACGATAGCGGGCGCGCAGGGCCTGCCAGTCGTAGCCGTGGAGGTTCTCGACGTAGAAGAAATCGCGGTAGCGGCGCCAGACCTCGTCGAAGATCTGGGCCCATTCCTTCGCCGGCACGCGGTCGACGGCCAGGCTGGCAGTGGAGACGGTCTTCTTGCCGTCCTTGCCCTTGGGCGAGGCGTCGTAGAGGTTGAAGGCCGGCCCTTGCCGCACCAGGACCTTCGAGCCGTCGGCCGAGAGCTCGTAGCCGGCAACGTCGTCGGCCAGCATCGTCTCCTTGCGATCGGCGATGGAGTAGATTCGCAATTCGGGCTTCGCCTCCCCATCGCGGCCAATGTAAAACGAGCCGCGGCGGGTGTAGAGCAGGTGCCCCTTGATGGCCGCCAGCGAAGTGTAATTCTCGGCCGGCAGGGGCACCCGGACGACTCGCTCGGCCAGGCCGTCGAAGTCGATCGCGATCGGCTCCTTGACCTTCGGCGGACTGGCGTTCGCTTCTTTTCCGCCCTTCTCTTCGTCCTTCTTCTCGTCGGCCTTCTTCGCGGTCGGGGGCATTGACCTCGTCGCTCTCGGGGGGAAACGGGCTCTTCACGTCCTTGCGGAGGGCCAGGGCATAGATGCCTGTCGAGCGGTTGGCAAGGAAGTTCGGCTCGATGGAGCCGAGCTGCGGCGCGAACTCGCGGTCGCTCAGATAATAGAGGTAGTTCCCGTCGGGGTCCCAGGCCGGTCCATACTCGTCGAACAACTCACCGGTGACCCGACGCGGCTTCTCCTGTCCAACGCTCCAGACGAAGAGCGATAGCGTATCATTCGGTTCGGTGAGGCTGAACGCCAGGTGCGTCCCGCAAGGAGACCAGGTGTAGTCTCTCATCTGGCCGCGCGACTCGTCGGCCACCTGCACCAGTGACTTGTCGGCCAGGGTCAGGACGAAGAGCTTGCCGTCCTTGTCCGAGAAGGCGAGTCGCTTGCCGTCGGGCGACCAGGCCGGGGCGTACCTCATGGCCTTGCCACCCTTGGTGAGCTGTTCGGGCTTGCCCGAACCCGCCTGGTCGATCAGGTAGAGCTCCTCCTCGCCGGTCGCGTCCGAGATGTAAACGACCTTGAGGCCGTCGGGCGACCAGCGGGCCGCCTTGTCGTGGGCACTCGAGGAACGGGTGAGGTTGCGCACGGCCCCCTTCTCAATCGGCGCCGAGAAGACGTCTCCTCGGCCGACGAACAAGGCCCGCTCCCCTTGGGGCTGAGGGCGAAGTCTTCGATCAAGGCCGGGGCGACCACGACTCTCGACGGCCGCCTGGCAAGAGCGTCGGTGGGGACGGTGATCGGGATCGGCGTGCGACCGGCCCGACTGAGGATCGAGAACCTGGAGCTCGCCGCCCAGCTCGTAGACGATTCGGCCGTCGTCGCCGGCGCTCGGCCAGCGGACGTCGTGCTCTATGCTCGTGGTGAGCTGCCTGACGCCCTTGGTGCGGGGATCGAACTCGAAGAGATTGAGCGTGCCCGTGCGGTCGGACGCGAAGTAGATCTTCTCGCCGATCCACATCGGGTCGCGCTCGGAGCGGGGCGAGTGGGCGACCGGCTCGATGGCCGACGTGGCCAGGTCGAAGATGAAGAGGTCTTGCGCCCATCCCCCTTGATAGCGCTTCCAGGTGCGGAAGTCGCGGATCAGCGGCGAGTAGAGGACTTTGGTCGCGTCTGGCGAGTAACGTCCCGCCGCCCGAGACCGGCATTGGCAGGGCCTTGGGCAGCCCGCCCTCGGCCGGGACCGTGTAGAGCCTCGTGTCCGACATCGTCCAGCCCTCACGCATCGAGCGGAAGAGCACCGACTTGCCATCGGGGGTCCAGCCATAAACCTGGTTGTCAAAGCCCCAGCGGTCGGGCAACGGGCCACGCGCGGGGTAATATGTGAGCTGCCTGGGCTCGCCGCCGGAGGAGGGGATGACATAGACCTGCTCATCGCCATCGTACTGGCCTGTGAATGCGATCTGGCGGCCATCGGGCGAAAACTTGGCGAACAGCTCCAACCCCGGATGGGCCGTCAGCCGCGAGGCGAGCCCGCCGGTGGTCGGCGCGGTCCAGAGGTCGCCCGCGTAGGTGAAGACGACCTTGCCGCCATGCAGGTCGGGGAAGCGCAGCAACTTGGTCTGGGCATCCAAGCGGCCGCAGGCGCCCATTGCGAACACGGATGACAGGGCCAACACCCCGGTCCATGTCTGAAGGCGGTTTTTCATCGGTCATATTTCCGGGAAGATGGTGCAGCAAGGCGCGATGAGGACTCGGAGCAAGCAAGCCTAATCGGTGACATGGGCAAAGGCAAGCCCGCGTCAAGCTACCGCCGTGAATCCTCTCGGGGGATCCAACGCATGGCCGATCGCCTCAGCAGCATGGCAAGTTGACGCGGGCCAATGTTTCGTGGTCGCTCAATCTGCGGCAGTTGTTCGCCTTGCAAGCGCGAGCTGCATGAAGTGGCTTTTTGAAGGTGGTGCCGCCTGTCTTGATTAGCGATCCCAAGAGCTGACGCGAACATCACTCCAGCTCACCGATTCGCCGGGTTTCAGGGACCATCGCTTGGCTTTCAAATAGCCTTCCTTGCTCTGGCCGGCTCGTAAATTGGTCTTCGGCCCATCGACGCGGTAGCTGATTCCCGGAATCACGCATGTGATCAAGAAGGATCCGTCGTCGCCGGTCAGCACGTTCTCAGGACGTTGGAATTCCCAGGGAGTTTCATTCCGCTTGCCCAGCATCAACACCTCGAGAAGCACATGGGGCACGCGGCTTGCCTTGTTCATCGATCAGCCTGCCGGAGACCGTGCCCGTGCTCCGCAGGGTCAGGTGGATCGGTTGCACTTCTCGGCCGTCAAGAGAAAGATACCCGCCCAACTTGCCGTCCTGATCGAGGAACAGGAGAGTCTCGTGTTTTCCCGGGTTCTCGTGAGAAAAGTTGAAAAACCGCCCTTGACTTTCAAGGACAGACAAATCCGGGAGCCTCGCCTGGGCCCTCCAGCCTCGAGACGCCCTCGGTCCTGACCGGGCGAGCGGAAGGCACCGGCTTGCCATCCGGACCCTCGACGCGGATTTTGACTGGTCGGCCGGGTTCGAGAGCGAAGTCCTGCGTCAGTGCCTGAAGAGTCTTTGATCGCGTGTAGGCCGTGATGGTCTTCACAGTTCCCGGAATGTCGATACGGCGATACTGTTTGCCATATGAACCAAAATCCCTGTCCAGGCCCTCTTTGTCCGCGACCTGCGATATCAATTCCTCATCAGGCGGGGGGAACGTGAGAAGTCCGTGTTCTTGCGAGGTTACAGCCAGAAGCCCTGGGCCGGGGAGTGCCACAAGGCGGTAATGGCCGTCGAGGTCGGTTCCGGTCATCGACGTGAACTTATAGTTGCTGTCTTTGACAGATTCTTTCTCGAACACCTGGTTGTTGATAAGCGGGAAGTATCCGATTCTTGCCCGTACCGGACGTCCCGTGTCCCGATGGGTGATCCGGCCTTCGACGAGCACGCCACGTGCCAGCGCCAGGTCAAGCAGCACCGGTCCGGTTCCCGGCGGAATCGCGACGTTGAGGTTCGACGAAAAGAACGGCAGACGCTGAGGGTCGATGGTGATGCGTCGACTGGTAGAGAAAGGCAGACTTGTCAGCCGATACCGCCCTTGGGCATCCGAGATCGCCAAGCTGGCGGCTTCGTCCGAGTCGTGCGTGCTGATCAGCCGTATTCCGGCAAGAGCTTCGCCGGTCTGCTGGTCGCGGATTGTCCCAGACAGTTCTCGTCCTGGAGACATCACGAGCCCGAAACGCGGTCCGTGCAGCCGCATTTCGTTCGAGTCGCCCGGATTGACGACGATGGGTTCTTCCACGGGTTCACCGGTTGTGATGACCATGACGATGCTTTCGGCGACCGTATCCCCTCGAAGATCCAGGAGCACTATCCGGTCCCGGCCGACACTGGTCAGGTGAAAGACGCCGTTAGAATCCGAGAGGGCACTCGGGGCTCGGTCGTAGAATCCGAGTACCAGGCCGTAGCGGAGATCTTGCCAGGAGCGAGCCTTGATCTCACGATCCTGACTACGCATGCGGCGAAGGAACCCTCGCGCATCCTGATTGGGCAGTTCCATGATCGAGAAGACCGACGCACGCACACCGGCCAGCGGCCGTCCCTCCGTGTCAATGAGCCGGCCGATAATCGGAACGTCGTCGGCAGTGAGCTTGAGCTCCAAGTCGTGCACTGGTCCGTCCGCTGCCGGCAAATCGACCCAGGCTGTGCCTCCGCCGGAGGCCACCGCGGCAAAAACCGGCGTGCTCTGGGGACCGCTGGCTTTTCGGAGAGCTTCGAGCTCCGATCGCCGCACAAAAAACGAGAACCGCCCATCGGAGCCCGATACTGCCCGTTCGGTGGGAATCCCAAATTCCTCTCCGGTGATCGACTGAAACTTTGGATCGAGCAGGATCCGCGCAGCAGGAACCGGCTGGCCTTCGTGATCGACGACCCGCCCCCGGATTTCGACGACCTGGCTTGGCGTGGCTCGCTGCGGATCATGGGCCTTCGTCGAATGTGTCGGTGCACTCTCTGAGATTCCGGTCTCAGCGGCAGGTGCACGGCGTGAATCTTGCTCCCTGGCCATCGTGGCGATCAAGCCGACACTGAAACCAACAAGGAGTAAGGCCAAGGCCGAGGACAGAACAATCCTGCAAGCGCCCGCGACCATGACTGCCCGACTAACGCCTCTGGCGAGCATGTTTATCGGTGCCGGCACCGGCCCAGGGCCGTCCTTGGTGAACATCAACTTAGCAGCAATCCCGACCGTGGATTCAATGAACGCTTGCGGGATTGGCGGCTTCGACATCACGAATTCATGCCCGCACACACCAAACGAGACAACTGGCGCAAGATTCTTGGGGTCAAGCCGCTGCTTGAGGCGGTTGGCGCCACGAGCCAGGCGGGACAGGACCGTTCCACGAGCACAACCCAGGCGCTGAGCGATTTCCTCGACGGAGTGTCCTTCGAAGTCGTGAAGCAAGATTGGGTCGCGAAATATCGAGGGGAGCCTTTCAATCTCCTCGTGAATCGCCGAGCATGCGCAGGTTCATCAGTCCAGGACTCCGGTTAACTCATTGCATCTCCGGTAGAGCTGCCAGGCCCGTCCCACTGCAATAGAGAGTCACGCCAGCTCCGTTTGATTCCCGCGAAATCGATTTCTCGATGTCGGCACTGGCTCATTGCCCCAGCAGTTCGAGCGTTCGCTTGACGAATGCGGAGGCGGACGCGACGGCGTCGGCAGGCGAGAGTTTGAGGCGCTGGGCCAGCTCGAACTTGCGGAGGTGCTCGGCGTCGAGCTGGCCGGTCTTGACATACAGGTTTTCGCAAGCAAGGAGGAGACAGCGGAGCCCATACTCGCGGTAGCCTTTGGCGTAAACCAGGGCACGCAGGCAGCAGAACATGGCTTCGTAGCAGAGGAAGACGACGTCGGCTGGGTCTCCCTGGCCGGTGGTCTGAATGTTTACCGAGCCCTCGAGCCGGTCGCCGGCCTTGGCTAGCAGGTCGCCGATCCGCGCCGGTGCGTCCTTGTCCTCGATCAGGTAAGGACTGCCCAGGCACTTCTGAAAGGTGTTTATGATCGCCATCGTCGTCTGGTCTCGCGGGGGCCGCTGAACCTCGCTGCGGATTGAAATCGTGCAGGAATGAAGCCTGAACGGCTCATTGGTTCTTCGGTTGAGCTTGCGTCATCTCTGTCGGAGCACTCTTGGTTTGCACTGGCGGGGCATTTCATGGATCGTACTGCTCGCGTCAGCGTCGGAAGTTTTTCATCTCCTCCGCCTATTTCTTCCGCCCGCTCGGATCTACTGGTGGGCTTTGCGGCGGGGCACCGAGTTTGGGTGGAGGCAACGGTGCGTAGCCGGTTCCGCTGGGAGCCGAGATCATCGCGGAGCCTCCTCCCGCGGTGGTGGTCAGCATGGGTACGGCCGCGGCCTGCATGACCGAGATCAGCGGGGTCGGGTAGATGCCGAAGAAGATGGCGACCAGCGTGCCGATCACGATCGGGACTTCGATCGAGCGGCCCGCCAGGCCCAGCCGCACGGCCCCGCTCGGCTCGCGCAGGAACATTGCCTTGAGCACGCGCACGTAATAGAAGGCCGAGACTACCGAGTTCATGAGTGCCAGGGCCACTAAACCCATCAGCGTGAGCTTGGTATCGGCATGTTGCTGGTTGAGAGCTTCCATGAACATGTATAGCTTACCGAAAAACCCGGCGAAGGGGGGGATCCCGATCAGCGAGAGCATGAGCACCAGGATGCAGATGGCCAACAGCGGCGACTGCATGCCCAGGCCGTTGAGGTCGTCGATGTCGTCTGTCTTCTTGTCGCGCACCAGCCACGCCGCCACCGCGAATGCCCCGATGTTGGCAAACGCATAGACAACCAGGTAAAAGAGAACTGAGCCGGCCGCCTCGGGGCCCCGGGTCGAGACGCTGGCCGCAGCAACGCCCACCAGGATGTAGCCGGCATGGGCGATCGATGAGTATGCCAGCATCCGCTTCAAGTTCCGCTGCGCCAGTGCGGCGAAGTTGCCGTAAGTCATCGTCACGGCCGAGATGACGGCGATTACCAGCAGCCAGCCCGGCCCCATGAATTCGTTCGAGGGATGCGACCAAGGCTGCATCGCGTGCAGGAAAACCTTCATCATGGCCACGAAACTTGCGAGCTTGGACCCGGTAGCGATCAATGCAGTCACCGGCGCGGGGGCACCTTCATAGGCGTCGGGCGCCCACCAGTGGAACGGCACAGCGGCAATCTTGAACCCGAAGCCCACCAGCATGAGCAAGAGGGCCGTCGCACCGGCTACGTTGCCCGAGAGCCCACGGGAAGGCCCCGTGGACGACAGCACAACCCGGATCGCTTCGAACTGAGTGGTGCCTGTCATGCCGTAGAGCAAGCTCAACCCGAAGAGGAAAAGCGCCGAGGAAACCGACCCGAACACGAAGTACTTCAGTCCACCCTCCGCCGACCGCCTCCGCGTTTTCTCGAAGGCCGTGACCAGGTAGAGACAGATTGTCATCGTCTCGAGAGTCAGAAACAGCGTGACCAGCTCCTCGGAGGCCGCCAGCAGCATCATGCCCACCGTGGCCCACGTCACCAGGGCAAAGTACTCGCCCCAGTCCTCCGTGAACGACCAGGCCATCGAGAGCCAAACCACCAGCCCGAGCATGACGATGAACACGACGTTCAGAACCTCGGTTTGCAGGCCCGCAGACAGAGTTTTCTGGAAAATCTCTCCGCCGGGACCGCTGAAGTACTCGGCCAGCGACGGACTGAGCCAGCTTGGCGGAGATTCCGTCTGGGCCATTTGCTGCACCTGAATCAAGCCCACCGCCGACAGTAACGCCAGCGCCACGCCGGCGAGGGTCAACCAGCCGATGGTCCGGCGGCGGTCCAGCGCACTCGTGCGCCCGACCAGCGCCAGGTCGGCAAGTAGAACCACCAGACCCCATACCGAAAGCACGACCGCAGGAGCCAGGTGCCAGAAATCACGGAAGTCGAAGGGCGGGAGATTAGGGTCCATGATATCTTTACTCGAGAGGCCAGTACTTCTCAGCCTGACATGCTGTCATAGCGGTCGACGTCGGCGGCATGCCAGCGCCTGTAACAGAGCAAGATCATACCGATGCCGACGGCCACCTCGGCTGCCGCCACCGTGATCACGAAGAGAGCGAGGATGACCCCAGGTAGGGGGCCGGCCCCGGGCGGAGCATTGCCGTAGCGCCAGAACGCCACCAGGTTCACGTTGGCGGCGTTAAGCATGATCTCGATGGCCATCAGCACGGCAATTGCGTTCCGTCTGACGAGCACTCCCACCAGCCCGATCGAGAACGAGGCGGCGGCGAAGTAGAGAAACCAGTTCAGAGGTATGTCAGCAGCCATTACGGAACACTCGAGTCGAGGAATGAAAAGACCAGATACGCGATGGGACGCCGGCCACGTCCAGGATTGCCAGGCGCGAAGCTAGCGTGGCGGGGACGCCCCGCTTGAGACCAGGCTCGGACTTACCGCGAGTGGCTGCGGCGGCGCGGAGGCCCGCAGCGCCGGCTGTTCACCGCGAGCGGAGGCGTCGGGCTTGTCCTCCTCGCGATGAGCCAACGCAATCGCGCCCACCAAGGCGACCGTCAGCAACAACCCGGCCACCTCGAAGCCGACCACGTAGCGGGTCATCAGCTCGTTGCCTACCGTTTTGGCCATGTTGTTGACAGCATCCCGGCATCTGCCGTCGACCCGTTCAAATCGGCGTTCGCCGCGATCGACGGCCGCATGTTTGAGTCCGACCAAGCAGTACGCCCGGCCGGTGCTGCCTCGTTGGAGATGCCGATGACCAGAACACCGAAGACGCAAAGCCCAACCGCCAGGGGCAGAGTCCGCCAGGCAGGCGAGACGATGGTCGTGTCGTCTCCCTGAATGTTGCGGGTCAGCATGATACCGAACATCAAGATAATTGCCACGGCACCGATGTAGACCAGCACCTGAAGCACCGCGAGGAACTCGGCCTCCAACAGCACGAAGAGGCAGGCGATCGTGAAGAAGAAGGCCACCAGAAAGAGCGCCGCATGCACCAGGTTGCGGGCCAGAACGGTCCCCAGCGCGGCCAACAACCCGAGCGCGGCGATCACCAGAAAAAGGAACTCGAGCACGAGCTGCGTCTCCAATCCACTCGAACAACAGGGCATCACATTTCAAAGTCAGGGCTTAGGAACCCAGAGAGTACCGGTGGCGGCTGCCCAACGCCAGATGCCAGATCGGACGGAACGCGTTCAGCGCACCGTTTGACCGATCGTGGCTGCGGTCCGCGACCGGCCGAGACTGGGCCACTCTGACCCCAATGGCACGCGAGCGCTTGCCTTGCGATTGACCAGAAAGACCAGGTAGACGGTAAGGATCACAAGCAATCCCGTGACCACTGAGCCCCACGCCCAGTTGGCGAACGTCAGGTACCCCGGGCGAATGACAATCTCGTACCAGACGCCGGCGATCAGGATGTTGATGATGGAGAGAGGCACGAGGTATTTCCAGGCGAAGTTCATCAGCCTGTCGACCCGCATCCGCGGCAGGGTGGCCCGCACCCAGAACATCACAAAGATGAAGGTCAGCACTTTGAGCATGAAGACCCCGACCATGATCAGGTCGGCCAGAATCAGGGAAAGCGTCGAGTCATCGCTGATCAGATTTGCTGGGAAATCGACGAACGGGAAAGGCGTGCCTCCACCCAGGAACAGGGCCGTGGCCAGGCAGCTCACCGCGAACACGCTCAAGTATTCGGCCAGGAAGAAGAGGCCAAAACGCATGCCGGAGTATTCTGTATGGTAGCCGGCGATGATTTCCGACTCGGCTTCAGGCAGGTCGAAGGGCGTACGGTTGACCTCGGCCGTGTTGGCGATCAAGAGAATCACAAATGCCAGGAATCCCGGAGGCGAGAAAACAAACCAGCCGAAGTCGAGCTGCCTGTTGAAGATGGTCACCAAGCTGAGGCTACCGGCCCAGAGCACGATCGGAATGGTCGAGAGAACCTGGGGCACTTCATAAGAGACGAGCTGGGCGACGGCCCGCATGGCGCCCAGGAGCGAATACTTGTTCCGGCTCGACCAGCCGGCCAGGAAGATACCCAGCGGGCTGATGCTCGAGACCGCAATCAAGTAGACCAAACCCGACGGCAGGTCGACCGGGGCCAACCCCACCGCGAACGGAATCACGGCCATCACCAGAAACGACGAAACAATCACCAGAACCGGGGCGGCCAGATGGACCCACCGGTCGGCGCCGCGGGGAACGAGATCCTCCTTGATGATCAGCTTGATGGCATCGGCGATCGGCTGCAAAAGTCCCAAGGGGCCCACGCGGTTGGGGCCGATCCGGTCCTGAAACCGTGCCGCCACTTTCCGCTCCAGCCAGACCATGTAGGCCACGATGCCGGGGAAAATGCCGAAGAAACCGACCAAGAGCCAAAGGACCCAGCGGATGATGGTCGATGTGTCAAGCTCCACGAGCTGCTGCTGGGCCCAGAGCGGCAAACCCGCCCCCAGGGAAAATGATATCAGACCCACCTCAAGACCCCCTTGGCCCAGGCGTAGGCCAGCCCGACGGCCAGGATCACCAGGAACACGATCATCTCAAAGAGGGCGAAGGCACCCAGGTACCTGTAGCTGACGGCCCAGGGATACAGAAAGACCGTCTCGATGTCGAAGACCACGAACATCAGGGCGTAGATGTAATATTGGATCCGGAACCGCACCCAAGTTTCGCCGTACGTACGCACGCCGCATTCATAGGTGTCTGACTTGGCGAGCGACCGCTTCTTGGGCGCGATGATCCACTCCACGATCAGGGGAAGAAGCGCAAACGTAATCGCCAGCAGAAGCAATAATCCGATAAAAATGTAATTGTTTATGACCATTGCAGATCGGTCCTTGAAAAAATTCTGGCATCCGGCTGGCTTCCCGCACAGCAGCCGCGACTGGCGACTGCAGCAGGACTCGCGGCCGGCTGCCGCATCTGCCCCGTCCAGAGCGCCTCACGCGCCACGCGACGAGACCGTCTCGATCTTGGTCTCCTCATCGAGAGCGATCTCGGTGATCTCGCCGTCGTCGCGCCTCAGCTTGAGAGTGGATTGCTGGCAGTAAGACGCCTTGCCGCCCATCTCGATTCCCCCGACCGGCCGCCGCCCTTCGCCTTCCACAGCGCCCTCGACCTGAGTGAGCCAGCGGCGATGACCGACCCGAACGTACTGAGTTACGCGGAGTCGAGTTCCAGGAACGTATTTGGGCTTGGGAGGCGTGGGAATCATGCTTGCGGCCACAGGGCGAGACGCCGGAAACCGGCCACCGCACGTGACCGCCGCTGGGCGTCGGACATCTCGGATTACCAATCACGCGGATCGGCTTTCCGAGGTGTCATCTTAAGAAGCGTTCCTGGGCCTCGCAAGACCTCAGTTCATATAGCCACGATCAAATTGGCGTCCGTTCCCGATTGCCCGCCCTTGCCGGCGAGGAATGTCCCGTTGGCGCTGAGGAGTCCCGTGTAGGGCTTACCGCGCACGATGATCTGCACGAACTTCGTAAGGTGCTGCGCGAGGCTGGAGCGGTACAAGGTCACGAACAGACCGCTCGGGTCCAGGACTGCCTGGGTCAGGGCAACCGTGCGAACCGGTCCCTTGCTGCGAGCCGGCGGCAGGAGCACCTGGTAATTGCTCACGGTCTGAGCGCTTATGGGGTCCATCGGCTGGCTGAACTGCAATCGAAATGCCGTCACCCTTCTGGTATGCGGCGCATAGACAAGCTGGACCGTCGGCGAGACCGTGGGAGGAGGCAAATCGGTATTGACGATGGTCAGCGTGGCCACGATCGGACGCTGGAGGGGAGCGAGGTTCGTGGGGTTGCCGATGTAGAGATCGACCGTCTTGTTTCCGTCATACACGTGATCGTCCAGGATCGGGATATTGACGATCTGCTGGGTCACTCCCTCGCCGAAGGTCACGGTGCCGGAGACCGCTAGGTAATTGACTCCGTTTCTGGCGGTCCCGTCGGCAGCGACAAAGTTGATGGTGAACGACCCCGCGTTGCCTCCGGTGCGCACGATGTCGATCTGCGCCGTGGGCTGATTCTCAAGGACCGAGTAAGCGACCGAGCTGAATGAGATCGTGCCGGCCAAACGTTGGCCACTGTAAACTACGTTGATGTTGCTTAGATCGAAGTTGGCGAAAGATGTCGTGGAGTTCTGGGCTTCGAAACTTACCCTGGATTCATACGGTCCGAGTCCTGTAACCGTGGTCGAATTGAAAACCGTTATGGGAGAACCAGAAATCGTGGGAGTCAGAACCAGCGACACCGTGGCGGTCTGGAAGTCGACCACGGCCGAAGCCGCAATGAACTGGCCGCTGGTCAGGAACCCGGCGGGCACAGTTGCACCTGTGACGACCGCGGCGTCCAGGCTGAGGTAGACTATGTTATTCGTGGTGTCGAATCCGAAGCCCAGCGAACCGTCATAGATTCCCTGGCTCGGCAGCACACTCGCCGCGGTGCCACTGGTCCCATAGTTGGCGGTGTTCAAAAGCGCGAAGGACATCCCGACGCCACTCAAGCCAGAAATCTGGGTTACGCGGAAGTCCCAGTCCGCCACTGCCTCATCATATGTTCCGGGGTCGCTGGTCACAAACGAAATCGAGTTGTCGTTGCCGACCACCGGACTGATGGGCATGGTCGCTAGCCGCAAGAAATTGCCAGTCGGCCCACCGCTCTGTATCTGAGCCGGGGGCGGACCGGCCACCTGCTGCAGGGTATATGTAGTCCCCCCGGTCCCCTCGAAGTTCTGGGTCGTGCTCATCAGCTCTCGCCGCTCCAGCGGCTCCCAGCCCGTCAACTGGCACACAGCGCGGCGACGGGCGGGGCGAATCGACTCCCGTCCCCGACCTGGCTGCCATACCGCCGTCCTGCCTCACGCAACTGCTGGATAATGTCCATCATGCGTCAAACTCGCTGGTTGCAAAATCCCGGTTGGCTATTTGGACCCGCTAGTCCACCTGGATCACCCATTTTAACATTCCGGGCACGCTTGGCTACCGCAAAGTCTTCGATCTCAGCGGATTTTGCCACTGCGTGCTAATGGCGGTAGGCGACGCACTGGTCCCGGAACAGCTCGCCGGTGTCATGGCGAGAAAGCCGATGGGATAGGAGCGAATCTTTATTTTCGAGGATGGAAGCCTCACGCCTTCGCGGGCCGAGGCGCGGGCTTGGCGGGCGCGGACTGGCGCCTCCAAGTGCCTTTTGCAGCCGCTGGTCCTTTTTCTTGGCTACTTTGCCGCGCTCGGCAACCTCGTCGGCGCTGTTCCAGGCCTCGGGATGGGTTTGGGCGTAAAACTCGCTGGAGACGAGCAAGTCTTGCATGCTGAATATATGCGTTTGATGGCGCTCGTAGTTCGACAGTTCGAAGTTATGATCCATCTTGATCGCGTCGAACGGGCAGTACTCGGAACAGAGCCCGCAGTTCATGCAGACATCCATGTCAATATAAAAATCCTCGGGCAGCGGAACGACCGTTCCCTTGGGGCTTTTCGCCTGGGACATCCAGATGCACTGCGGCGGGCAGACCTTTGCGCAGATATTGCATGAAGTGCATCGGACGTTGCCGTCCTCGGTATCATAAACAAGCATCGGCAGCACGCGGAACCGCTCGTAGACCGGCAATCGCTCGTCCGGGTACTCGACCGTGAAGAGTCCATCGGTCTTAAAATCCTGCCGCACGGTCGGCTCGTCGCCACGTTTCGGCTTGCTGAATAAGTCGACGAGCAGATGTCCGCCCCCGCGCCGGCTGAGCCCTTTCCCCCGCATGATATCGCGCCAGAAGGTAAGTAAGAACCGGCGCATCGTGATGACATGACCGCGAATGACGCCTTGACCGTTTGCCATCGCAATTACCTTCTTCATGAAGAGGTAGCCTGGTGCCACCCCGAATCCAGGATTCCCATTTCCGCCAAACCTACCGGGAACTAGCGGTCAACCTCGCCGAGCACAATATCAAGACTGCCCAGGATGCCGACGACGTCGGCGATCGTGTGGCCCAGGCACATCTGCTCAAGGGCCGTGAGGTTGATAAAGCTCGGGCTGCGCACGTGGTAGCGATAGGCCGAGCCGGAACCGTCGGCCACGACGTAGTATCCCAGCTCGCCCTTGGGGTTCTCGACGCGAGAATAAGCCTCGCCGGCAGGAACCTTGATCTGGTAGCTCTTCTTTCCCGGGAGAATCGGACCGTCGGGAATGTCCCGGACAGCTTGCTTGAGGATCTTGGCACTTTCCCGCATCTCGAGCAGCCGGACGTAATAACGATCATACAGGTCGCCGTTCTGGCCAGTGACGACGGCGAAGTTGAACCGATCGTAGATGCTGTAAGGCGCGGCGCGGCGAATGTCGTAAGCCACGTTCGAGGCACGCAGCACCGGCCCGGCCGTGGAGTAGTTGACGGCCCGCTCGGGGGTCAGTACGCCCACCCCCTTGCAGCGGTCCAGAACGATCTCATTTCTCGACAGATACCTGTCCAGCTCATCGATCTTCTTGTCGATCCGATCGTTGACAATTCCCCGGCAGCGTTCGATCCAGCCAGTGGGCAGATCGAAGGCGACGCCGCCGAACCGGAAATAATTGCACATCATGCGGCTGCCCGCCGCCCATTCGAACAGGTCGAGGATCAGCTCGCGCTCCTCGATCGCGTACAGGGCCGGCGTGAAGAACGCGCCCAGATCGTTAAGCAAGAAGCCAATCGACCACATGTGGCTGGCGATGCGCGTCAGCTCGGCCATGATGATCCGGATATACTCGGCCCGTTCCGGCGGTCTGGCATCCTCACCCATGAGTTGCTCGACGGCCAGTGCATAACCGAAGTTGTTGCCCATGCTGGTGAGGTAGTCGAGACGGTCGGTGAACGGGAAATTCATGAGAAATGTGTTTCGCTCGCCGATCTTCTCATGATTGCGGTGCATGTAGCCCATCACGGGCTTGAGACCGACGATCGTCTCGCCGTCCACTCTCAAATTGAGGCGGAAGACGCCGTGCGTGCTGGGGTGCTGCGGGCCCATGCTGACGACGAATTGATCGGTGCCAAGCTCCTGGACATCCACCGCGCCAGGAAGCAGCGGCTGGCCCTTGGGATCCGAGCTGCTGGAGAGGCTGGCCCAGTCGGTGAAGCCCTGGGGCACTTTCAAATTGGTGCCGTGCGGGTTGATCTCCTCCGAGCGGAAATGCTGACCGAACCCCTCGTCAACCCGGCTGGGAAAGACTTTGGCGGGCGCCTCGTAGTAAGGCTCGAGAAAGTCTTTCCGGAGGGGATAGTAGGCATAACCTTCCCACATGAGAATTCGCTTCAGCTCCGGGTGGCCGGTGAAGCGGATGCCCATCATGTCGTAGACCTCGCGCTCCTGGAAATCGGCCCCGCGATAGACGTGGTAGAGCGATGGGATTTCGCCTTTCCCTTCTGCCTCGGCCGTTCGCACGCGAAGCTCAATCAGGCTGCCAGGTTGGGTCGTGCTGTCAAGCTGGTAATTGATCTCAATGCAGTCTTCGTAATGAACGCTCTGCAAACTGGCGAGATAGTCGTACTTGATCGGGTTCTCGTCACGCAGGAAGTGGGCCACGCCAACCAGCTTGTCGGTTGAAACCAGTAAGCCCGCCTGGATGATCGAGACGGTTGCCGCGCCGAATTTGGCGTCGAGCCGTGCGGCCAGCTCTTTGAGGCCCGCGTCCCCAAGCCAGACCAGGCTGGGACGGGCCAGGGCGCGTTTGGCCTTCTTGGCGGGCTTGGCTGCCGCCGGTGCGGCTGGAGCCGCCGCTGTCGCCGAACTTGGCTCTGGCAGCGTCTCACCGCGAGCCTTGGCGCGGATCATGTCGATCTTGCTTGGCGGCTTCGCCGCAGCCGCCCCGACTGCCCCATTTCCTGACGCATCGGCCAGGTCGGCCTCGGGCTGAGGCGCGGCAATCTTCGGCGGCTTGGGAAGGCCCGCCTCGCGAGCCTCGGCCAGACCCATCGCCGTCCGCTCCGCGGTCAGCTCAACAGTCCGCAGATCAATCAGGTCCGGGCCCAGAACCGGAATCGGGATATCGCGATCCACATCGCCTCGATACCAGGGTGCGTTCTTGATGTGCTCGCCGTCGATCTTCTTCTGGAGCATGATCAGGCCGTTGAGCAGGGCCTGGGGAGTGGGTGGGCAACCCGGAATGTAGACATCGACCGGCAGATGCTTGTCGATCCCCGAAACCACGTTGTAGCCCTCTTTGAACGGGCCGCCGCCGGTGGCGCACGCCCCCATCGAGATCACGTACTTGGGTTCTGGCATCTGGTCATAAAGCCGCGCGATCATCGGCATCATCGTCTTGGTCACGGTCCCCGAGACAATCATCAGGTCTGCCTGGCGCGGCGAGCCGCGAAACACCTCGGCGCCGAAGCGGGCGATGTCGAACCGGCTCGAAGCCGTGCAGATCATCTCGATAGCGCAACAGGCCAGGCCGAATCCCAAGGGCCAAAGGCTCGACCGCCGTCCCCAGTTATAGACTGTATCTACCATATTGAGCATCTTGTCCCATGAGGTTACAAGGACATGTTGCTCAAGTTCCTTTTGAAGCACGGAATCGATCACCGTGCTCCATTCCGGTCGGGAAATCGTCGGATTCGCCATGATGGAATGATCTATTGTGTTGAATGGACATCCGAGAGAGCTACGAGTCGAGACGCGGTGATCAGCCTGCACCACTTTCTGTGCCGGGCCGTAGTCCCTGTCCCGGGATCGAGCGACCCGGGGCGACGGATCGCTAGTTCACCCCAACTAGATGGAGACATCGTAAACCGACGAGTCCGCTTCCGCCAGTGGGCACCTGCCACCGCCCTTGCCTTAACTTAGAGCCGCAGCTCGTTTCTGGAACAAGAGGCACTGTTCGCTCAAGCCTTGTGGCTCCATAATAGCCTCATGGAACGATCCGGTTTTCAAATGTCATTGGCCGGCTTGCTCGGTCTGGTGGCGTGCGTTGCTCTTAACTTCTGGCTATTCCGGCTGGGAGTCTTGTGGGGAATTCTCGGACTGAACGTGACCAAGCATGTAGCCATCGCCTTTCTCTGCCAATCACTGGGTGTGGATCGAGCCGCCCCAGCTCCAGTCCGGGGCTTACCAAGTCCTTCCCCGCAGATGCCTGTTTCCTGAGAGGCCACGCCGTCTTGAGCTTCCGGGTGCAAGCTTGATACTCGGTCGCATTTCGCAAGTGTATGATCGATAAGGGATTAGCAGGCAGTATAGAGTCGGGTCGGCGCCTCTTCGCAGATCTAATAGGATAGTTCTGTGCCACTGCATGACTCTGATCGAGGAAGCACCTGACATGGAAGAGTTGAACCGATCAGCAGGAGAGCAGGGTGTGAAGCGGCACCGCAAGCTCTTGCTGGTTGAAGACGAATCACTCCTGCGAAAACTGATTGCCCAGTTTCTTCGGGGCGAGGGTTTTGAGATCGTGGAGGCTGGCGACGGCCCCGAGGGCGTCGAGCTGTTCTCCACCGGCAAACCCTTCGACCTTGTCTTGCTCGATTTGAATCTGCCCATGCTGCCCGGCGTCGAGGTCTGTCGGAGGATTAAGCTGCAGCGACCCGAGCAACCGATCATCATTTGCAGCGCGGCGATTCTCGATGGCCACATCGCGGCGCTCGCCGCGATGGACGTGGAACAGTTCCTTTCCAAGCCGTATCATCCCGCCGAGTTGCTGAGCCGAATTACCATCGAGCTCCAGCGGTCCACGCAACCATCCGCGGCGCCGACGGAGTGCCTCGGAACGAATGCTTGGCGGGTCGATCGCACATCCCCCCGTCCCGGCCGCCAGGCCCTTCAGGCCCTGTTCAAGTCGCCTGTGACTGATTAAGATGAGACCCTCGAAACGATTCTGCCGCCCTGCCGGCGGCGAGAGCCAGGCAGGCTGCAAAGTTCTTGGCATAACTAGTCATCACGCTCGTTCATCGCTTACGCAAGAGGACCGGTTTCATGGCTGGGAAACCGCTGAACCGACTAGAATTGAGACGGCAGAGTGAGGCGGCGGAGCCTCTGGACCCGATGGAAGACGAGACCGAGGAGCTGGTCGAAGAAGTCGAGGACGAGGAGGTACCGGAACGGAAGCCCAAGAAGAAGCCCAAGGCCGCGCCCAAGACCAAGGCCAAGTCGAGCAGGGCAGCCAAGCCAGCAGCCCGAATGCGCATCGTCTGGACGGTGATGAACGACGCATACAAGGCGGTTGCCACCTTTGAGTACACACAGAAAGAGGCCGCCGAAGCCAGAGCCGCCGAGCTCACGGCCAAGGGCCGCGGAACGCACTTTGTCCAGCGCACCAAGGAACCGATGCCCGAGGATGCTCCAGGATTGGGAGCAGTCATTCCACGAGCCGAAGCGCTTCCTCGCAAAGCGCCCGCCAAACAGGCCGCGGCGGCCATCGAGGACGACGAAGACTTGGACGAAGAAGAAGACAGCGACGTGGAAGTGGACGAGGAGTCGGAGGACGAAGAGGATTGAGCTTATCGGTTCGCCCCGACTCCGGCCGATCCTCGTGAAAACGATCACAATCCATTACGGCACTCATCAAGGGGTTTGAATTGACCCGTGATCGATTCACCGCCAGTTTGCCGGCAGCCGTTCCAGAATGGGCGCAGACTGAATTCGAACAGTCGACCTCACCCTTATCAGGGGTGCGCCCTAGCCAACTGAGCTATGCGCCTCGCAATGCAGTCGAGCTTCAATTCTAATCGAGTGGTGGATCGAGTCAACCATCCCGCGAGTCTGGGGCCGGGACCTTATCAGTTTGTCGCGGCCTCGAGCACAAGAGGAGACTCGAACACGCGGCCGTCCTGGCCAGGAATCTCGAAAGGTTGAATCGAGGTGGGATCGAGTACGGATCGGCCGTTAACTCGACTTGATCGATCTGGTGCAGCGGGACGAGCAAGACGCGACAGTGCCGTGTCGACCGCCCGACCAGGCACCAAAAACCATGGATTTTGGCGAGACGATAGATACCTAGCTTGGTCGTCTCCGCTGTGCTTGCTCCGGTCTCACGGACTCGCAGGCGGACCTGTAGCCTGTGTGCAGAGCGCGACTAGAATGCGCTCATCGACCTTCTGGCGGGTCGCCGACGAATGCGGGCGATCGGGTGGATCGCCAAGGATTTCGGCCGCGGCGAGCAGCCTGGTCCGCATCCCTTCTGGGAGGCTCTGAATGAGCTTGTCGATCGCCTGGTTTGCGTGCCGGCCAAGGCCCATGTCATCTCCCGAGCCCCATTGCCGACAAGACACCAAAAGCGCCAGGGCTTCGCCTCCTCCATTTTCGGCGGCTGCAGGAAGACGTTTTGCGCGAGCTGGTATCCCTGGCGGTCAGAGCGATACAGAACCGTGATGCCAGCCCCGGCCAGGGCGGCAAGGTCGCGATAGATCGTCCGCCGGCTGACCTCGCAGATCTCCGCCAGCCGCCGCGCATTGGGATAACGTTCCGTCTGCAGCAAGACGATGAGCTGGATGAGCCTGGCTAGCGGGAAGCGGCTCGAATGCGACGGCTCCGTGAGGATGATCGAGGGCTCATGACCATTCGTATTCTCGGAGAATGCCGTTCTCATGACGCACCCTCTCCACGGCCCGTGGCCGCGGTGGCCCCGGTGCATAATCGGTCCACCTATTAACATAAGAAACCTTGGGTCGCGATGAGAACTTGCCCAAAGAAAAGATGGCAAGTGCATTGCGATTCAGGCTTTAGGTCACTCTCGATCACCGCCTTGTGCGTCTATTTCGGTGCCGAACTAGACTCCGCCTCGCCTGCTGGACCCGCCTTCGGGAACCCCGCCGCGGCTCGTCGACATGTTGACATTGCGGGTTTTCTGCTCTATCGTGACATGCGTTGATCCATGCCCGGGCAGATAGCTCAGTTGGTAGAGCACAGGACTGAAAATCCTGGTGTCGGGAGTTCAATTCTCCCTCTGCCCAGTTGTCGGGGGCTTTTCCGATCTCAGATCTTACACCGCCTGTTCCGCTTGGAACAAGCGTATTCACGAGCCCGAGAACGCCGCCAGACTTATGGATTTGAAGCGGCGGGCAGTCGTTCTAACGCAGGAGGGCGCGAAGCCGGCCTGCTCGAAGTGATTGTCGCCGGTGAGGGCTTCCGTCAAGCCGCGTTCGGTCATGACAACGGAGGAGATGCAGTCAGTGAGGGACCAGGCCTTGTCGGGAGGCCGGGCGTAGAGGTCGAGTCCGTGTTCGTAGAGGGGAATGTCGGGGCCGATGATCTCGGTGCCGGGATCCAGCGAGCCGACGGAGGAACTGGGCCACGTCGGCCCGGAATTGCGGAGCACTCAGGGCGTCAGCTACTTCGATCAGGACATAATGTGTCGTCAGTAGTCGTGATGTGAGGGCTCAGCGGCACTGACGGCGGCCGCGTGGTGCCCGTCGGAAGGGTTGCTGAGGGCAATGAAGTAGAACGTATCGGCGAAAACCACGCTCATTCGCGGGGCTTTCCATGGGCGTAGTGGTCGTGGTTCTCGGCGAGATCTGACGGCAACGGCGGGGCGATTTCTTCCGCCGTCCGCGCCGAGGCGAGCGGCATCCTCCGCGTCCCGGCGATCGGGTCCAAAGCCGGTCCAGACGTCAGTGTCTCGAGTCGCTCGACCGGCTCCACCCGAACTTTCGTCCCATCTGGCAAGGGGGCGGCCGGGTTGAACACCACGACCCCGTTGCGAATCTCGCCTGTGTACGTCTCGGCCATGCGTCACCCCCTATACGTGCGGTGCCTCTCATGATACGGCTCCGGCCGCGTGGCGTACATCTCCATTCTGACTCCAACATCTGCTTCGCGCCACGCTGCCTGGCACCGAGATTGCCGGCCGTTGCGCGTGCGG